>JBKQLC010000168.1:0-21544 GCA_052147195.1 Syntrophobacteraceae bacterium
GCTTGAGATCGATCGCTCCTGTCGGGCAGATTTTCTGGCATTCCCCACAGCGCGTGCATGCTGTCATGTCAATTACGTAATTATTTGGGATATTGTGAGGGACCGGAAGGTAAACGGCCTTTCTCATAGCCAAGCCGGCATTGAAATCATCAGGGACTTCGACTGGACACGCCGAGGAACACTGCCCGCAGCCAACGCATCGTTCCTTGTCTATGAACAACGGAGCCGAAGTCAGCGTGGCTCGAAAATTTCCGGGTTCGCCCTCAAGGGTCGTCATTTCAGTCCCGAGCAGGATCTCGATATTCTTGTGGAACAGGCCCTTTCGCAAACAGAATTGGGAAGAAGCATCGCGGTTCGTCGTGGGGAGCATTTTACACATACCGCAATGGTCATTTGGGAATTGGTAGTCCAGCTGAGTGAGCACTCCGCCCAGATGAGGCGACTTGTCCGTAAGGAAAACATGATATTCCATCTCAGCCAGGTCGAGAGCCGACCGGATACCGCTGATTCCGGCTCCGATTACCAAAACTGAAGCTGCTTTTGTGTTCATGGAATTACCTCATGAGATGAAAGTGGCAAGGGCTCCTATTTGACTTGACCGGTCACTTCAACCAGTTCGTCTGGTTCGAATCCAGCCATCGGCTGTTCTTCATCGACCGATCGTCCAGCCTGATAGTTGAATCGGGCCTGAGTTTTATCGGCGCTTGTCCTGAACAACGGCATCAGATCTATACCGTTCGGGCATGCGCTCGTACACTGACCGCAGCCGACACAGAAGAGGCTCATATGGGTCATGCGGGTGAGATGATAGAACAAGGTGTCGTTCGGCATCTTCAGCATACCGCTCTTATCCGCCCACATCATGAACTGCTCGCCGGTGTGCCTGAAGGTATCCGTGACAAATACACATTCCTTGCAATAGCAGACAGGGCATGCAATCCGGCAGTTATAACAGTTGACGCAGGCAGCCAGTTTATCCCCCAGCGCCTCAAAGATTTTGGTCTCGGCCCGAAATTCAGCAAATTTTCTATCCCTGGCCTCGGTACGCGCAGCAATCAGTTTTTTCACCGCCTCGTCCCTGCCGGCGGGAGTTTCATTCGACTTCAAACCCGATTTTTCGAGGGCCTCAACACCTCTTTCGGTTATTGCTTCGATGAAGATGTTGTCATTTCCTGCACCTATTACACACAGTCGCATGTCGACATTATCAGCCATAGGAAATTCACAGATCCTGCAGGCACCTACGATATCGAAATCCTGAAAGGAGGTCTTTCCAGCCTGGGCGTTTTCCAGGAAGGACTCCGCTGTCCCACCCTGCTCCTCGAATTTGGCGAAATCGGTATTTTCATAACGGCCGAGACAGTCCATACCGATCAGTAAGACGTTGTCGAGGTTTGCCTGCTTCAATTTAACGAGCTCGATCACAGCCCGTATCTCACAGGATCGCAGGACCATCGCAAGCTTGCGGCCGGACGGCCGCGATGTAAGCGAGGAGGCAATTTTTGCACCGCTTATGGCGGCTATCGGAGCAAAAGGATCCACCCGCACGGCATGGGCGGCAGAGGTAACGAGTGTAAGCCGGACCCCTTTTTTAGCCTGAGCCATCGGAACAAGGACAGCGTCAATCGCACCATTTTGAAGCATGCCTTTGAAAAATCCGGATAGTTCCTTATTCAATTCGTTCTTCTTAAAAGACAGTTTCACGAATTTAGCCATTTTCAGTCATCTCCCTGCCTTCAAACTGCCATTTGACCCATATCCCGCAGAGGGCTTGGTCCAAGCCGTTTCAATTTCGCGGTCATGTCCGTTGCGATTTCCTTCAGCATATTTCCCTCACTGGCGGCGATCCATCGAAGATACAAACGCTCTTCACCGATCCCATACTGTTTCAGAACCTCGGTGAGCAGTGCCACTCGGCGCCTCGCCTTCAGGTTGCCGTTAATGTAATGACAGTCTCCAGGCCAACAGCCACCGATCAGTACACCATCCGCGCCATTCAGGAATGCCTTGAGGACGAATTTCGAATCAACCATGCCACTGCACATAACCCTGATGATCTTGATGTTGGGCGGGTATGAAAGACGGGAAGTACCGGCAAGATCCGCTGCTGTGAAAGTACACCAGTTACAAAAAAAGGCCACTATTTGCGGTTCAAACTCGCTCATCGCATACTCCCTGGTTAAGTAAAATCCCATCTATTTCCGCAAAGATCTGCTTATCGGTAAAGTGTCTCACCTTGGCGGCACCGCTCGGACAAGCGCCGGAGCAGCTCCCACACCCCTTACAGATAGCACTGTTGACTTCACTGATTCCGGCAAAAGTGTTGAATTCAATTGCCGAATAGGCGCAGAGCCCGATACAAAGTTGACAGCCGACGCATATATCGGGATCGATACTGGATATCATGGGCGGGATTTCAACCTGACCCGCTGAACTCAGCGCCAGGCATTCCGCGGCGGCGCCCATCGCCTGGGCGACCGTGTCCGGGATATCTTTCGGTCCCTGACAAGCTCCGGCCAGGAAGACCCCGCTCGTCGGGGTGGATACCGGGGCCAGTTTCGGATGCTCCTCCTGGAAGAACCCGTCCGAACCGATGCCTATACCGAATTTCCGCATGACATCGGGTGCATCCGGCCTAGGTTCCATAGCCGTACAGAGGATGACCATATCCACCTTGATCTCGATCAGGCGGTTGGAAAGAGTATCTTCTCCCTTAACGGTCAGGATGCCGTTCTCGTCCTCAGTAATGGACCCGGCCTTACCGCGGATCATCTTGACTCCCTCGGCCTGGACCTTCTTGTAGAATTCCTCGTATCCCTTGCCGAAGCAGCGCATGTCGATATAGAAGTTATAGACCTCCGTATCGTGCCCGCATTTATCTTTCAGCAGATGCGCATACTTGAGGCCATACATGCAGCAGGTGCGGGAGCAGTACTCATGGTAGTTTTGGTCGCGACTGCCGACGCAATGGATAATCGCCACGCTCGTCGGCGCATCGGTGAACTTCAGCGGATCTTTCAGATCACGTTTCCTGAGTTTGCCGGATGTCGGTCCGGTGGCGTTGGAAAGACGCTCGAACTCGATATTGGTTAAGACGTTTCGGTACTTGCCGTAGCCGTACTGGGTCATCTTGACCGGATTCATTGGATCGAAACCGGTGGCAATGATGATGGAACCGACGTCGACGGTCTCCTTTTTATCGGTCATCTCATGGTCGATGGCACCAGCCTTGCATTCGTTGACACACAGATTGCACTCGCAGCAGCCACCACAATCCACGCAACGGGCTGCCTCTATCCTGGCCTGCTCCTCACTGAATCCCAGTTCGACTTCTTTGTAATTGTCCATGCGCTGTGCTGTCGAAAGGAAGGGCATCGTCGCGCGGGGCACGGATTCGATCTTTTTCGGAATCGCCCTCCAGTCCCTCCCTTTCGGTTTGGCAGGTCTTTTTTCCGCAAGCTCCTCGCCAAGCATATATTTTTCAATCGAAACAGCCGCCTGCCGTCCCGCCGCCACTGCTTTGACGGCGTTGGAAGGGCCGGTGAACAGGTCGCCGCCGGCGAAGATGCCCGGAAAGCTTGTCTGATAGGTCACGGGATCGACAGCAACTGTCCCCCGGCGGGTCATTTGGACCCCTTCCGTGCCTTCCAGGAATTTCCCGCTGACCTGCTGACCGATGGCCGGGATAATCATGTCGCACTCGAGTTCAAATTCAGAACCCGGAACCGGGACAAATCTCCTTTTGCCGGATTGGTCCCGTTCCCCAAGCTTCATCCTGGCGCAACGAACCCCGGAAACCTTTCCACCTTCGGTCAGGATAGCAACGGGGTTCACCAGCATTTCGAATTTGACGCCTTCTTCCTCCGCGGCAAGGATCTCACTCTTTACAGCCGGCATCTCAGACCTTTTCCGTCCATAGAGTATCTTCACTTCGGAGGCGCCCTGCCTGATGGCTGCGCGGGACGCGTCGATGGCCACGTCGTCGCCGCCGATGACCACTACCTTCCTGCCGGTCCCGACCGGTTTCCTGAAATTGATAAGGTTGAGATAATCGATGCCGTACAGGACGCCCTCGGCATTCTCGTTTTCGATGCTCATCTTAGTGCTTTTCAGCGCGACGTCGGCCAAATAGACAGCCTTAAATCCCTCATCGAAGAGGCCGCCGACCGGACGGTCCTTCCCGATGGCAACGTTCAGTTGGATGTCCACGCCCAGCTTCCTGATATAGTCGATCTCCTGTTCGAGGATCTCAGGCGGCAGCCGGAAGTCCGGGATACCGGAACGGAGAACGCCTCCGGCAAAGGGCGCCTCTTCGAATATAGTGGGATGATACCCTTTTCTAGCGAGGAAATAGGCGGCTGAAAGCCCCGCCGGACCCGCGCCGATAATGGCCACTTTCTCGCTTTCGGGCTTTTTATCGATTGTCGGCGCCGGCAACGTGGTCCAATCAACCTGATCCGCAGCGAACCGTTTCAACTTGGAGATTGAAAGCGGGGAATCAATCACTCGCCTGCGACACGGGGCCTCGCAGGGGGCGGGGCAGATACGGCCGAGCGAACCGGGAAGCGGCATTTTTTCCATGATCAGGCTGAGCGCTTCCTGATACTTGCCGACCTTGATCAGGGCGACAAACCCTTGAATATTAATGCCGGCCGGACAGTTCTGCACACACGGAGCGCGATCCTTCTTGTCGATCGCATAACGGACCGGCACAGCCTGGGGGAAGGAGATATAGATGGCCTTGCGCACCTTTGTCTGGACATCCCATTCATTCGGGGCTTCAACCGGACAGACCGTGGCGCAGTCTCCACAACCGGTACAGTTTGTCCTTACATAACGGGCGCGCTGATTGACATTGACCTTAAAGTTGCCGATAAAACCATTGACACTCTCCACCTCGGCGTTGGTCATAAGATGGATGTTTTTATCCTGGCCGACAGCCACCATTTTCGGCGTGCCGATACAAGCCGCGCAGTCCAAGGTCGGGAAAGTCTTGTCATACTGGAGCATGTGCCCCCCAACGGTGGGCTGCCGTTCCACGAGATAGACCTGATTGCCTGAGCTTGCGATATTCAGAGCCGCTTGCATGCCGGCAATACCCCCGCCGACCACCAGGGTGTTCGGATTGACCGTGAACCTGCTCGGTATGAGCGCGCTCTGGTTCGTGACCCGCATCAGGCCGGCCCGGACTATGATTATCGCCTTGGCGGTAGCGTCATCCTCGCTTTCCGTCACCCATGATCCATGTTCGCGGACACAGACCATATGGAAGGCCCGGTAGGGATTCAACCCCGACCTCTTGCAGGCGGCACGGAAGGTTTTTTCATGCATGCGAGGCGAACAGGCGGCCACAATCACACGGGTGAGGTTTTGATTCTTGATTTCCTTTTCGATGAGATCCTGACCTGGATCAGAACACATGAACAGATAATCTTTGGCCACCACGACACTCGTGAAGGTTTCCGCATATTCCGCCACTTCCTTCACTCTCACCCGATAGGCGATGTTGACCCCGCAGTGGCAGATGAAAAACCCGATTCGTTCAGACACGACGGCCCTCCTGAGGAAAAGCTGGTATTGTTATTTCTTGTTTTTCCCTTGTATATCCGGCAAGCCAACCGACTGCAGAAGCAGTTCCGCTATATCCCGGACTTTTATCTTGTTTTCGGCGCCAAGTTTTGCGACAGCCTCATTGAGCGTTCGGATGCAGTAAGGGCAGGCCGTGGCGACCACCTCCGCACCGGTCCCGATAGCCTCTTCGATCCGAATCTCTCCAAGACTTTTTTTCCCAAGCCTGTCCTTCCATGGCCCGCCGCCGCCGCCGCCGCAGCAGAAACTCCGCTCCCTGCTATTCTGCATTTCAAACAGTGTAAGTCCCGGTATTGATTCAAGGAGTCTCCGGGGCTCATCATATATGGAAGAATGCCTGCCAAGATAACAGGGGTCATGGTAGGTTACTTTGAGATCAAGCTTGTTGACGGGTTTGATGGCACCCTCCCGAATGAGTTTATCCAGAAGCTGGGTCGAGTGAATATTGGCTACGTTCTTCAGCCCTTCATAATTTCTTCTGAATGAATTCAGACAGTGAGGAGAGATGGTAAGGATCTTGGAAACGCCGGCCTCCAGAAACATCCGGGTATTTTTCCCGGTCAGATCGGCAACAACATCTGCGGCTCCGATCTTATCGGCCATATCACCGCAGCAACTCTCATTTGTTCCAAGGGTCCCGTAGGAGACACCGGCATGCTCGAGCAGGCGCAAGAGAGCGATACCCGCCTTTTGGCTGCCTTTATCGGCGCTTGTATCATAAACCGTGGTACAGCATGTGAACAGGCAATACTCATGTTCCCTGGTATAAGCCGGCAGCTTTGCGCCCTTGGCCCAATCCAGGCGATTTTCCTGTTTTCCCCCCCACGGGTTGCCTTCTTTCTTCAGACTCTTCACCGGTATTCTAAAATATCCCGGCAGTGATCCGGCATCGACAACCTGGCGGCGGACGGATTTTACCAGATCGAGTATACCGATACCGCGGGGGCACTGTTGGACACAACTGTTACACGTTGCGCAGGTCCATGAGGGCTCATCGACGGATACGTTTGAGGAACTGCCAAGAGCGATGTTGCGGAGGATCTTCCGTGGACTGTAACTCGTAATCTCGCCCCAGGGGCAAACGCCGGTGCAGGCGCCGCACTGCATACAACTCTGGAAAGTCTCACCGATATCCTTCAGGGTCGTAACCGGGTCGACCCGAGAGTCTCGCAAAGCCTTTTCTTTGAGTGTTGTCAGAAAGATGGCTAAGGGCCTGTACATCAGGTGTGAGAGTTTGCCAAACGGCAACATCAGGCAGAGCATGCCCACACAGATTGCGACATGGATCACATAGATGGTGTAGGTCATGATCGGCAGTCCGGCAAGCCGGAAGATATGGACCATGATACCGGTGACGGCAATGGTGACGATCAACACCAGGAAGAACAGATCAGTAAAATCCGAATACCGGTGCAGATTTTCATCCTTCTTGAACCATCGGCTATAAAGCATGGTGGTGGAGGCTACCACCAGGGCAACGGTGGCGTAGTAACCGAGCAACCGGGTCGGATGCCAAAAGGGATGGACAATATCAGTCTGGAAGGCGGAGAGGTACGCCATAACGAGGATTTCCATCGATACCCAGCCGGAGAACAGGAAGAGATGTCTCCACCAGGCGCTGCCGGGACCGGTTCCACATTTCCTCCACCGCTTCTGGGTGAAGTAGTTGAGGAAGAACACCGGCGCCTGGGTTATATAGAGATGAAGCGGTATCTTCGTTCCCTGCATGATCCCCGAATACATGCGGACCGCATTGGAGAACAGCATCATAAAGACAAATCCGATCATGATCTGGTCACCCAGGTGGACCCAATGAACCGGTGCGAAGGTGGTGAGCTCCACGCGGTTGGTAACGACCGGCCCATGAAAGACCAGGAAAAGCGATATGACGAAGATCGCTATGCCGAGAAAAGCAGCAGCCTCCTGTTTCGGCGACGTATAGAATCTCCTGGCGAGTCCCGTCCAGTCATACTGGGTCATCAACCAGCGGCGAGCGGCCATCATAGTCTCGGCCGGCTCGGCTCCCCGGGGACAGTCGGTATTGCAGTCGCCACAATAATAACAGAGCCACGGTTCCGGAGATTCCAACAGCTTGTCACTCAGGCCGAGTTGGAGATAGCGATAGATTTTTCTGGGGAACGTGTTTTCCCCGGCAGACAAAGGACATGCGGACGCACAGTTGCCACATTGCATGCAGGCTTCCATGTCCCTGGCCCCAAGACTCTTGACCTCGCTGCACAAATCCGGGTTGATGTTATTTTGCTTCACGATCTTCCCTTTAAAGATCCACCGGTACGGTATGTCATTGTGCCTGTAGAACCCCTACACAGGTGTTTCCCCGTCTTCACTTTCCTGCTCCCAAGCCACTCTCATCCCTTTATCGAAAAAACAATCGGCACAGTCGTAGTCTCGATCGCAGAGCTTAAAATTCACTACCTTTGCCTTCATCCAAACACATTCCTTTTCGCCTGAGTCAAAGTCAGGCAAAACAATTTCCTTCTTACGCCTATATCGAGATCTGCCCGACATAGAAAACTGTCCCGTCCTTGTTATCGCCGGTAGGAAAGGGCCATGCCGAATCGTGAAAGGCTAAGGAGACTTGAAAAAGCGAGCGCGGGCTGAAAAAGTCTCTATTTGGTGTTCAAATTACCTATATTGGCAAGACGTGTGCCATCTACGGGCAACTTGAACGGGCAACAGGTAGCCTATATGGTGAGAGCCTTTTCCAAAGGGGAGCAGGCTATTTTCGGCCTGTGTGAGTGAGGGATGTTTTGTTTATATTTGTACACATTGTATAAAAATTAAACAGTTGAAAGGCGGGTGCTCCATTTGCCGTGCCGATCCAACAATTGTTTTGCGGGCCGGACCCGGTTCCGGAGCAAATTGTCCGCGCGGAACCATGGCATCCATTGCCTCCCGGCAGATTTTTTTGTATAAATAATTTACACTTTGATTTTCTTCCCGCGATCGGCCTCCTGTTGCTGAACTAGTCCGTCGTCCATCGAGAAATACCGGATGAGACATTAGCAGCTTTCGATTCTCAGAGGACCCTTTCCGGACGTAAACCAGCCTGTATCGCTACCAGATCTAGCTCCTTGGGGGCAGATTAAATGGAAAAGCAAATGAAAATCGCCATAATTGGAGGGGGCACGCGCTGCAAGGCATTCCTGGAGATGTTTGATGCCAGGCGGTTTCCAAAGCTCGGAGCAGAAATCGTTGCCGTTGCCGATCCCGACCTGGAGGCCCCCGGCATCCGCCTTGCCCGCGAGAAAAAGATTTACGTTACCTTGGACTACAAAGACTTTTACAAGATCAAGAACTTGGATCTGGTTATCGAACTCACCGGCAAAGCGGATCTGCTGGAGGATTTCCTCAAAAACAAGCCTTCCAGGGTGCGTGTCCTCGAAGCGGCGATATCGAGAATTTTTGGCGATGTCCTGCGCCTTCGAGAAGAGCATCAGTTCACCAAACGTCACATCAATCTGGTTGAAGGCATCATGGACAGCCTATTCGCTGGTATGCGTGACTGGGTGCTGATCATGCAGCCGGATTTCAAGTTGCTCGATGCCAACGAGGCCTTCCTGGAAGCCGTTCGGATGAGCAAAGATGACGTGATCGGAAAACATTGCCATGAGGCGGCTTACGGTTCGGCAGGGCAGTGCTGTGGGGATGGATTTTATTGTCCGGTGGCGCGCTGCCTGGAAACGGGAAATGTTGCTCACGAGATTCTGGAGGGTTCCGGGCGGCCTAGTCTGGGCCGGTACCAGGAGATCACCGCAGTTCCGTTGAAAACAGCCGACGGGAGGATTGAGCTGATTGTCGAGATATTTCGCGATATCACCGATGAACTCGAAAAGAAAGTCGAACAGAAAATCTCAAGTCTGAAAAAGGACCTCATGCGGCTTGTTTATGAGGAAAAGATGATTTCTCTGGGTAAGCTTGCAGCAGGCGCGGTTCACGAGATAAATAACCCCCTGTCCGGGATAAACGCGCTTGCGCGCCTCGTGAGGCAGGAGCTGGAATCCGGTGAAACCGATGCAGCAGCAAAAGAGAGATTCATCTATTATCTCAGCCTCATCGATTCGGAATCTGCCCGATGCAGCGGGATCGTGAGCGACCTGCTCCACTTTTCCCGGCAGGCAAAGGGAATTCGTAGTGATTTTCAGCTAAACGAACTGATTGAAAAAGCGCTTGATTTTGTCCGTTTTCGCCTTGACTCGCAGGGAGTAAGTATACGAACCGAATTGGACGGGGACCTGCCCCGGATGGTGGGAGATCAAAGCCAGATACAGCAATGTCTTTTGAACCTCATTTTCAATGCCGTTGATGCCATGCCCGATGGAGGTGAACTTGCCATTATGACCTCCTGGGACCGGGCCGCATCACAGATCCGCATTGAGATGGCCGATGATGGGATCGGCATTTCGAAAGAAATCATTCCCCAAATTTTTGAGCCGTTCTTTTCGACGAAAAGCCATGACAGGGGCGTGGGCCTCGGGCTTTCCGTGGTTTACGGTATAGTCAAGGAACATGGGGGATCGGTATACGTTATAAGTGAAGAAGGGGCTGGGGCGCGCTTCATTCTTAAGTTTCCCGTTGAGTGTGCCGCTCGCTGAAGAAGGGTGGTTCCATGCCTGAGAAGGTCCGGATTCTGGTCGTTGACGACGAGTTAATCGTGCGGGAGTCCCTGGTCGGATGGATGAAGCGGGCGGGGCATAACGTGGATGCGGCTTCCGGAGGCCATCAGGCCCTGGAAATGATCGGCCGCAATGAATACGACCTGGTTTTCCTTGACATAAGGATGCCGGACCTCAGCGGTCTGGATGTGTTAAGAAACATCAAAATGGTCTATCCACACATTCTTGTGGTAATGATAACAGCATATGCCACGGTCGAGACTGCCCTGGAGGCAATGAAAAGCGGGGCTGACGATTTCCTGATTAAGCCCTTCGAGCCTGAGCAGCTTAAACTGCTGATAGAAAAACTCCTGAACCAAAAAAAACTGGTAGATGAAAATATCTTTCTTCGAAACCAGGTGGACAACAACTCCCGTTATCAGGACCTGATAGGCGCCTCCCCCTGCATGAGGCGACTTTTTTCTTTTATAGACCAGGTAGCAGAGGTGGATTCGCCTATCCTGCTTCAGGGGGAAACGGGGACGGGCAAGGAATTAGTCGCCAAAGCCATCCACGCCCGCAGCAATCGCAGATACGGGCCGTTTATCGCTATCAACTGCGGAGCGTTTACCGATACCCTGCTCGAAAGCGAGCTCTTCGGCCATGAGGCGGGCTCGTTTACCGGGGCGACCCGTACCCAGAAAGGCCGCCTGGAAATGGTGAAAGGCGGTACGCTGTTTCTGGATGAAATAGGCGAAATCCCTCTCAAGATGCAGATCGATCTGCTGCGCGTGCTCCAGGAGAAAAGTTTCCACAGGGTGGGAGGGAACCGGGACATAAACGTCGACTTCCGACTGGTTTCAGCTACCCATCAAGATCTGTTAAGAAAGGTGTCCAGAGAACAATTCCGCAAAGACTTCTATTTCCGGCTCAAGGTGATCGAGATCGTAGTCCCGGCTCTAAGAGAGCGCAGAGAAGACATCCCTTCTCTGGCGGGGCATTTCCTCCAAAGATTCCGTCGCGAAACGAATAAACAGGTCAAAGGCTTCAAAGATGAGGCAATGCTGTTACTGCAATCTTACGATTGGCCTGGTAATGTCCGGGAGCTGGAAAACGCGATAGAGCGGGCGGTGGTGCTCTCAAAAAGCGCGTATTTGAAAAAGGAGGACTTCGCTTTTCTCTTCAGTGTTCCTCCGGATGAAAAGGGAGGATACGTCTCAATGCGCGAGGTCGAAAGGCAACATATCGAGCATATTCTCAAACTCTGTCGCTGGAATATTTCCAAGGCGGCATCCCTCCTGGAAATGAACCGAGTTACGCTGCATCACAAAATTAAGAAGTTTGATATGAAGCCGGAGGAGTAAAGCGAGCGGCCCGGCCCGCTTTGGAAACATCATGATTTTCGAGGAAACTCATATCTTAGACCTTACCGGAAATTCTATTTGGAATACTGTGCCTTTTCCCGGTTCGCTCTCGACATGAATGGTTCCTTTGTGCCGATCGATAATCCCGAAAGTTGTGGAGAGCCCAAGGCCCAGTCCTTTTCCTTCTTTTTTCGTGGTAAAGAAAGGATCGAAAATATAGGAAAGGTCTTCTCTGGAAATCCCGTGCCCCGTGTCCCGCACTACAATAGTAATAAGGCTCTTCGCAGGATCGAAATTGCTTTCAAAGCTCAGGACTCCGCCCTCCGGCATCGCATCAATGGCATTGAAAATAAGGTTTATCATGCACTGCTGGAGCTGGTTGAAGTCGCCCTGAATCATGGGGAGGTCCCGGGCAAGGTGCGTTTCGACCCGAATATTCTGAAGGACCAGTTTGTGCCCGCTCAAATCTATACACTTGCTCAAAAGCTCGTTTATATCCACGGGGTTGAATTCGAGTTTCGATTTCCGCGAAAAGGCAAGCAGGTTCGATACAATCTTTGAACAGCGCTCCAGTTCGCTTTGCATCAGGGATAGATAACCCTGAAACTTTGCAATCGAATCCCCCGGGAGGCTGCCGCGCGAAAGTATCTTGCTCATCAGCAGGACATAGTTCAGTATACCGGCCAAAGGATTATTGATTTCATGGACCACGCTGGCGGCAAGCTTTCCCAGTGAAATCATTTTGTCCTGGTGAAGCATCCTCGCCTGATCTGCCACTTCCTGCGCCAGTTTTCTGATCTCTCTTTCGTCGCGGACGAAGCAGACGATCCCAACTTCCTCCTCTTCCTGGACCATCACCGCGGCCGAAAGCTGAACAGGAATTCTCGCGCCGTCAATTCCTGCAAGATAGCTTTCGTACAGGAATAGCCTCCCTTCGCCTCCAAGTTCCTCAGATGCGAGTGCTCTCTTGAACTTATCAGCCTCTCCCGCAAAGAACAACCGGTCACTCATCTCGCCGATCGCCTCTGTTCTCGAATACCCTAGCATCCGCTCCATGCTTTTGTTGAAAATCATTGTCCTGCCTGCTTTGTCGCTGGCAATGATACCGTCTATGGAGCTTTCGATGAGAAGCTTCCGGGTTTGAAAGGTTCGGGCCAGTTCCTCGGATGTTTCCATCCACCGCTCCTCGATAAGAGCGGTGTAATCCCTCAGCTCCCTGCGGGTGGAATATCTTTCCTGTGCCCGCTTGAGTGCAATCATCAGGGCCTGTTCGCTTATCGGTTTGATGATGAAGTCCGAAGCGTCAAGCTGCAGAGCACGGATGGCGTAGTTGATATCACTGAAGGCCGTTGCCACGATGACTTCCCTGTCCGGGTCCATCTCCTTTATTCTTCTCAGGACTTCTATGCCGTCGATGCCCGGCATCCGAATGTCGGTAACAACCAAATCGGGAGAATCACTGGTGCACAAATCGATCCCGCTTTCCCCATCATTAGCGGAAATAACTGTGTATCCCTCATCCTCAAGAGCGATCGTCATAACCTTGAGAATGCCGGGGTCATCGTCAATTAGCAGGACTTTCAAGTTTTTGTGAGTACCCATCGCTGCCTGTGCTGCCCCATGTGGAATTGATATTTCACACTGCTTTTGCAGAATACAGTCAATTTATCTATTTCCCGCAATTTCTGCAAAGCTTTATACTCCCCGGAACTCGGCTTTCTCATGATTTCTCCCATTCTCTTTTCGGATCGAGCACTGATCTGATTACAGAATGGCAGCAGTCTCGCTCAGGCCTGATCATGTCAATATTTTCTCATCTTTTTCGGAGTTATAGAAGATATTTTCGGGGGGGCGCCCGCCCGGGAAGTATTAGCCAAATAATGAGAATCGAATTACAAAATCGAGATCCGGTCTCGCAGGTTTTGGTCCTGAGACACCGTATGAGAGACTAAATTCCGATTTTGACCTCAAAAAGGGATTTTCGTCCCGACTCGCTGATTGCCCCGAGACAAGACGGCTAAGTTGATAATCCATTAGAATCCTCTTGTAAATTCGCACATGAAGTGTAATTAAGTAAGGACACTGCCAAATGAGTTTCGCGCTGTCATTAAGAGCTCGAAGGCGTAAAGACGGCCTGTATTTTGCATCACAGATCTTAATCCAGCGCGCCGGATGAGAGCGCCCAAATTTTATGAACCAAAGTTGAATTAGGAGGAAATAATATGAAAGAGAGCAAATGGGGAATTTTGATTTGCTCCCTGTGTTTGCTTCTGGCCTTCTCGGCTCCTGCACTCGGACAGCAAAAACAGGAAAAACCAAAGCTCGGCGCGGCCCTGACACCCGCTCAGGCCAAGGTACGGGCTCAAGCCGAGAAGCGTGAGCAAAGAAACCAGGAGTTTGTCGCGGCCGTTGCCGCCGGGGACGTTGGCGCTTCTGTCAAACTTCTGGCCGCAGGCGCCGATGTTAACAGCAAGAACCGTGAAGGAATGACCGCGCTCATGCAAGCCGCCCTGAATGGCAGTCCCGAATTAACCCAACTGCTGCTGCGCAAGGGCGCTCAGATTAACGTGGCTGACGTTTTCGGAATAACCGCGCTCATGCAGGCGTCCTGGGCGGGCCATGTCGAGATAGTAGATATGCTCCTGACGGCAGGGGCGAATCCGGACCTTCAGAGCATCGTGGAAATCCCCAGGGTCAGGAAAGCGGGAGTCACCGCCCTGATTGGAGCCAGCATGAACGGCAACCTTGAAGTGGCAAAAGTCCTTCTCGATAGGGGCGCGCGGGTGAATCAGCAGGATGCCGGAGGGCAGACCGCCCTGATGCACGCTTCGCAGGGAAATTATTCGGAGGTTGCCGCCCTTTTGCTCAGCAGGGGCGCCAAAACGGAAATCAAGGACCAATTCGGCAGAACGGCTCTTATGATTGCGACAATTTACGACAACTTGGATGTGGTTTGCATCCTCGTCTCGGCTGGCGCAAACGTTCACACCAAGGACATTCATAATAAGAAGCCAATCGTTTACGCCTCCGCATTGGACCATGGCGATATCTACAAACTCCTTGAGGCGGCGATGGCCAGAACACCTTCGTCCAATTCGGCAGTTTTCAGGCGCGCTCCCTGACAGGGGTTTTTTGAAATGGACGGTTGGAAGACGGAAAGAAGAGGCGCAGAGCGATTCAAGGTTGGATGGGCCGGTACGCTCACCTGTTTTTTTCCGGATCATGAAGAAAATGTCGACGTCAGAGTGACTGAAGTCTCAACAACGGGAGCGCGGCTCGAACTGGAAACGCTGGAAGTCGGCTCGTATCATATAGTGATTGGAAGCGAATCGAGCCGGTTCACTTTGAAAGTCAGCCTGCCCGAGGCGGCCCTGTCGACCCCGGTCAGAATAGTTTGGTACAGCACAGACCAGGAGAAAGACATTTTTAATTTGGGCGTGTTCTTTCTGCAAACATCCGAGGAACGCCAAACGACCATTGAGAGGATCTTGGCGGATGTGCGTCTGGAACATACGTCCAAGGCAGATAATAATGGGATTGTCAGGCGCAAAAATATTTCAGGCCATAATTCTCGATCTTGACGGAACGCTCCTGAATAGTCTTGAGGACCTTGCCGATTCCATGAACGGCGCACTCAGCCATTTCGGCTTCCCCGTCCATGCGTTGGATAAGTACAAGTATTTCGTCGGGGACGGTGTGGAGAACCTTGTCAAGCGCTCGCTGCCCGGCTCGGCGAAAAACGACCCTCAGATGATCTCTCGATGCCTCGAAGTGATGCGGCAAGCCTATGAGCGAAACTGGAATGTGAAAAGCCGGCCCTATCCCGGAATTCCGGAACTTCTCGACGCTCTGAGTGCGCTCGGCGTGAAGATGGCCGTGCTTTCCAACAAGCCCCACGATTTTACACTGAAGATTATAAATGAGCTTCTGCCCGCCTGGCACTTCGATCCCGTTATGGGTGAGCGCCCCCCAGTGCCCCGAAAGCCAGACCCGTCTCCAGCCCTGGAAATTGCGAACCGGCTCGGAGTTGAGCCTGCCGGCTTCCTTTTCCTCGGCGATACCGCCACCGACATGAAAACCGCAAATGCCGCCGGGATGTTCGCGGTAGGCGCTTTGTGGGGATTTCGAAACGCCGAAGAGCTTACCGCAGGCGGCGCCGTAAAGCTCATCGCCAAGCCGGCCGAGCTGCTTGAGCTGCTTTGAAAGAGGTCAGAGGACAGAAGACCGACTGTGTAGCAGCTCCATTCGCATTCACTTGTTGCCGGGACCACGACCCGCCTTTACTGTGAAACTTTATAGAGACTCCCAAACGCTGTCGGCAATGCCGATGGAGTGGGTTGCCTCGAACAGGCGCACTGCTTCTTCATACGCGTGCTCGGAAACGCGTTTTTTGTATTCGATCGGGAGCGCGTTAAATAATGGAGCGAACGGCTGGTTGGCTTTTTTGATGTTTCCGCCGCTGTTGTTGGTCTCGGCCGCCCATTTCACGATTTCCTGCCAGAGTTCATCAGGGATGCCGCGGTAGGGGCGCTTTACGTACTCCTTATTTCCCATGGTGATACAATTACCGTTTTGGTTCATTGCGAGGCCGAAAGAAATATTCTGCCAGAGCGTCCCCACATTGCCCTTTCTGATGCCGTACTGAATAAAGGAAGAAATCTTGTCGAGCGAAGTGCCTGTGATTCCGTGTTGCGCGATGTCAACCGACCAGGGCTGGATCGCTTCCCATATTGTGCGGGTTAAATCGAGCTGAATTCCTTCCTGAGAGGCGCCGAAGTAATTGCCGTGAATGGAGCCGTTATTAATGGCGAGAAGGTCGGGGCGTATGCCTTTTTTATCAAGTTCGCCGATAAACCACCGGGCCTCCTCAGGCTGGGTGAAACCCTCGGCGTTGCCGCTTTTGGCGCCGATTTCCCCGAGTTCGACCTCCAGATTCAGTCCTGCCGCGATGATTTGTTTTGCCAGCTCCGATGTGGCCAGAAGGTTTTGCTCGTTTTCCATGTGTGAGGCATCAATGGCAAAGGAGGTAAATCCGGCTTCTATTTCCTGGGCTATCAGCCGGCCCACCGGTTCAACCTCTTCGGGCTTCTTTACTGTGATGTGATCTCCATGAACGGCAAACGGAACAAACGTGTTTCCCAGCCGTTCGTTCTCTTCAACTATGAACTCTGCAAAGGTTTGCGGGGTGAACTCGGTGTACCCAAGTTCCGATTTGGCTATTTCATAGAACACCGGCGCCCGGGATGCCATCGAGGCGAGAACGATCCCTTCAACCGGCAGCCTGCATCGAATGTTAGTCGCCATAATCATGGCGTCATGCTTCTTGGCCGCTTTTATCAGCGCCTTTCCGTTTACCAGTGGAACAATGCTGTTCGGGAATTTCTTCTTAACATTTTCAGGGCGCTTATCGGCTCTACTGCTGTTCATTCTTCCCTCCAGTGAAGTGGATGATCAAATTTCCTTCGCTCAATCTGTACAAACTGTAGTTCGTGATTATCCTTTGCTACAATTGTATCTGAAAAATCAAGACAATTTCGGCCGGAGCCTCAAAATGCAAAACTTCTTCAAAACTTATTGTACAGGCCGACTTAGTTCGAAAGACTAATTTAGGCATCTAAACCTGAAAAAAAAAGGGACTGTAAGAATTTTGACGGTCGGCATGGGAGCAGATTTCCCCTAATTCGTCCCCGCGCGCGCGGAAAGTAGCGTCGGAAGCATTTTTATGCTTGACGTACGAGGGATTTCGGTATCAAAAAGAGCTTGAAGTGAAATCCGAGAATTTTTATTATGCCGTAATGCGAGACCGCCTAAAGTTTCAACACGACGGGGAAATGAGTCTATGGGATTTAAAAGAGCCGCGGGGCTATCGTTTTTTCTCATCATGATGCTGATGTTCTGTTCCTTTGCCTTTGCCGAAGAGGTATTCACCGCGACAGTTCAAAAATACGAGTATCACATCCCGGACCTCACAGTGGTGGGGTCTCCGACATGGTACAATATCAGGCCGAAAGACACGCTCCTGGACATAGCGAGGCGAAACGGTTTGGGCTACAATTCGGTTGACCTTCTCTTTCCAAAAATGGACGCATGGATTCCGCCAAGGGGCAAAAGGATTTTTGTTCCGACCTTCTGGGTCCTTCCGCCCAGCCAGCATTATCAAATAGTAATAAATGTTCCGGAGCTGAGGATTTACTTTTTCGACCAGCACACTTCGACCGTTCAGACCTATCCGATCGGGATAGGCGATGAGGGATGGGAAAGTCCCCTGGGGACATTTTTCGTAAATGAAAAAAGACCCAATCCATCCTGGTTTGTTCCGGCCTCCCTCCAGGAAAAATACGGCATGGCGGTCATGCCTCCAGGCCCGGAGAACCCGCTGGGAGAATTCGTGATGAAGTTTTCGGCAGGCGCCTACGGAGTTCACGGGACTGCTATGCCCTGGGGAGTGGGACGGCTCGTAAGCCACGGCTGCATCCGCTGCTATCCCGAGCACATACGGCTCCTGTATCCACAGGTGGCGCTCGGAACAAAGCTCGAAATCATCTATGAACCGATTAAATTCGGAAGAAAGAACGGGCAGATATTTGTACAGGCCTTTCCTGACGTGTATAGGAAAATTCCGGATTACGCCAAATATGCATTCGAGAAATTAGCCCAGTATCCTTTTGCCAAAGATGTGGATCAGAAGAAATTCATGGTGGCGATGAGTCTTCAAAATGGAGTCCCGATAGACGTGACGCTCAACTCCTATGAGGACAACTCGCTCAAGGTGGTTGAACTGACCCAGGAATAGGTCCAGCCGTGCTCCGGCTGCTGTAGCGGGAGTATCAGGGCAGGCTGCGGGAATGCCTGGCCGCCATCAGCGTATATGGGGCAATGGCTGAGCGTAAAAATTTCTTGATTTTACAAAACAGGTGGCGTAGCATTTAAGCCGTTTTGTTTGAGAAAGGCCCATAGATGGTCTAAAACACTGCAAAAAAGTCAATTTGCGCGAATTTTACTCGAGAGGAGGTGGGAATCCCACACAGACAACTAGGAGGGTTTTGAAAGCCACACGGTAGTTAATCTTATTTGTAGGTTTCTAAGGAGGAAAGAGAATGAAGAGAATAGTGGCAGTTTTGTTTGTTGTTGCATTGGCTTTTACCATGCTTTCTGGGTGTTGCGGCATGGGGGACGATTGCAAGAAATGCACGGAGCTTTGCCAGGCAGCTATGGATAAGGCTCAGGCCATCGAACAACAATGTACGGCCAGCGCCAGAGCAGCCGAGGCTGCCGCGATGAGAGCCGAGAACGCCGCTCGCAGATGCGAAGCCGCTGCTGACAAATGCGAAGCAATGTTCAAAAAAGGCATGAAGAAGTAACTTCCGCATTTTTTGTTGGTAAAGAAAAGGCCGGGGGAGATTTTCCACCGGCCCTTTCTTTTTTGTCGGGACTCACCTCTTATCTACCGCAGCCACTATTTTCCGCAGCAAAATTTCATTCCACCCCGGCTCTATGAGGTCTTCCAGAATCGCCGTTCTATCAAAACCTGCACGGCTGTAAAATCTTTGCGCGTTGAGATTGAAAGAGGATACCGTAGCCCAGACGTTTGTCTCCTGATACCGGCCGCAAACCCAATCGATGATCCGGCCTCCGGTTCCTTTGCCTCGAAATCCATCAAACAGGGCCATGAGTTCTATGAACGGCCCAAAGAGCCATGGAGATCTAATTGCCAGGACCCCGGCAACATTTCCCGAAATCACTGTGACATAGCGGCTGAGCGCCGGGTCTGCGCGCAGGAGATAGAACTCGAAGGCCTCGGGCTTGTAGCCCATGGTGAGCCATGGGTCCATTGAACAGAGCGTCCTGCTTATCTCCCCTACATTTTTCGATCTTAGAGGCAAAAAAGAAAACTCGTTTTCCCCCTCGATTATCTCCATTTCATCTCATTCCTCTTGCAGTGCCCACAGGCAACACCCGATGATCATCCAGTTTCCGGGCGGAAACTCTTTAAGTTTAACTCAAAAAAAGGCTATGCTGACTATCGGTTGTCTCCAGCTCGTGTCCATCCCGAAAACCGGCGATGAGACACCGGCAGGTTCACAATCTACCGGATACTTTCTATCAGCTCGCGGAGCAAACGCAAGGGATTCCCTGCAGGCATGTCAAATCGGCATATAATTCTGCGAATTACCGCTTTCCTGATGCTGGCCGGCGCTCTTGGCGCCTTTCAACCGGGCCGTGCGGCGGCGAAGTTCAGCCTTGCTGTGGATATAGGCCATTCGCCGGTGGAAAAAGGAACCCTCAGCGCGAGGAACAGGACCGAGTACGACTTTAACCGCAGGATGGCCCTGGAGGTCTTGCGGATGCTAAGAAAGGACCCCCGCATCGGGGTCTTCATTATAAATCCCGAGGGAGAAAATATTTCGCTGAAAAAAAGGATCGAACTGATCAATTCGGCCAGGCCGGATCTCCTCATTTCCATTCATCACGATTCAGTGCAGCCCGTTTACCTTTCCGAATGGACCTGGAAAGGCAAACCGGCGCGGTTTTGCGACAGATACCGGGGCTATTCGATTTTTATCTCCGATAAAAACGTAAAACGTAATCAGAGCAACTCTTTTGCGGTTGCGCTCGGCCGTGAAATGAGACAATCGGGCTTTGTGCCCTCCGCTCACCATTCTGAACCGATCAGGGGTGAAGGGAAGGCGCCGGTTGACCAATGGGCAGGAATTTACCGCTTCGATGAACTTGCCGTGCTCAGGAAGGCGGGATGTGCCGCGGTTCTCCTGGAGTGCGGCATAATCAGGAACAGAAGTGAGGAGACCCTTCTTCGCAGCCGGGCATATCAACGGCGCATGGCACGGGCCATCGCCTCAGCCGTATCTGTCTACCTGGATACGGGCAGGTAGCGCCTCCTTCCACGGCGGCGTAAAAGAGCGTTTCAATCAACGCTCCCGTGCGGGGAGCCAATCGGCGGATCAACGCTTGTTTGGCAGACTCCACTTGTTCAACGCCCCCCTGCGTGGAGCGACACAAGGGCGTTGCTCGAATTGTAGAAATTTATAGTGTTTCAATCCACGCTCTCGCGCGGGGAGCGACGTCTACCTCCGAAACTGCATCGAGCATCTGGTTGTGTTTCAATCCACGCTCCCGCGCGGGGAGCGACGCATGGGGCCATACAGGGCCATCGAAGACAGCTTGTTTCAATCCACGCTCCCGCGCGGGGAGCGACTTGCGGCAATCGTCGCACATCTGGAAGACTCGGAAGTTTCAATCCACGCTCCCGCGCGGGGAGCGACTAAACGGTTGATATGCCGCTCCCGCCGCTGCCGAGTTTCAATCCACGCTCCCGCGCGGGGAGCGACAGAGCCTCCTATCGGAAATTCCTATGATGTTTTGTTTCAATCCACGCTCCCGCGCGGGGAGCGACCTTTGGCGGATGCCCATACGCCTTTAGCTAAATCGTTTCAATCCACGCTCCCGCGCGGGGAGCGACGAAGCCATGCCTAAATCTTTGGCGGTCTTATTCCAGTTTCAATCCACGCTCCCGCGCGGGGAGCGACTCTTGGAATGCCTGCACCGTCCATCCCTTATGGGGTTTCAATCCACGCTCCCGCGCGGGGAGCGACTTTGTGACCGTGGCACTGTAGCCGCTCGCAAGAGTTTCAATCCACGCTCCCGCGCGGGGAGCGACTCTATCTCGATTATGACGCAGAGCCGCAGAATGAGGTTTCAATCCACGCTCCCGCGCGGGGAGCGACAGGGCGCGGAGGAAAAGCAGAAGGAAATAGAAAAGTTTCAATCCACGCTCCCGCGCGGGGAGCGACGACATTTGCTTTTGCTCCTTTTTGGAATTCAAATGTTTCAATCCACGCTCCCGCGCGGGGAGCGACCCACCATGCACATGAACACGATCATCCCTATCCAGTTTCAATCCACGCTCCCGCGCGGGGAGCGACTCTATCTCGATTATGACGCAGAGCCGCAGAATGA
>JBKQLC010000169.1:0-8463 GCA_052147195.1 Syntrophobacteraceae bacterium
GGTATTACAACTAATTTGTGGGCCTGTTCCCCCCAGGGTGGCGCGTTGCTGACCCTGGGCTACCCTATGCAGCCCTTTCAGGGCAAGAAACTCAAAAAGCCCCCCACAGGGCGAGTTCACAGCAGACAGATGATGTCCTTTCTCATCTTGCAGGTACTCGTTTGCCGGATGAACCTATTTTTTTATATAGGCTTACGTCGGTATCGAATGACGCTACGATGGGGGATGCCAAAAAAGAGGTTCTTCACGAAAATGAGCACCTGTGGACCTGGAAAAATCCCTGCTGAAAGGCTCCTGTTTAACCGGACATATACTTTCTCGCCGGTCGGATTCATGGGACTCTCCTCTTTGTTGAGAAATAGAACGCCTAAATTCATTGAGTTTGTAAACCGTTTTGAGACCACTGATCGCAGTGCTTTCAGTTTTGTTGGCCCTGTGTCATACGGGCAAGCAGGTTATGATTACCCAAGGACAATCACTAGAACAGCAACCACAATCGGTGTGGCTACCAGCAGGAAAACCAGCCAATTCCATGGTGGCCTGAGACGAGCCTTATCGCTTGGCATCCATCCTGGGATGACGATCATGTAGAATAGTGCAAACAGGATAGGTACGGCTGCGATGCCGAGCAGGATTCTTCGTCCTAAAGACGAAAAATGAGGGATAAGAATGGTCAAGGCGAGTATCATCATGAATAGCAGGATGGGAATCTCCATGAGATATCCGCCTTCCCCTGATGAGGGCTTATTCATGACCTTTACTGTGGTCCTCATCCTCTGTGCATTTTCTCTTGTCCATATCACTAAGAACTGTTTGCGCATGGCATCCACATTATCCGGCTGGTTCGATCATTGATGGTGGTTCTAAAATCACTATCATAATGTATAACTTGTGGCCACCGCGAAAGCTCCAGGTTTTTTCGTCATGAAATTCAGATGGTGATCTCGTCCAGCAGCAGTGCGACCAAATTCAGAGCTCCAGAATCTAAATATCTCCCCTCTGAACGTTATGCGCGGACCTTCCATAATATTTCAATGTCCGGATCATAGTTGAAATTCTCATCCCTGACAGCAGTGAACAGAAAAAGCAAAAGAAAATAATTCCGATTGGTTCTATCGCTTCGCGAGGAGCAGTGAGCGAAGAACAGTGAGCAGTGAACAGTGGCAGAAAAAAACAGTGAGCAGTGAAGAGTGAAGAGTGAACAGAGAAAGCAACAGAATATGCACCCGGGCTACATCGGGATTTCTCAGATTGGCAAGACACAGCAACTTTCGCCGAGACCCCACCAAACACGATGGAGCGTGAAAACGATTTCTCAATCCACCGAATGTGGTGTGTCCTGGAACTGCGCAACTCTTCTTAGCGGCATTTTATTCTTGCGGGTTTTGGCCGATGTTCTATAATTTTCGGACTTCTCGCATTTAAGGGGCATTTTCGAGCCGCATCCGATCCGGAAGCGCAGTTCCTCTTTGACCGGTCAAGTTACGGCATTATTCAGATCCGTCGTTTTTTTGGAGTTGCTTATGTCAGTTCCTGAAAAAGATGTACAAAAGGCGGCCTCCACCAGCAGGCGGAATTTTCTGCTGGCCCCCGTCATTTTCGGGGCGGGTGCGATTTTAGGTCAAGTCCTCCCGCTCGATGAGGCTTTGGCTCAAACGGCCGAAGCGCCGCAGACGCCCCTCACACCGCCGGATGCTGCCCCTAAGACCCATTACGGGCCAAGCGGCGTCAGCGAGGCTGTTGCCGAGGTCTATCAGAAAGCGCGGGCCGCCCTCTATCCGATCTGCCGAGTCTGTCCGCAATGCGACGGTGTGGCCTGCGCAGGCGAGTTCCCGGGTATTGGCGGAATTGGGTCCGGACTATCATTTCAGAATAATTTCAATGACCTGCGTCAGGCCAGGCTCAAGATGCGCATTCTAAATGCGGTGGGGCCGATAGACAGAAAACCTGATACATCGACCGTGCTGTTCGGCCACAAGATTTCCCTCCCCGCCATAGCCGCTCCTATCGGCGGTATGGGTACTAATTTCAGACACAGAATCTCAGACGCTGATTTTTTCGAGGCCATCGTCGGTGGATGCGTCGATGCCGGCACGATGGGCGCTGTAGGCGATGGGATCGATATGAAAGAGACGATGCAAGTCTTCGAAATCATCGGCCGCCATCAAGGGCGTGCTATTGCCGGAATTAAACCGCGCCCGCAGGCAGCCTTTCTCGAAATGATCAAAATGGCTGAAGCCCAGAATGCGGCCATGATAACCATCGACATCGATTCTGCAGGACGCTACACCAGATATAATTCTACCTGGGGTACGAAAACCGTAGCCGAATTGAGCCGGCTCATCCATTCGACCAGGATCCCCTTCCTGATAAAGGGCATCATGTCCACCGAAGACGCCGTGCGCGCCGCCGAAGCGGGAGCCGCAGGGATCGTCGTATCCAACCATGGAGGCCGGGTGCTGGATGGTACTCCGGGAACTGCGGCAGTGCTGCCGGGCATCGCAAAGAAGGTGGGGGGTAAGATGACCATACTGGTTGACGGATGTGTCAGCTCCGGCGTCGATGTCCTTAGATACCTGGCGCTCGGGGCCAACGGCGTCCTGGTCGGACGGCACCTCGTTCGTGCTGCTTTCGGCGGCGGGAGGAAAGGCGTCCAACTGTTCATGGAAACCATGCGCGACGAACTGGAAGCTGCCATGGTGATGGTGGGAGCAGCCAATGTTCGCGCCATAAATCACACCTTCCTGGCTTGATGAGGCCTGCCATGTCCCGATTTCTGACAGGGACCGGAGCGTACTTAACCGTGGCGCTTTTCCTGCTTGGCCTGGCTGCCACGGTGAGCGCCGGCAATCCTGCGGCGGTGGTGTACCGTGGCGGCGAGCAAGGCCGGGTAATTTTCGATCACCGTATGCATGCGGCCAAAGGCTATGTATGCCTGGATTGCCACACCGGCTATGCCGGAACCGGCAAACAACTGTTCCAGACACGGAAACAAGGCCTGATTGACAGGGCCGTTCATGACCGCGATGAAAGCTGCTTTGCCTGCCACAATGGCGCTGTCGCTTCCTCTGATTGCAAGACCTGCCACAGCCAAAGCCGGTAGAACAATGAGAGAAGGGGTCACACCTACACTCTGGACAATGTCGGGCAGAACGGTCAGGTTGCGGACGAGATCAAACAATGTAACCTGCGCTAAGCCTATTGAATTGCTTGAATTGGAGCTTGGGGTGTGAAGAGTGTAGGTTTGACCCCTCTTTCTTTCCATTCTTTCTTTCCAGAACTCAGCCCCGCGAAGCCTGCTATCGGGGCGGGCATCCAGCATCCTCAATCCGAGAGTCGAGGAAAAGGTCCGGGGCAATGCATTGCGCTCTCCGGATCGGACATCGATATTCGGGCCACCTCGGAGTAGACCGGTCCAAGAGCTACCCGCCGCCGTGCTTCCCTTCGCACCTCCTCCCGCGACAATGGCCCGAAATGTGCTATTGGTGATTAAGGACATACTATTTCGGGAGGCTCTCAAAATGGCGAAAAAAAGAGCAGCGGTCGACTCCGGGAATTTGTATTACGCCAACCTGGCAGTTGTGGCGGAACAGGCCGGCAATTATGAAGATGCGGCGAAGCAATGGCGTAGCGCTTCCGGGGCATCTCTGAAACCTGACAGTATCGTTCTATATGAAGAAGCTGCGAAGAGGTGCGAGAGGAGATCAAAGGAGGAATTTGGGCGAAGCAGTTAATAAACGAGTGTAGGCAATTCACAACAATGGTGCAGGGTTTTCCATTCACTCTGAACACGCTCGGCCACTTTCGTTTCCTGTCACCCGCATTGAGAATCTTCCGGCACATAATTCTGAGAGCTGTTCATTCCAGCGCCCTTCAACCACTCTCATAAATGATCTCTCTGGGATTCCACAATGGAATTACGTAAATATAGCCGCTTCTTTCCCCAATGTGAGATTCTCGTCGCTCTTGTTTCCGATGAAGGAAACGTCTTGACGGGTTCTTTGGTCGATCTGAGCCTTTCGGGGTTGGCTTTCAATTACATGTCCCGGTTTAAGTGTAGAATTCCAAAGCATACTTTTTGTGGAGTAATGATCAAATGCGGTCGAGAGCCTTTCTCAGACCCCATTGTCTGCGAGGTCATACACGAAACGCCCTCCCTGGCAGGCTCTTGCCATGCTTCCATGGAGCGTTGTGGAATCAGATTCAAACGAATCCTTACCGTCTCTGCCATGGAATCTCTGCTCTCCATGCAGTCTCCGGCCAATCGTGTCGGTCAACTGCTTCATGCTGCATTACCCGGCAGCAAAACTCAAGACACCTCACGAGACTGTCGAAAGAGCCCGAATGTTTCAATTTGGGAGAACTTACATATTTGTTTTTCTCCAGGCTCTCTGGGCTCTCTGTGGTGAGATCTTCGCATCTTACGTGCTGTTCGTGGTGAGAATGTCTTTTTCCGTACCCTGTGCCCTCTACGGTGAAGCAGTTCGTGGTGAAGGCTTACAAAAAAGGTCCTCGAAATGTACAATCCTTACTTCCATTTTTCCTGCTCCCCTTTTGAGAACAACCTGGATCAGAGGTTCCTCTATTTCAGCGAGGAGCATGACGAGGTAATTGAGTCACTGCTCTATTTCGTCCAGCAAAGGAAGAGCTTTGCACTCGTCTCCGGGGACGTCGGAACCGGGAAGACGATGCTCATCCATCATCTACTCGGCAGGCTGCCCGGGTCGGTCGAACCGATTGTGATTCCCAATCCAGACGTGGAATACATCGAGATCTTGCGCTATATCGCACGGATCCTCAAGGTCAACCCGGAAGGCAAGGGGGTCCTCGATTTAACCGACGATATAAAAGTTGCACTCACAAAGGGGTATCTTCACGGCCAACAGGTCGTGCTGGTCATAGATGAGGCGCATCTTCTTTCGATCGGCAGTCTCGAGCATATTCGGCTCCTCTCCAATATCGAGATCACGTCAAACAAGCTTTTGCAGATACTGCTGATCGGCCAGAATGAACTCAGGCACAAGCTACGCCGAAGAGAAATGCGCCAGCTTCGCCAGAGAATAAATGTGAACCTGTTCCTTTCCCCGATGAGCCGTTCCGAGACAATCGAATACACAGACCACCGGCTCCGGGTGGCGGAATCCGGCTTCGACAGGTGTTTTGAATCAGAGTGCAAGAGATTGATCTACAAAATAACCGGTGGGGTCCCGCGCAGCATAAATCTATTGTGCGATACGGCCCTCCTGATCTGTAAGACCGAAAAAGGTGATAAGGTAACCGAGAGGGTCCTCAAAAAGGCGCATGACGCCCTGCAACGTGACGTGATTCAGGCGCCGAAAGAAAGCGAGTCCCGAAGATTTTTCGGCAAGCCGGCCCTTGCCTGGGGGGTTTTGGTTCTCTTCCTTGCGCTGGGGTCCACAGGGTTCCTGGGTTATAATGGAAACCTCGGTGAAAATCTCAAAGGCTGGATTAATGGTCTGGATTTTCCGAAAGCAGCAAGCACACATGTTATAAAGCCTCTGCCTCCTGTTGCTGAAGTGAAAAACGAAGAGATCTCTAAACTTCCGGAAGCCGAAGAAAAAAGCGCTTCGGGAAGTATGCCTGGTTTGGTGACACCGCAAACTCCTGGTCCTGTGCCGGAATCCCCCGAGGTCCTTCCCAAAGGAGATGAACAGGTCGTGAATATAGATGCAAAGGTCATGAAGATCGATACGGCCTCTCCTTCTGTCGAAGAATCTGCGAGTCCCGCACCACCCGAAGAAACACAGGCCAAAGATCAAATTCCAGGTGCGAACAAGGAGTCCACGCAAGCTGAGAGAGAAAATGTCGATAAAGAGATTTCCGCAAAAGGTGAAAATCCTAATGCGGATACCCAAAATCTCCAAAGCGAGGGAAAATCACTAAGGCCTTCTGATGCATTCTCGATAACGGTGCAAAAAGGAGACACACTTAGAGAAATTGCTGCAAAATGGTTTCGTGAAGACCCAGCGGCCGGCGAGACATCGATCCTGTTGGCCAATCCCCGGATCCATAATAAAAACCGGCTTTTTGCCGGGCAAATTTTACGAATCCCTCTGCCCAAACAAACCGAACCGGAAAAACAATAATAAGCATCCACCGCAGAGGCCACAGATCCGTGACAGGGCGCCGTTACAATTATGACAGCTTGTTTTTCGCGGGCTTTGCGGAAACGGGTATGACTGGTGCCGACGAAGGATTTTTCAAAGAAACTATTTACTGAAAACCGATTAGGATGAAAAAAATATCGGGAACCGCGGATATGGTCCACCTCATGTCCCCCGGATTGAGCAAGACAATTCTCACTCTTCCTGTATCAACTTTAACTAGACGAAGTAAAGTACAGCTCTCCTATATGGCGTTATGCGGCGGACCATCCGGAATCTTTCAATGTCCGGATCATACCTGAAATTCTCCGGGTTCAGCTCGTCCAAACTTCGTGTAAGGCTTATCGGCCTGCCTGCCACAGATTCTGATCATACAAAACGATGATAATTCCGAATAACAAATTGCAAATAACAATGCGAATCACTCGCGAAATAGACTCGGATCTGCGTGGTTTGGCAAGGAACGGGCTGATCGCGAACCGGCCCGTACTGGCCGGAGACGAAGGAATCGCGTGATTCGGTTTGACGCGCTCTTGTCCGGAGGGTTGTTGTGATCCGGCCGGAAAAGCGCTCGCAACCTGCAAAGTTGGAGCGGAAAATTCTTTTCTATCTTTTATCTATGGACTCTGGAGAAGCAACAACATGATGTTCAAACATATGGTTATCCTGCTCGGTCTTGTGCTTACGCTCACCGTCCCCCTCCAGGGTCAGGTCCTGGCGCAGACGATTGCAAATGCAAATGACGGCACAACTCTTAAACAGATCATCGTCTTTGGTCGCCACAGCATACGCTCATCCACAACGAGCCAAGGAGATTTGGAACAGTATGCAGTCCAGCTTTACCCCGACTTCGGGGTCGCGACAGGCTGTTTGACCCCGAATGGGAGCACGGCGGAAAACCTCCTTGGCGCGTATTACCGCCAATACCTGCTCCAAGAGGGACTTCTGACGGGCAATGACAGCCTGGATGCAGCACGCTCGTATTTCCGTTCCAATACCATCGAGCGCTCATGGATGACAGCTACCGCATTTGGGACCGGGTTGATCCCGAGCTTAACCGTGCCCGTACACTCCTACCCTATCAGCTACCCTGTCAGCCAGCCCGACCCGGTTTTCGATCCCATACTGGCAAACGTGGCGAAGGTCGACCCCAATATCGCTGCTGCCCAGGTTCAGGAAATTTTCAATAGTGGAGCAGCGTTGAAATCCGCTTACAGTGACGAGTATTCTCTAATCCGCAGCGTGCTCTTCGACTATCCATTAGAAACGCAGCCACCGCCTCCTACGCCGTCAGACTGTCCGTCGCCGTGCGGCTGTACTGACCCGACCGCTCAAGCAATTACCCTCAATCCCAGCACCACGACTCCGTTGCCGTCAGTCAATCCCTGTACCCCCAGTATCACGACACCATTGTATACAGGAGGCGTTATTAATATGGGCGGGCTGCAATCGGTACTTAGTGCCGCCGATCCTTTCGTGATGCAATTAGCCGATGGCTTGGAGGTAGGTTGGGGCCAACTCACTCCGGATCAGGTCTCCCAACAGACCGGGCTTGTAAGCCTCCAGTTTGATATTGAAATGCGTTCGCCATACCTCGACAAGGTGCAGAGTTCCAACGCCGCCTCTCACGTGCTCCGCACCATGCAGCAAGCTATATTACACCGCAAGGTCCCTGGAGCATTTGGTAACGCCAAATCGCGGATGGTTGTAGTTATCAGCTCTGATGCTTACGTGGCCGGATTGGCCGGCCTTCTTAACGCGCATTGGCAGTTGCCCGGATATCAGCCGGATTTTTGCGCCCCCGGCGGAGCGCTCGTTTTCGAACTGCGACAGTACAATAGATCGAAACAGTATCTTGTCCGTGTCTTCTACACCGCACAGACCTTCGACCAACTCCGTAGTCTGACGCCTTTGACGCTGCAGAATCCACCTGCAACGATGCAGCTTTTGATTCCGGGCGGCAGCAGATCGGCCACGAATCTGGATGTTCAATATGGCGTTTTTCAAAAGCTTCTGGGGAACGCAATCGGCCAGAGATACGTGGAAAAGCCTTGGAAAGAGGATCCTCCTGGCGTGTTAACTGGAGTCTCCTGCCCAGAGTGACACGGCTGTTGAGAATCAGCTCGATTCCGAGGCCGGCTGGGAACGGAGCGAGAACGGGATCAGGGTTGGACCAAATGCTGTTAACTTTAGATTCGAATGCTTTTTTGGCCACGAAGAGCCTGGAGCAGCATAGCCGCAACCAAAAGACGAAAAGCAATTCACCGCAGAGGCGCAGAGAACGCTGAGAAAACAACAACTTATACACAAAATCTTGTTCAAAAAACAAGAAGATGCG
>JBKQLC010000170.1:0-9811 GCA_052147195.1 Syntrophobacteraceae bacterium
CGCTCAGTTGGTTGCTTAACGGAGGTTTTAAAAAAACAAAAAAACAACAAGGGACAGAAAGAATATGCTTGTATCCGTCATCCATATCAGGATGGGTGGAGCGGAGCGCAACCCATCAAGTCTTTTCATAGCAGAGATCGCTGAGATCGCTGAGAAAAACGTACATATCCAAGTAAATGAAATGCCGGGGAATTGTAGGGTGGGCATAGCTTTTCCATGCCCACCAAAGAGCACTCCGGGCGCGGGGAAATGGTAGGCACGGAAAAATTGTGCCCATCCTACCCGGCTATTCACCGATCGATAACTCACACAACCCTGGGGTGTGTTTCGAGGGGCCAGGGTCGATCTTTAGAGACACAGAAAGCAAGGAGCACCCCGAACCGGGCCAGGGCATACTCTATGTGCATTTGTGGGTTGACGGTCTCGAGGCTCAGCATGTTTCGTATGGGAACATAGCCAAACCTGATCCCTTTGCACCTGAGATATCCTTTGGAGTGGGGGCAATCTTCAGGGCCTCAATCCAATCCCCTCTGTGTTCCATTTGGTATCAATCGAGAAAACTGGGGCGCCCGGATCATGGTGCCCAGTCAATGACGGGGAGTACTCCGCATGGTCAATAAACATTACGTTCCTGCGGTTATTTCGTTCCTCTTGATCCCTGCAGTCTCGTTGTTGGGCGGGATAATGTTTAGCGCCATCAATCCGGAAATCGCCTCTCATACTCACAACTATGCGCGTAACTATCGACTGCTTGATCTGGCGAGGAACGCTTTCATATTGGCAGCCTTGCTTGTGAATATTGGTTTATGGTTTTTTACATGCTTCTTCCTGCTCAAATCCAAGCAGCAATCATATTGGTGGCTGCTCCTTGCCATCTTTGGCCCGTTTGGATTCATTGTTTTGACCATCCTAAGGGACAATACGGTGGATCATTGGGATTTGTATCGTCAATTTGTTCGCAGGATTAATGTCTACCTGCGTGTTGCATATGAACTATGTGCAGTCTTTGTCGTGTGGAACCTTGCGTATGAACTCATGGTATTGAAGCGTAACCTCATGATCAAATATGAAGCTGCGGCCACGGGGGCTACCATAGCGCAAATCACCAACCAACAGATGGCCTCCGGCGGCATGTGGGCTTTCAGTGAGGGTTTAGAAGTCTTGTATCTGGTGGTTTTGTTGTATCTTTTCTGGCCGATATGTTTCAACCTCGTGGGCCATTTGCTCAGGTTATTACGGTCAGGCCGCTCAGAAGATATGACTGATCAAGGGAGTTGACGACGAGTCGCCGAAGACGGCGCCGCACCGTATCTGCTACAACCGTCCAATCAGCGGCATTGGGCGAGTGGGAAAAAGGAAGTTCCACATAAAGCTGGCTACTATCGTGCCGTCGACACTGCAACTCTTCGATTTAGGAAACCCTCCTCCGCCTTGAGAAATGAGACGCCAAAACCTTCGCCGTTTTCGAATCATTTGTTTACCGCATCGCCCCAAACCGGACTCTTGGCAAGTGGTGGGGCGGTTATCTGCGCTCGGATATGCGTTCTATCTTAGTGACCATCACAAAATCCTTTGCCACATCCCACCCAACGATATCTGGGTTGACCTGCCCTGCTCCCCGCTCCCCGCTCCCCGCTCTGCGTCTCCGCGTCTCCGCGTGAAACGGTTTTCGCCCTTTGGTTCCGCTCTGCTATAAAGCGGCCAGAAACTCGGCAACGGTCTGAACAATGATGGAAAAAGTCGCCTGCGGACAGTTCATAAACGGTCCGAAGTGACGCAGATCTCCCGTGAGGAAATGAGTGGCACGGCAGCTCACTGCCGCTTGAAAAATAACGGCATCCTTAATTGGAAGCCCGTCGATAAAAGGAGCGGAAAGGTCCGCCGCCAGTAAATTGATATTGCTCATCAGGTCTTTGAGAAAAGGCAGCGAGTGGGGATATTTGGCGGCGAGATTGCTCTCAGCTTCCAATAGGGCCGCATCGCTTGTGAACAGCAAAAAATAACCACCGGCTCCAAGTTCGATGACGAAGGCCGCCTTCCCACGGGGATTATGGGCAGCCGTAAAGAGCACGTTTGCATCGAGGAAAACGCGCATTACTGTTTCGCCGCAAGATGTCCCAGTGCGGTTTGCCGTTCGGCGTGATCAAGACGGTCTGCTTCGTCCCACGCCAAGACCTGCTCGTCTGTATACATCTCGACCTCAAGTACCATGGCAGGCTTCAAAACCAATTCATTCTCCCTTTCTTCCAGGATGATTGCGCCGCCGTTCTTAATGCCGAACCGCTTTCGCACCTTCGCCGGCAAGGTCAACTGCCCTCGATTTGATACGATAAGAGTCTGTCTCATGCTGTCATCTCCCGTTTCTTAGGCATCAAAATAGCGGAAATTCCGAAATTCGTCAATACTGCCTTTCTGTAACCATAATACTTTAGGATTTGAAATGTCCGGTAACATCGAGATGCTCTGGGACACGTCGGAAGGCGAGGGCATGATAGCCGGCCTTCGCTGTTCTTCTCCAGGCCGCGGTAACGCGCCTTGGCAAAGCCGAAGACGCGCTGGAAACGGGGTTGCTATTGTACCGTGATCCGTGGCGAAGCCCCCAGGCCTGAAATCAGAATGCCTGCCGGCCCCGAGCTGCCTAAGTCTGAAAGTTCCTGCTCCCCGCTCACTGCTCACTCCTCACTCATCACTGCTCCCTGCTCCCTGTTTTTTCCATTCACCCTTCACGGCTCAGTGGTTTTTTTCTGTTCACTGCTCACTGTTCACTGCTCACTGGTTTTTTCCCTTCACCCATTCACCCATTCACCCATTCACCCTTCACCTATCCACCCCTTTACCGCGTCGATTGGTGTTCCAGAATAATGCAAAATGGCTCCAGGCCGATATGGTTCGGGATCCTACTCCCCCAATCATTGCCGGAAGGAGCTCTTTCCCAAAGTCATGATATGCAACTCACATATTATGCAGCTCGCTTCGCTACGGAAATTTACATTTTGGCAAGCTGGTTGAAGGTGGCTGAGTCGGTGTCTGGTTAGTACGTAACCGTCAGCAGAAATACTTCTTTCGGGAAAACTCCTCATTGACTGGACAGGAAATAGCTGTAATCTGAAATGGGTGATGAATCTTTAACCATGCACTCAACCGGAGAACGGCAGACGTGCACAGCCCGGTGGACAGCCGCGCAACTCAGAGTGGAAGCGCCAATGAACGGCAGGAGGTACTCGTTCGCATTACCTTTGATCTCAATGCTCACGTCACCCAAATTGATCATTGGGGCTTCTAATGCCAGCCAACGAGCGAATCCAGCGGACGGCGGAGCCGCCGCTGATCAGCATTGTTGGACGAAAAAGAAAGAAACTCATGATATTTAGAGTATTGCTATGCATTCTGGTTGTCGTCGGTATGACTTCATGCAGTACGACGTCATCGTCAGGGAAGCCGCAAGACGACCGCATATTCAGTCTTTTATCTGGGAAAATATCTGTTTCAGCAATGCTGACCGAGAGCATCGAAGACAAGGGCGTACCGCCATTCTATTCGTTCCTTATTATCATAGAAGACACATGTCACAGGTATGAAGTCAAACCGGATATTATACTTGCAGACGAGTTGGGTGACGCTGTAAATGTTCTGCGGAATGGTATCTATACCAAAGATGGATACACTTTCGTACGTCACGAATGCGGGGGCGGTAATGGATGGCGATGTAACGTGGAAAGCATATTCTCAACGAAGTACGGGTTTCTCCAGTATATTGGAGACATGGCCGGAGCGGAGGAAAGAGGGGCCGTCGGATACAATTACTCTGATGGTCTGTTCATGGACTACTACGATAAGTTCGAGACGAACCGGTTAACGTCTCATGCTGAGGCCCCGTTTTTGAAAATATATTCTCGTGACGATAACGGCTTTCTGCGCGTTGATCTTGAAGTAACCTGGCAGCGAAACCTTGACAGCTATAAGAATGGAAAAGATGCTAGGGATCGCATACTCAAAAAATCAGACATATCTGAAGAAGAATCTCGGGCATTGCGATCAATACTGCTGGAGGAGGCTGTTACAACGAAGTATTGTGCCCACACTAAAGAAATGGAGGAGGCACTGCGAATAGCGGATCGATCACTCAGTAAAGACATATTGAAGGATTTCCGCATGATCGTAGAAGAGGTTATTCCAGGGGACCTACCGAAAAGCCGAGTCAAGAGGACGAGATGACTGCCCAACAAGGTGCTTCACCTGACCCCCGCTTTGCTCGGGCACGTGGGTTTTGTCGTTGGGTTGCGACCAAAGATACTTCAGCACCTTACGCCTTCATGAGCGGTATGAATGATATGAATTTCCGGCTAAAAGTTATCGTTGTCTTCATCTTGCTCGTGCTCGTCCTTACCCCGCCTTCGGTTTATGGCGGCCTTCCCGAGCTTGAACCACCCTTTCCCGAATGGTTTGCGACTACTGCGGATGCCGTCAACGCCGGATGTGAGCGTATTCGTTTCAAGTCGCCGGATTCTGAAAGTCTCATGCTTGCGGGATGGCACCAACAAGAAGCGATAATTGTTATCTACGATCCCACGCCAAATGGCCACTTCCGCAAGGCTCACGAATTCCGAATCACCTCGTGGTACGGTGAAGCTACCGTATCACACGCTGACTGGCTCAAAAGAGGAACCGACTTTATCCTGGTCAAATTCGAGGGAAACACAGGCACCGGTACACTGCAAAAGATCTTGGGTGTATTTGGCTGGAACGGAAAACAGTTGGTCCCTGTACTGTTGGAAACGGTTTCTTATTACGAGTGTTCCAGTCCGAATCACTGCGCTGAAATAGACAACGATTTCAACATCAGTCATGAAAAAACCGGCAAGCCTGTTTTCACTGCAAACTACAAATTATGGGTACGAAAAAAAGGTGCGGATGCTGACACCGTGTGGACAGACAGGCTGCAATGGGATGATAAGCTGTTCGCATTCCGTTTTCTCAGCGGGAATTCCAGCAAACCAAAATCCATGGCGGGAAAGATCGTTAGGCAGGCTATTCAGAAAGCACGTGAGGGCTTTCTAGAAAGTCGGCCTATAGGCGAACCAATAACTATAGATCTCGACTATCTTGAAAAAATCGGCATTATGAAAATACTGGACCCGCAATAGCGGCAAGTCCATTATGAATGAAAGGGGTTAGACCTTGAAAAAGGAAAAATAGGTGAAGTGGGACGTCATGAAGCTCTTGAGTGAAATGATGGCGAGCGTCCCACTTGACGATAGAGTCGAGGGAGGCCCTTTGCCATGTTAAGTGCAGGCTGGTCTCGCAGCTTGAAAAATTCATAAATTCCTTTTTCAAGGCCTGCCCCCTCGTTTCATTCACCCGATCACCGGAAAAAGCCGGCTCCGGGTGAAGCCCATCGTTAGGAGGCTGAAGGAATTGTGGACATTGTCACTGGCGCCTTCGGGTACATCGGTAAGTATATTTCGAAAGCCCTTCTCGAAAGAGGCAGAACTGTTTGCACGATCACAACGCATCCGAATAAACCCAACCCGTTCGGTCCGGCCTTCAAGGCGTTCTCATACAGCTTCGATGATGCAGATGCATTGACTCGCACGCTCAGTGGGGCGGACACCCTCTACAATACCTACTGGATTCGCTTTCCATTCGATGGTCAGACCTATGAATCCGCCCTGATGAACACTAAAATGCTCTTCCGGTGCGCCAGGCAAGCAGGCGTTAAAAGAATCGTGCACATTGGCGTCACCCGAGCGTCCCTTGAGTCCGATTTGCCTTATTACCGAGGCAAAGCGATCCAGGAATCGATGCTCAGGGAGTCCGGCGTTCCTTTTTCCATTGTCAGGCCGACGCTCGTGTTCGGAAAGGAGGACATTCTGGTTAACAACATCGCATGGCTAATTCGAACAAGCCCTGTGTTTCCGATCTTCGGATCGGGACGCTATCGGGTTCAGCCGGTCTTTGTGGAAGATCTGGCGGAAATCGCCGTCCGCCAATCAACGAGCACGGCCGGGACTACGGTGGATGCGATCGGGCCGGAGATATTCACCTTTCACCAGCTCGTGGCATTAATCGCCGAAAAAGTTGGGAAGAACCCTAAAATGGTAAAAGTCCCCGCATCATTAGGGATTTTCTTTGGCCATATCCTTAGCGTATTTCTGCGGGACGTTTTACTCACTCGGAACGAACTCAAAGGGCTTATGGACGAGATGCTCACATCCGAGCAAGCGCCAAATGGAACAACAAAATTTTCTGATTGGTTAGAAAAGAACAAGTCTACAGTTGGAGGCTCTTATTCGTCGGAGATCGCGCGACACTTCCGGTGGTCAGCCTCCTAACCAATCATTGCAGCAGATGCCGCTCCGCGGCGCCGCTGAATTCCATACGTTATGCTGCTTGGGCTATCGCAAGGCCACAAGAAGGCCCTATGAACAACACGGCGAGAAGAGGCAGCAATGAGCAGGTTAAGATCCCTATTGGCTCGTACTGCCGCATGGTCTGTTTTGCGCTGGTTGGTTTTGTCATATTCACCGGACCCGCATGGCTTCGCCTCGATCAGATGGGAGCCTTTCGATTCGAAGACAATCCGTATGAAAAAGGAAAAGAAGGAAAAGGGGTCTCGCCCTGTTTGTGTTTGCTGTTTGATTATATTTCCTATTCATATGCTGACCGAATGGAGGCGGGCTGAAGTTTTAACCTTCTGGCAAGCTGCTTTGAGTAAATGCACCAAGATGACAGCTCCGACTTGACCTCACAGCACCATGCTCGTATCATGGCAACACGAGGGCTATTAGGCCATAACGACGTCAAGACGACGATGACCCGCACCTATGTCTTCAACCAGGGACCGGCAGGCGTGCGCAGTCCGGCGGGCGGTCTTTGAGGCATGGGAGGAAGATTGTAATGCTGACCCGCATAGAATACCGAGCTCTACATGCCGTCACCGCTTCAGCTAGGGATAAGGCTCGCTTCCACGCTGGCCCGCTCCGCGTCGAATGGGTGGCACAATACCCCCAAATCTTTGATGAACAGGAGGTACGGATTGCGGCTAACCAGGCAGGAGGTCACTTTTTCGAGTGGTTCGGAGCTGTTCATCTATACGAGACAACGGGGTGGCTAAGCTTGGTCGAGAGTTATCAGTTTAAGATGCAGAAGTGGAAGCGAAATGTGCTGCAAGAGCTTGGCGCCTCCGAATTGCTTAGGTTTTTCGATAGCCAGGGAAAGGCAGGGTTTGGTCGCAGGCAAGCTCCAGACCTGCTTGTTTATGCTCCTGACCTATCCGAATTCTACTTTTGTGAAGTGAAAGGGCCAACAGACCGGCTGCGCCCTGCGCAGATCGAGTATTTCAATGCCATGTCAACAGCGGCACGCGGAAAGGAGGTTGTCATTCTTCCCGTGGAGCTTTCAACATAGTCGAACGCGGTATTACCCTTCTTTCCAGCGGACGGCGGGGGACGCTCTTTTCTTTCTTCTTGTTACTACCAGGCCCGCCGCCGCTGATTCTTGCTGTTTGGCATTCACATATGATGTGGCTTATTTAATAAATCAAGGCGGATATATCACCGTTTAATCCTTAAACCTTAATACGCAAAGTGAGGAGGTATGGTCCTCAAAAAATTCAATGTAAAGCACTATAGATCTATTAAAGACGCCTCGATAGACTTCAACAAAGGAGTCAATATCCTGATCGGGGAAAATAATTCCGGGAAGACCGCTGTCCTGGACGCATTAAGGGTTTGCCTCAGCTATGGGAAGCAATGGCGGGATATCTGGGTTTCAGTGAATGATTTCCATTTAGATAAGAATAATCCTGACGCTAAAATAGAGGATATTGAATTCCATCTGTTTTTTGAAATCGAAAATGCCGTTGAGACAGGGATATACAACGATCTGCTTTCGGTTGGTGATGGTGGCAAGCAGGAGCTCCAGTTACATTTCCGGTATTACATCGATGAACGAAGTGCGGTTAAGAAAGTACGCTATAAGGTTTGGGGTGGTGATAACGAAGGAGAATCCATAACACCGGATGTTCTTGACCTGATATATTTCATTCATTTAGACGCTCTGAGGGACGCTGTACGGCATTTGAGACCTGTGAGAGGTAACAGGTTAGGTGAATTATATTCGAAAATCGTAACGGATGAAAAACACCAAGAGTTCTTGTCAGGGAAAGTCCGTAATGTCCTTAATCGCGATACTGATTGGGATACCTTGATTGATCAAGGCAAAAGCAAGGTAAATGAACACCTCAAAGAGACTACAATAACAGGCAAAGAGCAGAACGTTGAAATAGATTTTCTTCCGTTTGAGTTCCGAAGGATTGTGGATAATCTTAGGATACAGACTCCTGTCTATAACGACGATGTTATCGAGAATGGCGATAAGCAAAGATATTTCGAATTGTATCAGAATGGTATGGAGTATAATAACCTCATATACATAGCGACAGTCTTAGGCGATTTGAAAAGACAGAAGGAACTTGAAAGCAATGCCTATGTAGCTCTTCTAGTCGAGGAACCTGAAGCCCACCTACATCCCCAATTACAGAGTATATTTTTCAATTACCTGAATAAATTGAATGAGATCGGTTTCCAGATTTTTGTATCATCACATTCTCCCACAATCAGTGCCAAGGCAGACTTGGACTCACTTATAGTCCTTCAGGAACAAGAGAATAAGATAATGTCGCTTGCGATAAAGAAATCCAATCTGGATGATACCAATAAGAAATACCTCAAGAAATTTCTGGACGTTACAAAATGCCAGCTATTCTTTTCTAATGGAGTGATACTTGTGGAGGGGATCTCAGAGGCACTCTTGATTCCGGTATTTTCAGAAATTATTGGATCGGATTATAGCATCGAAAAAAAGGGAATTGAATTGGTCAATCTGAACGGAGTCGCTTTCGAACATTTCGGCAAACTATTCAATTCAGATGATCCTAAAATGCGATTGAATTGTAGGTGCGCGATCTTGACAGACGATGACCGCACAGGAGGAGGCGGTATTTCTTCAAGAGCCGCCAAGGCTCAAGAGCTTGAGAGCGGTCAATTAAGGGTCGTGTTAGCAGAAAAAACATTTGAAATTGAGCTGTTCAAATCGGGGAATAACAAGGACATACTGCTCGAAATTTTCGGAGAGATGCATCCGACCGCAGCAGGCAGAATCGAGGAAGGAGCATCTATTGATGAACACGCTAACAGCTTTCTTGAGAAGATCAACTCGAACAAAGCCAAATCAGAGCTTGCCCACTGCCTTGCCATAAGACTTGAGAGTGATGCAGGTCTGCGAAATGAATTCACTGTCCCGGATTATATTAGGTCCGCGATCAAATGGGTCGTAAAAGGCGAATGAAATGTTTGACACTCTTTCTGAGACACAACGTAGGGTTGTGTTTGAAAAAGAGGGCAAGTTCGTTGTCAGGGCATGTCCAGGCAGTGGCAAAACCTATTCTGTCGCAGCCAGGCTTGCGGACAGGATGTGTAAATGGCCTTTGAATCATCAGGGAATCGCGGCCATATCTTTCACCAATGCTGCATGGCAGGAGATTGAGAGACAGGTCACAACCCACTTCAATATCGCAAAGCCTATCCCATACCCCCACTTTTTAGGAACGATTGATAGCTTTGTAAACCGGTTCATATTCCTGCCATTCGGACATTTGATCATGAAATGTTCCGATCGCCCCATACTAGTACCACGTAACATTGTTTTTTTCGTATAATACGGTATAATCATGGCAAATTCCAGGGGGAGGGATTCGCCATGGCACCACGATACCGAGTAACCTTGACGGAAGAAGAACGCCAGGAGCTTG
>JBKQLC010000171.1:0-43575 GCA_052147195.1 Syntrophobacteraceae bacterium
GCCAAGCTCAATCGAAATAAGGCAGGAAAACGACAGCGGTGTAGTCTTGCCTAACGCAACGCAAATCCACCAGGTGCTGATGAACCTTTGCACCAACGCAGCCCATGCAATGGATGACAAAGGCATCTTGGAAGTTCGCCTGTCCTGTGTCGATTTGAGCGAAAGCGATTTAACCGATCAGTCAATCGTCGATTTGAAGCCTGGCCCACACCTTAGATTGACGGTTTCAGATACCGGGTGTGGTATAGATGCAAATACCATGGAGCGCATCTTCGACCCTTACTTCACCACCAAGGAGGTGGGAAAAGGAAGTGGACTCGGACTGGCCGTTGTACATGGCATAGTCAAACGGCACGAAGGGGCAATCACTGTCCGAAGCGAACCAGGAAAAGGCACAACCTTCAGTGTCTACATCCCAAGGGTTGATGCCCAGGCTGAAACAACCATGAAAGTTGACGATCTACAGCCGCGTGGCTCGGAAAGGCTATTGCTCGTCGATGACGAGCCGAACGTCATGAAAATGGGAACCAGACTCCTGGAGCGTCTGGGCTATAAGGTCACCTCTCAAACAGATAGTGTAAATGCGCTCGAGATTTTCCGTTCGAGTCCGGACGAGTTCGACTTGGTCATTACCGATTATGCTATGCCCAAACTTACTGGGCTGGATTTTGAAAGGGAAGTAAGACAAATCCGGCCGGATATGCCGGTCCTGCTTTGTACGGGATTTAGTGAAAAAATTACCCCTGACAGGGTTAAAGAGCTTGGCATGGGATTCCTCATGAAGCCTTATGACATGAGGCAAATATCTGAGAAGATCCGGAAGATTCTCGATGCGCGAAAGGAGTGTTGATTTGAAAAGGGAAATAAAAGGGGTCCTGGTCGTTGATGATGAACAAAATATTTGCGCCATGCTTACTAAATTTCTTCGATCTTCCGGTTATGCCTGCGAGAGCGTCAACGAGCCGGCTAAAGCGATGGAAGTATTGAAACGAAACGGTTTCGAACTCGTTATCTCAGATATTAGAATGGCGGGCAGCGATGGCCTGCAACTGCTCACTGAAATTCTTGAAATCGACCCGGGACTCGATACGATCATGATGACCGGTTATACCAATGTTTATACGTACAGCGACATAATCAGGGCAGGGGCCACGGACTTCATAGCAAAACCATTCGAGTTGCCGGAACTGAAGGCAAAGATTGAAAGGATCGATCGCGAACGGAAGATGCAGAGGGAACTCCGGGAATTGAATATTGCCATGGGAGTGCTCCTGCAACGGGCTGAGAAAGACAAGGAGACACTCAGCGAAAATGTTGTCTCCAATGTGAAAGAACTGATTTTACCTTACGTGGATAAGTTGAAAAATGGTCATCTTCGTGCGGAACATGAGGCGTATATAGAGGTTTTGGAGACGAATCTGTCGGAAATCTGTTCTCCGTTTCTGAAAAATCTCTCGCTTAAGCATGCCCATATCACTTCAATGGAGGTCCAAGTCGCAAATCTTATCAAGGCCGGCAAGGGCAACAAAGAAATCGCCTCCATACTCGGGGTCTCTTTGAATACTATAATGACTCACCGCTATCGTGTTCGATCGAAACTGGGATTGAAACAGCAGAAGGTTAATCTGAGGTCCTACCTTAACTCCATCGATTTTTAGTGATTTTTTGTCACTGATATTTCACTCTTCTTTCAACGTTGAGAATTCCCCGAACAGCACCGACCTAAGTAACGTCAATAGAAATCACTTTCATCACTGGGCCAGGTTCCACGGCATAACTGGAATGTCTTTAGGTGGAGATCAAATTACAGTAAACTTGGATTCAGGGACAAAATGTCTCATGGGTAAGTCTCAACGAGGAATACTATGGGTTTGGAATGGTTCTGAGCGAATTTGCACAGAGATGCTATAGCCACCAGGATCTGGGGTGGCGCGACACCCTAAGGATATACTTCCACACGGACACGAGTGAAGTCTTTCTGAAGCACATTCCTTTCACCCGTTATCCGAATATCGGTCACGAAGAAAGAAGTGTTCTGGATTCGCTGCGAAAGAAGGCCGAAGAGTCGGAAAATGTCACTCTTTTACCTAAAAAGGAATCAGGATGCCTCGTGTTCTTGTCATTGATGATGATGAAAATGTCCTGAGTCTAATACAAAAATGCTCGAGCGTGCAGGATATGAGTTGCTCGAAGCGCCTGACGGCAGGAAAAGAATAGGAATATGCCAGAGCAGACATGTGGATCTTGTGATCACAGATATCATTATGCCCGAAATGGAAGGTTTGGAGGTGATCATTGGGTTGAGGAAGGAATTCCCGGACTTAAAGATCATTGGCATGTCAGGCGGTGCTCGCCTCCAGCCGGGAGATTACTTGAACCTGGCCTGTGCACTGGGGGCGAATCGAACACTCACTAAACCCTTTGAACGGGAAGAATTGCTGGAAGCTGTCAGGGAGTTGGTGGGGTGAATCTGAAGCAATTAGCTTTTGAGACCGAACCGGAGGAATGCTTGTATGCGTTGTCGACCCAACTCTAACTACGAAGAGCTTGAAACAGGAATCAAGGTACTGGAAAAGGAAGCCCTCAAACTTAAACATGCAGAGGGACTCCTGAGTATTGCTAAAGAGGAAGCCGAGACTGCAAACCGGACCAAGAGCGAATTCCTGGCTAACATGACCCACGAAATGCGCACACCCATGAACGGAGTTCTTGGAATGTTGGCTTTAGCTCTCGATACTCCGCTGAATGCAACACAACGTGAATATCTCCTGCTTGCTAAGACTTCAGCCAGGTTGCTGCTTAGACTCATTGATGATGTCTTCGATTTCTCCAAAATAGAGGCAGGGAGAATGGAGCTTGAGGATGCCGATATGAGTCTGCTTCAAGTCCTGGACTCCGCCATGAGAACTTTGTATCCCCAAGCGGAAACGAAAGGCCTCGAGATCGCATGGTCAATGGGGTCGGCTTGCCGCCGCATTCTCAAAGGCGATGCCAAACGACTGACCCAAGTCATTTTGAACGTCGTCGGCAACGCGATCAAATTCACAGACAGCGGGAAGGTGGAGATTTCTGTCAGGGTTGAAGAAGAGACCGATGATGAAATACTATTTCATTTTTCAGTCAAAGATTCTGGAATTGGCGTTCCCATCGATCTCGTTGACGACATCTTCGATCCCTTCATGCAGGCCGATGGTTCGAAAACGCGCCGGCATGGAGGTGCAGGGCTTGGCCTGAGTATATCCAGGAAGCTTGTCGAAATGATGGGCGGGCGCATCTGGTGCGAAAACCGTAACGGGCCAGGGGCAGCTTTTCACTTTACCACAAGATTTCGGCTGCGCCGTGAAACACCCGCACACAGTGTTTACGTGCGTACCATTAAAGATAAGCCGGTGCCGTAGGGGAACTTACAAACATGATCTGTGGAGATGCCAGAAGGCGGCTCGCCGAGGATGGATTCATTCTTCAGGCTGGAACACCTACAATAGTTGGGGGAAAGGGCCACACGGTAATGCATATTGCAAACGGACCATGTCTTGCCGTTCCGTTCGAAACGTCTCCAGGTAGTTTCATAGTCGAGGTGGCTTTCAGCGGCGCCACATGATCGTTGAGGATTGCACACAATTAAGGAGGACAGGGGCAGCCGGACTTACTGGGAGGAACTTCTCCATGGACTCTGCTCACGGTGAGGGTACGACCACAGGACGGGTGGCATGAACGAGGAGCTTTTATTTTTCATTATAGAAGATGACAAGTTAATGCGAAAGATAATGGCGGATTTCATTCGTCAGATGGTCCTTAGCGATGAGATTGATCAAGAGGTCGAAATCTATGATTCTTCCTGCGGCAAGGAAGCGTTCAATTTATTCGAACTTTTGTTCGAAACCGCTGCCGAAGCAAGGGTGAATTACAGGCATGAACCTATCAAACCGCTACCCGGGAGACAGGACAAGGCCATAGTTATCTGCGATTTTGAAATGGAGCCGATAGGAGGCAACGAGCTATTACGGATAAGCATGAACGATGAAATACTCAGGGATATGAGCTTTGTTATGATGACCGAGAAGCCTGACCTCGGGCTTGTAAGTGAACTGGGCGAACTTGGTGTAATGAATATCCTTGCCAAACCGCTAAGCTTGGACAGATATTCCATTACGATTCGAAATCTGGTGGCGTGGGTCCGGAGTGACGTACGTAGTCATTACAAAAAAGTCGAACGGCTTCTGGAACTTGGGGAATATGGAGAAGCCCTCACTTTAATGAAGAATGCGGAATCGAAATATACGAACCTGAAGTGAAGCATTTTGAGAGGAAAAGCGCACCTCGGGCTTAATGAAACTCAAAGCGCAAAGAGCTATTTCGAACACGCGGAGATGGGCGCTCACATCGCCTCTATAATTGCCCTGAAACACATGGATGAAGTATACGAGGGCGAGGACAATACGAAAAAGGCCTCGAGAAGCTGAATTACACCGTTGTCAGTGTTTCCGGTGGTGAAGAAGCGGTAGCGTATCTCAAGCAAAACGCGTTTGCTTTGGTTGTTTTAGATATGATCATGGACCCTGGCATGGATGGTCTCGACACTTATGCCAAAATACTTAAAATCCATCCCCATCAGAGGGCGATCATCGTCAGTGGTTTTTCTGAGACCGAACGGGTGAATAGAGCTCAGGCATCGGGCGCTGGGACCTACGTGAAAAAACCCTATGTACTGGAAAAACTGGGATTGGCAGTCAGGAAGGAGCTTGACAAGCCGGCATGATCTGCACCCCACAAAACAATGAACTGAGACTGGTGAGATCTTCCTTGTATAGCGTTGTGAGAGCTGCAACCTGCCGATATCAGACGTCCCGCTCCCAAACATTAACTTCACAAGAGATCAACCTTTCCATGTCCGTCACACTCTTGAACCTTCATGGACTGCCCAGCCGGATCGCGCGCATCCGATCCTTTATACCGCCTTCTGGCAATGATCTCTCACTGGTCTGTGCCAACACAGACCTTCACTTTCTTTTGCAGACACGCTGAGCCAGACAGCTTCACAATATTTTAGCCGTTCAACAACAACTCAGTGATGGATTAGGAGATTACGCATGATCGTCTTGGTTTTGCTCGGCATCGGCATTATTGCAGGACTTATCCGGGTCTGGCCACAGCGTAGAGACCCTATGGTCGCGCTGGAGATTTTCCGTTTAAGTCCGGACGAGTTCAACCTGGTCATTACCGATTATACTATGCCTGAAATGACAGGGCTGGATTTAGCAAGGGAAGTTAGACGAATCCGGCCGGATATGCCGATCCTTCTCTGCACGGAGTTTAGTGAAAAAATCACACCTGATCACGTGAAGGAGCTTGGCATGGAACTCCTGATGAAGCCTTATGGTATGAGGCAAAAATCCGAGGTTGGTCCCAAAGATTCTCGGCGCTCCTCTCTGCGCTACTTGATGTGAGCGTTTACCAAACCGTAATTTCGATCTTGCCCCCCAAAAAATTCTTTGGACAGCATTCTTTTCCATAAATACAGTCTGGACGCTCTACCAACCTTCATGAAGCCTAGTCGGGAAGTAACCTTCGTGAAACCTTTTCTTTATATAAGAGGTGTATCCTGCACTCATAGGTCTCACGTTCCGATAGCGCTGGCCTTACGGGAATTCATGTTATGCATATACAGGTGCACTTTCAATTCGGAATTAAATTGTTTTGCGGCCTTTGGGGTCGGTCCAGAAGTTTTCCGGGTAAAATCCGACCCCAAATGCAGTCCGGATGCATAGCGCACAAGTTGGTGCATTATTCCGGATTTGGATCAAATATCCGAGGTGGTGCGACAGGTTCTCGATGCGCGAAAAGGGGGTTGATTTGAAAAGGGAAATCAAAAGGGTCCTGGTCGTTGATGATGAACAAAATATTTGTGCCGTGCTGACTAAATACTTGCGATCTTGCGGTTATTCTTGCCAGAGCTTCACCGATCCGGCGAAAGTACTGGACGTATTGAAACGAAACGATTTTGAGCTCGTTATCTCAGATATTAAAATGTCGGGTATTGATGGTCTGAAATTGCTCAGTGAAATTCTTAAAACCGACCCGGCACTCGATACGATCATGATGACCGGTCATACCACTATTTATACGTTCAGCGACATAATAAGGGCTGGCGCCACTGACTTCATAGCAAAACCATTCGAGTTGCCGGAACTGAAGGCAAAGATTGAAAGGATCGACCGCGAACGGAAGATGCAGAGGGAACTTCAGGAATTGAATATTGCCATGGGAGTGCTCCTGCAACGGGCTGAGTAAGACAAGGAGACACTCAGCGAAAATGTTGTCTCCAATGTGAAGGCACTGATTCACCCTTACGTGGATAAGTTGAAAAATGGTCATCTTCGCGCGGAACATGGGGAGTATATAGAGGCTTTGGAGACGAATCTGTCGGAAATCTGTTCTCCGTTTCTGAGAAATCTCTCGATTAAACATGCCCATATCACTTCTATGGAGGTCCAAGTCGCAAATCTTATCAAGACCGGCAAGAGCAACAAAGAAATCGCCTCGATACTCGGGGTCTCTTTGAATACTATAATGACTCACCGCTATCGTCTTCGATCAAAGCTTGGGTTGAAACAGCAAAAAGTCAACCTGAGGTCCTACCTTAACTCCATCACATTTTAGTGAATGCATGTAACTGTTTTGTCAGTGTTCTTTCATTGTCGAGCCTTTGACAAAAAATAACGATTATACGGAACGAACCTGCATTGTAGTGGTTGAGACCGATGCGGCCACAGGCAGGCTGCACTTTCGAATTTTTGTAGATTCGGTATCTGAGGTCATCAACATCAAGGGTTGCGATATAGAGGATACCCCGGCTTTCGGCACGACTCTAAACACCGATTACATCTTGGGAATGTCAAAAACAGTCGGGGGCGTAAGAATTCTTCTGGATATCGACAAGACGCTAGGCACTGATAAACAGATCCTCCTACTGGAAATTGCATAAAAACTTACCTGGTGGAAAGGGGTTATGATTATGAACTGGTTTTGCAATTTGAGAATTGAAGTCAAATTCATTGGCGCATTCGTGATCGTTGCATCGATCGCCGCTGTCGTGGGTTTCATCGGCATCAGGGACATGTCCGCCATAAATGACTTGGCGGATAAGATTTACAAAAAAGAACTCCTGGGACTGTCTCACATTAAACAGGCCAACATCAATATGCTTTTTCTTGTACGAGAGGAAAAAAATATAATTCTTTCATCTTCGGAAGAGGACCGACAAAAGTTTTTAGAGCAGTCGAACCAGTATGAGGCATTGGTATTAAAAAGCCTGGAAGAGGCCAAACCTCTTTTCGACACGGAAAAAGGGAAAGAGCTTTTCAGAAAGCTGGAAAAAGAGTGGGAAGAATACAAACCCGTCCACAAGCAGGTAATTGATCTCGCCATGAAAGAAGATCTGGCGGAAAAGAGAGCTGCCATTGATCTTTCCAATGGGCTCGGGCGGCAGAAGCGCCATGATCTCGACAATATTATTTCAGAACTTACCCAACTCAAAAGAGATGATGCGAGGGAAGCATCTGTTGAAGGCTCTCAAATATACTCGTCAGGCCGTGCTTTCATGATAATTCTTTCGATTGCCGGTTTTTTTGTCGGCATTGGTCTGGGCACTCTTATGACTCTTGGCGTCACCAGGCCGATCAAACGTATTATTGACGGCCTATCCGAAGGCGCTGACCAGGTTGCTGCAGCTTCCGGCCAGGTTGCATCCGCCAGCCAGGAACTTGCCGAAGGAGCATCCGAGCAGGCGGCGGCCATAGAGGAAACTTCTTCGTCTCTCGAGGAAATGTCTTCTATGACCAAACAGAACGCGGATAACGCACGTCAGGCAGACCAGATGATGGCAAGCACAAAAGAGTCGGAATCTCGCTCCACTCAGATGATGGATAAACTGACCACTTCCATGTGTGAGATTTCCAAGGCAAGCGAGGAGACCTCGAAGATTATTAAGACAATCGACGAAATCGCTTTTCAGACCAATCTGCTTGCCCTCAACGCGGCAGTGGAGGCAGCGCGAGCAGGAGAAGCCGGGGCAGGTTTTGCAGTTGTCGCCGATGAGGTTAGGAATCTCGCCATGAGGGCGGCCGAGGCAGCAAAGAATACCGCCAATCTCATCGAAGGGACGGTCAAGAAAGCCAAAGATGGTTCAGGACTGGTCGGACAGACAGGAAAGGAATTCTGCGCGGTTGCACTTAATGTTCGACGATACAACGAACTGATCGGCCAGATCTCTGGTGCCTCCCTCGAACAGGCACAGGGAATCGAACAGATAAACAAGGCGGTAGGTGAAATGGACAAGGTAGTCCAACAAAATGCCGCCAGTGCCGAAGAAGCTGCCTCAGCGTCCGAAGAAATGAACGCCCAGGCAGAAAAGATGAAGGAATTCGTGGTAGAGTTAAGGTCTTTGGTTGGTGGGCTCGAACGGCAATAGTACGGTCGGAAGCGCTGCAGCGATGCATCGCAATACAGCGGCACGGGAAACTGCCCGAAACCCAAGAAGGGTTTTTGCAACGCACGAGAAAGCGAACTCAGGATACCTAAAAGGCAATGGGAAAGATCCTGGTCAATCCACGCAACCAGAGCAGTTGATCCCTTTTGATGATGGAGAACTCTCGGATTTTTAGCCGCCAGTGAAATGAGAAGGGGAGCAAACGGCCTCTTGCCGCAAACACTCCCCAAATGCAACAAAGAGCTGTATCCAGAAGACATCCAGCTCGATTGCCACCCTGCTTAACGATGCCCGCAAGGATGATATGCTCCACTGCGAGTGCAGGCTGCGAGCTGACGGGAGGAGGCCTTGCGGGGCCTCGCCCGTGCTTTGATATTTAGAATCATTCGGGCACTGACTGCCTTCACTCCTATCGAATTTGAGCAGCGCTTGGCTCAGCTACATGGACTATTTCACGCTGAAGCTGCCCGACCAATACACCGGATCGCCTTCCAAGCAATCCACATATGCCCGCTACGGCGCCGAGCCAATTCTTAGCAAAACAACCCCGGAATGACGGCTTATAGTGTACAGGCAAGAGTCATGATCTTCGGAGTCGTGTTGACCTGGTCTTGGAGACATGCGAACCATAATTTACCGCCTGCAAGCCATTTTCTCAACCTCACCTCTACCCAACCCGGCCTCAGAACAGCCGTTATAAAGCCAGGCTTATCACTTTTAAGCAACAGAATGTGCACGCAAAGATCATGGTTGCCACCGGTGCAGGCTCGCAGCCTAAAAATGCCCCTCACCCCTTCTGCGCAAACGAACAACCCTTCTTGCGCCCGGTTCCGGAGTCGACACGGCCTCCTGCCAGTTGTCGGCAATGTCGGATTCCAGGACCCAAGGCGGCAGAGCCAGACGAAAATGCATTGAAAGGGCAAGAAGAAAAGGCTCATACATTCCGCGCAATTCCGCTAACTTCCGATCCGCTTCATCCCCCATATGGGGTCGCAAACCAGCCGCCATTAGCCTGGATCTCAAGTTCTCCAGTTGAACCGGTGGAAGGCGGTCAGGATCGGGCCATCGGGGCGTAACTCCGAAAATGAGGGTGAGATCCACGACGGCGTGCCTGGCCATGGCAAAAGTCATCTGCGCCTGACGCACGCAGGCCCCTTCCAGGCCAACCATTACGAATGCGCTGGTATCCAACATGACGGCGAGTGCAGCAAGCCATGACTGGTTATCGTGTTGTGACCTGAAATAGGCGAGCACCGGGTATGACAGGTGGCTTTCGAGCAATTCCGCAGACCATCTCTCACCCTCGTGCAAAATCTCACGGATAGATTCCATGCCATGCTCGTCCCTGTGCCTGTAAAGCATTTCCGCCGCAGTAGGCGGCGAACCGGCGCGGGCATCCAAAAGCGATATGTTTACCTCACGTTTGGAAAACGACTGATTCAGACCCGGCAGGTAGCCGATGACAATCGCCAGAAAACCAAGCCCCGTCCCCGCCTCTGCTACTGTCAGCAGTCTGGCCAAAGGCGAGAGCGGCTGCACATCACCCAATCCGAGAGTGAAGAAAGTTGTTCCGCTGAAATAAAGATTTGTGGCCAGGCTGGTTTGGCTTTCCGATATCGTGGCTGCACCCCAGTGAATAAGCCCAAACCCCAGGATCAGCAAAAAGGCCCACAAACCCAGGAGTCCCATCAGGGAAAGCGGCCCATAGATGCTAAATAAATATTCCCTCAGGCGCGTGGTAGATATCCGGTGTACGACCGCTCTCCAGGCGCGCCATGTCATCCGGTAAAAAATGCGGGTCAGCCGCACCCGCCGGGTTACACGACGCGGGAAAATAAAAGTTTCGAACGCCTCCCAAAGTATAACGGCTATCAGAAAAACGCCGATGAACGGGGTTGCCATAAACATATTCATCTCCTTGGGTGACGGTGAATTTATTCCTCGCGACGCCTTGACCATCCTTTGGTGCGGCATCGGAGCCCTCTCGCCCACCCCGCCGGGGCAGCCGCCATTCACCGGTCCCTGTGCTTTTAAAGATAATGGCATGTTACTCATCAAGCATCCCCGGGTACTGAGTGGCTCAGGTGAATCGATTTCCAGGCATTTTCAATCAACAAGCATTCGACCCAAAACGATGCAGACAAGGCGGGGGCATAATACGGTAAATCAGCTCTCTGAGCCAAAGCGCTAAGTTGCGCTCACCTCGCGGTTGCTGATTCCCACAAAGATGATTCAGGACTGCGGCAGGACCTTCCCCTGTCCAAAGCCGGGAAAAACTCTCAGCAGCTCACTTCGCAGTATCGCTGCGTTCCGATAACGCTGACTCTGATCTTTTTGTAAGCATTTGAGAATGATGGATTCCAGTTGCAGCGGCAATTCCGGCTCCAGATTCCGGGGAGATCCGGGATCGCACTCAAGGATTAGGTCCATGAGGACCTTTTGGTTGTCATCATGGAAGGGAAGTGACCCCGTCGCAAAGAGATAAAGCATTACCCCCAGGGACCATACATCACTCGCCAGACGGCTGTCCCCCATGATCTGTTCCGGCGCCATGAATGGGCGCGTACCGATGGCTGTACCGCTTGTGTTCCAGCGAGAGAGATCCTTACCAGCGCCGAAATCGAGGAGTTTAGAAACTCCCGCAGGTGTAATAATAACGTTTTCGGGCTTTATGTCTCTATGTATGATGTTCCGCTCGTGAGCGTGAGCAACCACTTCCACCAGTTCTAAAAAGACTTTCTCTTTTGTTATGCTGTCCATCCCTTGATCCAGAAGATCTCTCACAGTATGACCTTCTACGTACTCTTGAATGAGGACTACTCTCCCTTCGTCCTTAACGACCTCTTTCAACTGTACGGCGTTGGGATGGCCCGCCATCCGTCTCAGGATGGCGGCCACTCGCAAGAATGTGGTGTTCATTTGACGGGAATGAGGGACCTTGGCGACTGACAGCTTATCTCCCCTCTCTTCCTGCACCAGCCAAATCTCTGCCTGGGTCCCGAAACCCAGTCTGCGTATCTTTTTCCATTTATTGGCTATGAGAGGAAGAAGTTCCGACTGCATCGTCTTTTTGGAAGCAGCAGGCGTGAAGAAATCTCGGAAGGCATAATACACTCGGTAGAAGGTTGACGCTCTACGCGGCTTGGACATACTTACTTCCTGGCGTCGCCTAAACTCTTCACTAAACGCAGACTGCCCCCATTCCAGCAATACTTCAAGGCGAGGGGGAAAAGCCGTCGAATCCAACGGCAGTATCCAATATTCATCCGCACCGGCACGCAGATATTCTCTGGCTTTTGTGGCTTGATCCGGAGAAACGAGAACCAAGAGGGGTACGGATCGCCCAATCAAACGTCTAACGAAATGGACGTCTTGATCCGGTCTTTTCTGATCCACGCGCACGCCAAGAATGACCAGAATAAGGTCTCCCTGATTAGAGTATGCTTCGGCATCTCCTATTGCCGGAACCACTGTGGATCCTATTCCAAGATCAAAATGGGAAAGCAACTCCTCAATATGCCGAATTTCTTCAGGAATCAGGTTGATAAGCAGTACACTGTGATCGGGCACGGATTGAATCTTTCAAGTTAGCATCTGCTAAGAGTTGCCGGTAGCAAGTAGCCGGTATAATGGATCAAGGGCCGCCGAGGAAAAGCTGAAACAATAAAAGCATACCATCTTCCGGCATAGTAAGCTACTCTGTCCATAACCTGTACAAGCTGCTTGAAGATCGAGTCGCTGGACGGCTTGACGCTCTCGCCACGAAACGCAGCGTCCCGTATTATGTGGATCAGGCTCTGATTACCTCTCGCGATGGCGGTTGCTTAGCCGCCACGAGGTTAAAGAAAAGGTACCCGAAAAGACCCCAACTAACCGCAGAGGCTACCATTCAAGAGCCCCTGCCGGGCTCCCCGAAAATGGAAGAGAACCATTCTACTATCGGTCGGCTTATGTGCTCTGCTTTTTATTCTCTACGAAATTCCAGAAAATCGTAAGTTCAGATTTCAATTCTAAATTTATAACAGTTTTCGCGAGTCGTTCGAATGATTAATTTATAGTAAGAGATTGCTTCGAATCGCTACTGACTGGCCGGTATCTTTGAATGTTTAGTTTAGGCCTGATCGTTTGAAAGCATACAGACCGGGCTGTCATGCGAAAGATCCGCTCGATACTCAGGAGCAGAGAGGTATGAAGTCGGATATTTTCTATATCATGGTGGGTATAGGTATCCTGGATATAATTATTAAACTGATTCCATGGGGCTCATTAGGCGATAAAAAGAAACACCCTGATAAAAGTATATGATTTTATACAGACTATACATAGGGAAGGTATTGAAACAGATCGCACCGCCACATCTCAATAGGACTCTGTCACATCATTGATCGCAAACTCTCAAAATAACAGCATCGTCGTCAGATCGCCAGTAGTAGTAGATGATAATTCGACCTCAATGACTATACTTGTTGTAGATCCGACTGGTAGCTGATTTCCGGTAATGAATTAAAGGCGTCCATGAGACAATTATCAGCAAATCTATTTGAGGCGGATGGCTGGGCCAGCACAAACGGGATCTGTCGTACTTCCGATGGCTTTCCAGTAATAATCCAATCTTGTGGCTCTGCATCTGATCACTTACACCAAGGGCACCGTTTGAGAAGTTCCCATATAGCGCTGATTGCTTGTCATTCCTGCTAAGATTATAATGGCCTAACCCAGAGAACTAACCAAGCCGCCAATGCAGAAAAAGATTGGTCCCGACCAGCAAGGATATTGTGAATCAAACCGGGATTTTCTCGGACCGACATTTTCCAACGGTCTCTGCGAATCTCTACATACCCTTGCAGGTCAGTAGCCGGATTTTGATGTCTAAGCTACCTTTTTTAATTCCCTGACCGGCTGATATGTTCCAGGCGTAGATCGGCCCGCAATGGCCAGGCGATTCTAAGAATTGATTATCGCCACCGCCACCGTTAAATCTGCCAACTCTTCTTCGCTGAAATGCTTCTGAACTTCAAAATCACTGATAACATGGGCGAAGTATATTTCAATTTCTATTCCTGCACGCTCTCATTTACAGAAGAATCGGCCGGGGGGGGGTGCCGGTGATGGCGATGAGGTGTGGCCCCGAGCCCCACTTGCCGAATGAGGTGTATCAGGAAGCGAAGAAGCGAGTTGACCGGAAAAACCCTTCACCCGCTGTCTTATGCCTTAAACCGGATAAGGATGTCTCCTGTCTCGACCGCCTGCCCGGCATCCACTCGAACCTCGGTAATGACACCGTCCATCGGTGATGCCACGCCGCTTTCCATTTTCATGGATTCGAGCACTACCAGGTTCTGGCCTCGAAAGACGCGATCACCCTTGCCGGCCAATACCTCCACAACCAGTCCCGGCATGGGACAGACAAGCACATTGTCGGGCGGCCTCTCGACTTTTGGGGGCATGTATTTCAATAGGTCCCATTCCTTGGGTGTATAGACCTCGAACAATCGGGTAATGCCGCTGAATGCAACAAAAATGAACGATTGCTCGGTCCGTATCCGGAACCGGTGAATCTGCCCGTCGATGGTAAGCTTCAACCTTCGGCGGTAGAATTCGAATTCGGGTGTTACTACGTCATACCTGTTGCCACCCACATGAATGGTCCACCGGCGAATACCAGGAGCTCTTTCCAGCAACACCTCCAACAGGTCGTCTCCGGACCTAACCATGTAAGAGTGAGCACCGCCAGCGTCCCTGCTGCCGCCAATCCGGGAGACCATCGGTCGCAGCGACTCGCGCACGGCGGCCTTACGGACATGATAGATCAGTGTGGCGGTGAAGACAGCCATCTCAATATGACGGGTGTCGGGAGGTCCCTTGGGTTGGCTTCGGTCGAAATGCTGGTCGATAAAGCCGGTAGTCAGGTTTCCCTTGGCGAATTCCGGATGGCACAGAACGCTGTTTGCAAAATCGATATTTGTGACAACCCCTTCGATGTGATAGCCGTTCAAGGCTTCTATCAGGCCGGTACGGGCTTCTTCCCTATCTTTGCCGTGGCAGATTACCTTGGCCAGCATGGAGTCGTAGTAGACACCGACCCAACTGCCCGTGGTAACGCCGCTGTCCGTCCTGACGCCGTTTCCACGCGGTTCAGCGTAGCGGGTGATCATGCCGGTAGAGGGCATGAATCTCCTGGCGGGATCTTCGGCGCAAATGCGGGCTTCCATGGCCCAGCCGTTGAAAACCACGCCTGACTGATCGAACGGAAGCGGATCACCGGCGGCTATCCTAAGCTGAAGCTCCACGAGGTCCAGACCGGTAACCAGTTCGGTTACCGGATGCTCCACCTGCAGCCGGGTGTTCATCTCGAGAAAATAAAAATCACCCTTGGTACCCAGCACGAACTCTACCGTTCCTGCGTTCACATAGCTGGTCTTGCGGGCAAGGTCGCAGGCAGCCTGCCCCATGCGCCGCCTCAAATCCTCGGACACCACCGTGGAAGGAGATTCTTCGATGATTTTCTGATATCGCCTTTGGATGGAGCACTCTCTTTCACCCAGATGGACGACGTGGCCGTGAGCGTCGGCCAGGACCTGGATTTCAACGTGCCGGGGCTGTTCGATAAAGCGTTCAACGAAAACCCGGCTGTCTCCGAACGCCTTGCGCGTCTCCTGGCGGCTGGCCGTCAGTGCGGCCTCCATTTCCGCCGGCCCGAGAACGATGCGCATCCCTTTGCCACCGCCGCCCGCCGCTGGCTTGAGTAATACCGGGTAACCGATGCTTTCAGCCGCGGCGAGCGCTTCGTCTACGTCCTTCAAGGCCATCACCTGGCCGGGAATGACCGGCACGCCGGCTTTTATGGCAAGCTCTTTCGAGGCGATCTTATCGCCCATTGTGGCGATCACACGAGCCGGCGGCCCGATGAATGTCAGACCGGCGGACTCCACGGTCTCCGCAAATCGGGAATTCTCCGACAAAAAGCCGTAGCCGGGATGCACGGCACGGCAATTGGTGGAAAGGGCCGCGGAGATGATTTTTTCCGCGTTGAGGTAAGATTGCTGCGCGTGCGGCCCACCGATATGCACTGATTCATCGGCCAGTTGCCGATGCAAGCTGCGGCTGTCAGCGTCGGAGTACACCGCAACTGTGCCGATGCCCAGCCGCTTGCAGGTGCGGATAATGCGAACGGCGATTTCGCCTCGATTGGCGATCACTATTTTATCGAACATGGCATGCCTCACAGGGGAATGTTACCGTGTTTGCGTTCAGGGCCCTTGCTCTCCTTGCCGTCGAGCACCTGCAAGGTACGGATCAACCGGTGACGAGTGTCTCGCGGGAAAATAACGTCGTCGATATAGCCGCGCTGGGCAGCCAGAAACGGGTTAGCGAAAGTGCGCCTGTAATGCGTCATTTTTTCGTTCAACATGGCTTCCGGGTCCTCGGCCGATTGAATCTCCCTGCGATGGATCACCTCGGCGGCGCCCTTGGGTCCCATGACCGCGATCTCCGCCGTGGGCCAGGCATAGTTGACATCACAATGAATGTGTTTCGAATTCATCACCAGGTAAGCGCCACCGTAAGCCTTGCGAACGATGACGGATATACGCGGCACCGTGGCCTCGGTGAATGCATAGAGCAGCTTGGCGCCGTGGCGGATGATTCCACCGTGTTCCTGGTCGGGGCCGGGCATGAAACCGGGAACATCCACAAGTGCGATCAACGGGATGTTAAATGCGTCGCAGAATCTGACGAAACGCCCGGCCTTGAACGAGGCGTTGCTGTCCAAAACACCAGCCAACACCGCAGGCTGGTTAGCCACCAACCCGATAGTCTGGCCTCCCAGACGGCCGAAGCCGCAGATGATGTTTCGGGCAAAGCCGGACTGTACTTCCATGAATTCTGCCCCGTCGAGAATGCTGTAGATCAGCACATTCATGTCATAGGTCTGGTTGGGGTTTTCCGGAATCAAGAAGTCCAGGGCAGGGTCGGTACGATCTGACGGGTCACGAAGATCCAGAATAGGTGCCCGTTGGCGGTTGTTTGACGGCAGGTAGCTGATCAACCGCCGAATCTCGCGCAAGCAGAGCACATCGTTGGGGGCGGTGAAATGGGCGACGCCGCTTATCCGGGTGTGGACCTGCGCACCGCCCAGGTCTTCCAATGAGATGTCCTGGTGGGTGACGGTCTTGACGACGGTCGGCCCGGTCACGAACATGTAGGAGGATTCCTGGACCATGAAAACGAAATCAGTTATGGCTGGACTGTAGACCGCTCCCCCGGCGCAAGGCCCCATGATACAGGAGATCTGGGGAACGACGCCGCTGGCCCTCACGTTGCGGTGAAAAATTTCGCCGTAAGCGGCGAGGGCGTCCACGCCTTCCTGAATGCGTGCGCCCCCCGAGTCGTTTAGGCCTATAAGGGGATCGCCAACTTTAACCGCCAGGTCCATGACTTTACAGATCTTCTGAGCGTGCGCTTCTCCCAGGGAACCACCGACAACGGTGAAATCCTGACTGAAAACAAAAACTTCCCGGCCGTCGATAGACCCGTGGCCGGTAATCACCCCGTCGCCGGGATAGCTCTTGGCATCTCCAATGGCACCCCCCCGGCCGACTTTGAGCATATCAAACTCCTCAAAGCTGCCGTCGTCCAGGAGCAGGTCAATTCGTTCCCAGGCCGTCAGCTTGCCGCTGCGGTGCTGGGCATCCCTTTTTTTCTCTCCTCCAGCATCTATGGACTCAGCGCGAAGTTTCTCCAAGGTTTCAAGGGTTGCATCGTATTGAGCATCCATCGTATTCACCTCTATTCCAAGAAATCGGCCCCCGGGAAGGAAGGGGGGAAAGGCGTGTTCACTGCTTTCATCCTCTCGTATCTGCCACGGTGCGTGTTTTGGAAGGATCCTCGGCACGCTTTTTTTGAGTCAAATCCGGTTAAAGGCATCCACATAGCTGAACAGCGTTGCAACTCTTGTAACGGAGCAAGTGTAAACATAAGCACTTACATGAACAGTTCTATACCGGAATTTTCGAATCGGCACGATTCGCGCCGTCACTTGGTCCCACATGCTTTTCCACATTTTTGGCCGAGTAGCTCATCGTGTCTTGGCATTGGCTTTTTTCTTTCAACACTACGAGCCGGCGGCCACCTTTTATTCGCGCATTAAACCGCGGAAAATTAAACAGCATACGAAAAGAACCAGAAAGGGGACCCATGCTTGTTTCGGGAACACCTGAAACTCATGCCCACGCCCCTTGATTTGACAGATCTTCTCAAACGGAAGGTGGTTCTCAACTCCGATTGGGAAGATAAAGCAAAGGATAGACTATCTCGTTCAGCTCAATTTCACACGGTTCATAAGCCCAGTGGGTAAAAAAATCCTGCGTAAAGTCTAGCAAATACCATCTGAATCCATTCCAATTTGCCTCGGAAAGGAGTCAGTAAATTTTACATGGCAATAACCAGGGGGCGACTGTTACCCTGAACTGCTTGACTCGCCAGACATTCCTTATTACTAAAAAAATACCCGCTGCAAGTCGGTGGCGCATATATTTTGGCAGGAGGTCGAAGGTGAGTCTTCCGGAATCCGTCACTATTGTCGAGGTAGGACCCCGAGACGGTCTTCAGAGCGAGCCGAACTTTGTTCCTACTGATGAAAAGATAGAATTAATAGAGTGTCTTTCATGCACCGGGTTGAGACGGATCGAAATTACGTCTTTCGTAAGTCCAGATACTGTCCCCCAATTGAGAGACTCAGAGACAGTGGCGGCCCGGCTGCGGAGAACGCCTGGAATCGGATATTCCGCTCTGGTTCCAAATTACAAGGGGCTGGAGCGGGCCATTAAAGCCCGGATAAATGAGATAGCACTATTTGTTTCGGCCTCCGAGACACATAACCAAAAAAACGTCCGAATGCCGATCAGAAGGTCTTTGAGTGGCTTTCGCCAAATAGCCGAAACCGCCCTGAGCCGTGGGATACGCATAAGAGGATACGTTGTGACTGCCTTCGGGTGCGAGTATGAGGGCAGGGTCCCTCCGGAAAAGGTCGAAGAAATCGTAAACGAATATCTTGCGATGGGCGTCCGGGAAATATCGCTTGGAGATACGACCGGTATGGCCAATCCGGTTATGGTGCGCCAAATAGTTCGAAGGCTAAAGCCGATTCTAGGCGAAACTGCACTGGCACTGCACTTTCATGACACCCGGGGAACCGGCATAGCCAATGTTTTAGCTGCAATTGAAGAGGGTGCCCGGATATTTGACTGCTCAGTGGGCGGTCTGGGTGGTTGCCCTTTTCCTCGGATGGTTTCGGGAAATATTGCAACGGAGGACCTGGTCGGAATGTTACGCGAGATGGGAATCGATACCGGGATCGATATCGATGCACTGATCGAATGTGCACGTTATGCAAAAGCGATCACAAAAAGAGAGCTTCCCGGCCATCTTCTCAGTGCAGGAAAAGTAAACTGGCAAGGTCATGCGGCCTGAAAACTGATCGAGCTTGCCCCAGAACTCAATTCTACGATGATGTTTTCTCCGTGATGCTCGACAATTTTGCGGCATTACGGGGCCGGATTGCTGGAATGCAGATAGAAAAAATGAAAAGGACTGGCCGCAAACTCATTCCCTTGAGCAATGCCTTTCAGATTATCTCAATTATTCTAGATGTATTAGCCCCTTTTCTATGGCAAATGCAGTAAGTAACGAAGCGCTGTGCAGATCGAGTTTTTTCATCAAGTTGGTCCGGTGTTTTTCAACCGTCTTGGCACTTATGCCCAGATAATGGGCAATGTCCTTGTTTCTGAAGTGCTGGGCGATTGAGAATTGTCTCATAGATGCATTTAAGTCCTTGCCGGAAATTACCTGTCAGTCGAATCTATAACAAGTATAGTCACTGAGGCGGATTTTTCATCGACTACACCCGGTGACCTGGCGACGATGCCATCCTGCTATAGTCCAACCTAAGGAGTGCGACACTCGAATTCCAGGTCGCTCGCCCGATGTGCTCAGATTTGCTTCTCCCGGGTGTGTACGTGCGCAACCCAATCGAGCCCGGCTCTTGTGATTGATGAAGAGGGGATCTAAAACCAATACCCGGGGCCGCTGTATTGCGGGTGTCCGCCCAGCCACTATAATATTGGTATGATAATGGATCGCGGGACCGCAAGCCGAAGGGACTGCGCCGGCCTTATCTGAAAGGATGTGACGTGATGGAAAGAACACGCGATGTACGGCATGTAGATAGAGAGTTGATGCATTACCGTCTGGGATGGCTTGTCACCATTGGGTTCGTGCTGATCGCAGTCGGAATGATCGCGCTCTATGCACCTTACTATTCCAGTTTTTCGCTTCAAAATCTGATCGGCTCTTTTTTCCTGATCAGCGGAGGCATGTTTGTCGTGGATGCTTTTTGGTCGCGACGGGAAGGGCGATTTGTTCCCGAGTTCTTGCGCGGATTATTGTATCTCATATTTGCGTTTCTTATTGTTGTGTATGCTGCCGGCGAAACCCGTGCCTTAACTCTGTTTCTTGCGATTTTTTTCGTTCTGGAAGGAATTCAGAAAATCTTCTTCGCTCTGCGATTGCGCCCGGAACCGGATTGGACATGGGGGCTGATCAGTGGGATCATCTCGCTGATCATCGCTGTTGCAGTTTCGGTGGTGCCGTCCGGCTCACCTCTGGTCAGTGTAATGGTGGGGCTCGATCTGTTCTACAGCGGGCTTGCCACTATAATGATTGCCCACGCCATGCGGAAGACGTTGGAAAAGCGTGCGACACTCTGCATAGGCGACGTCTGCTTTTCCGAATGACGAAAGCCGCTCGGTGATATCGTATTTCTTATTTGCCCTCTCTTTTGCGATTTGCCGCTGCATCTTTTCCGGGCGCCCCTCACAACCTGGTGATTATATTATATATAAGTAAAAAAAGATTAAGGAGAAAATTCAATGAAATTCATGTACGGGGAAAAAGACTCTGAAGAGAAAAACCTTAAAACCTATACACAGAGCTGTTGCCTGTGCGCATATGTGAAAAAACCCGGGTGCAAACCCATGGACTGTTGCCTGGAGGCATATGGGATCAGGAAATAATTCGGAAACGGAAACCGGTCTTTTCAAACGCCGGTCCTGCCATCCCACCAATTTCGCCTGCAATCTTTTGGAGAAGCCAAACGGTTGACCGGAGCGGTCATATTCGCATAAGGTTGGGCTTTATTGCTTGGATAACAGGCATTAGATCTCGGAATGCAGAGTCAGAAGAAAGGACCAAAATAACTTTGAAAGGTTGGTCCCCAAGGAGAAAGACTAATCTCTCTCCTTCTCGCACAATCACCACTCTACGCAATTGGACAACGGACTTGCTGTGTCTCAACGAAGCATCCATTGCCTAATGCCCATCAGCTTGGGCACGTGCCCATCATCCTTTTTATGTCCATTCGGGAAAAAGAAACGTTTCGACCCGCCAATCTCCCCTGAGCGCTACGGCGAGCCAGATTACCATAGGCCCCGGCTTCTGTGCTATAATTGAGGACCGGGATAATCAACATTCCAGTAATTAGTCAGTAACCTAAAAGAAATAGATACAACGATGCCTGAAGGCGAAAACCAAAGCGCACCAGCAGGGCCTGATATCGAAGACAGATCCCAGACCTCCGCCCTGGAGCCGCCCGGACCCACCGCCCTTGCGAACCGGATATCCGCATTTCCGCACCTGCCCGGCATATACATGTTCAAGGACGCGGGCGGGACTATCCTTTATGTCGGAAAGGCCCGGGACCTGAGGAAACGCATCAGTAATTATTTCCGTGGCGGCGACGCGATAGATGTCAAGACCCGGATCATGCTCGCCAAGGCTATCGACCTTGAATACGCCATTACATCATCGGAAAAGGAGGCGCTGCTCCTCGAGGCCAGCCTCATAAAGAAACACCGCCCTCGCTACAACGTCGTACTTCGCGACGATAAAAACTACCTCTCGATCCGGATCGATCCTCGTGACCCCTACCCCAGGCTGGACATAGTCCGCCGGTTTCAAAAAGACGGGGCGCTCTACTTCGGCCCCTATACTTCAGCTCGAGCGGCCCGCGACACGCTCAAGTACCTGCACCAGCTTTTTCCGCTGAGGCTTTGCAGGGGCAAAAAACTCATCCCGAGGGAGCGCCCCTGTCTCAACTTCTCGATGGGCCAGTGTCTGGGCGCATGCGCGGGCAAAGTTTCGACGGAAGACTACAAGAAGATGGTCGAGGAAGTGGTGCTCTTCCTGGAAGGAAAGACCGACGTCCTCCAGAGGCAGCTCAAACAAAGAATGCAGGATGCCGCCGAAAGTATGCAGTTCGAACTGGCCGCTTTCTACCGCGACCGGCTGCGAAACGTGGCGGCGACAATCGAAAAGCAGCACATAGTATCCGACCGGTTCATGGACCAGGACGTGCTAGGAATCCACCAGGAGGAAGACCGGACCGAGTTGGTAGTTCTCTTCATCCGGCAGGGAGTGCATTCGGGCCAGAGGGCATTCGACCTCAAGGAGGCCAAGGGAGACGAGCATGAACTGATTTCGGCCTTCATTCAGCAATACTACTACGAGGGCGCCTTCATTCCCTATGAGGTGCTCGTTCCCGTTTCGCTCGATTCCGAAACGGTCCTCTCGGAATGGCTATCCGATCTGAAGGGAAAACGCGTGCGGATCTGGCCCGTAAAAAGAGGCCACAGGAAACATCTTCTCGATATGGCCCAGGCCAACGCCCGCGAGAGATTCACCAGCCGAAGGCGGTGGCAGAGGCGGGATACGGCACTCATCGACAGTCTTCAGCGTCTCCTCAAACTGCCGAGAGCGCCTGCGCGAATCGCGTGCGTGGATATCTCCAATATCCAGGGGCAACACGCAGTGGGGGCGTTGGTGGTTTTCGAAAATGGACGCCCGGATAAGAATTCCTACAAGCGCTACCGAATAAGGCTCAAGGCCGAACCCGACGATCCGGCGATGATGGCCGAGGTCGTGGGCAGGCTTATCGAAAACGACCGGGAATTTTCCTGCGGCCTGGATTTGCTTCTTCTCGACGGCGGAAAGGGACAGTTGAACACGATCGTGCGCCTGCTGGAGCAACTCGGGACGCCAGATCTCCCGGTCGTATCCATTGCGAAGGAACGCGAATCCGACATAGGTGAGAAGGGAAAAGGGTTATATGAAAAAATTTATCTGCCCGGCCGCAAGAACCCCCTTTTCCTGCACCGGTATCCGGACATTCTTCACCTGCTCCAGCGAATACGCGACGAGGCCCACCGGTTCGCCATCACGCACTACCAGAGCGTGCACAGGACCTCGCTTCTAACCTCGGCGTTGGACGGCATCCCGGGAATAGGCCCCGGCAGAAGACATATGCTCCTCCAACGCTTCGGCAGCCTGGATGCAATCCAGGAAGCCCCGGTCTCGGAGCTAGAAAGCGCAGGCCTGCCCCTGAAGGTAGCGCAGAGCGTCATTCGGGTGCTTTCCGAAATTGAAAGCAGCGCGATTTTGGGCGATCGGGAAGTCAGCGAAGATTGAGCTGTGATCAGTTCACGTTCCACGCTTACTATTCGTCGGCCGGTTGATCCAGTTTCGGCTCGGCCTTGTAACGGGACCTCACGAAGATCGCCAATCCAACAAGAAGGACCGCTACGATTACGATGTCGACCTGATGGGAATATCGCTCAACGAGGTCCCATCTCTCACGAAGGTACATCCCGCAGGCAAGCAGAAATGAATTCCAGAGGGTCGCCCCGACGAGGGTAGCCAGAAGGAAAGGCAGAAGCTTCTTTTTGCCGGTCCCCGCGGGGACCGAGACAAGGTGTCTCACAACGGGGATAAACCGGCAGATGAAAAGTGTCATGGTCCCTTTGCGGCGGCTGAAAAAATCCTCTGTCCACTCCAGATCGTGCGGATTTAGAAGAAGGTATCTGCCGGCTTTCAGCACAAAAGGCTTTCCTCCGTAATAGCCCATTGTATAAGAGATTGCGGACCCGATTACCGAACCGGCGCTGGTTGCTGCAATCGCAAGCCAGAGTTCCCATTTGCCGTCGGCAACCATAAATCCGACGAAAGGCATAACCGCCTCACTCGGCACAGGGACTATCATGCTCTCGAGCGCCATTAAAAAAGCCGCTCCAAAATACCCTGATCCCAGAAGACACCAAATTGCGAAATTCGATATTAGATGCGTAAGCACTCGACTCTTTCCTGTCCTTGTTCGGTCTGTTCGGGAACACTGAATTCCCGCGCCCGGTATTCAAAACAGAATTTAGCGCAAATTGCCAGAATATTCTTTAAACCGTTATGATTGTGTGCTGTTTTGGGCGTATCATATAAGGGCTGATAACCTTGGTGTTTAACCATGGAAGAAGACGAAACGATCCAATACCCCATCGAAGACTCTATCGACCTGCATACCTTCAGGCCAAAAGAAGTGAAAGACCTTCTGAACGACTACCTGGAAGCGGCGAGCGAGAAAGGATTCGAGGAGGTTCGCATAATCCACGGAAAAGGCATCGGGGTCCTGCGCCAGATAGTCCATTCGGTCCTGAAGAGCCATCCCCTGGTGATTTCGTTCAAGGAAGCTGACCTCGCCGCGGGTGGCTGGGGCGCAACAATTGCCGTGCTCAGAAAGAAGGGTGACGGGTGAAATGTGAAAATTTCACCCTTCACCCCTTCTAACTTCACATTTCATGCCTGGAACCCCCTATTATAGCTTCCGAGAAACTTGAAGAACTCGGTTTTTTCTATAATTTCGCTCAGAATATGCCGACGGCTCTCTTCGGCAATGTCGGTCTCCAAATCCACATAGAACAGATACTCCCATGGCCTGCTGTGGATCGGCCGGGACTCGAGTTTGACAATATTTATGTCGTTCTGCGCGAAAATCCGCAGTGTCTCGAACAAAGCCCCCGGCTTGTCGCTTACCGAATAAATGAGTGATGATTTGTTCTTGGGGCCGGGAAGAGATTCATTCCTGGATATAACCACAAATCTGGTGAAATTCCGTGGATTGGTCTCAATGCCCTCCTTTAGCACCGCCATCGGTGCAAACTGTTCGTCTTCTTCTCCGGCTATGGCAGCTTCCCTGGGGTCGCCGCCCTCTTTCACCCTTTGAACAGCCGAAGCCGTATCTTTACATGCGATCAGGTCCCAGCCTGGATTTTTTCCGAGATATTCCCTGCACTGCTGAAAAACCTGCGGATGCGAGTAGATTCTTTCCAAACCATCGATCTGCGCGTTTGCCTGCCCCAACAGGTTATGCTTGATCCTCAGGGTCAGTTCACCCACAGTTTTGAGTTCATATTCAAGCAGCAGGTCATAGTTCTCATGAATGCTGCCTGTAAGGCTGTTTTCCACGGGAACGACGCCGAAGGCGGCCTGTTCGCTATCCACCAGTTCAAAGACCTCCCTGAATGATGAACTGTTCCTAAGGGGAACCTCACTTCCGAAAAACTGCATGCACGCTTTGTGAGAGAACGAGCCTGGCACGCCGCTGTAAGCGACCAGTGAAGGCGCCCTGCCCTCGCCCGTACGCGGCTTCATGATTACGGCTTTGTCGAGGTAAGCGTAATCGACCTGCTTTCCCACAACCGGAGCAATTACGTAAAGGTCTCGCATGAGCTGCTCGAACTGCTCCGGGTAAAGGCTCTGAGGCCCGTCGGAAAGCGCTTTTTCGGGTTCGGTATGCACTTCGATTATCAGACCGTCGGCGCCCGCCGCTATGGATGCTCGGGCCATGGGACTGACTTTATCCCTGATTCCCGTGGCATGGCTCGGGTCCACTATAATAGGCAGGTGAGTAAGCTTCTTTATGACGGGAACGGCGGTAAGGTCCAGAGTGTTTCGCGTATAACGCTCGAAAGTTCGAATCCCGCGTTCGCACAGGATTACCTGGTCGTTTCCTTCCGAAAGGATGTACTCGGCGGACATGAGCCATTCCTCGATGGTCGCCGACAGCCCACGCTTCAAGAGCACCGGTTTTCCGATTCGGCCCACGGACTTCAGCAGTTCGAAATTCTGCATGTTCCGGGCCCCGACCTGAACGATATCGACGTATTTCATCATGAGGTCCGCCTGGCTCGGGGAGGTCATCTCCGAAACAATGCCAAGCCCCGTCTCCTCCCTGACCTCACGGAGTATCTTCAACCCCTCTTCCCCCATACCCTGGAAGGCATAGGGGGAGGTCCTCGGTTTGAATGCCCCGCCCCTGAAAAGCACTGCGCCGTGTTTTCGCACTACGCGCGCAATATCCAGAGTTCTTTTCCTGTCCTCCACGCCGCATGGACCTGCAATCACTACCAGACGGTCCCCGCCTATGGCCACATCTCCCACTTTGATTATGGAGGCAGCGGGATGCAGTTCGCGGCTCACAAGCTTGTAAGGCTTGGATATGGGAACGGCCCTTTCCACGCAGGGCAGCGATTCATAATATGCAGTTTCCCTGTACATGTTGCCGACAATCCCCAGGACCCGTTCTTCCACCCCTCCTATTTCCTTCACCATATGGCCCTCGGAACGCAAAATCTCTTTGAGCCTTTCCTCTTCTTCCTTTGTTGTTCCTTTTCCAAGTACGAGAATCACGACAAATCCTCCGGTCCGGATCTTGAGTTAAGTACAATAAAAAAACCCCGAGGAAAACTCCTCAGGGTCTGGTATCCATGTCAGCCCCGGGGAGGATTCCTGCTCCACCCAGGGGCTTTTTTTCCGCAAACTAATTTCCCGGATGAGCGCTCCTGAAAAAGAAAAAAAAGAATCCCGAAAAGGACAAAAAAGCACGTCCGTTCGGTCGGCGCGAACCCGGAAAGAAAGAGCAAATATCTAGAAGCAGATCGTTATTCACTAAGAATCCTTTTTAATTTTCCAAGGAGAATAGAAAATCCAGCGGGCTTTGTCAATCCCCATATCCTTAGTCGAAGGTGAGATTTTACCATTCAGTCTTGCGAAGCGGCTCCGATTCGACTTCTTTGATGTCGAAAATTCTTTGATGCCGAAAAACTCTGTCCCCTGATCGGGTCCGGGGCGGGCTTCGTGACGATTTAAGTCTTCACCCCGCTGCGTCCCTTCTTCGTGATCGGCAACAGCTCCAGGAAATAGACAAGGTAGAGGCAGGCATTTCTCATTGACAACCAATTCACCCTTCCATAGCATCCTGCATTGAATTCGATTTTCCACCGCGCCTCAGGGAGAAAATCTCCATGCCTGCGGGCGCCACAGGGTGAACAGGAGTAAATCATGGCGAAGCAGACACTAAAGAGGGAAGTTAAGAATTTGACGATGCGAACTAACCTTTTATTCAAACGTAATGGCACGAAGGCATTCCTATTGCTCTGCAGCCTGCTTCTTGGTGCGCACGCGTATGCAGCCAATCCAGCCTACCACGTGATCAATAGATACCAACTCGGCGGAGAAGGCGGCTGGGACTACTTGACTGTGGATAGCGAGGCCCGGCGGCTCTACATTTCGCGCTCCACCCACGTGATGGTGGTGGATATCGAAACCGGCAAGCTGGTTGGAGATATTCCGGACACTGCGGGCGTTCATGGAATCGCCTTGGCCCCTGAACTCAATCGAGGCTTTACCAGCAACGGAAAAGCAGATACAGCGGCTATTTTCGATTTAAAAACCCTCAAAGTCATAGGCCAGGTGAAAACCGGCGCCAATCCCGATGCCATTCTGTACGACCCTTTCTCCAAACTGGTATTCACCTTCAATGGCCGCAGCCTGGATGCGACCATATTCAATGCCGCCTCCGGGGAAGTTGTCAAGACCATTGCGCTCGGGGGCAAGCCCGAGTTTGCAGCGGCGGACGGCAAAGGCAAAGTCTATGTAAATATCGAAAATACCAGCGAGGTTGCCGAAATCGACAGCCAAAAGCTCTCGGTGACAAACCGCTTTTCGCTTAAACCCGGCGAAGAACCCACGGGAATGGCTATCGACCGGGAGCACCACAGGGTCTATTCCGGGTGCCACAACAAACTCATGACCGTTCTCGATGTGGAATCGGGCAAAGTGACCGCAACGGTTCCCATAGGTGAGCGTGTCGATGGAAACGGCTTCGATCAAGAATTGGGGCTCGCTTTCAGTGCAAATGGGGATGGCACGTTGACCGTCGTGCGGGAGTCTTCTCCCGGGAAGTTCGAAGTAGCCGAGACCGTCACCACGCAGGCCGGAGCGCGCACCATGGCGATCGATCCCAAGACTCACAACATCTACCTGCCCACGGCAGAGTTTGCTCCAACTACGGAACCCAAAACACGGCCCACAATAGTCGAGAATAGCTTCGTAGTCCTGGTGGTTGGACGGTGACCACGCCATGGTGATCTACCGGACTATGACACGTTCTATCTTAAATGGCCCATCTTCATCTCTACCCCCGATGAGGTAACTTTCGTCATTGACGCCAAGGGCGATGTTACGAAATTTATCGATAACGAACTCGGAAGATTCAAGCAAGTGGATTAATACTGCAACCGGTATTGCTCTTACACTGAATGGGGTGATAAATGAGACCAATTGGCGCCGGCGCAAAACTTACCGGATTGATTATCTCCGTTATAGTGACCATGAGTGGCAGTATAATTGGGGGAGTCATGCTGGATCGGCTGGTCCTGGCAGACTTCGTTCCCTCGATGAATGTGCAACATGCGGTTGGACCCGATTTCAGACTGATTTCTGAAGCGTGGGACATCATTTCAACCAGGTATGTCGATCACCAGGCAGTACAGCCTCAAAAACTTACTTATGGAGCGATTGCCGGCATTGTTAACGCATTGGGGGACACGGGGCACAGCGCCTTTTTGAGCCCTGAGATGCTTAGCATGGAGTCTCATTTCTTACAGGGCAATATCACTGGTATTGGCGCACAAATATCAATCGAGGAAGGTCACCTCGTAATTCTGGCGCCGCTAGATGGTTCTCCGGCTCAAAAGGCAGGCCTCCAATCCGGTGACATCATTTTGAAAGTGAACGGAGAGGACATTACTGGCCTTCCGTTGGAGCAGGCCGTGAGCCGGATTGCCGGGAAGCCGGGCACATCGGTCACTTTAACCATTTTGAACTCAAAGATAGGGCAAGCTCGGGAAATCACGATCGTGAGGGCTAAAATCACTGTTCAAAATGTCAGGTGGCAACACCTGTCAGGCTCTAAAGTGGCACATTTGCGAATCGCCGGATTCAGTCAAGGGGTTACAAAAGAAGCCAGCAAGGCTTTGCAGGAGATCGTGAATCAGGGTTTAACAGGGATTATCCTGGATCTGCGCGATAATCCGGGAGGCATGTTATCTGAAGCTATTGGAACAGCCAGTCAGTTTCTGAGCAGCGGTACTGTAGTTCTTGAAAAGGATAGCAAAGGTGATGTCAAAACGATCCCCGTCGAGCATGGAGGCCTGGCGCCTGAAATTCCTTTGGTTGTGATGATCAACGGCGGTAGCGCCAGCGGTTCGGAAATTGTGGCTGGAGCCCTGAAGGATGCAAATCGGGCTGGACTGGTGGGGGAAAAGACTTTCGGTAAGGGTACAGTGCTCCAGAAGTTCGACCTCTCAGATGGTTCTGCTATGCTTTTAGCCGTAGCGGAATTGATCACCCCCGCCGGGCACGTTATATGGCACAAAGGCATTGCGCCTGACTTTGAAGTTAGCTTGCCAATTGCTGCCATTCCGCTCTACCCGGATAGGGAGAGGAGTATGGACTCCGCTCAACTACAGGCCGGCGGGGATACTCAGTTGCTGAAGGCCTTGGACCTGCTCCAGCATCCGGCGGGAAAAAACATGGCCAGAGAATGAAACAGTGATAAGACTTTGACTGACTTGTTTCTGTTCACCCGTTTACCCACTCACCCATTCACCCGCCCTTTATTCCCCTGCCCTTATTCGCCTTGCTCCAGGATTTGCCAGGCAGATAATTCCTTCCCTGGCGCTGGTTTGCATTATTTCCCCCGCTGAGGATCGGTTCGGCCTTTATGGACGGGTCGGGCTCATATCCATCGATTATTTCCTGGGGGATTGTGTGCTTGAGTAGACGTTCGATGCCTTTTAGTTGCTCTCGCTCATCAATACAGACGAGTGATATTGCAATTCCTTCGCGCTCGGCACGTCCGGTGCGGCCGATACGGTGCACGTAGTCTTCGGACACATTGGGCAGTTCAAAATTTACCACATGCGGTAAATGATCGATGTCGAGTCCTCGTGCCGCAATATCGGTAGCAACCAACACTCGGACATCGCCATGCTTGAAGCCCGCCAACGTCCGGGTTCGCGTCGCCTGGCTCTTGTTGCCGTGGATGGCCGCAGCACTGATTCCATCATGCTCGAGTTGCTTGGTTAGTCTGTTGGCGCCGTGTTTGGTTCGGGTAAATACGAGGACCTGCCGCCAGTTCTTGGAACCGATAAGAAAAGAGAGCAGTTCGCGCTTACGGATGCGATCCACGGGATGGATCAACTGTTCAACCATCTCCGACGCGGTATTGCGGCTGGCCACCTCAATCAGGACCGGGGAGTTCAACAAATCTTCGGCAAGCTTTTTAATATCATTGGAAAAGGTGGCGAAGAACAGCAGGTTTTGCCGCCGTCCGGGCAGGAGTTTGAGTATCCTGCGGATATCTCGAATAAATCCCATGTCCAACATACGATCTGCTTCGTCCACGACTAATATCTCGACTTTAGACAGATCCAGGGTCCGTTGTTGAACATGGTCAAGCAAACGCCCGGGGGTTGCCACCAGAATATCGACCCCTCGGCGGAGTTCGCCGATCTGCGGATTGATCTTCACCCCGCCAAAGATAACCGCCGATTTCAACGGCAGATATTTGCCATAGGCCGCTACGCTCTCTTCGACCTGAGCTGCAAGCTCACGTGTTGGGGTAAGTATCAAGGCACGGACGCTATTCTTTCCCTTTGTGACGCTGCGCTTGCTCAGGAGCTGCAATAGCGGGAGAGCGAAACCGGCCGTTTTGCCCGTGCCGGTTTGAGCACCGGCCAGGATGTCTTTTCCTTCAAGAATTACGGGGATTGCCCGGCTCTGAACAGGAGTTGGTTTGCTGTAGCCCTGATCGGCAATGGCGCGGAGTAATTCGGCCGATAGGCCGAGGGTAGTGAATGACATATTTAAGAGTTGCTCCTTGATTGGTTGATAAGCCCGGCACCTTCGGCGCAGGACCTTGGTAGTGATCTTAACACGGGATGCCAAGCCGTGACACGTGATGGTTCCGGTTCTTGCAGGCAAAAAGCCGGTCCGGGATGGTGGCCGGTCATCGTGTCGGGGGCTCTTGCTCTGCCGATTGTGCGGCACGCCCGGCGATCCATATGATATGCCGCGCTCCTCCGCGGACGTCACGCGCCCGCGCGCGAACCTCTTCCACTTTGAAGCCGGTCTTTCGCAGACGATCGCTGAATGCCAGATCGGGACCGGCCGACCATACAGCCAGCACACCTCCGGGCCGCAGCGCCGCGAAAGCCGCGCTCAGGCCACCATGGGAATAAAGCCAGTCATTTCCTTTCCTGGTCAATCCCTTGGGACCGTTGTCGACGTCCAGCAGGATGGCATCATAGGCGCCCTGCTCCTCACGCAATATCCCGGCAACATCGGCTTCGCGCACCGTCACCCGGTCGTCTCTGAGCGGATGGCCGGCAAGCTCCCCCAGGGGACCGCGGTTCCAAACCACCACCTCCGGTATCAGCTCGGCCACAATCACCTGGCCTAGAGCGCTCAGTCCATGCAGCGCGGCCCTTAGAGTGTATCCCATGCCCAGACCGCCGATCAGGACTCGGGGCCGTGGACAATCTGCAATTCTTGCACAGGCCAGCTCCCCGAGCGCGTCTTCCGACCCGTGTACACGACTGTTCATGAGTTCACGGTTGCCGGCCCTGATTGAGAATTCCTCGTCCCGCCGGTATAGCCGAAGCTCCCTCTCGTCACCGGATGCCTGCGCAACGCCGAACAACATCCAACGTTTCATGAGCACCTGCAGGAACTATCGGGCCACGGGTTGTGTTCCCATTTTGGAACGCTTCCCGGCAAAGAATCAATGCATCTCACAGGCAGGACTCAACATTTCTCAGAGGCTGAGGTCGCAGTGGCCATGGCACAACTCGTCTCTGAACCCCGCTATCGCCCCATCGTTCAGATATTCTTCAAACCCCATCACCCGGTCGATGATACCGCCGGGGGTGATCTCGACTATCCTGTTCGCCACAGTGGCAATGAATTCATGGTCGTGGGAGGAAAACAACACCACCTCCGTGAAGGCGGTGAGCCCGTTATTCAGGGCCGTGATCGATTCCAGGTCAAGGTGATTGGTCGGCTCATCCATGATGAGGGCATTGGCGCCGGTCAGCATCATCCTGGAGAGCATGCAGCGGACCCGCTCCCCGCCCGAGAGGACGCGGGTTTTCTTCATCGCCTCATCCCCCGAAAACAGCATCTTGCCGAGAAACCCTCTGGCGAAGCGCTCTCCCTCAGTGGGGGGAGAAAATTGACCCAGCCACTCTACAAGATTCAAGTCATTGTCGAAGTAGGCGCTGTTTTCTTTAGGGAAATAAGAGCGGGTGATGGTGACGCCCCAGCGGAAACTGCCGCTGTCCGGCTCCAGTTCCCCGGCCAGGATCTGGAACAGCGTGGTTTTGGCGAGACTGTTGCCGCCGACAAAAGCAATCTTGTCCCCCTTGCGCACCGTAAGGCTAAGGTCGCTCAGCACGGGGAATCCATCGATGGCTTTGGACAGGTCCGTTATCTCCAGAATAATGTCACCGCAGGGGCGCTCGGGTCTGAACGCGACGTGCGGATATTTCCTTGAAGAGACCGGCATGTCATCGAGCGTCAGCTTCTCCAGGAGTTTTTTGCGCGAAGTGGCCTGCTTCGCCTTGGAAGCATTGGAACTGAAACGCTGGATGAATTCCTTTAGCTCGTTGGTCTTGTCGGTGATTTTACGGGTCTCGTCCTGCCTTTGCTTGAACGCCATTTGGCTCGCCTGGTACCAGAAGTCGTAATTGCCGACGTAGAGCTGTATCTTGCCGAAGTCGATGTCCGCCACATGAGTACATACCTGGTTGAGAAAGTGCCGGTCGTGGGAAACGACGATGACCGTATTGGGAAAACGGAAGAGATACTCTTCGAGCCAGGTGATGGACTTCAGGTCCAGGTGGTTTGTCGGCTCATCGAGCAGCAGCACATCCGGGTTGCCGAACAGGGCCTGGGCCAGCAGCACCCGCACCTTATCGCCCCCTTCCAGTTCCTTCATTTTTTTGGAGCGCATCTCCTCAGGTATGCCAAGACCGTTGAGAAGCACCGAGGCCTCGGACTCCGCCTCATAGCCGTTCATTTCGGCGAACTCTCCCTCGAGCTCCGCCGAGCGAATCCCATCCGCTTCGGTAAAATTCGCCTTTGCGTAGATCGCCTCCCGCTCTGCCATGATTTGGTAAAGCCGTGCATGCCCCATTATAACTGTGTTCAAAACCGTTTCCTCGTCGAATGCGAACTGGTCCTGATTAAGGACCGCCACGCGCTCCCTGGCGCCGACGATGATTTCGCCCTTATCAGGTTCCATCTCCCCGGAGAGGATTCTAAGAAAGGTCGATTTGCCGGAGCCGTTGGCCCCGATGAGCCCATAGCAGTTGCCCGGGGTGAACTTTATGTTGACGTCTTTGAAAATGACCCTCTTCCCATAAACGAGGGTTACGTTCGATGCACTGATCATGCTAAATTGACTCTCTGCGAAAAAATAAAAAACCACAGGGATTCCCTGCGGCCGAAGTTTAATCTTTCTACATAGAGTATAACCCTTTTCACAGCAATATAAATAGCAAAACAACTCGATACTTTATCGGCAATTTTCCGCCATTGTTCAGGAAACATCCGATTTTGCCCCGCCATGGTTCAACTGGAGCATAAGAAGTTTGGGCGAAACGCGTTCGATCTGCCGATTCCGGCCGGGATACTTTCAGCAACGGGGATCGTGAACTCCCGACAGATAAAGCCGCAGGGACCATCGTTTCCTGCTGCGATCTCCCTGCTTCCCGCTCCTTGCACCCTGCTTTTTCGAAAATCCTCCTAATACTTTCCGGCTTCCATAAGATTCTTCCTGAAAGAATTCATGAGGGCTGTCAGATCCGGGGAAAACCCTTTATCCTTATGCCAAATCATGCAAACCCCCGTTTCCAGGTCTTCCGTCCATTGCAGTTTGACCAGTTGGTTCTGCTTCAACTCTTCTCTTACGGCGATTTCGGGAATAATGGTCAAGCCCATACCCTGCATGACGGTCTTTTTGATTGCCTCAATGCTGTTCATTTGAATAACAGCAGCGGGCATAATTTTTTCAGCCGTCAGAGCTTGTTCGAACATCATCCGGTATCCGCAATCCGCCTTTGGCAGTAACAAGGTTTGGTCCCGAAGGTCGCTGTAGGTTGCAGGATTCTTTTGAGCCAAAGGATTTCCGGGAAAGGTAGCCAGAACCAGGCTCTCGACCTTCAGCAGTTCGAACCTCAAGTTGGCCGCATCCACCGACTCCGCCATTAAAAAGGCGAGATCAACGGTTCCGATGGATAACTCGTGTTCCAGAGAGTAAAGGGCGCAACTAGAAATATCAAGGCAGGTTTCGGGAAAGCGATGGCGAAAATCAGACAAGACAACGGGTAGGTGATATGTAGCCACAGTCTGAGGCATGCGAAGCGTCAAAAGGCAGGGCACTTTCGGTTTTCCGGCGATCTCGGCGCGAGCTTCTTCTTCTATCGCCAATAGCTTGTGGGCGTATTCGAGCATTTTCTCGCCGGCTTCTGTCAGAGTGACTTTCTTGCCTGTTCTCTTGAAGAGCTGTGCCCCGATTTCATCCTCCAGGGTTTTTATCTGTGCGGAAATGCTCGATTGGGCATAGTTCAGTACATGTGCTGCCTGATTGAAATTCATCAGTGTGGCTACTGTACGGAAAGTCCTGAGTCTTTGAAAGTCCATCGTCTCGTCCTGTTTTCAATCGAATTATCTGATAAGCATATCGATAATAACCGTTAGACCCTAATGAAAATACCCGCTAAGTTAATATCTACAGTTCCCTGTGCGTAGATCGATACTAATCGATTTATTGGATTGATTGAAAGTATAAAGTCAATAGCCATGGAGGGAGAAAAAATGGTCGTGAAAAGCGAGCCGGCCGGAAACGATTCTTCACACGGGAAGACTTTGAAACCCTCAACCATTATGCATCTAGTCTATGCGGTATATCCGTCTTTTGCCATGCTTGCCGGGATGCAACTGGACTTATTCACGGCGCTGGATGATAAAGCACTGACGGCGAAAAGCCTGGCCGACAGTTTGGGTGTGCTGGAAGACAGAATCGCCCCCCTTCTCTATTCCCTTGTGGCGGCAGGCCTTCTGGAATTGAAGGATGGATTTTTCTCCAATACCGAAGAAGCCGGCGAGTTTCTGGTTTGTCGGCGTCCGAACTTCATGGGGTCGATGAGCGGTTTTTACCGTAAGCTTTGGAATGCCGCCCTTAATACGGCCGAGAGTATTCGAACGGGAAAGCCGAAACTTAAAATCGACTGGCAGGCGTTGCCTGAAGAAGAGTTGCTGACCTTTTTCAAGACCCAGTTTCATAGCAGCCTCAGGGCGGGAAAGGAAATTGCCGACAAGCTCGACTTCTCGGAATTCGGAAGGCTTCTCGACGCCGGGGGAGGAACAGGCGGAGTATGTATTGGAATTTGCAATAAATATCCCCATATCCAAGCGACGGTTGCCGATTTCCCGAAAGTCGTCCAGGTGACCGAACGCTTCATAAAAGAGGCTGGGATGTCCGGCAGAATTACCGTCTCACCAACAGACCTTTCAACGGATCGGCCGGAAGGGCAATACGATGTCGCAATCCTTCGGGCCTTCATTCAAACGATTTCCAAAGAACAAGCACGTACGGTCTTGAAAAACATCGCCCAATCGATAGTGCCGGGAGGCCGGATTTATATCATCGGGGGCATATTGGAAAATTCCCGCTTGTCACCTCTATCGTCATTGGGTATGGGACTCGTTTTTCTGAATTTCTATGATGACGGAAGGGCATACACTGAGAAGGAGCATGAGGAAATGCTCACAGCAGCCGGGTTTACGGCTATTGTCCCGGATCATGAAGCACTTAGTGACGGAATGGGAATTATTAGCGCAAGACGGCTGTGTAGGCTAAAAGAAAGCAAAAAACTGTACATTCAGCATTGAGGGAATCTATACCGCGATATGAGCCGGCAGGCAGCATGCAGCAGGAGGTTTTTCGCTTCTCGCTTCCGGCTCACTCATCACTGCTCATTGTTGCGATGGGCAGGAGCACACAAAGAGAAGCGTCGAGGTCGCCGCGGCCCGATCGCACAATATGCCAGCTTTGTTGGATAATTCTCTGCTCGTGGCGGTCTATCCCATCGTGAATGATCCCTGCGCTGATGAAACTTATTGACAACATCAATCGTTCAATATTATCATGTCAGAAGGGAGATTTGTAAAACTAATTTTGCAGAAGGGATGAATATGCGAAAGGCTGTTTGGGATTCTATGCTTGATGCGGATATGAATGTCAGGTATTGGTCGCACCTGGGCAGCAGATATTATACCCGCGATCTATACTCAAAAATATTCTTGGCCGTTATGTCGTCAGGGACAGTTGCAAGCTGGGGCTTCTGGAGTGAGTTCCCGATAATCTGGAAGATTTTTTCCGCTGCTTCCGCGCTGCTGGCCATAGCACTTCCACTATTGGACTGGCCTAAGCAAATAAGCAGTATGGCAGGCCTTAATCAAAAGTGGACTGAAATTAAAATGGAGTACGAACTACTCTGGCTGCGTTTAGAAAAAGGACAGAGCGGAGATAATACAGAAAAAGAGTACGCGCTAATAAGGGAAAAAGAAGCAAGACTTAGCCAAGGAGGATTCAACCTACCTTCGGACAGGAAACTGGTTTCTATCTGTTACGATGAGGTCTTAGAAGGGAGAGGTCTAAAAAAAAGAGGAGATGCACATGACAAAGGATAACAAAACCGATAAGTTACCCCTGGAGGATATTGAGGACCTGTTTGGAAAAAAGGATAAAGAAACCGACGAGTTACCCCTGAAGGATATTAAGGGCCTCTTTGAAAAAGTAGAAAGGCCTAAGGAATGGCCGGATCCACCACCAACGACAACCGAAGCAACTCAACAGAAAACCGAAAAACCTGAGGATAAATGAGTAACAAATTCTCATTGAGGCTTGGTTCGCGCCACCTGACAACCTCGTGAAGGCAAACAAGGACAGGGTCAAACCGGCGACTCAGAATAGCGGAATTATCCCTTCCCGTTTGGGCGAGTCATCGGTCACAAGTGAACGGCGGTCGGTGAACAGTGAACCCCCAAAACGCTCTTCCTGCTCCCCGCTCCATTCTCGATAAGCACTGCTCACTCATCAGTGCTCACCGTTCGGGTCCCCTTTCCTGTTCTTCAATTAGTCTTGAGTCCCTTGACCCCTCAATTCGCAATTTTTTAATTTGTTTTTTTCATATGGAACGCCGGGGCGCCCGATGAGCTTGATCTCGGAGACTTCCAGGGCCAGGACACGCAAAGCGAGGCATAGATTTTCGCCATTGTGAAAGATTTGAAATCGATAGCTGAATAGGGTTTATCTGCGAGGCGCTTTCTTAATTCGGCAAAAATCAATAAAGAGCTGACGCTTGGGGAATATCGTGTCATCATCCGAAATAGTATCGGTGCGCTTTTTTCTCCCGCCCGGAGTAAGGACTTCGATCTCTCTTAACCGGTGCAAATCTAGAAGAGCCTCTCTAAACATGCCGATAGTGGCAGTGGACAGATTACAATGGTCCTTATAAAGCTGCTTTATTGCGGCTCCGTCTTTCGGTATGACACAGGGAAGCTCCTCCAAGAGGGAATTGTGTGTGATCTCTTTATCCCGGGGAGCAAAAGCAAATGGAAGCTGTTTCGGGTCTTGTTCCTTTTCTGGATCATAGCCAAGCATAAATAGACCGGCCTTGCCCTCATGCTGGAAGTGGTTCTTCAGTTTCCAGTGAAGAGCCAACATCTCGTCCCTGGCCATCGGGTGCATGGAAAGATGCAAAAGCCAATACGCCTTGTTGTCTTCTCGGGATTTTATGAAGAAGTTGGTGAAATGGCGGCATCCGCTGTCCTCAACAATTCTTGCGTAGATCCGTTTCTGAATAAAGTGACGCCAGTGCTTTTGATTTTTCTTTTCCTGTAACAACTCTGCCGCGGTAAGATTGAGACCGAATCCTTTCATAGCGTCATCGGAGATGCCGGATTCAGATAGATAGTCGATCAAATAGTCCACTGCAAATGTCAGTATGATTTCAGCGTTTGGGAGCTCTGTAAATATTTGCGAAAGTCGTTTGATAGCTACTTGATTGTACCCATATTGGTCCAGGAGGAAGATGCATCTATGTGCTCTGTCTTTGCGCTTTAGGATGAACTGAGTGACCTTGTCAGCATTGCTCTCGAATTCTCCATCCAAAAGATGGATTCTGGTACCGATCTGCTTTCCATACTGACGGGACGTGAGTGTCTTCCTAAGGTAGTCTAACACGTTCCCGTTCTTCTCGATGAAGACGAATTGAGCATCGAGTGTGAATTGCTTTTGAAGTTTCAGTTCCGCCTCAATCTCGTAAGCAGTATCGAGGAGAATAAGCGGAGAGCCCAAGTGAAGTAATCCATCAGGAGTGGTGTAAAGACCACCTCCCGCGAAGCCGTCAACCAGAGTGAGGGTGAGGGTACTGCGATGAAAACTTCTGCCGCCAACGACACGGATATATTGTTTGAGGTACTCCCTTACAACATCATGCTTTCGCTGACTATGCGACTCAATGCAGGGGAGTTCACCGTTCTCCCAAGCCTCATATTTCGCCATAAGTCACCTTATCTGCTGGAAAGCGAAGGCATCTCACTCCATTCTCTGCCAGCGAGTAGTCTGCCATTCTTCGCCTTGGAGCGTTTCACACCATCAGGCCCCCACGTACCCCACTGTTTAAAAAAGAACGATATCCCGTATTGCAAGCACTGGTCCCTTATGCGTTCAACCCAGCATACTTCCATCTTTCTGGCGGCCGGTCCAGACTCGCCACCAACAATTACCCAATGGAGCATGGAAAGGTCTATCTCACCAAGATCCTCCAGAAGCGGTTCGATTGATAGGAAACGGACAGTAGCATCAATCCCCCTCAGATACTCAATTCTCGGAATACCATGTTTTCTATTCTCGACAGATACTCCAAGCCATGCATTCGGTGGTGGTTTCATGAATCCGAAATATGAGGCCATTCTATCGGCGCGTTTAGTGAGAATTTGATATGTATGGTGAGGGGTTTGCTTCATAATGTCAATTACTTTAGCGATGAAAGCATCTTCCATATCTTCATGGAAAAGATCGCTCATTGAGTTGACAAAAAATGTTGTGGGCTTCCTCCTCTTAAGAGGCTCAAGAAGCCTATTTTGCAGCATCTTAAATTCAAAACCGCTCTCATAGCTTGCGATTCCCCGCCCTTGGAGCCGCAATGCGAATTTCTCTGCATAGCAATTGGCACAACCGGGCGAGATTTTAGTGCATCCAACTGAAGGATTCCATGTGCTATTAGTCCATTCTATCTTGCTCGACATCATGTGCTCCATTTGAGGAATAGAAAAGACTGTGCGCTCACCGCTGACGCCAGCAAGATGTCACACTGCTCTCCGGGATTAAAAGTCTGCATCTTCGGGACGAAAACAGCCTCGCTACGTAGCATGCTGGTGCCTGGGCTGCTCGCCCGATTGATCGTGGTGAATCTCCAGTATAGCATACTTCGGCTTCAAAGCGCTGCGCCGGCCTCTGCTTCATGAAAAATGTATGCTAACTCTGGATAGTCATGTGGGTGGCGTAAAAACCGTGCCCACCCGTCCCTCATGGTCGCCAAAACTTACAAATGTAGAATCATCTTTTCTGAAAATTGAAGGGATGACCCTACTCTTCCGCTAAAAATCCGGTAGAATGAGGTGTCTCGCAATCAAGAAGTATCTTTTGGCGGGGAAGCGCACAAGACGGAATCGGGGCATGTGAGAAGTTTTGTGGTTGACTCCATTCTTTTATATACAGAATATCGGGAGAAATCCGGATCGGGAAAATTATGTCAATTGGAAAGTACTATGACGCCAGCATCCAGGAAGCAGACCAATACCTGAAAACAGCGGTTGGGGGATTAAAGCGAGAGAAGGTGTTCACGCCTGAAATACTTTACAATATCCTGGGCATGGCCATTGAAAAATATTGCCTCGCCCTTTTGTATTACAAGGAAAACATGCCGGACAATCACACTTTCCTCGATCTCGTGGACGCTATGAGCAACGTGGTCTCCCTTCCGGAAGATCTAAAGGAAGAGTTGAAAGCGCTGCAGGGCTACCAGGAAATCTGTTCTTTGAGCACCTACGTGCGGAATGCCCCTGATCGAACAGCCATTTTGGAGATGATCGAGACAACCCGGAAACTGGAGTCGTTTGTGAAGACAACGTGCGAATAGTCTTAAAAGCACGGCGGGTTTACCATCTGCTGAACTTCATGCGCACGCTGTGCGGCAAGCATATGCCACACCGCCGGGGGGTGCAGGGAGGGGAAACGGCTTTATCTTATTTGCAATTAAAAGGATAACGCAATGAGCATCGGACAGGCCAGAACATTTATACTCAGAGGGATGCGGGACAGGGATTTGCGGGATCTTCTGAATGCCTCTGCCGGCCCGGAAGACGTGCTCGCCATTTTGGAACGTGAACAACTTGTGTTTACTTATTCAGAATTTGACGACGCGTACCATAACCTCCTGACCCAGTGCCAGGAAGAGGAACAGGCGGAGCTGTTGAAAGAATTTAAGATGTGGTGGGATTTGATCCGGACGATGCCGGCATAAGGGAACCCGGACCGCCAATGAGTGCTCATGGCCGGGAATCGAATTTTGCTCATCCTCCCGGGGTTAGTTGGACTGAGTGGAGGAGCGTCCGCGCAGCTAACATCGAATTTCTTTAAGTTGTATCGGGATTTTCTTGTAACTTTCTGTTTTCTCTGTGTTCTCCGCGTCTCTGCGGTGCTCGGTGCCCTCGCATCTTAGCGTCTTCGCCTGACAAATATTCTTCTGCATTTTGCCGCTTCTGGTTGCCGTTTCTCGTTGCCGCTTCTGGTCGCCGCTTCTCGTTGCCGTTTTGCAGAGCCAAACCATCCCTTCTATAATATTCCCGGATTGCAGCGTGATGGCCGGAATTGAGTAATTTAGGTTTTTGTCCGCCGCGCTACTCTCCTCCATCTCTGTCCATCCGTGTCAGGGAATTGATGGACTGAGGGATTCTGCTCACTGCTCACCGTTTCACCTGAATTTGGCCTGTATTTGCAGGAAAGCGAATTCAGGGATTGAGGGATTTTGCTCACTGTTCACTGCTCACTGCTCACCGTTCACTGCCGCCTCATATTACAGTTGGAACCAATTGGGGCCTCTATTTGGAACCTCCCTGAAATCGCAAGACCTTAGGTAGTTTTTCTAAAGTCTTATCGGTTATCAACCGATACTATCTTGCAGGGTTTGGATCATCGGAACATGCGCTTCCACAACGCGGAAGCGGCCAGGGCCGGAGAAACCCGCGCAGGTTTCGCAGAGGCCGCCGATGAAGTGAGAAATTTGGCAATGAGAGCGGCTGAAGCCGCAAAAAATACTTTTGGCCTGGTTGAGGGGCCGTCGGCAGAATAAAGCATCGATCGGAGGCGGTCGAGAAAATAGATAAAGGATTCCAGCATTTGGCAATCAGTTTAGTAAAGGCCGAAGAATTAGTGGCGGGATTGTCGCAGCATCCCTCGAACAGGCTCAGGGAATAGGCCGGATTAGCTGGGTTGCAAACGAAATGGACAAGGTGGTCCAGCGAAATTACGCAAATGCATAGGAACCTGCTTCGGCCTCATAGGAGATGAATGTCCGCGGGGAAACAGATGAAAACATCCGTAACCGAGTTGAAATCCACCATCGATGGTTCGAAAGGTGGACGAAATAAAAAGGCCGTCGTAGCAGTGACTGGAAAGACAACCAACAGCAAAATCCCGATAACGGAATCTACGGTCAATATTGCCGACGGGCGACTTCATAATTGCAGCGGGAAAGGCCTCTGGCTTCTCTCAAAAGGGGAAAAGTGCGACCTGTGCGGGCGATCCCGTTCGATGCTTGAGACGCCGGTGCTCTCTGATTATCGGGACCAGGAAAGGCACAGAATAGAGACACTAGACTGCTTGTTAACTTAATTACAGGAATCAATTCCACTCTTTTTGGGCCGACGGAGGTTACGATGTCTTACAAATTCATTTCCAAGTCGAGCAGCATAAGAAGCATGATGCTGAAAATGATGATCTTGATATTTATTGCCACGACATGTGCTTTAAGCATACTATTCTATATCGAGGCTAGATCCTATGCAATACAAGAAGCAGAGAAAAAAATAAAGAACCTGCTTCTTGAACATCAGGCTTTACATGAATACATTGGTAAAAATCAGAAACCGGAAATTACGAAATTAAAGCAGGAAGGAAAACTCGACAAAAATTATTTTTCTCCGGAGATCCTTTCATCATCGTACATCACAAAATATATGCATCAGTATTACAACGAGCAGCGCGGGAAAAACGGCCTCTCGGACTTCTATTACAAGCTTGCCGCCAATAATCCCAGAAATCCCGAGAACAAGAGCGACGAGTTCGAGCGCGACCTCATCAAAAAATTCAATAGTAATGAGATTACTGAATTCAAGCAGGTAATTTCAAAAGAAGGCGCCGACTTTCTCTACTACGCTCTGCCATTTGCAAAAAATACGAAAGACTGCATGGCCTGCCACAGTACACCGGATTTGGCTCCAAAGGAGCTCATCGAAAGATACGGCGATAAGAGTGGGTTTGGTGAGAAAGAGGGTGATATCCGGGCAATCATTTCGATTCGAGCGCCCCTTGGCCCTGAAATTCAGCAGGCAAATAAGACCTTCCTAAGAACCGGAACCATGATGTTTGGGGTCTTTCTCGTGTTCTTTCTGAGCGGGGGCTGGCTGCTGATGCGCTTTGTAACCAGGCCTATCCAATCCGCGGTAAAGGGCCTTATCCATTCTTCGGAGGTGGTGTCCTCGGCATCCTCCCAGGTTGCGTCCAGCAGCCAACAATTGGCCGAAGGCGCTTCCGAACAGGCCGCAGCAATCGAGGAGACTTCCTCATCGCTGGAAGAAATGGCATCAATGACGAAACAAAATGCAGAAAACGCTGGTCAAGCCAATCAACTCATGAACCAGACCCGGAGTGTGCTGGCGAAAGCCGCCGAATCAATGGAGCGGCTGACGGATTCCATCGGAGAAATCTCAAAATCCAGTGAGGAGACATCCAAAATAATCAAAACGATAGACGAAATCGCCTTCCAAACGAACTTATTGGCGCTCAACGCGGCAGTTGAAGCGGCCAGGGCCGGAGAAGCCGGGGCGGGTTTCGCAGTAGTTGCCGACGAAGTGAGAAATTTGGCAATGAAAGCCGCGGAAGCAGCAAAAACTACTGCCAGCTTGATCGAGGGGACTGTCAAGAGAATCAAGGAGGGATCGTTAATGGTTGAAAAGACCAGCGCCGAATTCTCTCAGTTTGAATCCAGCACGAATAAAGTAGGAGAGCTGGTTGGTGAAATATCTGCTGCATCGAGTGAACAGGCCCAGGGAATTGAGCAAGTCAGCAGAGCAGTGAGTGAAATGGACAAAGTTGTCCAACAGAACTCATGTACAGCCGAAGAATCCGCCTCCGCTTCGGAAAAAATGAATGATCAAGCGGAGCACCTGAAAGAATTTGTGTCAGGATTAATAGTTTTGGTTAGTGGTGCAAATGGGAACGACAATGCCATAAGCACCAAACCAAGCATGCCCGCTCAAAAATCATCGAGAGTTCTTGCGGCTGCTCCCGAGAATAGAAAGGGTACAATCCAGAATGCTAAAAAGGATCTGACCACATCGAGAAAGCGAGGATCGGGATCTGAGCGAGTGATCCCCTTTGATGACGATATGTCGGAATTCTAGTTCACCTGAGGCAGGGGCCACCGTTTGATAGGAACAAACTATCAAACGGT
>JBKQLC010000172.1:0-20164 GCA_052147195.1 Syntrophobacteraceae bacterium
GGCCCTCCGCTCAGTTGGTTGCTTAACGGAGGTTTTAAAAAAACAAAAAAACAACAAGGGACAGAAAGAATATGCTTGTATCCGTCATCCATATCAGGATGGGTGGAGCGAAGCGCAACCCATCAAGCCTTTTCGAAGCAGAGGCTCATAGAACACAGCGAAAGAGCCTTCGGTTTCCCACACGGTAGTAGTGAGGACAGTCCAACGCGCCTGCCTCGTGATATATGCCCTCCATCGGTCGCATCCCAAAGTTTCGTTAACTCCAAAAACCTTGAATAAACCAACACTTAATCCCAGCAAAGCCCCGAGGCATGCGGCTCGACACTTTCATGTAACATAAACTTAACATCCCCGGGACACTCAGCCACTCCTTTTTAGGTATAGTCTTGCCCATCATCTCGGTTCGTCCTTTCGGGCTGGGCGCGGACCCGGACGGGGTATGTAACCGAGTTGGCGGAGCTTTGCCTGCCGGGCCTTTTCCCCTTTATTTTAGAACGTTTGGGTTTTCGGATTTTGAAACGTCCGTATAGTGCCACTGTCATCTGCTCCTGAGAATAACTTCGCTTCGCTGACAAAAACATTCCGGGGCGATGACGAACGTATCTTGGTGGAAATGAGACAACTTTCGTTTTGGAATGTGAGTATGCTGTCAAGTTTCCCGTTATTTTGGGGATAAACCATATGCCTCGGCAATCAAGATCGATAACCGGTATTTGCGTAACGCTGATCGCACTCGGCTGGGTCCTCTTGAGTTCCAGGGCGGAAACTTCGGATACGTTCGGGCAGGTTGCCGCAGAGATTCGCCGCGAAGCGACCCTGCCCAACGGAAGCGATGCCGGCTACCCGTTGCCTCTGGCCGCACACTGGAATACAGGGCAGATGCCGACCGGTTTTACACCTGCCTACCAGATCGGCATGATCGAAAAGGGACATCACCTCCTCCCCTGGTTTAACTTCCCCGTTCCAGGCGAGAACTCCAAATACGAATACTACGAGAGCAGTATAAAAAAGGTTGCAGCATCGAAACTACCTGTTTCGTTTGTGGGTACGCAATGGGAAAGCCTGCTCAGTACGAGTCCGGAATTCAGCAAGCTGCCCCTGGACAAGAACCCGAATGTTATCGATTTGAATGGAAAGGTCCTTCCGTCCGTATCCCCGTTCGGACCGGTTGAGTTATGGCGTGAAGTGGGAAGGAAGTGGACCTCGACCCCTATTATGAAAAAACTTCAGGAAATCTACCCGGACCCTCCCCTCGTGCTGTTTGTTTCCAACAATGAACACCGAAAACTGCAGTGGAAAGATGCTGAGGGGTCCCTGCGCTATCTTGCCCTGTACGGCAAGGGTAAGGATGATGCGTTTAAGCGTAAGGTTATAGGAGACGGTTTTATCGAACGCTATCGGGCACTGCAGGAAGGAATGAGGGAAGGGCTGACCGCGAAGAGTTGGAAGGATAAAGCGGTATTCATAGGATACGAAGCCTTTGGGGGCTCGGCTTTTGCCCGTTGGGGCGGTTGGATCGAATACTCATTATATACGCCGGGCCGAATCGAGCCATGGCCGCTAGCCTGGGACGGCGCTTCTGTTCCCTTCTACACGCATAATTGGGATGGCTCAACGGACTTCACCGTATGGAGCCCACAGATTCAGTCCATGAACTGGGTGTTCATGTTGCAAGAGGCTTACCGCCTGAACCATATTTTCTGGTTTGAGCTTTCGACCTGGGATGGGCACGAGCCGTCACAAGTTAACGACAAGAGGAACTATTATGCCAAACTTGGCCAGGCTTACAACCCGGAGCGCTACGGAGGCATGGTCCAATTTGGCATGTGGCTCCTGAGGCCCCGTGCGGTACGCGAATTTCGGGGCTGGCTCGAGACTGTCGCCGACGAAGGGCCCTATTTCCTCTCAATTGTCGACGCGGTGGATGCCGTGCACAACAACGCAATTCTTCAAAGGTTCTGGCGCAACGGTCACTTGGTCGCCAATACGGAACATCCGCACCCCTATCAGGCAGATGTCCCCGCGGAATACCGGAATGCGGAGCGGTGGTTTCTGTTGGATGCAGACGCAAATCCAACAAGCTCTTGGAGTCTCAATACCCAACTGTCGGTCTTCTCGCTTGCTCTTGTCCTCGGGGAAGCCCCGGAACGAGAGTGGCTAATATATGCTCATTCCCCATTGAAGAAGATGGACAAAGTTACAGTCAATCTTTCAGGCTACGGCCCTGTCGTATTGGATGTGACACCGGCAGGCTGCTTTTATCATGTAATCGAGAAAGGCAAGGCAGTTGAAAAAGTGCCCAAATGACAGGGCCGGCCACTTGCCCGCATGGACCGGCAGTATTTTCGCCGTGCTAATACATGCACTTGAATTCCCCGATTGATTCCAACTTTTGAGGTGTTGATGTGCCGTCACTTGGTCAGCGTACCCTGATAGGATTGCTCTGGCAGCTTGTCAATACCCTGGGCGGGAAAGCAGTCAACATGGCCAGCCAGATCGTGCTGGCTTATCTCCTTAGCAAGAATGATTTCGGAGTAGTCGGGCTGGCATATGCGGTTACATCTTTCATCTCTCTCATCGCCAGTCCCGGGATCGATACCGTCCTGGTACAGCGCGGCAAAGAATTGAACCATTGGATAACTCCCGCATTTTGGATGGGTTTAACGTGCGGCATCTCCGGTGGTTTATTGATGGCGGCTGCAGCTCCAATTGCAGGCAGAGTTTACGGCAATTCACAGATTGTGCGCACAATCTTAATCCTCTCCGTTGCCGCCCCTCTGGGATCATTGAGCCTGGTACCGGAAGCGGTTCTTTTGTCAGACATGCGGTTCAAGTTCATCGCTCTTCTTAACTTGGCAATGACTGTTCTCGGAGCGGCGTTGTCGGTCACATTTGCTTTGTCTGGGTTTGGTGCGTACAGCTTTGCACTGCCCCTTCCTATCATCGCATTGACAAAGACATTTATTACCTGGCTGCTTGTCAGGCCGCAAGTCGAGTTGCGTTTACAGTTAGGCCGTTGGCGTATGTTTGCGGGCGACTGTGTCGCGGTCTTCTTTACCCGCCTGTTGCCTACAGCGGTTGCGCAGGGAGACTATATAATACTTGGGTTGTTCGCCAGTTCCACGGAGGTCGGCGTGTATTTCTTTGCTTTTACCTTTTCCATGCAGGCTTTGCGATTGGCCGCAGGTTCAACAGGGAACATCCTGTTCCCTGCTTTCACACGACTTCAAGACTCTTCTCGCCTTGGTGAGGGTGCTATTCGCGCGATGACCTTACTGGCGTACGTCGCGATTCCTCTTTGTTTTCTCCAGGCTTTTGTGGCCCGCCCCTTGGTTCAGTTGCTGTACGGTCAGAAGTGGATTGAAGCCGTGCCTGTCATTCAGTTATTGAGCCTGGGGTTTGCAGTTGATGCCGCGTCGTGGGTTGGCGGCCCGTTCATGCAAGCGCAGGGTGCGTTCGGCCGGTTTCTGCGTATTCAGTGTATTTACTCCCCGCTTTACCTCCTCCTGGTTGGACTGGGGGCGTGGTGGAACGGGCTCATGGGAGTTGCCATCGCTGCGAGCTTTTATTACGGGGTCGCGTCACCCTTTATCTGGGCCTATGCGATCGGCCGTTCGTCCGGCACCCCGCTTGCAAAATTTCTCAAAATATATCTTATGCCAGCGTTGGTCGCCGGGGTATCAATGAGTTTTTCCACGTTACTTTCTCACCTTATTCCTTCGGGAACACGCCCGTGGTGGCTAGCCCAGATGTTCGTAGTAGCCACGCTGGGCACTTTCATTTATTTGCTGGTCAGTCCGCGCCTGATGCCACAGCAATGGACGGAATTGCGTGCAAGGCTGGCGGAAATCATTGGCGCCCCTTTCGTTCGCAGACATGCCGCCGAGAAATCATGAGTGCTAAATCCGATATCCAGCGGCGATTTGCCCCTGTCGACAATTCCAAGAAATATAGCTTTCATTATTTCCAGAGGTTATGTAAATGCCAAAACGTCCTTTGGTGAGTGTCATCCTGCCTGTTTTCAATGCGAAGGACTATTTGCATGAGGCTGTCGACAGCATTCTGAAACAGACATTCAAAGATTTCGAATTGATTCTGATGGATGATGGTTCAACGGATGGTTCTAGTCAAATTGCCGAGGAATTTGCGCGGTTAGATAGCAGAGTCAGGCTATTTGGGGGCACTCACCAAGGTTTGGGATACTGGCTTAATTTCGGGTTGTCTGTTGCGAAGGGAGAGCTGGCCGCTCGAATGGATGCCGACGATATCTCACTTCCGCAACGTTTAGAGAAGGAAGTTGCATTCCTTGAAGCCAACCCGAATATTCTGCTTGTTGGCGCACAAGCGCAGGCGATGGTGGGGACAAGTTTAACTGAATTTAAGAGTGCATTCCCAACTTCTCCAGCCAGTATTCGTCGCGCACTCTGGACCGGAAGTTGTTTTTGTCATCCTGCTGTGTTGATGCGCAAGCAACCCGTGCTCCGGTGTGGAGGCTACAGGCCGTGGACGGTGCCGGCTGAAGATCGCGAACTTTGGCTGCGCCTTGCTGAGATGGGTGATCTGGCAAATCTGGGGCAAGTTTTATTATACTACCGTTACCATCCGGGTTCGTTCACGCAGAAGATCGACGACGCCAGGATGCTAATAAACCTGGTCGTCCGCGTTGCAGCGCGCATGCGCAGGCAAGGCAGGCCTGACCCTCTTTCCGTGCCTGTGGCTATCGACGCATCATTGCTTGAAAGACTGGGAATTTCCGACGTTGATGCCGCGCGAGCCATCATCGATGCCACAGCTTCACGGGCGGTACAGCAGGCACACTTATCATGTGATCCTTCCAAGGCCCGAAAGATGATGAATGACTTAGGTCGGCATTGGGCTGCCGGCAAACTTCCATGCAAATACAAGGCACAGAAACACTGGGTGGAGGGCAGGTGTCTGCTAGCTGAACAGAGGACTACGGATGCAGCATTTCATATCTTATTGGCCTGTTTTCGTGAACCTCCGCTCAGCGCAACACTCATAGGGGCAGCAGTGCGGAGAGTTTGCCGCGAAACCCGGTCCGCATTTGGTGCCCCCGGACAAAAACCATGAGAGTAGCATGTTCTACCGATCTTTTGTTTACGGCTAATGCCCAGCCGGCAGGAGTCTCCAAGCACTCGGTGAATATGATATGTGCTCTTCCTTCCGAACACCGTTTGCGATGGGGATGGCCAGCATCCATCAGGAAAACAGCCTGCTGTTTCTGGTTGGTGGCAGACGGGATTCTCGTGCTGCGCTTGCTCAAGCGTTCTCCTCTGTTGTTGAACTATGGCGCTCGCGATAGGGAGGCGTCCTGAAGGGGCCATATACGTGCATGTTGAGCAGATAACCGACATATATTGCAATGCCTTGGGGACAAAAGAAAGCGCAAAACGGACGTATACAGGAAGGGTTCGTCTTTGCGTGGCGAGAATTTAAAAACTGGCATTCGCACGAAAATACGTCGTGAAGATGGCAGGCAGTTAATGGAGCCGGAAGCCTGAAAGGACAACGGTATGAACACGATGTTTTTATCTTGGATAGCCAAAGTGAGTCAACGCAGCGGCTTCACAGCTATGTGTTATCGTCTAAATGCCGAACGAAAGCGCATTATCACCTACCATAACATTATTCCCGATCAATGGTGGGAAGATGTGCCCCATTTGGGCGTGTCGACACCGGAGTCCATTTTCGTTGCGCAGGTGCGGCATCTGCAACGGCGCTTCCCCATCGATACCGACATGTCGAATCCGCAGTCTTTGACCATTACGTTCGATGACGGATTTGCTAACCAGTATGAGGTTGCTTTCATGCATCTGCAACGCATGCGGGTGCCTGCGTATTATTTCTGTGCCGCAGAACTGATCACCGAGCGACGCTTGCCATTGATCGACCAACTGCTTCTCTGGGTTAGCTACGCCGATGCAGGCCGGTACATCTTACACCTCCATGGGCAGGAAATACCGTTGGTCATCGAACAGCCGCAGGATCGCTTTTCATGCTGGGGGGGCATCTTTCGCTTATTACTTTCAGGTGCGGCGGATATGCGGCAATTACATGAAGTACTTGACGCATGTTGCAGCTTTTCATCGTTGCAATCGCGCATCGAACCGGCCAATTACCACCTGCGCTTTGCGCCGATTGAGATGAGCGAACTTGCGACTATGAAACGAGAAGGCAGCCTCATTGGCGCGCACTCACAAACTCACCAGTTGATGGCGAAATTGCCGCCAGCGGCGCTGCGCGATGAGTTGCTCGTCTGTGCGGCACTACTGGGCTCTTTATATAACACCCCGGTGTTCAGTTATCCATTCGGCAGAACGGACGAAGTATCGGTGGAAACCATCACAGCCACGTGCGAGGCCGGGTTCAGTCATGCGTGCGCCAATTGCCATACGCCACTTGGTGAGAACCGTGCGTATTCGAACTTTTTTATCCCGCGCTTTTCTCTGCCGAACACAACGGACGTCGACATGTTGGATTTCGTGTTGTCCGGCGCCAAGTATTTCATACAATATCGGAGGTTATTACCGACATGGGAGATGTGACATTACGTGCTGTAGTCCTGGAAACCTGGCGCGCGCAACAAACGCCGAACGGGTCGCAGCATACGGAGATACTTCCATGCGCGACACTTGACGAGCTGCATCATCTTTCCCAAGTGCATCCCACCGATACGCGTATCGTTGAGGTTTGGGACGGGCAGCTGCTGCTGGGTATGATGCCGTGGGTAGTCGGCGACACCCAACTGCACGGACTGCAGGTAAGGGCTTACCGACCGTTGGGCTGGAATTTGTACGATTATCACCACTTCCATTGCACCGATATCACTGTACTCGGCGCCCTCTTCGCCACTATGCTTGACGACGCGCGCGCGCAAGGCGCCGATGTGGTGCTGATCCATAGGCTGCTCGACCACGTGCCATTGCCCCGTGTACTGGCTGGATATATCTTCGAGGAGAAAACCACCCTGTTTGACGCGCGTTTGGCGAAAGGTGGGTGGCAGTGGATTCTACGCAGGCAGAGCATTAAACGGCACTGGAAAAAACTGCGTGCATTTGCTGATTATCAGGCAGTGACCACAGAAGGCGTTTTGTCAGAAGACGGCATCGCAATTCTCGCCGGAATGCATCAGGAGCGCTGGGGATTTGAAGACAAGCTTAGCACCTTTTCCCAGCCAGATCGAAGATGTGAATATGCGTGTTATCCGAAGAATAAAATTTTCACGAAAATCACCGCCGATCATGAAGTAGTCGCCTGCCATTTCGGCATACGTTACGGCGATCTGCTGCTCTGGCACACTCCGCTCATTAACATCAAGTATCTGGAATATTCTCCTCTGGAAGTATTGCTGGCTGAGACGTGTACTTTCTGCGAAGGACAGGGGATACAGGTGCTCGATTTCGGGTTCGGCAATGAACGGTATAAGGCGCGTTTTGTCAATGCCGAGCGCAAGCTGAAATGTATAGAATATCCACTGACGCTGAAGGGCATGCTGGCGTGTAATGCAGGGAAATTGGCCGCCCGAATCGGGCTCAAAGCTCGCGTCAGCCGGCTGCGTCGATCACTACGCACGGTGGGCGCAACGATGCGCGCTCGCCTAACCAGCGTGAAATACTACGAGGGCACGGGCACGCCGCCGTTGCAGTCGAACAGCGAGGTGAACTTACGAGAACTGGGCACCTATGCCGAGTATGTCGATTTCTGCCGCACGGTAGGCTCGCCGGTAAAGCGCTTTCAGTACGAGCGCTATCAGCTCGGCGCCTACGCCGTAATACTGGTCGCGGGCACAATCCTGCTCTCATCTGGTTGGGTGCAGCGCGGCGGCGAATTCTATATCAGCGAGATCGATAAAAAAGTCGCATTGGGCGACGCAGTGATGCTTTACGACTTCCACACCCCGCAAGCGCAGCGCAATAGGGGGTATTTTACTCGACTGCTCAGGTACATCCGCGCCGCATCGCCGCCGGACACCTTCCACATCTTCGCCTTGACGGATAACATCCCCAGCAACAAGGGCATCATGAAAGCGGGCTTCACGCTGATGACGGAAATGAAGCACGGTTAGGCAGGGCGATATCAGCGGTTTTCTCCGCAATGGAGATCAAAATACGAGGAGAAGCGTCGATGAACTCGACCAAACATAGCGGGTTGAGCAGAACGCATTTAATCGTCAGGGTTACCAGGCGTCCAAATGGCACGGTGCGCCGTTCTATTATAGATATTGAGTAAGAGCAAGCCGGTGCTCGGGCAGGCCACTATTCCCGTCCTTGCGGAGAGACTTGTCAAAAGACACGGACCCGGCGGGCAAGGTGCTCTATTCCTACAGGCTTAACGCCGCAATCATACTACCGGTAGCCGTGTCGGGGTCCTTCTTCAACCAAGCCATGATGAACCTCTACGGCGGCGGCTCCAGTACGGGTTGGGCAACGCTGGTTTTCACTCTGACGGCCTCGGGCATAGCCGCCTTCCTGGCCCCGACGGCACAGGTCCTCTTGGCAGCGGGTAAAATACGCAAAATTGCGCGTCTAATGGCTTGGTTTTGTAAACCCATTTTGAATGCAGATGCGATTGCAAGGTTGTGGCGGAGGGTTAGCCGTAAAACGCAATCCGCATTTAGTGAACGCAGGGGAACACCATGAGAGTTGCATGTTTTACCGATCTTCGGTTTACTGCCAATGCTCGACCAACAGGAGTCCAGAAGCACCTGGTGCAGATGATTTGGGGTCTCGCTGAGCAACCAGGGGTCGCGTTGACTATGATTGCCACTCGTGACCAGCTAACAGGAAACGCAATTCCCAAAGGCAATCACCTCCGTGGATTGCCGGTGAACTGTTTGCCTGGGACCAATAACTCAATGGAAGCTCTTTGGCAGTTTCTTCATTATCCAAATATTGACCCCTGGATTGACGGAACAGACTGGGTCTACTGCCCCAAAAATGACCTGGTCCCAGTAAAGAACGCGCGCTGGGCTGTAACCATTCATTCAATCTACGAATGCGATCCGCTGCTGAGCAGAGATGGCAGAAAAACAATTTGGAGCCGATTTGCCGAAGCTCGCTGGCGATCGGTCTACCGCTATATCGCACGAAGGGCCGACCTGATCTTGACGGTCTCTGAATTTCTAAAGGCCCAGATTGTTTCATCATTTGGTGTCTCCGGAGATAGGGTCGTGGTTGTCGGCAACGGAGTTGAAGAAGTCTACTACAAGGTCGCCGATATTCCGAAAGGGATTTCGAGCCTCAGTGGTGAACGGCCATATGTGTTGTGTGTTGGCGGCCTTAACTATTTGGACGGGGGAGACTACCTTCTTGATGTATCAAGGGCTCTGGAACGCGCACTTCCGCAGTTGCGAATTCTGGTCGCAGGAGCGCAACATGAGAAGCCGTACCTGGTGCAGGCAGCGGACCATGCCAATATAGAGCTTCTTGGATACGTTCCAGCCCCAAAACTCGCGGGGCTTATGAGAGAAGCGGAAATGTTCCTCTTCCTGAGCCGATATGTAACGTTTGGTATCGCCGTGGCCGAGTCTATGGCCGCGGGCGCTCCTGTGATCGCATCCGACAAAACAGCAGTTCCCGAAGTAGTTGGTGACGGAGGCATCATTGTCGATCCGGCAAAGACCTCGACGTTAATCGACATTATTGTGGACTTGCATCGCGGCCCTGAAAGTTGCGAAGAATTGCGCAGGAAAGGCATCAAGCGTGCGGGTCGATATACTTGGCAAGCCTGTGTCGATCGGCTGTATAAGGCCCTGCTCACTTCCTGAGCACAGGTTGACTACGTCTGTAGTCATTCCCGATTGTATATAACAATCTAATCGAGGCTCATTGTTCGAGCGGTTTCCCCTCCCTTGAGAATTGCACTCAGCGCAGTGTTGATGCTCTCGATGGGACGATTCCGCTTTGCGGGGCACCGGCGCTGCCTGATATCCTTCTTTCACGTATCCCCGAACGGAAAATGTATGTTCAATGATTTTGTCCCAAGCGTCAGGGGTTACATTCTAAGAGTGGTCTGCTTTGCATGAAAGTGGTATGTTCATGTCATCTCGGCTTTTTCCCTTGCTCGCTACTATCGCATCCTATTCGCCTGAGCGCCATCCAACACGCTGGGCGGTCGAACGGCACCATCAATTGCGGGGATGGTGGTGAGTCCTGAAATTGCTAAAATCGATCCTCTCCGGTTTTTCGAAATGAGTGTATGGCCTTAGGGCTATGACGTTTGGGGATATCATCATTCTCGCCGTGGAGAAGATACAACACTTAGGAGTCAATGAAACACACTTTACCTATCCGGATGATTCCGTTCCTGATGCCCCTCTTCACCAAAGGCTCAGGTTCACATTCTGAAGCTGCGGATTTCACGCTCCAACCCGGCTCGCCTGGCATTGGTAAGGAGGCAAATGTTTCACTGCACTACTGTCCGGTTAATTTCAAAAGTTGTTGAGAATGCGTAGGGTGGGCACGGCTTTATCGTGCCCACCATCCGGAAAGTGAAAAGGTGGGCACGATAAAGCCGTGCCCACCCTACACAAATCGGATTTGCCATGCTTTCCGGGCGTGAAGTGCAATTTGTGAATGCCGGGAAGAAAACATTAATCCAAATTCAAATCGAAAACGTTAATTTGCGTCAAAGTACATGCGAAATCAGCAACTTGTATCCAGAAATCCGAAATTAACCGGACAGTGGTGGTTTCACTGACAACCAACTACTATCTCCTTTGACTGAACACCACCAAATATCGCGCTGTTCAGTTTGACCCTGGATTTGCATTTTAAAGGAGCGATAATGAACCGATTAATCCTGATTAGTCTTCTATTTGTTCTCGTCATACCTGCTTGGGCATTTGCGAAAGCCGCACCTTGCTCAACTTCCGGTGGTGGCTCTGGTCTGTGCTACGTTGATAATTCCTGCACGCATAATGGCAACGGTACATGCAACGGCACTGCGCCTTCCTGTACATGCGCCTCTACCGGTGATGGTGCAGGACCGTTCAATAGCATCACCAACATGCAGGCCGACACCTATACAGGTGGTGACGAGATTCTTCTGAAAGCAGAAGATACTTTTTATGAGCAGTTGATTATCCCTTCGAGTGGCAATTCTACCAACCCAATTATTTTTGGGTCATATGGTACTGGAAATAAGCCGGTCATTTCCGGTCTAAGCAATAATGGAGCTACCCTCTCAGGATTTACCGTTTACTCCGGCAATGTTTGGCAAATAGCCCTCACTACACAACCTTATGGTCTCATCATAAACACTCTATCTGGAGCAAATTCTTTAACTCCACTTCCTCCAGCAGCAAGCCTTAGTACGGTTGCTGCTCCTGGAAATTGGTTTTGGGCATCAAAAGTTCTGTATGTCTATTCGGTTGAAACTCCTGATGGTACTGTGCTGGCTCCTATGAGGTCTCATGTTGTCGAACTGAATGGACAAAGTTATATCACGTTAAATGGTTTGACCATTACTGGGGCAAATGGTCCTGTCTCTTGGAGCGGTGCTGTCGATAGAACAACCGCTCTCTACCCTAACTATATTCACATTATAAACTGTAATATAACGCAGAGCTTTGGAGTGGGTGTTCGTATAATTGAAAGCAGCAATGATGTATTTGATTCTAACACTTTTTCGTATCTTTATGAGGGTGAAATTGAACTTGACAACTACAGTGGTGGTACGTCAATTCAGGTACAATTCAGCAATAACGTTATGCATGATATTTACGGCCCAGGCTTTAATACTTATGGAGATGGCAGCATAGTAGCGCCATTCTCAAACTTCTCAATTCCCTGAATCCGTGAGCTTATAAATATTAGTTTTCTAGTCGTGTCCTATTTAAGTATTTGTAATAGTTTAGGATTCATGGCATTATGTCACCTCACAAGAACTCACTTGGGAGGGGAACCGTGAAGCAATTCATCATCGCGCAGTCGAAAAAGGAATTCTATACCTCTCACTCAGGCCTCGCCCTGGTGGGGCTGTGTTTGAACAAGCTGTGCTCGTTGCCGGCCAAGGCTATTGATGCTTTTCCCAGGAAGGTCGGCGGCATTGGTCTTGACGATATCCTCCGTAGTTACGTGGGGCTTCTGACAGTGGGGAAAAGCGATTTTGAAGCCATAACGGACTGCCGGGACGATGACCACTTCAGTCAAGCCTTGGGAATTGCGCGCATCCCGTCTACTGAAACCTTGAGGCAACGTCTGGATGAGGTTGCGCCCGCCCTGCGTCCTGTTGCCGATTCTTGCTCAGTGGGATTTTTGAAAAAAGCCCGGGTGACGATCACTGCGCTGGACACAGGACATGTCCCTCTTGACTGCGATGTCTTTGGCATGGACAACTCCAAGACCAAAAAGGAAGGAGTCTCCCGGATCTACAATGGACGAGACGGATATGCGCCCATAGCGGCGTACCTGGGCACGGAGGGCTGGTGTCTGGAGTTGGAATTGCGTAAAGGCAGCCAACACAGCCAGGAGGGGTTCATCCCTTTTATTGAACGAGTCATCGAGAAAGCCCTCGGTCTTACCTCCCGAAAGCTTCTGGTGCGCCTGGACTCGGCCCACGATGCGCTGGATACACGCGTTGCCCTGGCGGGTAAAAGGAATGTTAGCTATATCATAAAATGGAATCCCCGAAGAGAAGACCAGGTCGAATGGGCGGAGCGGATTTTCAATGAGGGCGCGGTCACTACTCCCAGGAACGGAAAAAGAGTTGGACTGCTCACCGTCCATATCCGGCAGGTCTACGATGGGAAGACCTACATGTTCAAAAGGGTGATGCGGGCGGTCGAGCGCACCATCGACCGGCGCGGGCAACGTCTTCTCACCCCGGAAATCGAGATCGAGGGATGGTGGACCACACTGGATCTGCCCGAAAAAGATGTGACCAGGCTTTACGCAGATCGTGGCACAAGCGAGCAGTTTCATGCTGAGATCAAATCCGACATGGACATGGAAAGGCTCCCATCGGGCAAATTTGCTACCAATGCCTTGATCCTGACTCTTGGTGGACTGGCTTACAATATTTTGCGCGCCATCGGACAACTCGGACTTGTTTCCGGAGAAACCCCTGTGCGCCATATTGCCAAACGACGCCGGATAAAGACCGTAATGCAGGAGCTGATGTACTTGGCGGCGCGGTTGGTGCGTACAGGCCGCCGCCTGAAACTTGTCTTCGGCCGTCATTGTCCTGCGTTTGCGGCTTTCCGGATGGTCTATACACGCTTTGCTTGTGGCTGATGGAGCGTCTGGGGGCTTGCTGAACGCAGAAAATTTAGAAGACGGCGGAATCGGAGGAAAAACTCTGTCCAACTTGCAGATACCGATTATTTGATAGGAGACATTATCGCCCATTAAGCTGCCAGTTCTGTAATTTTTTGGGCTCCGGCGCCGTGTTTTAGTGAAAAAATGAATCCGAAGGGTTCGATAAGTAACCTCGCTCAATTTGAGTTCACGGATTCAGGAGATAAAGATCTTGCCGAGCAAAATAAAGGGTTTAGCCTACCAATTACAACTGCCAAGAATCTTCAAAGGAAATTCGAAAATAAGATCATAAGTATAGATCAGTTGTACGAGGCCGTTATGTCATCCGATAAATATAGAATCCCGAGACAATAACTAATATAAGAGGGACTTCCTCATGGATTACTATGATGACTACAATATGATGGCCATACCCAGGACAGATCCTTTCCCCCACACGGAAGTAAGAACGCTGCGGCCTGATGCTGAACCATACGACTTAGCGGATGACTTACTAAATTGGCTTGCATGGAATTATGTTGAACCTCACAAATGGTATTGGATATTCAGGGGTGTCAGAAAACAGCCCTACCGGCTGATAAGTAGCTTAGATAGGAGGCTTGAGAGCCGAGAACAATTCGGAACTGCTCATTCTCGCTCTACAGTAGACAGGCAAACTGCTGAGGCTTATCTCCTAAAGCAATTTAAGAAAGCTGCACATCATTTCATTGGAGCCTCAATGGTACCAGACAACACGCTGGAATGGTTAGCTCTGATGCAACATTACGGCGCCCCCACAAGGCTACTTGACTTTACTCGATCCTGCTATGTGGCTTGCTTCTTTGCCTTGGAGTAAAACACAGACTGTTGTGCCATCTGGGCTGTCGATACGAATTGGTTGCTGGAAAATAGCTTTCGTCGTATATCCAAGGACTTTCCTAAAGATACCCAAGATATTCTCTTGAATTCTCAATTTATGGCCGAGAAATTTGATAAATTATTTGTCATGAACCAGCACATATCACTAGTTGTGCCGATCGTACCACCTAGGTCAAATCCAAGGCTGTTAGTACAACAAGGTCTTTTTCTTTGTCCGAGTATAGTCGAGGGTGGCATCGAGCGCAACCTTATGTCTTATAATGATGATACACAAAATATGGACAAGCACGTGTTTAAGATTATAGTCGATGGACATATTCGGACAGAAGTCTTATCTGAGCTCCGTCTTATGAATATTAGTCGGGCAAGCCTGTTTCCTGAGCTAGAAGGATATGCATCATCACTTTGTCACGAATTGGAGTACCGGTCGGCAGATGAGCTAAAAAGGTCACGGTAGATGAGTTCGCCCCCTGGCCTCCTCTGGCGCTGGTCCGCCGACTTGCATGAAAGGTGTTTCACCGGTGTTGCCGAACGCTGTAAAACGGCTCGGGGGCTATGTGCTACCGGGTTCGACTCCCCGTAGCTCCATAGGGGAAATCAAGGGGTTAGCGGAATCGCCGTTAGCCCCTTTCGTCGTCTTGCTGTATTGGAAAAGGCTTGATGGGTTGCGCTTCCGCTCCACCCATCCTACGGGCTACGGGCCTCTTGATGGTTTCGGGTGCCCCGTGGGGGACTGGAAATAGTGCTTCGAAAGGCCGCCCACGAGGTCTTGGAGGGTGCAGCCCGGCGTCCGGTTTCTAAACCGATCAAAGGTCGCGCGCAGTCTGTCAGGACCCGCTTTCCAGCCCCATCCAGGGCTTTGCGAGACTATGTTCGATCCCGAGTTGATCCAGGATTCGCGCGACCACAAAATCAAAGATGTCCTCAACTGAACGAGGCCTGTGGTAAAAGCCGGGCATGGCGGGAAGGATTATCGCTCCGGCTTCGGCAACCTTCAGCATGTTCGAGAGATGGACCCGGTTGAGAGGCGTTTCGCGGGGTACGACAATGAGGGGACGGCGTTCCTTCAGGCATACGTCGGCCGCCCGGTGGATGAGGCTTTGGGAGAGCCCGACGGCAATCGCTCCCAGGGTGCCCATCGTACACGGCACGATCACCATGCCGGCGCACGGAAACGAGCCGCTGGCAAACGGGGCCGTGAAGTCCGATTCTTCGTATATGAGGACATGCGCCGGAAGGTCATCGCTCAGCGCCACCCCGGTTTCCAGTTCATAGACAAGCCTGCCCGCCTCAGACGACATGAGGTGAATGACATAGCTTTCCTGCGGGATCGAGCGCAGCAGTTTTCTGGCGTATCCGGCGCCGCTCGCGCCGGTGATGGCGATCAACAGGTTTTGTTTTTTCAATTTGAGTATTCCGCTTTGAGATTCACGAGTGCTTTTCCATCCTCCCCGAAATTGTGAGCCGGGGGAAGTCAGGCAACGGAGGCAAGAGGCGTGTAGATATCTAGCCGCGGCACCCGTTCCAGCTCTCCTGTCTGAAAAAGACAGGAGTAGAACAGCTCGAGACCTTTACGCTCCCTTTCGTTCAAATCAAATTGGAGACAACTGTAATACTCCTGCGCCTCCGAGAGTTCCAACAGCCCGGTCTTCGCGGCTTGTTCACAGATTCTCCCGATGTTGGAGCGGCCCCATCTCTTGGAAGAAAGAAGGGCCTCGACCGCACCCGCTACCCGCCCGTTTCTTTCCGCAACCGTCTGCTTGCGAATCACCCAAACAGCGTACACAAACGGGACCCCGGTCCACTCAAACCAGGCTGCCCCCAGGTCCAGTACGTGAGGAAAAAGACCGCTTCGGCCGAGCCGCAGAGCTTCGTCCCCGATTGCAAGGCACGCTTCGGGAAATTCGTGTCCCGCCAACTGAGCCGAACAGGACCCCGTTTCAAACCGAAGATCCACTCCGTAGCGCAGCCTGCTCAGAGCCTTGAGCAGCCCGACCGAGGTGTGCGACTGAGAGCTTGCCAGGATCGTCTTGCCGGAAAGCTGTTCGATGGGCATGCGGCTAAGCAGGAGCACACTTTTCACCCTGCCCGCCGAGCTGATGGAGAGATCCGGCACAATGTAATAGAGTTCGGCCCGCCGGGCATATTCGATAGAGGAAACAGGGCTGATATCCAGCGCCCCGCTTGCGCAAAGCTCATTCAACTCGGACGGGACCCCCGGCACTATTGCGAAGGGATTGGCTATTACACCGGATTCGAGCGGATAATAGACTGGAAGTACATTCAGAAAATCAATCCTTCCGAGTCTCAGCTTTGTGAATCGTCCACCCATTTGCATGCTCCTTCTTTTCCAGATTGAATAAGAGATTCAGCAAGATTGGATTCGTCAACTCCGGATTGGATTGTGACGGCCAGAAGATGAGCTTTTGCCCCGGGCTCCAGGCTGCCAAAATCGCCCCTGCGGCCGAGCGCGCGGGCGGGATTTAGCGTAATCATTTCGATCACCTTTTCTGGATTGACCGAAGGATAATTATCGAGCGTAAAACCGGCTTCGGCAAAAAGGTTCAGGTCCGTGTTGCCGGCAAGGCTGTCGGTTCCCAGGGCGCAATTAATGCCGAGTGAGAGCGCCTTTTCAATACGCGGGCTCCCCGAGCCGAGATTCCAGTTGCTTCTCGGGCAGAAAACCACGTTGCAATTTTTTTGCGCTGCAAGGGCCCAGTCCGATTCAGTCATATGCACGGCGTGAACGAGAAGAGTGCGGTAATCAAGCGCACCGAGGCCGTCCAGATACTCAAGAGGGGTTTTTCCAGGGGGCTTCCACCCGGGGTCCCAACGTCCCAGCATCTCGAGAAGCTCGCGGCAAAAGCCTTTCCCGCTGCGCAAAAATTCTATCTCTTCGATATGTTCGGCCGCGTGAATTGAAAAAGGAAGCCCACGTGCCCGTGTCCACTCTTTTGATTCCGCGATGATTGCCGGTGAAACGGAATAGACCGAGTGGGGGACAAGGGCAGGGCAGGCATCGCCCACCTGAGGCGCTGGATCAAAAGTGCGCGCTTCAATCTCGACGGCCCGCCCGCCCGCCGGCGAGGCGTGCATGGCAGCCCCAACCGAGTTGAGATTGAAGCCCAGCAGCTCGAAAAAAACCTGCCGCTCGGGAATCTTTGAGAAGGTAGACGGCCGAAGTATTGCTCCGCCGTTCGTTATATCTCCGCAAAGCCCTGTTCCGCTGGTGAAAAGCTCGGCATAGCCGGCCCGCAGGCCTTCATCGGCGCCGTGCGGTCCCATTGCGGCGCGAAGCGGAAATAAGAGTCTGATCCATTCACGGAAGCCGGGCTGAGGAAAGGGTATTCTGCCTCTTAGGGCCGAGAGTTCGAGATGCGTGTGGGCGTTCACCAGGGCGGGGAAAAGGGCGGCTTGCCCGTGGTCGGCCAACCGGGCGCCGGCAGGAGAGTCCCTGCGGACAGCGGGGAAAGGTCCCGCCGCTACAATACGGCCGCCTTGGATCAAAACGGCTCCATTGCGCACAGGCGGAGAGCAAACCGGCACTATCCATTCGGCCCGGTGGATCACCGGAGGGGCAGAGAAGGGAGCAGGAATAAAACCACCATCCCGCATCCCGCTTCCTGATTCCCGCTTCCCGCTTCTTTTCTTACTCATATCCACTCGTAAGCCATCCTGCGCTGACGCGGCTTGAAACCGGCGGATTCGATTATCCTGCGGATCTCTTCGACCGAAAGGCGGAAGTGGACCCCCGCAGCGGCTACCACGTTTTCTTCTATCATTGTGGACCCGAAGTCATTGGCGCCGAAAAACAGGGCCAACTGGGCAATTTTTGGACCCATCGTCACCCAGGAGGCCTGAATGTTGTCGAAGTTGTCCAGAACAAGCCGTGAAATTGCCAGGAGCCTGAGATAAGAGACGGCAGTTTCCGGTTCCCTTGGTATCGCGGTGTTTTGGGGCTGGAAGGCCCACGGAATGAATGCGGTGAACCCCCCGGTGCGGTCCTGAAGATCACGCAGAGCAAAAAGGTGCACGAGCCTCTCTTTTGGCGTCTCTTCGTGGCCGAACATCATGGTGGCGGTCGTGCGAAGGCCCTGAGAGTGCGCCTCCTCCATGACGCCCAGCCATTCGGCCGCCGAACATTTGCGAGGAGACACCCGCTGTCTCACCGAGTCGACCAGAATTTCCGCGCCGCCTCCCGGGATCGAGTCCAGCCCGGCATGTCTGAGCCGGGAGATCACCTCGCCGGCGCCGATCCCCTCCATGCGGCTGAAAAACACGATCTCCGGAGGTGAGAAAGCATGCACGTGAATGGGATATTTCGACTTCATGAAGCTCAGCATCTCTTCATAAAAAGAGAGCGGCAGGTCCGGATGGTGTCCACCCTGCAAAAGGATCTGGGTCCCGCCCAAAAGTAGTGTTTCCTCGATTTTTGCCGACAACTCCTCACGGCTCAGAACATAGGATTCACTATGGCCGGGAGGCCGGAAAAACGCGCAGAAACGGCATCCGCACACGCAGACATTGGAATAATTGATGTTGCGGTCGATAACGTAGGTAACAACAGGCTCGGTATGCTTTTCAAGCCGTACGCAATGGGCCTTGCCGCCCAGCTCATGGAAGCCGGCGCTCCGGTAAAGCTTCCAGGCCTGATCGATATTCAACCTGTCGTTTTTTGCCATAATCGGCTCCGCTCAATCCGCTCCAGGCCGCAGCCTCACCGCGTTCTCATCTATCGGAGCGCGGCGGGCTGGAAGCGACCGGCCTGAACAGGCTGTCCCGTTCCACCGGCTCGAAGCCCGCGTCCCGGATATTCATCTCTATTTCCCGGCGGGTCATTGCCTGCTGGGACTCGGCCCCGGCCATGTGCCCGATCTTCTCCTCGACCACCGTTCCGTCGAAATCGTCAGCGCCGTAGCACAGAGCGACCTGGGCGAGCTTGACCGAAAGCATCACCCAATAGGCTTTGATGTGCGCAATGTTGTCGAGCATCAGTCTGCTCACGGCAATCGTTTTCAGGTCGTCCACCCCGGTTGTCGGCGGAAGATGGCTCAGTTGGTTGTTCGCCGGCTGAAACGAAAGAGGAATAAAGCAGACGAGTCCGCCTGTCGTGTCCTGAAGCTCCCGAAGTGCCGCCATGTGCTCGATGCGTTCCCTTACGGTCTCGATATGCCCGTAGAGCATCGTAGCGTTGGACTTCAGTCCGGCTTCATGGGCCTGCCGCATGACCTCCAGCCAGCCTTTGCCGTCCAGTTTCTCCGGGCAGAGGCGCTCTCTTATGCGCGGGCTGAAGATTTCGGCGCCGCCGCCCGGAAGCATCTGAAGACCTGCCGATTTCAAACGGGCGAGAACATCTTTTACCGGGATCTGCTCATTTTTTGCAAAATGGGCGATTTCAACCGCTGTAAACGCTTTGATGCAGGCATTGGGTTGTATATGGCCAATTTTTCGCAGCAGGCCCTCAAAGAAGCTAAGAGGCAAGTCGGGATGACAACCGCCCACTATGTGTATCTCGGTCAGCTCCTTGCCTCCCGCGCGGATTTTATCGAGGATTTCCTCTTCCGAGAGTTCGAACGAAAGCGGATCGCCTTTTTTTCTGCTAAAAGCGCAGAAGCGGCAGCCGTTTACGCAGATGTTCGAGTAATTGATGTGGCGGTTTACTACGTAGTAGGCTGCATTTCCGTGAAGCCTTGTCCTGGCGTGATGAGCAAGCGAGCCGAGAGCGTTCATGTCCGGGCAGGCGAAAAGCCTCTCACCATCGGAGATCGTGAGCCTCGCCCCTTCGGCAACCTTGTTACTGATGTCTTCCAGGCCGAGTTTTCTAAAGTATCCTTGTTCCAACATTTTTCCGTCCCTCGGAGTCAACGCCAGGCGAGGCGCCCATCCCGATTCGAAGCAGCCCTATGAATTTATCTACCTTGCGCTCCAGTTCGGCCCTCGGGGCCTGGTATATGCGCGCACCCGCGTCGAGAAAGGAAACGCAGTAAGCTTGCAGGAACCGGTCCAGCAGGGCGTCCAGCATGAAA
>JBKQLC010000173.1:0-4686 GCA_052147195.1 Syntrophobacteraceae bacterium
AGATAATCGGCATCGTCTTCGTACACCCGCTCGCGACGACGGCCACGGTTCATCACATGATACCATGCGCCAGGAAACTCTATGCGTAGAGGTCTACTCATGAATAATAAACTACCACTATCGAAAAAATAGGTCAAACGGAGACCTGACCCCTATTGAGACTATTGACCTATTTCCTCAGACTTAAGTATTAATATATAAGAATTTACTGTGTCATCTAATGGATAAGGAGATGATGGCTGTGGTTCACAGCATCTGCTGAGCTGCGGCATATTTCCAAATGAACTGGCGCGATGACTCGAAATTCGACCGCTCGGGAACTGTCGTTCCATGCCTGAAAAGTGGCTGACGGCAGCCGTGATTAAACTCTTGCGGCTTCAATCAAACGAATTACAACCCCGGTGTTTTTGATTCGCCGGGTTTTTTTACGTGATCACTGCGGAGGTCTAGAGCAGCCCAACCGCAACCAAAAGACTAAAAGCGACTAAAATCTCAGGATACCGTCTTCGTAATCGGTCCCGCTCGTCGTTGAAGCCAAGATTGCAGATTCGTTAAGATAACGGGTAGGTAAGTACCAAACCGTGGTGCAACCATTTTGAAGATAAAAACCCCGTGAACGGTTTAGAACAGCAAAAATGTTGCGATTTTTCAGACATGGATATAATTTAGGTCATTGAGAGTTTGTTGAACCAATTTCTGGAGGTTCGACACAGGAGGAGAGTCGGCTATTAATAAATATCATCTAGGAGGAGATGCATTATGAAAAGATCATTTTGGATCGTATTATTTGTTTTCTTCGTCGGTATCTTTATGGTTGGTTGCTCGTGTCTCCCGTCGTGGCTTCAATGCGGACAAGTTGCGCAGGAGACCCCGCCTCCGCAGGCTGCGGTAGTCACACCGGCGCCTGCGCCTGCGCCTCCGCCTGCGGTAGTCCAACCGGCTCCTCCGCTCAAACAGGACCGCAACTAAACCACCCCGGCGCCCTGCCTCGCTGAATGATAAAACACGAGGCAGGGCTACTTACGGTTGTTGCCGGACGAGAGAAACATGACGATGCGGGACGCACAATTATATGGTAACAAATAGAAAAAAGATCGGGCTGTGCCTTTTGGCGGCATGGCGGTGCACAAAACGCCCGGGGAGTGTACGCTCGATCGCAGCGATCATAACCAAAGGACTTTTTCTTGCCCTGCTAGCCATCAGTTTTACCCTCCACCAAGCTGCCGCTGCGGACAACGCTGCGCAATTGCCCAACCCGAACCGCTCATTGTCTGCGCATGAAGTTGCATCTGATACGCAACCCAAGGCGGCGCCTTATCACAAACGGGCTAACTTCGAACGGGAGCACAAGTCCCCGGACGCCCAGCACGTGGCAGATTGGGTCGTCGATTCAGGTGACAATCGCGGCATGCCATTCGCAATTGTGGACAAGATTTACGCCAAAGTGTTTGTATTCGACGCCGACGGACGACTTCGCGGGGCAGCCCCGGCCCTGCTGGGCCTGGCACGGGGCGATGACACCATCCCCGGTATCGGTGACCGGAAATTGTCGGACATTCCCCCTAGGGAGCGCGTCACACCGGCGGGTCGCTTTGTGGCTTCGCTGGGCTTCAATGTCCACGGAAAGGATGTCCTCTGGGTGGACTACAATGATGCCGTTTCCCTGCACCGGGTAGTTACCAATAACCCAAAGGAGCGCCGCCTGGAGCGCCTGGCCTCTCCAAAGCCGCTCGAACACCGTATTTCCTGGGGTTGCATCAATGTTCCAGCAAAGTTCTACAATAACGTCGTGAGCCCGGCTTTTACCGGCACTTATGGCATCGTCTATGTGCTGCCGGAAACCCGGTCGAACAGCAAAACCTTCGCTTCGTATTATGACGTCGAGTGACGTTGGGGAACAGGCACAACTGCGGACCTCGACAATTGAACAAGGATATCCCGCCAACAGTAGGACCTCCCGTTCATCGACAAGCGTCCTCATCATTTAACCAGCAAAAGGGCCAGGTAGGCCCTTTTGCCAGATGAATCCCTGGCCACCGCTGCTGAGGTCCAGCGAAGGCCCCAAAATCCGGACGGCCTCCTCGGATTCCTCCCAGACGATCTCCGTCATTGAATACCCCTCGGCGGGTATGCCCTGGTTCCCAGTATATTTTCAATTTAAATGCGCAATTAATTTATGTAAGATTCCTTGACAGATGTTGCTTGCAGTACGGAACAAAAGTTCACAATCAATCAGGAGAAAGCATTGAAGAATAAATTGATTTTCAATTTGATATTGCTCCTTATGGTGGCATCGGGATGTGCCCTCACTCCCGCAATTGCAAAGGAAGAAGAGAAACCGGAAACCGCGGTCGCTTCAGCTGTCACGACTGGAACACCTGCCTTGGAGGTCCCTGAATGGTATTTTGATTTCGGAGAAGTAAAAGAATGGACAGATTACACGCACGCATTCGTGATCAGGAACAAAGGAACCGGGGTCTTGGAGATCAAAAAAGTCCAGCCCGGGTGAGGGACCTCGGTGGCCAGTTTCGATAAGGCCATTCCCCCGGGGGCCGAGGGGAAAATAACTATAAGACTTTATCCGCAAGGATGTTCCAGCGGCAAAAGGAAAGTATCTCTTGTATTAACTAATGATCCACAAGTGCCCAGATTTACCTTGGTGGTCCAAGGGAAATCAGACTGATTGGTCAGCCTTTCGGGAATATGGCTGAAGATAAGTGGCAATTACCGAGTACCTCAACTGGGCCTCATCGATCTCAAAGGGTACCGCCTCATGTCAGGACACACACGCCCCAAGGCATAGGACGGCCAACCACTTGCCGCCCGCTCGGAGGTGAGGGGTCTGCCCCAGGATGCGGATTATTGGGAAGCTGAGTCCGTGTTCTTCAGTGACCAAGGTCAATCTCCTACAGCTATCATTTTTGAATGTTCTGGTGCTCATCCTCTGCATCAGGATATTCAACACTACTTGCCACTGTACAGAACCCTGTTCAGGCCGTGGTGCATAACGACAATGATACCAATATGTTAATCAATCAACCGGCCCCCTCCATAACGCCACAGAGGAGACATGTTGAATTTGAATTTGCCCAAGGGCTCCGGTATGGTGGAGAGACCGCGTAGGAGGTTTCAGGGGGGTATTTCAACACTATATTCAGGCAAGCGATCATATCGAGAAAGTGCTTTCCCTCTCGCAAATGTCGGTCATGCCGAATCCTCTTTTGCTTCGCACCCGGATGGCTCTGCTATCCGGGCTACCCGCTTCTAAAATCGTATAGTTGCACTGTAGTATCCGGCGGGTTACAAAGATCATTTGGTTGATATTATGCAGGAAGAGCGGAGTGAAGTTAGCAGCATTGGGTCGTACCCTGTACGACAAAGCCAATGAAATCGGAAGTGGAAAGAAGCTGATCGTAGCGGATTACTCCCAGATAGAACTCAGAGTCATTGCTCAAAGAAGTGGCGATCAAAGGATGATCAATGTATACCAGAGAGGTTGATGGAATCAAAGGACACCATCATAAATCTAATTGACATGGGCAACTAACCAGGATCAGATATTCATGAGGAGTGATGATAAATCGGAGTACGGCAGTGTTCACAAAGAGGTCTTGATAGTGCTCCCAGTTGTCTGTCCCGAGCCTAATTATGATCTTGATAAATAATCTTAAGAGCAAAGTATATTCGCCACTTTCGAAATGTATTCATTCAATTCTTCTAATGTTTCCTGATCATCATTTCCGTTGAATTTGATTCCAAGCGAGATCTTTGTTCCATCACAGCTCATGTGCACAATCTCACCGAATAATCCTTTTTTGCCACGGCTGCCTGGCAAATCGAACTCCAAAAGCACCTTCTTTTCGGAGCTGAGCTTTTCAACTTGACGGGGTGGAATCGACGGCAAAACACATTTACAACCGTCAACACTCATGTTTTCAATTAAGGCTGAGTATTTATGGAAGTCAAACACGGTCACCAGCTTGCATGGAATACTGCATCCCGCCCTATACGAGCTTCTCAAATCACAGATTTTTGCAAGCCGCGATGGATACGAAACAACAATCAAGAGCCATGCCGGTCTCTTCAGCAAGGCTGTAATTGAGGACTTAAACTGGACCAATGTCCCATCGGCGCAGAATGATCCCATGACAGCATTTCCTTCACTGAGCCAAGTGTCAACCTCTGTCGATATGGGGACTTCGATAACCAGAAACTCCCGTGGTGTGAAACCCACGAAAAAACCTCGAAAGGATTGACCACGTGCGATCAAGTTCACATGCCTGTCCGTTTCCACCATCAACCCGCCGAAAGCTTTTTCGATATCCATACAACGCCCTTAAAGGTTCACTAAGATTCGGGAAGCAACCGAGCCAAATGGCCGGCAAATCATTTGTCTTTAACCAAAATCGGCAACCTGAGTTCAACACTTTAATAGGGAATAATGCATCTGCTTCTTTGTTTCGCGCTCAAACTGAATGCCAGGATGCGATCTCTGCCTGAAGAAACTTGGCATTGTCGCATTGGGTCGTACCAAGTTATCATATTGGAATTTCGCATTGGGTCGTACCTAATGCCGCTAACTTAAGAGAATAACCTGTCCTTTCGCGTCCTTACGAGTCTCAGGCCGAGTCAATAGGGATGCCTCCTCATACTTACGTTTGCCACCTCTGCGGCGCTTTTCCAGGC
>JBKQLC010000174.1:0-45640 GCA_052147195.1 Syntrophobacteraceae bacterium
GACCACTCGATGCTGCCGCCAACACCATCGGCCAGCATTGACTATAAGTCCCCCAATGCCTGCAATCTCTGCCATACGGATAAGGACGCTGCCTGGGCAGTCACTTATGTGCGCGAGTGGCGAACGCAGGATTATCAGGCGCCGGTGCTGAAAAGGGCAGCCCTCATCGATGGGGCCCGCAAGAGGGACTGGAAGCAACTGCCCGCAATGCTTGACTACATTACCAGCAAGGACCGCGACGAGATATTTGCAACGTCGCTCATCCGACTGGTCCCGTCTTCCGGGGACCCGCGAGTCGCTCCAGTGATGCTTCAGGCTGTCAAGGATGCTTCTCCCCTGGTACGCTCTGCGGCGGCCGCAGCCCTTCAAAGCGTCCCAACGATAGAAGCTGTTCAAGCCCTCGTGGATGCGACCGGGGATGACTACCGCCTGGTTCGCGTCCGGGCCGCCGCGGCCCTTGCGGGATACCGGAATCTCCCCCTGGATGATGCCCAGAAGAAAACCGTCGCAGCAGCAAACGAAGAGTACCTGGCCTCGATCCTCTCCCGTCCGGATCAGTGGGCCTCCCACTACAATCTGGGTAACTATTACCTGGACCGCCAAGACTTCAAACAGGCCGTCGCCTCGTATGAGACGGCGCTGAAGCTTGAGCCGCGGGCTGTCCTGGCCATGGTGAACGAATCGATGGCCTATGTGCACATGGGAGAGAACGAGAAAGCCGACGAATCTCTAAAGAAGGCTTTAAAGGTGGCCCCTGACAACGCTGCAGCCAACTTCAACATGGGCTTGCTAAAAGCCGAGCAAAACGACATGCAGGGGGCGGAGGCGCATCTCAGAGCGGCTCTCAAGGCCGATCCCCAAATGGCCCAGGCAGCGTACAACCTTTGCGTAGTCCTCTCAAGGGACCGTCTGGATGAAGCAGTGGGTTTCTGCCGGCAGGCGGCCGAACTGCGCCGGGACGTGCCCAAGTACACTTATACCCTGGCCTTTTTCGAGCAACAGACCGGCGATACTGCGGGAGCAACTGCAGCACTGCATGACCTTATCGCCAGGTATTCTGCCTACGCGGATGCCTACCTGCTCCTGGGTGGAATCTATGAGGAACAGGGAAATAAGTCTAAAGCCGAGGAGGTCTACAATCAAGGACTCGCCGCCGAGGGCATACCAGACAGCCAAAAATACCGCATGAAGGCTCGTCTGGATGGACTGAAGCATGACGGTGCGGGTGCAGAAAAGCAGTGAAGATGAGGAGATGAACATCATGAAACGGCCAATTGCAGGGAATACCTTTTAGACTCTGGTTCCCAGGTGCTGAAAAGCGAAGAACAGGCCTCTATATCGGGAGAGAAGGGAGACGAGAAAAGGCACGGCAAGACGAAATAAGGCCACAATCTGCTGATGGTGTGAGGAGAATCAATCCTCGGGCCTTTTGAAGTTGGCAACCTGAAGAAGGAGAAGGAAATGGCGGATAAGAAGCCCAATATCGTTGTCATCATGGGAGATGACATCGGCATTTGGAACATCGGCGCCTACCATCGCGGCATGATGGCTGGCCGCACACCGAACCTCGACAAGCTGGCCAAAGAGGGGATGTTATTCACCGACTACTACGGCGAGGCTAGTTGTACGGCTGGGCGGGCCGCTTTCATCACCGGCGAGCTTCCGATCCGCACTGGCCTGACCACGGTCGGCCAGGCCGGTGCGGACCTCGGGCTTCCCGCAGAGGCGATGACCATTGCGACGGCGCTCAAGTCCATGGGTTATGCCACGGGCCAATTCGGCAAGAACCACTTCGGCGACCTCAATGAGTTCTTGCCCACCGTCCACGGGTTCGACGAGTTCTTCGGCTACCTCTACCACCTCGACGCGATGGAGGACCCCGCCCACCCCGCTTACCCGCAGGAGTTGTTGGACAAAGTCGGTCCGCGCAACATGGTCCACAGTTGGGCGACGGATAAGGAAGACCCGACCGTGCAACCGCGGTGGGGCAAGATCGGCAGGCAAAAGGTCGAGGACGCCGGCCCGCTCTATCCCAAGCGGATGGAGACGGTTGACGACGAAATCCTCGACCTTTCGCTCAAGTTCATGGACAAGGCCAAGGCGGACGGCAAACCCTTCTTCGTCTGGCTCAACCCGACTCGTATGCACGTCGTCACCCATCTCTCGGAGAAGTATGAGAAGATGCGCAACTCGAAGAATGGCTGGACCATTCAGGAAGCTGGCATGGCGCAACTCGACGACATCTTGGGCGACGTGATGAAGAAGCTCAAGGACATGGGTGTAGACGACAACACCATCGTCATGTTCACCAGCGACAACGGCACCCAGAGCTTCTCCTGGCCGGATGGTGGACAAACCCCGTTCTACGGAGCCAAAGGCACGGGCTATGAAGGCGGTTTCCGTTGCCCCGCGATGATTCGCTGGCCCGGCCACGTACCGGCCGGCACGGTCGAAAACGGGATCATCTCCGGCCTCGACTGGTTGCCGACCTTTGTGGCCGCCGCCGGAAACCTGAACATCAAAGAAGAACTCCTGAAGGGAAAGCAGATTGGCGACCGGACCTACAAAAACCATCTCGACGGCTATAACCAGATGGGCATGATCACCGGCAAGGGGCCGTCCGCACGTCACGAAGTCTTCTACTTCACAGAAAGCAACCTTGCCGCGGTGCGGATCGACGACTTCAAGTATCGCTTCATTAGCCAGCCCGGCGGCTGGATCGGCAGCAAGGTTCATCCCGACGCGCCGGTTCTCGTGAACCTGCGCCTGGATCCCTTCGAGCACACGGCCTTCCCGGAGGGAAATTACGGCTCGTACATGTACTTTAACTGGTTCCTGTACGAGTTCTGGCGCTTCGTGTTCGTCCAACAGGAAGTGGCGAAGCTGGCCATGACGGCCCTCGAGTTCCCGCCGATGCAGAAGGGCGCGAGCTTCAACCTCGATGCCGTGAAAGCGAAGATCGAGGAAGCCATGAGGGCACATCACGGGCAGTAGTCGAAGCTCCTGAGTTCATAACCGTCCACCGGCCCGCACCTGTCCCAACCGGGTGTGGCCCGGCAAACAAACGGAAGAACCCTGAAAAACTCTTCTGACCCTGACAGCAGTGATTGAGGTGGGGGCCGGCGAGGCCCTGTTCACGTTGGGAGTCGCCTGCTGGCTCGCACGCCACGAAGGGTAGAGCCGGGCAGCGACTAGGTTGGTCGCCGCGATGATGCTGTATAACCTCGCTCGCAAACCTCGAAAGCGAAGAAGTGATCTTTGAACCTCCATAAGAAAGGAGACGAGAAAAGGCACGGCAGGAGGAAATAAGGACTCAACCCGCTGATGGTGTGAGGAGAATCAATCCTCGGGTCTTTGGGAGTGTGCAACCTGAAAAAGGAGAAGGAAATGAAGGCAAGAAGCCTAACAATCGCCGTTGCGCTGACCTTCCTCGTCGGCGCCCTGGCGTTCATTGCAAGGCCGGTGTTCGCCGAGGACAAGAAACCAAACATCGTCTTCATCATGGGCGATGACATTGGCTGGTTCAATATCGGCGCCTACCACCAGGGGATGATGGCCGGAAGGACTCCGAATCTCGACAAACTCGCCACCGAGGGGATGCGCTTCACCGATTACTACGCCGAAGCGAGTTGTACGGCTGGCCGGGCAAACTTCATCACGGGCGAGCTGCCGATTCGTACCGGAATGACTACGGTCGGCCAGGCGGGGGCCAAGCTCGGCATACCCGCAGAGGCAGTTACCCTTGCGACGGCACTAAAGTCGATGGGCTATGCCACCGGCCAGTTTGGCAAGAACCACCTGGGCGATTTGAACGAATTCCTGCCTACCGTCCATGGTTTCGATGAGTTCTTCGGCTACCTCTATCACCTCGACGCAATGGAGGACCCCGCGCACCCCGGCTACCCGCAGGAGTTGCTGGACAAAGTCGGCCCGCGCAACATGGTCCACAGTTGGGCGTCGGATAAGGATGATCCGACGGTGCAGCCGCGCTGGGGCAAGATCGGTAAGCAGAAGATCGAGGATGCCGGGCCGCTCTATCCGAAACGGATGGAGACCATAGACGACGAAATTCTAGCTCTCACCCTCAAGTTCATGGACAAGGCCAAGGCGGAAGGCAAGCCGTTCTTTGTCTGGCTCAACCCGACGCGCATGCACATCGTCACCCATCTCTCGGAGAAGTACGAGAAGATGCGCGACTCGAAGAATGGCTGGACCATTCACGAGGCCGGCATGGCCCAGATCGACGACATCGTGGGCGATGTGATGAAGAAGCTCAAAGATATGGGCGTGGACGACAACACCATTGTCGTGTTCACCACCGACAACGGCACCGAGAGTTTCACCTGGCCCGATGGCGGACAAACCCCGTTTTTCGGAGCCAAGGGCACGGGCTATGAAGGCGGTTTCCGTGTGCCCGCGATGATTCGCTGGCCCGGCAAAGTCCCTGCCGGCAAGGTGGAGAACGGCATCATCTCCGGGCTTGACTGGTTCCCGACCTTCGTGGCTGCCGCCGGCAATCCGAACATCAACGAGGAACTGCTGAAGGGTAAGAAGATTGGCGACATGACCTATAAGGTGCATCTCGACGGCTATAACCAGATGGACATGATTACCGGCAAGGGGCCGTCGAATCGCCACGAGGTCTTCTACTTCACTGAAAGCAACCTCGCCTCGGTACGGATCGACGACTTCAAGTATTGCTTCATCCTGCAGCCCGACGGCTGGCTTGGTGCCAAGGTCCATCCCGACGTGCCGGTTCTCGTGAACCTGCGCCTGGACCCCTACGAGAAAACCCTATGGCCCGCGGGGAATTACGGATCATACCAATATTTTGACTGGTTCAGGTTCGAGTTCTGGCGCTTCGTGTTCGCCCAACAGGAGGTGGCGAAGCTGGCCATGACGGCCCTTGAGTATCCGCCTATGCAGAAGGGCGCGAGCTTCAACCTCGATGCCGTGAAAGCCAAGATAGAGGAAGCCATGAGGGCACATCAAGGGCAGTAGTCAAAGAGACAGCACGGCGGGCGCCCGGTCAGGGCGCTCGCTTATTTGCCCCAAAATCGGGACAGGAGTGCGGAGATAATCGTCAGATGCAGGTTGGAGGAAGAGGCATGAAGACTATCGGCGCAGATCGGGTGACGTTGCCTGCATCGAAAAATCCTACCCCGATTGGATAACCTTCCGTCCCTGGATGCCAATGCAGGAGAGAGTGCATATGCTAAAGAAAATCTGCTTGTGGATTTTAGCCATCGTAGCATTCATCTGCCTGGTACCCCTTCTGGCCTATGCTGTCAGCGAACATTCGGATTTTGGGGTTAGCTTGGCAGAAATACTTAAGAGAGGATAATCATTACACCGGTATCACTAGACAGGGGGTATAGCCGAGAAAAATCATGCCTTACAGACCAAAGCTGATCATAAATACCATCTGCTCAAGCTCCGTGTGAGTGGATGGGGTAACAAACCCCTTACCAAGATCGGAACGGGGTAAAGGCGAACGTGAAGTGCGGGCAATCTGTTTCACGTGTTGTTACGCTATACCATGAATTTCAGGTGAATCATTCTTAGTCCTGTGAAAGGAGTACGATCATGTTTCGAAATTGGCGAGGTGTTTTTTTATGCATTATTATGACTCTGGCACTGTGTGGGAGTGTTTTCGTATCTGCTGCGCTTTCGGAGGAATTCCAAAAAGCACCTGTGGTCCTTCAGGCTTCAGATGTGCTCCCGGGGCCATTGATTCAGGGCTCGAATTATACCGTAAGAGCAACAGTTATCAGCGATGGTTTTATCAACACTTATGATCTTGACACCAATTACGGACCCCTGAGGGTGGAAAGCACGGCGTTGCTGTTCAAACGGATCGGGGAGCTCAAGGCACTCGCACAGATAGAGCAGTTAAAAAACACGGACGTTTACATGACCGCTTTTAAGCAGGTGGCAAGAGGCCCCATCAACACTGCCGAAGGGTTGGTACAGGACCCGTCCGGAACGGTTTCGAATGTAGCGAGCGGAATCGGGCAGTTCTTAAGCAATGTCGGCAGTCAGGTCACTTCCGACAACCCTAACAAGGGAAGTCTTCTGAATAACGCAAGCGGACAGGCATCCTACAAACGGCAATATGCCGCCCAGTTTGGGGTCGATCCTTACACAAGCTATGAACCCCTGCAGAAAGCGCTCACTGAACTGTCCTGGACAGCGGCAGCCGGAGGATTGACGGTTAAGGCCGCCTTTATGGCAATTCCCGGTGGAGCAGGATTCGCCGTTGGGGCCATGGGCACTGCAGACACTGCGACGAACCTTCTGAGTAACAAGACTCCCGCCGAACTTGCAAGCATAAACCAGAGCACTCTTGCGGGCATGGGGGTTTCGGATGCCTCGATCCAGGCTTTTATGCAAAACACCCAGTTCGATCCTTACGAACAGACGCTGCTGGTAAATGCACTGGCGGGTATGACTGGCGTGAGGGATCGCGGATTATACATCGATAAGGCTGCTGCCGCATTTGAAGAGTCAGTGGCTGTGTTCCTGCGCGTGCGTGCTCAACTCATGAATCTTTACAACGGTAAGACTCACTCAGTGCAGCGTTTTGTAGACGCCGACGGAATCCCGGTGCTCCTCACGAACAATGGGAAGATCATCGCAATATTCCCTCTCGATTACATCGCGTGGACCCCAAATTTTGCGCGAAAGGCACAGGCGGTTTCTGGGGCCATCAAGCAAATGTCCGGGATTTCAGGTAAAGAACTCTGGGTCACGGGGAAAGTGAACCCCATTGCACGAAAAGCGTTGGAAGCCAAGGGGTGGAAAGTGGAAGAGCGGGTCCGGGAAAAGCTTGCGGGCAGCTAGAAAGGATCATACCGGGTTCGGGGACGTGATCCTGCTGGAGATCATCTCACCGGCTCCATCTATCGCCGGGAATCGGCTGGTTGGACCCGGCTGCTGTTGAGACGATGGGTCAAACAAGCAGCTTCATTGGAACAATTCAAAACGGAAAGGAAACACAAGTCATGAGAAACGCAAGAGAAACGGGAACGGCAATGAAACGGACAATACTGACGGCTTTGGTGTTGGCCGCACTACTGGTACTCACACAATGGAACGGAGTCGCACGCGCGGCGTCTGCCGCCGGGATCGACGCCGACGTTGACGCTGCGTTGACGAAGCTCTACGCGGAACAACCTGTAGCAAAGATGCTCGGGAAGAAGGCCGCTGCTATCCTGGTCTTTCCGAACATAGTCAAGGCGGGCTTTGTGGTGGGCGCCCAGTATGGCGATGGGGCTCTTCGAAAGAAGGGCAAGACGGTGGGGTATTACAACTCGGTTGCGGCATCATACGGGCTGCAGGCCGGCGTTCAAAGCTTCGGCTATGTTCTTTTCTTTATGACGAATTCCGCAGTCGACTATCTCAATCGGAGTGGCGGCTGGGAGATCGGAGTCGGCCCGAGCATAGTTGTGGTGGACGAGGGCGTAGCCCGCTCGCTGACCACCACGACGCTCAAGTCCGATGTCTACGCCTTTATCTTCGACCAGAAGGGTCTAATGGCAGGGATCGGGCTCCAGGGCTCGAAGATTACGAAGATAAAGAAGTGAGCGGCCGGCGATAGTCCTGGAAGAAACAGGTCGGGAGCCTTCGGCGAGGCAGCCTGAAGAAATACTCTTCGATCAAAGTCGGCACACCCGGCCTGTATGTTCCCTCGAGATAGGCAAAGGAGCTTCAGCCATGAAGCTGATAAGACTCCTGGCAATCGCGATGCTTGTAGCGCTCGTTCCGGCAACGAGCACGCAGGCCGCTGACCTTTTACCGTCGTGGAACGACGGAGCTGCCAGGCAGGCGATCGTCGAGTTTGTTCAGGTGGCCACGGACAAGGCAAGCCCGAAGTTCGTGCCGCCGGAAGAGCGCATCGCCACGTTTGACCAGGACGGCACCCTGTGGGTTGAGCATCCGATGTACACGCAGGTGGTGTATTGCCTGGAACAGGTCCCGGCGCTGGCGGCGAAGAAGCCGGAATTGAAGAATATGGAGCCGTTCAAGACCGTGCTGTCCGGCAGCCGGGAGGCGATAGCTAAGCTATCAATGGAGGACCTGGAGAAAATTCTCGCCACAACCCTAAGCGGCATGACGGTGGACGAGTTCAACGCCGAAGTGAAGAAGTGGATTGAGACGGCCCAACACCCGCGCTGGAAGAGGCCTTACACCGAGCTGGTGTATCAGCCTATGCTCGAAGTCATGCAGTATCTCCGGGCCAACGGTTTCAAGACCTACATCGTGACCGGCGGCGGCCAGGATTTCGTGCGCGTATACTCCGAGCGGGTGTACGGTATCCCGCCCGAGCAGGTGGTGGGCACCATGGGTGCGACCCAGTTCGGCTACGACAAAAAAGGCCGACCGATACTCACCAAGGAACCCAAGCTGCTGCTGAACGACGACAATGCCGGGAAGCCGGAGGGGATTCACCTGATGATCGGACGCCGGCCGTACGCCGCGTTCGGCAACTCGCCGGGCGACCGGCAAATGCTGGAGTACACACAGGCGGGCGACGGCGCCCGGCTCGAGGTGCTGGTGCTGCACGACGATGCCGAGCGCGAGTATGCCTACGGGCCGGCGCAGGGTCTGCCCGACACCAAGGTCGGCGCCTTCACGCAGGCGCTCTACGACGAAGCGAAGAAGAATGGCTGGACCGTCATCAGCATGAAGAACGATTGGAAACGCATTTTTGCCTTCGAGCAATAGCTGATAGACAGGTAATTAATTGATTTGCGGCTTGCCGCACCAACGACCATAATGAGGGGCATAGTGGCGCCCGATGTAGGGCGTGGGGCGCCACTCCACTGAGTGTAACAGACAACGTACCATTTTTCGCGAAGGAGGAGGTCAAGATGAGGATACTGAAATTAACGGCGATTACGGCACTGCTTTGCATTGGCTTGCTGGCGGCCACGGTGCTCCCGGTTGTTGCCCAGCAGGCTCCTGGGCCCGACAATTCGGGAGAGCACGTCAAGGGATATGACGATTGGCATTTCTCCTTCGGTCTGGGTGAATGGGTCCCTGCATTCCAAGGGGTCGTTACTGCCAAAGGTAGGTCTTCTTCTGTCGATGTTAGCCTTAACGATGAACTTCAATCACTTAATGCTCTCGTGTTTATTCTCGGCGGGCGCTTCGAGGTGAGCAAGGGACCATGGGGATTTTTCATTGACGGGTTCTATGTGAAAGCGAACCAGACCGTATCGAATCAAAGAGACATACAGATTCCCATTCTTGATCCACCTGGGTTCACGATCCGGGGCAGTGCCGACGTTACGAGCGTCTATTCTGTTGGCGAAACGGCGCTGTCCTATGACGTCTTTGCCTCTCGCTGCCTGGTCTCGAACATGCCTGAACTGACCGTCGCGGTGCTTGCCGGCGCCCGCGACACCTATTTCCGCACAATAGTGGACCTTGAGGTAAGCGGCCCCCTCGGGAGGAGCAGAACCTTCGCGTCCGACAAGTCCACAGACTGGGTTGACCCCTTTGTTGGCTGGCGCGTCTTGTGGAGGCCCGGAGAAAAGTGGACCACCTCCGTTAAAACTGAATTCGGGGGCTTTACCGTCAATTCGGATTTCTTGTTCAACATGGACTTGGAGGCAAAGTACAAGATCAACAAATGTTACTTCGTAAATTTCGGCTACAGCGTCCTTTATACAGACTACGCAACAGGAAGCGGCAATCAAAAGTTCGCATACAATATGTGGAATTACGGACCATTTCTTGGAGTGGGTGCTGAGTTCTAATGAAGAACGGGCAAAAAATAGGATATTCCTTCTCCCCGTTGACGGCCCGGCAGTATGAAGGCCATTTCGTTGGAGAGTACGATGGACATTTCATCTGCACTTTTATCTTCGGAAAAGATCTGGCCGCAGGTCCAGCAGTATTTTCTAAACCAGGTCCTAACCTGGGCCGTGGCAGCCCAGCTCGCCGCCGGTGGCTTCGCTTTCCTGCTGGCCCATAAGGCTGCCGGAGCCATCCGTTCATGGTTTGAACGGTACATGGCACTATCCGGTTTGGGCGAGGAATCCCCCGACCTGCGGAAAGCCAGAGCTTTCCTTAAGGTCGCCCGCCCCATCCTGTTTGTTCTTTTCCTGGGAATTGGATTTCGCCTGGCGCATCATTTCAATTGGCCCTCGGAAGGCGTCGAAGTCCTGTTGCTTCTGGCATTAGCCATGTTTCTTGTTCGATTTCTCGCCGTCCCGATGACGAATCGTTATTGGGCTGCAATCCTTACCGTGGCAATCTGGCTTTGGGCCATTGTTCGAATCTTCCATGTCGACGACATCGGGACAAGACTTCTTACCAATATCTACTTCGCAATCAGCAATGTACATGTTTCCATGCTGACCATTCTTAGGGCCTCTTGGCTGTTGTTGTTTCTTTACTGGCTTTCAAGGAACCTGTTGATCATTTTAAATCTCTGGCTGCAGACCGGATCTGGCCTGCCTGCCGCAAACCAGACCCTGATTCATAAACTCTGCAGGTTGTTTTTGTTCTCCGCATCCGTGGTCTTCGTTCTGCACTATATGGGGATCGATCTGACAGTTTTTGCACTGTTCGGCGGGGCCCTGGGGCTTGGAATCGGTTTTGGCCTGCAGAAAATTTTCGCCAATCTGGTCAGTGGTTTCATGATCCTGGCGGATAAATCCATAAAGCCCGGCGACGTGATTCAATTGGGAAACACCTACGGGTCGATCAATTTCCTCGGCAGCCGCTATGTCTCTGTAGTCACACGGGATGCCATTGAGCATCTTATACCCAATGAGAATCTGATCACCGGTGAAGTGATCAATTGGTCCTACAGCAACAATCTCCTCAGGCTGAAGGTCCCCGTAGGAATTTCTTACGACTCCGATCTGGAGAAAGCCACCAAGTTGATGCTGGAAGCAGCCGCGGACACCCGGCGAGTCCTTCAGGAACCCAAATCTGTCTGCTTTGTTAGAGGCTTCGGGGATAACGGTCTTAATCTTGAGTTGCGGGTCTGGATAAACGACCCTCAAAATGGCCTTGGGTCTGTTAAGAACGAACTTCTCAGGGGCGTCTTGCGGCGGTTCAAGGAAGAGGGCATCGAGCTGCCATATTCGCAGATAGTCTTGGACCATAAGTCCATGCCCGAGGTCCTGATTCGGAATAAACCTGAAAACTGAGAAGGCTGCTGAAAAAGGGACTCACCATGACTGAAAACCAACGCGACATCACCCGCACCTTTTTTGCGGTGCTCTTCATCGGGGCTCTGCTCGGTACGTCGCTATGGATACTCAAACCATTCCTGGGGGCCGCGATCTGGTCGGTGACGATTGTGACGGCAACCTGGCCGTTGATGGTTTCCATCCAAAGCCGGCTTTGGGGCCGACGGTCGCTGGCGGTGGCGGTGATGACGGTGGTCCTTCTCTGCTTACTGGTGGTGCCTCTCTGGCTGTCCATCGGCACAATTGTGTCGAACGAGCATCGGATAACCAGCTTCGTGAAGTCGCTGGCTACCTTTGAGGTTCCGCCTCCGCCGGCCTGGCTGGGCACTATACCGCTCTTCGGCAAGGAGCTGGTGGCGGCATGGGAGAAGCTTGCGGTAGCGGGGATACAGGATTTCGTGCAAAAACTGGCCCCATATGGCGGCGACGCCGTCCGATGGTTCATTACGGAGGTAGGGAGCTTCGGGGTCCTGGTCCTCCAATTCCTGCTGACCGTTGTGTTTGCCGCACTCCTTTACGCCAACGGTGAGCGTCTGGCCACATGGACAAAGCGTTTTGGACATCGTTTGGCAGGACCGAGGGGGGAGACATCGATCCGGTTGGCCGGACAGGCCGTGCGCGGCGTCGCTCTCGGGGTTGTGGTGACCGCTCTCGCTCAGTCGGTCCTGGGCGGCATAGGCCTCGCCATCGTCGGAGTTCCTCTTGCTGCGGTCCTCACGGCAGTGATGTTCATGCTGGCAATCGCACAAATCGGCGCCCTGATCGTGCTGGTCCCCGCGGTGGTCTGGCTCTACTGGAGCAGCAGCATCGGCTGGGGAACGTTTCTTCTCGTCTGGACCCTGGTGGTCGGAGCTATGGACAGCTTCTTGCGCCCTATTTTAATCAAGAAAGGCGCCGACCTTCCTTTGCTCCTCATTTTCGCCGGCGTGGTAGGCGGTCTGATCGCATTCGGCCTCATAGGCATCTTCGTGGGGCCGGTGGTGCTTGCCGTCTCCCACACATTGCTATCGGCATGGGTCGATGATGAGATCGCCGAGGTAGAGCCGCCCGCCCGGCAAGAGCCATGAAAAATGGCCACTGTGCCTTGCGGCGCAGGGAGCCGGGTCCATCCTCATGCCGCAACTCAACCGGCCTGACCAGGGGGCGTCTTTTATCTCAGGCGGCCGGGAGAAATGCATCAAGCCTTAATCACAATTTCAACTGAGGGGAATGTTGAATTAGACTATGAATTTTGAGAACCACCTGCCATGAACCGGAGGTGGCATCAATCCGGAGTGAAGTGGATTCATGAACCAAAGAGACATGATCAAATTCAAAGACGTGTATCTGGCAAGGTTAGCAAACATCAATCCCTCCGGACTTGCCGCTCAGCTTGCCTATCTTTTCCTTTTGTCCCTTTTCCCGTTTCTGATCTTTGCGATAACGTTGCTGGGCTATACCTCCATTAATGCCGACGATGTGATAAATCTGGTGAAGAGGTTCGTGCCTCCCGAAACCGCGGGCATTATCGCGGATAATGTCCGCAGCGTGCTGGCTGGCAGGAAAACAGGACTTTTGTCTTTTGGCGCCATTGCTGCAATCTGGTCCGCGTCGAGTGCGCTGAATTCCATAATAAACGTTCTCGACAAGTCCTACGAGGTGACTGAAGACAGATCATTCCTTCGATCCAGGGCAGTAGCAATCGCTCTGACATTCATGATGATTCCCGCCATAGTGGTGTCGCTTCTCCTTCCTGTGTTCGGAGAGAGAATTGGACGTCTCATCTTTTCATATATGGGGTTATCGTCGGTATTTCTCACGCTTTGGAACATTGCCAGGTGGGTCCTTAGCTTCTGCATCATGATAGGGGTGCTTGCAGGCATCTACTACTTTGCCCCCAATAAGCGGATAAGATTCAAAAGCGTACTGGCGGGAGCTCTCTTCGCTACGGTCGTTTGGCATATTGTCTCGTGGTGCTTTTCCTACTATATCAATCACATTGGAAATTACTCGGCCATTTATGGAAGCCTCGGAAGTATAATCATGTTGATGGTATGGTTCTATGTTGTAGCTCTCCTGATCATTCTTGGGGGCGTACTGAATGCGGCTTTAGACTCGCTTAGGACTCATGCCTCGGAAGAAGACCATTACCTGAATAGTAAGGCCGGCTGAATAGTATGGTGATCATCTTGTATGAACTCGCCTCAGGTGTGTCGAACAAAGTATTGAACAGAGGGACGAAACCATGAAAACAGAAACCGTCCTCGCCGCCGCGCTGCTTTACTCGTTGGCCCTCACAGAGGTGGCACGATGACCGTCCACAACGGCAATGTTGGCTCGGTCAGCGCGGACGACGCTCTCGCGCGCTTGATGGAGGGCAACGCGCGTTTCCTGCGAGGTGAGCCACGCTTTTCGAGGGTGCCCAAGGAGGTTCTCGCCGATCTCGCCAAAGCCCAGCGACCCTACGCGACCATCTTGGGCTGCAGCGACTCGCGGGTGCCGCCGGAGCTGATTTTCGATGCGGGATTCGGCGATCTGTTCATCATTCGCGTGGCGGGCAACGTTGTGTCGCCCGAGGTCCTGGGCAGCCTCCAGTACGCCGGGACTCACCTCAAAACGCATCTGTTCATGGTGCTCGGACACGAAGGCTGCGGCGCCGTGCAGGCGGCGCTCGCGGCGAAATTTCAGGGCGCGAGGGAGCGCTCGCGCATCCAGTTGCTGCTCGATAACATCCTTCCGGGTCTTGACGAAATCGACCCGTTGCTTCCGCCACAGCAACAGCTTGAGAGTGCTGTCGAGGCCAACGTCCGTTGGGCCATGTGCCAACTCCTTGAGACGCCCGAGGGCCGCGCGCGAATGGCCGAGGGCCGCATGAAGCTGGCTGGGGCGGTGTGCGAGATCGAGACCGGGCGAGTGCGACTGCTCGCATAGCGCTCGATGCGTTTACTAAAGGAAGAGTGCAACATGCTCAAGCCCGAGATTGCGACACTACGGATTTTGACGGAGAAAAGCAAATGACATGGAATCGGCGGTACGTCATCAAGAGCTACATCAGAGCCTCGCTGTGGCTCGTGCCTTTTTTTTCTGTAATGCTTTATATGGTGGTCCACCGCATTACGTACGCAATCGGCGGCTGGCTCCTGCGGACCGGACAAATTGACGAAAAGACCGCGTTTTTGGGACTGACTATGGTGGGAGCGCGGTCGGGGCTCAATACGATAGTCACGCTAAACCTTTCTTTCCTGGTATTCACATTCGGTTCGCTGCTCGTCGCGATTCAAGTCGCAGGAGGGCAGTACACTCCACGTATCATCGCGACGACGATTTTACGGGACAATGCGATCCGGTTTACTGTCGGCTATTTTGTCTTCACCCTGTTGTTCACCATGAGGGTGTTGACCAGGATGGGCGGCGAGACCGTCCACCAGTTTAACACGTTCATTGCAGCGGTGTTGGGGTTAATGTCGATTGTGGTTTTCCTTTATCTCATCGACTACGCAGCACGATTTTTGCGGCCTGTCAGCATCGTGCAGCGCGTGGGAGAGTCCGGGATAGCGGTCATCAAGAGCGTATATCCGGAGTCAACCACGCGCCCGCGCCCCGTCGAGACGTCCCGCAGGCCCTCATCCCCTGACCGCATCGTCGCCAAATCGGGCACCTCGGGGATCGTGCTCGCCGTGGATCTGGATGGACTGGTCGCCCAGGCGCGGAACGCCAACGGGATTATCGAATTCGTCCCCCAGGTGGGGGACTTCGTGGGGGTGGATGAGCCTCTGTTTCGATTGTATGGCGGCGCTGCCTTCGACGACAGTCGGCTGAGGGCGGAGGTCGCGCTCGGGTCCGAACGTACTATCGAGCAGGACCCGACCTTTGCATTCCGCATCCTGGTCGATATCGCCATCAAAGCGTTGTCACCTGCCATCAACGATCCAACAACGGCGGTGCTCGCCATCGACCAGCTTCACCGTCTGCTTCGGCTGGTCGGTCTGCGGCAGCTCCGAGGCGAGGAGATCTGCGATGCGGCCGGCGAACTGCGGCTCGTTTTCCGGACGCCGAACTGGGAGGACTTTGTGCATCTCACTTGTACCGAGATACGTCATTGCGGGGCGGGCAGCGTCCAGATTATGCGGCGGATGCGTTCGATGCTTGAAAATCTCGTGCAAACTCTGCCGCCGCATCGCCATGACGAGTTGCGCCAGCAACTGGAGCTTCTGGATCGCACGATCGAGGGGCATTACGCCTTCGCCGAGGACCGGGCGCTTGCTCTGATCCCGGATTCGCAGGGTCTGGGAGGATCGTTGGGCATTCAAGCCGCAATCGAGTTGCCAACCGCTGAAGGGGGAGCAGGAGGCAAGTGAGAGCGATCCACCATGCGTAGACTCACCATGGGCATCGTGGATCTCCGTGAATGGCAGTGGCCGCAGGCAATGCCCTCCGAAGATCTGATGCACTCCGAACGAGACTTTTTTGTCTCTGCCAAAGCTCAGATCACTATTTCCATTTTCTCTCTTGCCAGGAAGACGTTAGGAAAACGAACCTGACATTGCTTTTCGACATCACTCAAGAATTCATCGTTATGGTCGGGATCATGATGCGTGATAATGAGTTGCTTAACCTGTGCTTTTTCCGCCACTTCCAATGCCTGTGGATAACTGCTGTGACCCCAGCCTTTATACCGCGGCAATTCTTCATGGGTGTATTGAGCTTCGTGGATCAAAACGTCCGCTTCATGCGCTAATTCAATAATCCGAGGGTCAATACGCTCGCCGTGCTCGATATCGGTACAGTATACGACGATTTTGCCTTCTGTATCCTGGAAGCGGTAACTGTAAGCCCCGCCGGGGTGGTTGTGTTTAACTACCCTGACAAAAGCCGTCTCCATACTCATGTGGCTCTCGGCATTGTGCAGAAATACAATTTTTGCACCCATGCCGTCGAGGCTGACGGGAAAGTAATCTTCCTGCATCTGGGCCTCGAAGATGCTTCGCAAATCCTTGCCGCGATCCCCTCGGCCAATTGCACTGATGGTGAAAGTACGCCTTGAATCGTATGCGGGAGCAAAAAAGGGCAGTCCTTGAATGTGGTCCCAATGGAAATGGGAGAACGCCAGATAGCAGGGACGATCGATGCCCAGGTGAGGATCCTGAGCCATCTCTTTACCCAACTCGCGGATACCAGTGCCGGCGTCCAAAATAACCGTGCGTTTGGGGCCTTCCAACAGAACACAGCTAGTATTGCCGCCAAATTTCTGAAATCCCTCACTGCAAACCGGAATGGACCCTCTCACACCATAAAACTTTATTCGGGACATCTCATTCCCCTTTGCTTCGTCAAGGAACCAGGTACAGACTCGAACGGCTGACTCAGACTGATTTCTTTGATCCCTCATTTAATTATGGAGGTTCCGAGGACATGACGATTACAATAACATAGGCCAGGCAAGTACTTTTAGTGAAAAGTTAAGGCAGCTCTCCTGGACCGTGAAATCTCGACGTTCCGAAAATTTGCCACGTTCAGATCATACATTTACGAAATCGTGGCCGGCTGCAGGTTCAACTCCGGCAAGGTTTGGCTACTTTCAACGCCTGATGGGCATTAGAGTGGGCACATATTATTCTTGCTGACCATCTTGCTTTTCTGTAAGAAGTCTCTTGATGGATTTAACCCAAGAGCGCTGCAGATCAGATATTCATCTGCCAATTTGTCATGTAATGTCGGTATTGGAGCTTCCGGATAGACAGTAGCCGAGAGATCGGGAAGATCGGAGAAGGATCAAGACGGCTGGGAACAAGGCAGCGAACAGGTAGAATATGATCATTATTGCAGCCTTCGTACTGCTCATTTTTCTGTACAGCCTCGCATCCAAGAGACTGGAGCACACTATCCTGACTGCCCCGGTAGTGTTCACATCGGCGGGGATACTGCTCATGCTCACACTGCCGGTAGAGGGTGAACTGCAAGCCTACCGGGAGTCCTTGCTCATGTTCGCCGAGGTCGGCCTGGTTCTGCTGCTCTTCTCCGACGCCTCTCGAATTAATCTGCGCATCCTGAAGCACAATACACTGCCCGTCAGGTTATTATGCATTGGCATGCCGCTGACGATCCTGCTTGGGGCAATCGGCGCAGTCATGGTGTTTCCCCAGCTATCGGTCTGGGAAGCAGGCATTCTTGCCGCAATCCTGGCTCCGACCGATGCAGGCCTGGGCGCAGTGATAGTCAGGAGTCCGAGAGTGCCTGCGCGCATTCGCCAGGCACTGAGCGTTGAAGCGGGTCTTAACGACGGATTATCCGTCCCGTTTCTTTTGTTCTTCATTGATCTGGCCAGCACCGGTACGAAGGGCACAGGCTGGGTTCTGGTTCGATTTATGGTGGAGCAACTTGGGTTCGGCGCGCTGGTTGGTCTGGTGGTCGGTCTGGCAGGTGGCTGGCTCCTTGGCAATGCCCGGCGCAAGGGATGGATGGCGGAATCCCTTCAGCAACTTGGCCTGGTGGCCCTGCCGCTCCTATGTGTGGTGGGGTCTGAACCAATCGGTGCAAGTATGTTCATTGCCGCCTACGTCGCCGGTCTCGCAGTCCAGATTGTGTTCAAGGAGGCCGGCGAGCAAAGTCTCGAGTTTACCGAGGGTTGGGGAGAGCTATTCAATTTTTTCGTGTTTTTCCTTTTCGGCATGTTTGCCGCCCGTGCACTGCATCAAGTCAACCTGACGTATATTGCCTATGGGGTCATCAGCCTGACGGCGGTCAGGATGCTCCCGGTTGTGGTTTCGTTAATCCGAACGCGCCTGAGCACGGCCACGGTGATCTTCATCGGATGGTTTGGCCCAAGGGGGTTGGCCTCCATAGTGCTCGGCCTGGTATATCTGGAGCAGGAGTCTCATCTGCCAGGAGAACTAGTTATCCAGGTGGCAGTGATGGTGACGGTTTTCTTGAGCGTCTTCGGTCATGGGTTCACTACATTGCCGGGGATCAGCCTTTATGTGCGTAAAATCGCCGCGCTGGATACAGCCGCGCCGGAACATCAGGCTGTGGCCGGCCTCAATCCTGCCAAAGAATAAAGATATTCTTATATCTGCCGGCATTGCGTTGCCTTGCGAATTCCCAATAACACGTTGGGATATTCCCAAAATAGTGGGTCCGTGCTGCCTTGGCTCTTCCATCGTCAAGACAACGACATTACCCACAATTCCTTAGAAATCAACATACTAGAGAGATAGCGGTTCTCCCTTCGCTGCTGGCATGGATATCGCTATATCTCATGTCACCATCCACTTTATGGAGTGAATACTGGCTTAAGGCGTTACACCGACATTCCAGCCTGTCCAGCCTTTTTGTTAGCGCCCAACCAGTCCCTTTAAGAGGAATCCACCAACGAACGAAATTATAGGTGCACTTCAGGATGCCTACCCTTATCTTACAGACCCCGAATTCTCGAAACGAGTTCTCCTCACTACTCAGCGAACTGGAAGAGGAGATCCTGGAACACCTTGAGCAAAGGACTACCTGATAAGAAAAGCGGCAATTGGGGTATTCTGATTTAGTGAAGATTATTAACCGTTGGGAGGATAGGAGGATGATTTTGCAATACGCGCTCTTTTTCGGTTATGTGCCGGTCCCCCATCGGCGCAGCTTTTGGCGTCGGATTTTTTTCGCCTCGCTGGCATCTTTTACGTTGTTTGCCTATTGCGGCTGTGAAAAACATGAGGCAACACGCTCCGAGGGAGGCCAACGTCCGGTGGAGGTCACGGTGGTCACCGTCACGCCAAGGGACACGCCGGTCTCGTTCGAGTATGTCGCCCAGGTGCAGAGTTCCCGCCAGGTGAATATTCAAGCGCGGGTAAGCGGTTTTCTCGAAAAGCGGGTCTATACCGAGGGTGAGATCGTAAAGTCGGGGCAAACGCTCTTCCTGATGGACCGAAAACCGTTTCAGGCACAGCTCGACCAGGCCAAGGCAGCACTTGCAATGCAGGAAGCGGCCCTGGAAGTAGCCCGCAAGAACCTGGCCCGAGTGAAGCCCCTTGCCGCCGCCAATGCACTTTCCCAAAGGGAGCTTGACGACGCCACCGGCCAGTTTCAGACCGCCTCCGCCGCGGTTTCCCAGGCCAAAGCGGTGGTCGAGCAGGCGGAATTCAATCTTGGGTATACTGTTATCAAGTCGCCGGTTGACGGCATTACCAGTTTTGCGCTGCAGCAGGACGGCACCTACCTTAACGTTAATCAAAGTACCAGCCAACTCACCAGCGTTGCCGTGATCTCTCCGAGCTATGTCAACTTCAGCCTTTCCGAGAATGACAGGCTGAAGTTCCACGATCAGATTGCGAAGGGGTTGGTGCGCGAACCCAAAGACAAGAATTTCACTGCTGAGATTGTCCTTGCCGACGGCTCGATTTTCCCGCACACCGGGCGGGTGACTTTCGCCAATCCGATGTTCAACGCACAGACCGGAACGTTCCTCATCCGTGTGACCGTTGACAACCCCGACAACTGGCTGCGACCGAACGAATTTGTGCGAGTACGCGTGAAGGGCGCGGTTCGGCCGAACGCGGTCCTCGTCCCACAACGCGCGGTCCAGCAGTCACCCAAGGGTCATTTCGTGTGGGTGGTGGACAAAGACGATAAAGCCGAGCCGCGGCCCGTGACGCTTGGCGACGCGTACGAAAACGACTGGTTTGTCCTCGATGGTTTGCGCGCAGGTGATCGGGTGGTGGTCGATGGAGCCCTCACGCTTCGTCCCGGCGCTCTGGTAAAAGCCTCACCAGCGATGGAGAAGACGGAGGCGCCGGAGGCCGGCGCCACTAAGACCGATTCGGCAAAAAGCGGCAAATAGGTACAGGAGGCACCGACTCATGTTCTCCAAGTTCTTCGTCGAGCGTCCGATCTTCGCGACGGTCATCTCGCTCATAATCGTGATCGCCGGCCTGGTGGCGATGAAAGCCCTGCCTGTTGCGCAGTACCCGCCGATCACGCCTGTACAGGTCCAGGTTACGGCAACCTATCCAGGCGCCGACTCTAAGACGGTCGCCGATTCTGTGGCCGCGCCTATAGAAGCCCAGGTCAACGGCGTCGACAACATGCTCTACCAGATCTCGACCTCTTCCAGCACCGGCCAGATGACCCTTACGGTCTACTTCACCTTGAATACCGACCCCGACATCGCCCAGGTGCAGGTGCAGAACCGTGTGAATCTGGCCATGCCGCAACTACCATCAGCAGTGGTCCAGTACGGCGTCTCGGTTCAGAAGAAGTCGTCCAGCCCTTTGATGATCATTTCGGTTTACAACAAGGACGGACGCTACAGCCCTGAGTACGTCACCAACTACACCAACGTCTACATTCTGGATGCGATCAAGCGCGTCAATGGCGCGGGGCAGGCCCAGATCTTCGGGGTGCCGGACCAGGCGATGCGCATCTGGATGAACCCGGACCGTATGGCGTCCCTCGGAATAACGACAACCGACATCCAAAATGCAGTATCCAAGCAGAACGCCCTGTGGGGGGCCGGCCAGGTAGGGCAGCAGCCAAGTGACAAGCAGGTGCAGTTGACCTACCCGGTCGTGACTGAGCCCTCTTATATAAAGCCTTGGGAGTACGAGGACATAATCCTCCGTGCGAGCCAGGACGGCAGCGCTATCGTCCGCGTTAAAGACGTTGCGCGGGCCGAAGTCGGCCGCAGACAGTACATTGACGACAACAGGCTGAACGGTTCGCCGGCAACCCCGATCATCGTCTATCAACAACCCGGGGCCAACGGGCTCGACGTCTCCAAGGGTGTGCGCAAGACCATGGAGGAATTGAAACGCACAATGCCGGACGGAATCGAGTACGTGATCGCCCTGGACACCACCGATTTCGTGCGGCTGTCTATCGAGGAGGTGATCCACACCCTGTTCGAAGCAATAGTGCTGGTAGTGCTGGTCGTTTACCTCTTTTTACAGAGCTTTCGCTCAACGATTATTTGTACGGTCGCGATCTTTGTTTCCCTGATAGGCACGTTCTGCGGAATGCTTGCGCTCGGGTTTTCGATCAATCTTCTGACGCTTTTCGGCATCGTGCTCGCCATTGGTATGGTGGTGGATGATGCAATCGTGGTTGTAGAGAACGTAGAACGGAACATGGTGAAGGTCCATCTCCCTCCCAGGGAGGCCACCCTAAAGGCCATGGAGGAGATCGGCGCATCGCTCATAGCTGTGGTGCTGGTCATGGCGTCGGTTTTCATCCCGGCTGCCTTCCTTCCCGGTACTACGGGTCAACTCTACAAACAATTCGCCATCACCATAGTGATCTCCGTTGCTCTGTCGGGATTTGTTGCGCTGACGCTCACGCCTGCGATGTGCGGAGTCATGCTGAAGCACTCCAATCCGCCCCAGAAAGGCCCCTTCGCCTGGTTCAACCGCTTGTTCGACCGTTTTACCCTGGCTTTCGGCGATGCGGTGGTGTTCATGATAAAGCGGATGACCGTGGCCTTCCTGATCCTGGCCGTCTTGATCTGGGGGCTTGTGCACTTGTTCCGGACAACTCCTACAGCCTTCGTACCCAACGAGGACCAGGGCTACGTCATGGCCCAGATCGTCATGCCCGATGCTGCAAGCCTTAATCGGACTTCCGAGACTTCAAGCCTTGTGGACGAGTTATTCGCGAGTAATCCGGCGGTGGACAACCGGACGATAATCAATGGGTACAGCCTTATCGACAGCCAATACAAGACCAACGTGTCGACATTTTTTGTGACGTTAAAAGACTTCAAAGAGCGCTACTCCTCAAGCGAACGAGCCCGCAAGGAAAGCGCCGAAGCCGTGCTCTCGAAGGTCGCCGCCGAGGCCCGGAACATCAAGACCGGAATCACGATCCCGATCGCGCCCCCGGCAATCCCCGGCATCGGGACGACGGGAGGGTTCGAGTTCTGGTTACAGGACAAGGCCGCCGGGGACCCGGCACGTCTTTACGAGATCACCCAGCAATTTCTGGTCAAAGCACGCGCACGCCCCGAGCTTTCCGGTCTAAACAGCACTTTTCGAGCTTCCTCGCAACAGTTGCGGGCTAAGGTCGACCGCTCCAGGGCGGTGCTCCTCGGGGTCCCGGTAGAAGATGTGTACAGCGCCCTCCAGGCCCAGTTCGGCTCGATCCAGGCAAGCCAGTACAACCAGTACAGCCGCGTCTGGAACGTCATCCTTCAGTCTGACGCCCCATACCGCATGGAGCCCAATGACATCACCAGGCTGTACACGAGATCGGTCGACGGCAAGATGGTTCCACTGTCGGCTATGGTTACGACCGATTTCGTTACCGACCCCGATCTCGTACCTCATTTCAACAGCTTCCCCGCAGCCCAGATTACCGGCGGCGCCGCTGCAGGATATAGCTCGGGTCAGGCTCTCAAAGCGATGGAGGAGGTGGCAGGTGAAGTGCTCTCCAGCGGTTACGGCTATGCCTGGTCGGGCATGGCTTACGAGGAAGCCAAATCGGGGGGAACCTCCGCATCGGCCTTCGTATTCGGCCTAATAATAGTGTTCCTGGTGCTGGCTGCCCAGTTCGAGTCATGGACCCTGCCCGGCTCCGTTATGACAGCCGTGCCTTTCGGCATCCTTGGCGCCCTGGCCTTCAATGCTATGCGCGGCCTCGAAAACGACGTCTACTTTCAGATCGGCATGCTGGTGCTCATCGGCCTTGGGGCCAAGAACGCGGTGCTGAGAGTAACCTTCGCGGTCGACCTGCGCAAGCAGGGGCTCTCGATAATGGACGCTACGATTCAGGCCGGCGAAGAAAGGTTCAGGCCGATCATCATGACCTCGCTCGCGTTCGTTTTCGGAGTGTTGCCTCTTGCCATCGCCACAGGAGCAGGCGCCAACGCGCGTCACTCGATCGGCACGGGAATCATGGGCGGTATGATTGGCGAGGCCACACTTGCCATGCTCTACGTTCCGCTCTTCTTCTACATCTTTGACAGGCTGAGTGAGCGCTCCGAGGCAAAGAAAAAGTTGAGAGAAGCCGGCACTGGCGCACCAGCGGATGCAACCGTTGAACATGTGGAGGGAGACTGATATGCGCCGGTTCCCTGTCTTTGCAATCGCCGTTTTACTAACTGGCTGCATGGTCGGTCCTGATTATCGCCGCCCCGCTGTGGATACTCCACCGTCCTTCCAGTATGAAGAAAAGGAGGCGCGCGACACTGCTAACACCGATTGGTGGAAGCGGTTCGATGACCCGGTGCTCGACGCCCTGATCGCCGAAGCGCTGGCCAATAACAAGACGGTGAAGATCGCCGCCGCCAACATCGAACAGGCCGCGGGCGTGCTCATGCAGACCCGCGCGCAGTTGTTTCCACAGGTCAGCTACAGCGGGAGCGCCACACGCCAGCGACTGAGTCAGAGCACCGCTATTCCGCTGACGCCAGGTATCTCGAACCCGCAGTCGTCTTTCCAGTTGCTAGCAGGCGCCAACTGGGAGATCGACCTGTGGGGCCGCATCCGGCGGCTCACGGAGGCCGCCCAGGCGAGCCTTTTCGCTACCGAAGAAGCCCGCCGAGGCGTTATCCTTTCCCTGGTCGCATCAACTGCGACCAGTTACCTTCAGCTCCTCACCCTCGACAATCAGCTCGAAATAGCCGAGCGTACGCTCGGCACCTACGGGGAAACGGTCAGCCAGTTCGAGCTGAAGTTCAAACACGGCCAGGTCTCCACTATGACCGTCGAGCAGGCGCGCTCCCAGTACGAAACCGCGGCGGCGGCGATCCCGCCGATCAAGTCCCAGATCGTGCAGACCGAGAACGCCATATGCATCCTGCTCGGGCGCAACCCCGGCCATATCGAGCGCGGCAAGCCGCTCTCTAACCTTACACTCCCGACCGTGCCATCCGGTTTGCCGTCGCAGTTGCTCGAGCGAAGGCCCGACCTCGCCCAGGCGGAGCAGAACCTGATTGCCGCAAACGCCCAGATCGGCGCAGCCAAGGCGCTTTATTTCCCTACTATCTCGCTTACCGGTGCCCTCGGCACTGCCAGTTCCGACCTGTCCAATCTTTTCAAAGGGCCGGCACGAATGTGGAGTTATGCCGGGTCTTTTACCGGGCCGATTTTCACTGCGGGAGCAATTGCCGGCCAGGTCAAGCAGGCCGAAGCAGGACAGAAGGCGGCGCTGTTGTTTTATGAGAACGCCATACAAAGCGCATTCGGGGACGTAGAAAATGCGCTCTCGTCTTACCGGGAATCTGCCGACCAACTCCAGGCCCAGGAAAGACTCGTCAAGGCACTAAGGGAGTACGCCCGCCTGGCACGGATGCTATACGATGGCGGCTACACGCAGTATCTCACGGTACTCTACGCGGAAACCCAGCTATTTCCAGCCGAACTCAACTATGCACAGGTCCACGGCTCGGTCTTAGCTTCGCTCGTCGCCATATACCAAGCCATGGGAGGGGGTTGGGTGAATGAGGCCGACAAACTCACTGAGGCTCCCCCGGCTCCCGCTGTTAAACCCCAAATCCAATATTCCCCAAGCAACTGAAGAGAAAGTCGGTTGCAGGAAGAATTGACGGATGTCGTACAAGGCCATTAACCCATGCTCGAAAAAGTATGAATCATTGCTCACCGGGACAGCCGGCAAGATGGCGAAGGAGAGAGTGGGAAAATTTGGGATCCAGAAAGTCGAGAAGATTTGGAAACAGATAGAGTTCTCCTGCCAGCCGGGATGGCTCGGGTGAGCCCCCGAACTTTGGCCGAAGCACCCGGCTGGGGTTCTCACCCAAGCGGGTCGGAGGACGATCCTCAGCAACTATTTGGATCGCTTATCCGCCTTCCCTGGCTACACTTCGATACGAGAGCCCGGGAAATGGATCCGAGGATTCGCATAGACACCTCAAGAATGGAGGGGCAATTATGAAAAGGTCGACAACTTGTAAGCATGCTCTGATAGCGATGCTGATTTTGCTTCTGGCAGCGCCATCAGGAGTCTTGGGGCAAGAGACGGGTACTTCCACAGCATTTGGAGAGGAAGCACTCAATCAGATGCTTGCTCCAATCGCCCTTTACCCTGACTCCCTGCTCGCTAACGTACTCGTAGCGGCGACCTTTCCACTTGAGGTCGTGTCGGCGGACCGCTGGGTAAAGCAAAACAAGGACCTGAAGGGAGACCAGCTTAACGCAGCCCTGGACAAGATGAAATGGGACCTCAGCGTGAAAGCGCTGGTGCCCTTTCCAGAAGTTCTTGCCATGATGAGCGAACAGTTGGAATGGACCCAGACGTTGGGTAATGCTTTCCTGGCTCAGCAGTCCGATGTCATGGACACCGTCCAGAAGCTGCGCGCCAAGGCTCAGGCCGAGGGTAATCTGAAAACCACGAATGAGCAGAAGGTGGAAGTCAAAGGGGAAGCGATTGTGATCGAACCTGCCAGCCCGACTGTGGTCTACGTGCCCACCTATAACCCGGCGGTGGTCTACGGTGCCTGGCCTTACCCGGCTTATCCTCCTTATCCTTACTACCCTTACGGAGGGGCCGTTGCCGCGGGGGTAATCGGCTTTGCCGCCGGCGTGGCTGTCGGAGCCGCCTGGAATAACGGCTGGGGCAACTGGAACTGGGGCGGCGGATCCATGAACGCCAATATAAACCGCAACACAAACATCAATAGCAACCGCGTTTCAAATGTTCAGACCGGAAAATGGAACGGGGGCGCTCGCAACGGAAGCGTCGCAACCCGGCCCTCTGCAGGGCGCGGAGGCACAGGTGCAGCAGGTGGCAGGAACGATTTTCGCGGCAACACCCCGAGCCAGCGACCATCCGCGGGTGCCGGTGGGCAGAGGCCATCACAGCTCCCATCGGGAGGGGCCGGACGGCCGGGTCAGGGCGTATCGGCAGGGGCCGGCAGGCCCGGTGCGTCGCAACTTCCAGCTCAGAGGCCCGGAGCGGGTGCTTCGGCCAGACCCACCGCAGCCTCCGTACAACAGGGTCTCCAGGGCCGCAGCGGAGGGGCATTCCAAGGTGCGGGGAGCGGCAGTAATGCCAGGATGAGTTCGAACCGTGGTCAATCGAGCCGCCAGGGCTCCCCGGGAGGATATGGCGGTCAAAGGTCTGGTGGTGGCGGGCGCCAGGGCGGTTTCTCTGGTGGCGGAGGCGGTGGCCGTGCCGGCGGAGGCGGTGGTGGCGGTGGTGCCCGTGGCGGTGGCGGCGGCGGTGGCGGCCGCAGATAGCGGGTGGCTTCCAATCACAAGAATTGCGTCCATTGAAACGGGGATGAAGGCGCCGAATTTATGACAAACCCTGCCTTAGGGAGGATTAAATAATGCTTCTACTCAAAAAAAACAGGGAAAGGCAAAGTGTGTTTTTCCTGGGTTTAGCCATCGGTATTGTGGCTTCCCTGATATCAGTTTTGTTTTGTTACAGCCCATCAGCAAGAGGGGCACCTGTTATTTGGCCTAGCGACGCGTACAAGAAGAGCGATGGGTCCCAAAGGTCCCCCGGAGCGGTCCAGGCGACCTTCAGGTCCCCGGAGGAAGCGGTCAGAGCACTGGTTGAGGCCCTTGGCGCAAATGACGAGAAGAAGCTGCTGGCCATCTTCGGTTATGGTCCAGGGGCAAAACAACTCATAAGCTCCGGAGACGAAGTTGCCGACAGAGCAGGCCGCGAGCGTTTCCTTCAGGCGTATCAGGAAAAGAATCGGATAGCAGAGGTCAACAGTAGTAAGGCGGTTCTTGAAATAGGGAACGAAGCCTGGCCTTTTCCTATTCCAATCGAAAGGGTAGGGAAGGATTGGCGGTTTTCCGCAAAGCACGGCAAAGAAGAGCTTTTGAACCGCAGGATCGGCAAAAATGAGCTTAGCGCCATTCAGGTCTGTCTGGCATACGTTGACGCCCAGCGAGAATATGCCTCGAAGGACAGAAATGGCGACGGGGTACTCGAATACTCACAGAAGTTTTTGAGTGAGCCTGGTAAGAAGGACGGCCTTTACTGGGAAGCCAAAGAGGGCGAGGAGCAAAGCCCCCTGGGACCTTTGATCGGAGAGGCTAAAAAGGAGGGGTACAAGAAAAAAGCGGGTAATCAACCATCTCCTTATCACGGCTACTTTTACAAGATTCTGAAAACCCAGGGCAGGAACGCGCCTCGAGGCGCATACGACTACGTTATCAACGGCAGAATGACCGGCGGGTTTGCGATGGTTGCCTATCCCGCGGGGTACGGATCATCGGGAATCAAGACTTTCATAGTCAGCCAGGATGGAGTCGTATACGAAAAGGACCTGGGCAAAAATACGGAATCCATCGCGCAGGAGATGAAAAAATTCGATCCCGACAGGAGCTGGGGCAAAGTGGAAAGAAAGTATGTGGAGTTCTCCGATAAAAGGAGTGGAGATTAGATCTTCCACCTGGCGGAGTGCTGCCGGATGTCCACTGCGGCACGCAGTTCAACCCAGGGACAAAAGAGGCCTGCGAATTCATTCGTATCGAAGATGACTTGATATTCGCCCGGGTCTCCGGCGTGTTGCGCCTGGCCGGCCAGGAGGCCTTGCAGAACGTTGCCGGCCATATCATTGCGAGAGGCGGGAAAGTAAGGCGGACTCAAACGTGCTGCTGATCACCTGAACAGGGGTAACCATGGTTCGTGGGAGGCCATAGATTATGAGCAACCCTGATAAGACAAAAGGGGACTTGAAGAAAAGATTATTCCAGGAGATGGTCGAGTACTGGATAAATGTCTGTTATCTCGCCCTCGTGTTCGCCGCTTTCACGCAGTACCGAAGATTGATTCTGGCTGCCCATGACATCACGTACACGAACTACGGGGTGGCCGTGATCGAAGCGTTGATTCTTGCAAAAGTCATCATGATCGGAGCTGTGCTCCGCCTCGGTCGCGGCCTTGAACAGAAGCCCTTGATTTATCCCACCATTTACAAGACTTTTGTTTTCACTCTCTTTGTCGCTGTCTTTACCGTAATTGAGCATGCGATCATGGGCCTTTGGCAGGGGAAGGGGCTCACGGGAGGTCTCGTTGACCTCCTTGGGAAGGGGCACCATGAATTGCTTGCCGGGTGTCTGGTCACTTTTGTTGCTTTTATCCCCTTCTTCGCCGTCAGGGAGTTGGGGAGGGTGTTAGGGGAGGGCAAAATAGGGACTCTCTTTTTCCGGAGAAGGGACCCCGACTCCGCTCATGCGGAAAGGAGATTGGATACAGAGTGACATCAGGGCGATCCCGAGGTACCAGCCCATGTGCCGAGTGCAATTGATGCGGATGGATAAAAGTGATAAAAACTAACATAGATGCCATAAGATTGAATTTCCTCGGGGATGCCCCGGACTGGTACAAGCTGACAATTGTTGGTTTCCTTTTGCTCAATCCCCTTATGCTCATCACCTTAGGTCCATTTGCAACAGGCTGGGTCATAGTGCTCGAGTTCATTTTCACGCTGGCTATGGCTCTCCAGTGCTATCCGCTTCCGCCGGGTGGTCTGATCGCTGTTGAAGCGATCGTTTTGGGTCTGGCAGGTCCAGGATCAGTGTATAAAGAAACGGCCGCCAATCTCCCGGTAATACTGCTTCTGGTCTTCATGATTGCGGGAATCTATTTTCTGAGAGACCTTCTCCACTATGTGTTTTCCGGTATCCTCCTTGGAATCAGGTCCAAGATACTTGTTTCCCTGATTTTCTGCTTAGCCGCGGCATTCCTCTCTGCATTCCTCGATGCCTTGACAGTAATTGCTATGGTTGTAGCCGTAGCGTATGGTTTCTACGATATTTACCAGCGTTTTCTGTCGAGTGCTGGGGACAGCATTGAAAACGATCCAAAGGATACCGACCAGTTCCAGGGTTTTCTGCGCAATCTCATGATGCATACTGCGGTAGGAACAGCCTTGGGGGGTGTGATGACCCTCGTGGGAGAGCCGCAAAATCTTCTGATCGCAGAAAAAATGGGTTGGAATTTCAGCGAATTCTTCATCCGGGTTGCCCCGGTTTCTATTCCTGTGTTTTTCGTGGGATTGATTACCTGCGGTCTCCTGGAGAAATTTCGATGCTGCGGGTATGGGTTTCAACTTCCGGAAAGGGTGCGGACCGTCTTAGGTGAACAAGCCAAGAAACAGGCCGAGAGCAGATTGCAGAAGGCTCAAATTGGACTTATCATGCAAGGCATAATAGGCAGCCTGCTCATAGTAAGCCTGGCGTTTCATATAGCTGAAGTGGGCCTCATCGGCCTCATGATCATAATATTGGCTACGTCGATAAACGGGGTAACCGACGAACATCGAATCGGAAGAGCTTTTGAAGAGGGATTGCCCTTTACCTCGCTTCTGGTCGTTTTTCTCGTGATCGTAACTGTAATTCATGAACAGCACCTGTTCGAACCAGTCACCAATTTCGTCTTGTCGCTCGAAGGGAAAAGCCAGCTTGTCGCCTACTACTTTGCCAATGGCATACTTTCCATGATCAGCGACAACGTATTTGTCGCTACGGTTTACGTAGCTGAAACTGCAACTGCCTTTGCCGCCGGGAAATTGTCAGGCGAGCAATACAATTTACTGGCGGTAACCATCAACACCGGCACAAACATACCTAGTGTCGCAACTCCGAATGGTCAGGCTGCATTTCTGTTCCTTCTCACCTCATCGCTGGCTCCTCTGATCCGTTTGTCCTATGGCCAGATGGTCAAGCTGGCTCTTCCCTACTCAATAACAATGTCAGGGATGGGTCTGTTGGCCACTTGGCTGTTTCTCTAAACTCAGTAATGTTTTACAGAATTGGAGTACACCATGACAAACAAAACCAGGTCTTCAAATTTTGCTGGCGGCGCCACCGCCGCAGCACAAAAAAATCCTTTTGCCCAGTGGCCGATGTCCGATTTCGGCATGCAGGCACTTTCCTATTGGACAGACTCGTGGCAACGTTCGTGGCTGTTCTGGGACGTGATGCGCGAGCGCGGCAATATTTTCATTGAGCACGAGAAGGAAGGCAAGCCGCCCGTGCTGGTCTTCGACTACGAGATAGTCGTTGATGGGCGTACTCTCGAAGACCCGGCCAATTATGCACTCGTGCGCATCAAGCCTCCCGCCGAAAATCCTACCGACCTCAAGATGCGCCCAATTGTCGTAATCGACCCACGAGCAGGCCACGGTCCGGGTGTCGGCGGATCCAAGATCGACAGCGAAATTGGCATTGCGATGCGTGCAGGACACCCATGCTATTTCGTGATGTTTTTCCCAAAACCATGTCCAGGGCAGACTATTGAGTCAGTTGCACGCGCTGAAGGGGTGTTCCTGAAAAAGGTCATCGAGCTGCACCCGGATGTAGATGGCAAGCCGTTTGTGATTGGCAACTGCCAGGGCGGCTGGGCGCTGATGATGCTCGCGGCGGTGGCGCCCGACCTCTTGGGTCCAATTCTGCTTGCCGGGTCTCCAATCTCGTACTGGGCAGGGGTGGAAGGCAAGAATCCCATGCGCTACACCGGCGGATTACTGGGTGGCTCATGGCTTTCCTCGCTCATGAGCGATCTAGGAAATGGCACATTTGATGGCAGCTACCTGGTCCAGAACTTTGAGAACCTTAATCCGTCAAATACTCTATGGGGCAAGCAGTACAATCTTTACTCGAAGGTCGACTCCGAGCCTGAGCGCTTCCTTGAATTCGAGAAGTGGTGGGGAGGGTATTTTTTCCTGAACAAAAAGGAAATAGAGTGGATCGTCCAAAACCTTTTTGTCGGCAATAAGCTCTCAGCCAACGAGGTGAAGTCAGCGGATGGTAAAACTACCGTGAACCTTTACAACATCCGCTCCCCAATCGTTGTATTCGCTTCATGGGGCGACAACATCACTCCGCCGCAACAAGCGCTCAATTGGATTCCGGATCTCTATGAAAATGTAGACGAAATCCGGGCCCACGACCAGACGATCGTCTATTGCCTCCATGAAAAAATCGGCCATCTGGGGATCTTCGTTTCGGCCAAAGTGGCGGACCGGGAGCATGCCCAGATAATGAGTGCGATTGATTTGATTGACGCTCTGCCGCCAGGGCTATACGAGGCCAAAATAGAGGACACACGACCCGATATGCCTCATCTCGAACTGATCGAGGGACGTTACTTGATCAAGTTTGAGATGCGCACAATCGATGACATCCTTGCCCTTGGCGACGGCCGTGAGCATGAGCGGGCTTTCAAGGTCGTAAAGAGGGTTTCCGAGGTAAACCAGAGCCTCTATGACACGTTCTTGTCCCCTTTGGTTCAGGCGATGTCAAATGAGATGACTGCACAGTGGTCGCGTATGCTGCAGCAGGATCGCCTGCAGCGGTACATGATCTCTGACATGAACCCTGCGATGTGGCCGCTGAAGTTCTTTGCCCAGATGGCGCGCGAGCAACGCCAACCCGTTTCTACCGACAACCCATTCGTTAAACTCGAAGTACAGATATCGGAGCGAATCACAGATTTACTCGACACCTACCGTGACCTGCGTGACGCCTGGTGTGAGCGCCTTTTTAAATCGATCTATGAATCGCCATGGGTCGCCGCGACAGTGGGGCTTGCCGGCAATGCCGAGCAGCCAAAGGCTCCCAAAGCCGAGGACTGGCTGCGTAATGAACTGAAGCGTTTGAAGGAGCTGGAGCACGAGTCGTTCATGGAGCAAGGCACGCCGCTCGACGGCGTAGTGCGCATGCTCCTCTACCAGGGCCGTGACACCAAGGTGGTCGACGAGCGTCCGTTCAGGCTGATCCAACAGTTCATTCGCGAAGCTCCAATCGACAGGCGCCCGACGCTTGCGCAGTTGAAGCAGGCTTTCAGGCGGCAAATGTTCATCTTGCTTCTTGATGAAGAAAAAGCGCTCAATGCGTTGCCGAAGCTTTTGCCTGAAATGGACCAGCGCCATCGTGCCTTCGAACTTGCGCGCCGGATTGCGACTGCAAGAGAAGGCAAACTGAACGATTCACAAGAGAAAAGATTCGGCAGGCTCGAAGAAATCCTCGGAATTGCAGCCCAGGGCGATACGGTCTCATCACCAAAAGAAAACACGCGGCCGTCACGAATGCAGAAGGCTAAATGAGAGCCTGATGCCTCGGAGGCAAAAGTATGACCGAAGGGAGCTCGTAAACCTAAAGGGGAAGATCTGCCGGAGTCCTAACTGCACCCAATGGTAATCCCTGGCGGTGATTTCGCGGTAACATCTCGAAATTAAAGACTAAATATGAATATTTTGAAGAAACCGGGAACCTGAATCTAACCATCAGGAGACTAATATGAGCACAGCTCACATACCGGTTCTACAGGGCCAAAAGGCACTTGTCATGGGTATTGCCAATGAATATTCCATCGCGTACGGTTGTGCCAAAGCATTCCGAAAGCTCGGTGCTGAGGTTGCTGTTACATACCTAAATGAAAAGTCCAGGGCCTATGTCGAACCCCTTGCAAAAGAGCTTGAAGCACCCATTTTCATGCCTCTAGACGTTCAAAAGCCGCGAGAGCTGGAAATGGTATTTCAAGAGATCGGGAGTCTATGGGGGAAGCTGAATATTGCGTTGCACTCCATCGCTTACGCACCTCGGCAGGACCTGCAGGGTGGGTTATTGGACTGCTCTTCGGAGGGGTTCAAGTTGGCAATGGATGTTTCGTGCCACTCATTCATCCGCATGGCAAGGCTTGCCTCACCACTCATGACGGAAGGAGGAGCAATGTTTGCGATGAGTTACTACGGGGCAAACAAGGTTGTCCCCAACTATAACGTCATGGGACCTGTCAAGGCAGCCCTGGAAGCTTCAGTGCGCTATCTTGCCTTTGAACTCGGCCCGAAGGGCATTCGGGTGCACGCCATCTCCCCCGGACCGATCAAGACGCGGGCTGCGGGAGGCCTCAAGGATTTTGACATGATGTTAAACGAAGCGGAGGCCCAGTCTCCGGTCCATGACCTGGTAGATATAGAAGATGTGGGCTTTGCCACCGCCTACTTGGCTACCCCTTATGCCAGAAGACTGACCGGTTCGACCTTCTACGTCGATGCGGGGCTCCACATCATGAGCTGACGGGTCAATGAATGATACAGCACGGGAAAACAATGCCTTATCTGACCATAATGCAAGTACTCTAAAAAAGGAATAGAAGAAGGTCGACTAATCAGCCAGCAATATCTCAGGTACGACAGCCTGTATTCCATTCAGACGCTCATACAGCCCTTGGCGCCCATCTGATTGTATGGAGGAAGTGATGAGTGATCTGCCAAGAGTTTCTGAAATGAAACGCCTCGATGACGCGCCGCGACTCAAATGTCGCATGGAAAAAATTTAAGTGAGCGGCATTGGGGAACGCTGTGAGAGGACTAAAGCGACCACGGTGACGATTGGAACTATTTCAGCCACGACCAGGCCCGCTCGCTGGGCGCCGATTCTTTTCAGTCACATGATGTATTCACTCAGTAAAGTACCGAAATTCCCCGCGGGAAGGCTCTCCCGGGGTTGAGCCGATGTGAATAATACGCAGAGGATTTCAAATGCCAGGTAAGTTAGGAAAATTCGCGCACCATTTTTGGTCGCATGAAAGAGGGCCTTACGCTCTGCTTTTTTTGCTGGTATTCACGTTGTTCGTACTGGCCCCGCTCCTTTCGGCACGGATAATAGCTCCGCTCATCCTCAAGATTGCCTTTTCGCTAATCATAATTTCTGGTGCACTCACCGTCACTACACGGAAATCACTTCGGTTGCTCGCCTTAGTGGTTGGCCTGTTGTCAGTCGCAATCCCGTTTTTGGGGGCCTTTTCCGGGAAGACCACCGAAACTGTGGAATCACTTCTCGAGGTCGGCATGCTCGTAGCTTTTGCACTGTTGATGGCCAAGAATTTCCTCGTCCAGGAACGTGCCCCGGGACATCGAATAGCCGGAGCTGTGACTATCTACTTATTGCTCGGTCTCATATGGACACGACTATATCAACTCCTTGAGTTGGTAAGCCCTGGTTCTTTCCGCTTCCCGGCCGGTGAAGATTTGAATGCTGCCGCTTTGACCTACTTTAGCTTTGTCACGCTGGCGACTCTCGGATACGGAGACATAACGCCCATCAGCCTGGTTGCACGCGACCTGGCTGTCCTCGAAGCCGTTATGGGCCAGTTGTATCTGGTGATCCTTATTTCCTGGTTGGTATCTCATGGAGTTGCAAAATCCGGGAAGGAAGGAGGCTGACAAGATATCAAATGTTGGATGCGGCGGTGTCGGGCCATTTTCTGCAGTGGTTAAGATCCACATTTGAATCGATGAAATACTGACTGAGTTTGGGAGATGGAGAAAAGAAATGGAGCTTCTTAAGGCATTGCTGGAACAAAATACCCTCATGACGCTGTTCCTCGTTATAGCCTTCGGCTATGCACTGGGTGATATCAATATCCGGGGCTTTTCGCTTGGAGTTGGCGCTGTGCTCTTTGTAGGACTTGCCGTAGGTGCTGTGGCCCCAAAGGCCGCACCACCTGGAATGATTGGATCGCTCGGGCTTGTTATGTTCCTGTATGGCATCGGCATACAATACGGAAAGCACTTTTTTGCCGGGCTCACTGGCGCAAGCGGCCGCCGCTATAACCTTCTCGCTCTCATAGCGCTGGGAGTAGGCGCCGGCATCGTCTGGGCAGCAATGCATCTCCTTCACTTGCCTGTCGCCTATGTTGCCGGGATGTTTGCCGGCTCAGGGACCAGCACGGCAACTCTGCAGGCCGCTATGGACGCTGCCGGAAGCAACGATCCGGCAATTGGCTACAGCGTTACTTACCCATTCGGTGTTATCGGTCCTATTCTGTGCATGTACATCGCCATTCTGCTGGTAAAGCCGCAAATCGTGGCGCCATCGGGCACCGGGTTGGAGATTAGTGAGGTGGCGATACGCAATCCTTCGATAATCGGGAAGACCATAAGTGAACTTTGTGGATTGCTTCCACGGGGTGTTCAAGTAATTGCAGTGCGCCAGGAACACGTCAATAAAACACCCCGGCCTGATATTGTCATGCATGAGGATAATGTCGTCGGACTCGTCGCCGACGATATGGGCAGCCTGAAGCAGGCCCAAAAGCTCATCGGGGAAGCGGCACCCGGGAGTATTGCCAAAGACCGAAAAGATCTCGACTATGTCCGTCTTTTCGCGTCGAAGTCGACAGTCGTCGGTAGCCGTCTGGCCGATCTGAAGAACCCCGCCGGCGAGTATTCGATACTGCATGTGCGTCGCGGCGACGCCGACCTGCTCCCTGCCCCCGATCTCATATTGGAGTTTGGAGACCGTGTTGGGATGTTTCTCAACAGAGGAGATCTCACGGCATTTCGCAAATACTTCGGAGACTCGATTAAAGGAACAACCGAGTTCAGCTATGTGTCTATGGGAGTTGGCATGGTCCTGGGAGTGATCCTGGGCCTGATCAGCTTCCCGGTGCCGGGCGTGGGCTCGATGAAGCTCGGTTTGGCAGGAGGACCGCTCCTGGTGTCCCTGATACTCGGAAAACTCGGGCGTACGGGCCGGCTGGTCTGGACGATGCCGTTCTCCGCTAATCTGACTCTTCGTAATTTCGGACTTACAATTTTCCTCGCTCAAGTAGGGATGAACTCAGGCGAAAAATTTGTGGCGACAGTGCAGCAGACAGGCATACTTTTTCTCGGTGTTGGTGCTGCAATCCTGCTGGGCATCGTGCTGACTACCCTGGTTTTGGGCAGCCTTATGCACATTCCTTTCGATGATTTACTCGGGATAACAGCCGGTGTGACCGGCAATCCTGCGATCGCGGCCTATGCAGCCAGGCAGGTTCCTACGGATCGGCCGGACATTGGGTATGCAATCATTTTCCCCGGAGCGACCATTGTAAAGATCATCATAGTCCAACTCCTGATTTCATTCGGAGGTAGTTAGATGGGCGGAGATCAAAATCGCAGGCCCTCAAGTTCCGCATAACTGGAAGTCCGGTACGTAGCCTTTTTATAATGGAGGCTCAGAAAAGGGTTGCGGTTAGCAACGCTTATAAATGACCTGCTTCTGTTCGATACGAGATCTGCAAAAATGATGAGATACCGTATTAGAAGGAGATACCCATGTCGCGAGGACTTTACATCACCGGCACAGGTCCCAAGAGTGGTAAGGCAGTCGTCATACTGGGATTCATGGAGCTTTTGGCTGGCCAAGCAGGGAATATCGGGTTTTTTCGGCCGGTAGCTTATCCAGATGCCGAGCGGGACCATGCCATTCAGCTTATTTCCAAAGTGCAAAAACTGAAGGTGGCTCACGAGTTATTGTGCGGCTGCACCTACGAAGAGGCTTTAGAAGTGATCAGGGACGGACATGCCTCGGAGCTTCCTGCTCAGATTCTTGAGAGGTATAAATCCCTTGAGGCTCAATGTGATTTCGTGCTTTGTGCCGGCACCGATTACACCGGCGTGAACACTGCGCTTGAATTCGATTTTAATGTCGACATAGCCAGGAACCTGGGAACTCCTCTGATACCTGTTATCAGCGGGTATGCGAGAACCGCCCCTGAGATCGTCAATTCCGTTAAAATCCTCTCGGAATCTCTCGAGGCGAGGAACTGTGATGTCTTCGCGGTTATTGTCAATCACGTTGACGCGAATTGCATAGATGAAGCGGCCCTTAGACTGCGAAAAGAAGCACCTGATGGTATACGCGCTTACCCCATTCCAGAGCACTCACTTCTGCAAAAGCCGACCGTCGCGGAGATCGCAAGGGCCTTTAGTGGAGAAGTAATCTACGGAGAATCGGAAGGACTCGAGCGTGAGGTCCATCATTACAAAATTGCCTCCATGGAACTTCCCCGGTTTCTCGACGAGTTGGAGGACGGCAGTCTGGTGATTACAACCGGTGACCGTTCAGACATTATCCTTGGCTCTCTGCTTGCGGACGTCTCCGGAACCTACCCTCAGGTCGCCGGATTGATTCTGCCTGGGGGCACGAAACCAGCGCCGCAGGTAAAACAACTTCTGGAAGGATTGAGAAAGTCCCCGGTTCCACTGATATCTGTTGCCGAGGATACGTTTTCAACGGCTATGGCTGTCAGTTCTCTCCGCAGCAAGATCGGACCCGAGAACAAAAGGAAGATCGCAGTTGCTCGGAACCTTTTTGAGTCCTGTGTTGATATTTCGGACATTCGTCAGCGTCTCATGATCAGCCGCGCGTCCCGGATAACGCCGCTCATGTTTGAATACGAGCTGATCAGCAGGGCAAAGAAGGACCGGCAGCACATCGTGCTCCCTGAGGGCACGGAAGATCGGGTCCTGAAAGCGGCGGAAATTCTTCTCCTGCGTGGGGTGGTCGAGATAACTATCCTTGGAAGGGTACAGGAAGTTAAGGAGAAAATCGCAGAGCTGGGCCTCTCCATGCCAGGCGCAAGAATTATCGATCCGGCTTCATCGGATCTTCGTGAGGGATTTGCAGAATCCTACTACGAGCTTCGAAAACACAAGGGTATCTCAAAAGAGATGGCCTTTGACCTTATGGCGGACGTGAGCTACTTCGGTACCATGATGATTCACCACGGCCATGCCGGTGGGATGGTCTCCGGAGCGGTCCATACTACTCAGCACACGATCAGGCCTGCCCTCGAGATCATCAGAACGAAACCGGGTTGTTCCATTGTCTCGAGTGTATTCCTTATGTGTCTGCCCGATCGGGTGCTCGTCTATGGAGATTGTGCCGTCAATCCCGATCCCAACGCCCAACAGCTTGCAGAGATCGCCATTTCTGCTGCGTCAACATCCGAGATGTTTGGAATAGAGCCAAGGGTTGCCATGCTGTCTTACTCGACCGGCGAGTCGGGAAAAGGAGCTGAGGTCGAAAAGGTCCGCGAGGCCACTCAGATTGCGAAGCGATTGCGGCCCGATCTGAAACTGGAAGGGCCCATTCAGTATGATGCCGCTGTCGATCCTGAAGTCGCGCGGGTAAAGATGCCCCAAAGCGAAGTAGCGGGCCAGGCCACAGTGTTCATCTTCCCGGATCTGAATACGGGCAATAATACTTACAAGGCTGTGCAACGTTCAGCTTCTGCGGTGGCTATCGGTCCTGTGCTGCAGGGATTGAACAAGCCGGTGAACGATCTCAGCCGTGGATGTACCGTGACGGACATAGTGAATACGGTTGCCATTACTGCCATTCAGGCACAAGCGGGAAAGGATGCCCCATGAAAGTTGCCATCATTAACTGTGGGAGTTCGTCGATCAAGTACGCCGTGTTTGAAATGATCACCCAAGACCTTCTGGGGTCAGGGATCCTCGAGAGGATCGGCACAAGGGAAAGCCGTGTACGCCATCGACGCCGCAATGATTACGGCAGCTACGACGAAATCATCATGCATGAACCGATTGCAGACCATGCCGAAGGTTTCGAATTCATATTAACCGTTGCCGCCAAAATGAGAATCTTGCAGGACCCCAATGAATTGTTCGGCATCGGCCATCGCGTGGTGCATGGAGGGGAAGTCTACCGGGGACCGGTTTTAATAGACAAGGAGGTGGTCGTCAGGATCAGAGAGCTTATTCCGCTTGCGCCTCTCCATAACCCGGCTAACGTAAAAGGGATTGAAGTTGCTATCGGGAGACTGCCGGACGTGCCTCAGGTGGCTGTCTTCGATACTTCCTTCCATGCGCAGATACCTCCAAGGGCTTTTCATTATGCTTTGCCATACAAGCTTTATGAAGAACACCATATTCGCCGCTATGGGTTCCATGGGAACTCGCACCATTATGTTGCAAAGAGAGCTGCCGCCCTATTGGGAAAGCCTCTGGAGAGTCTCAACCTGATTACGCTTCACCTTGGAAACGGCGCAAGCGCAGCCGCCATTCTGAGTGGAAAAAGCATCGACACATCAATGGGTATGACCCCTCTTGAAGGATTGGTTATGGGAACGCGCTCCGGCGATCTGGACCCGGCCATTCATTTCTATCTGCTTAGAGAAACCGGCATGTCTATCGAAGAGGTGGAAAGCATGCTCAATACGGAAAGCGGCCTTAAGGGCATCTGTGGCAGCAATGATATGCGCCAGATAGGAAAGCTCGCAGATGAGGGCAATCCGCGTGCCAAGCTCGCAACGGACATGTACTGTTACAGAATCAAAAAGCAAATTGGAGCCTATTTCGCGGTTCTAGGGCGGATCGATGCGATCGTGTTCACCGGAGGTATCGGGGAAAACTCGAAGACCATTCGTGCAGGTTCCTGTGAAGGGCTGTCGGGTTTGGGTATTATGATTAATGAGAAGAAAAATGACGGGGTCTCTGGCAATGAGTCGGAGATTCAGGACGATCGGAGCGCAGTTAAAATTCTGGTGATTCCGACGGATGAAGAGCTCGAGATCGCCAATCACGCGGTTGAAACGATCAAGGCCGGACATGATCGCTCTGATTCAGCTCCTGGCATGACATAGCAAGCCTGACCGATTCAGCAGAGAGGATCCTGCCCATTATGGACGCAAGTAACTACAAAGCAGATGAGACCCTTCGAAGTGGACGGCTCATTACAATCAGGGCAATCCGGCCTGAGGACAGTACACTTATTCTTGAAGGATTCCCTGAGTTGGACCAGTACTCGCTATACCTGCGATTCTTCCAAAACAAGAGCAGAATTACGGATCAGGAACTAAAATATTTAACGGAGGTTGACTTCATTGATCATGTGGCCCTGGTCGCTAACCTTGTTGATGAAGCCAAAGTTATTGGTGGTGGAAGATACTTCGCCTATGACCATCCTGCAAAGATTCGCAGCGCGGAGATTGCCTTCATGGTCCATGACCGGTACCAGGGCCAAGGTATCGCCAAATTGATCATGAAACATCTTCTTATAATTGCTCGTGCTGGCAGGATCTCACAGTTCGAGGCTGAGGTCCTTCCCGAGAATGCCAAGATGCTCGCGGTTTTCTCGCGTACCGGCCTTCCCATGAGCGTGTTGCGCGTCGATGATGTTCTTCGCGTGACCCTTACTCTTTCGTCAGATTTCGCTGAATCCAGCGAGCGAGTATTTTGATCAGGTGCCTATATCGGGAGTCGAGGGCTTCTAGGATCAGGCGGTCAAGAGTTTTTCCCCTTAACAAATGCGCGAAGTGCTATAACAAAGCCGCCAATAAATCCTCCACAGCTTTCACCCTCCTGGTGTTGTTGGCTCCACGGCCTCAATCACCCCTTTCTTCCATAGGTCGATTGTTTTGTTTCACCGGTGGGACTGTCACTCCCGGGGCGAGGTTGCAGACTGTATCGAGATGACGGCGTTTCATGTCTCTCCACGCATCAGTGGAGCACCTGAATAATGCGAGTTATCAGTTCTTCGATCGGGATTACCAGCGGCAGCGGCGCGGCCGTGGCAACCACGAGCCGCGACGCTGTTTTCGGGCTGAAGGGTGCCAGCCTCGTCTCGCCTATGACCGGGTAGGCGCTTCCCATGCCCGCCGGTGTCGAATAGTCAGGGTTGCCCATGAGTTCTTCGGGGTTCTACAAGTCTTCGCGGATACACTTGTCTCCCAACCGCCGGACCTACTGCCGAGCCAGGATCATCCGCACCTCCGCTTCGGTGTCTCTGATCAGTTCGCCGCTCACATCCACGGTCACGCTGTGGATCGTGCCGGTGAACGGAAAAGGCGGCTTGTATTCAGGAGTGACCGGAGCGCCAAGGTCCACGCCGCAGACTATGCTGCTGAGCAAGCCGATAGCGAGCGGGTTGGTCAGCTCGATGTTGCTTTCTCCAACAAGCCTTGCATCGAAGTAGAGCTGGCCCTTGCCGGGCGCGCCTTTGCCGTTGGCGATGTCGGGTTTGCCCGTCACTTCGAACTCAAAGCGCAACTCGTGACGTCCTGCGGGAACGGCCTCGACAGATTCTACGTAATAGAGGTTCCGGCCGACGTAGTTGTAGGCATAGCGGAGTTTGCCGTCCTGAATATAAAAGGAGTAGCCTCCGTCGTTGCCGCCCTGGGACAGCAGCACGCCTTCCGCGCCTTCCTTGGGGATCTCCACGTCAGCGGTGATACTGTGATGGCGGTTCAGTATGTTGACTGTGGCGTTTACCGGCACTCCCTGGGTGTGAGGGTAAAACACGTACGATGTGCGGTCGACCGCGATCTTCGGACGCTCGTCGGCAAATCGCAGAGTGCCGCGCGAATCGATGGGCATGACCTTGTATTTGCCAGCCTCGACGTACCACATGGCAATCATCTCGATCAGTTTCGCGCGATTCTTCGCAGCTACGTTGTGATTTTCCGCGAAATCTTCTGCAACGTGGTAAAGCTCCCAGGCGGTCGAGTCGAGTTCGGTCAACTTGTCCTTGTCGATCGGCGCGCCGAAGAATTTGCTGGCTTCCGCGAACGATGTCCCCGGCCACGGGCACACCGCCCGCCAGCCGTCGTGGTAAATGGACCGGTGGCCCATCATCTCGAAGTACTGGGTGAGGTGCCTGGTGGGCGCCTGGGCGTTGTCAAAGGTATGAGCCAAGCTCACTCCTTCAATGGGTGATTGCGTGACGCCCCTTATAGACGTGGGCGCTTCTATGCCGGCCGCCTCCAGTACCGTCGGCACCATGTCGATGGCATGGGCGTATTGAGTGCGTACCTCTCCCTTCGCTTCGAATCCTTTGGGCCAGTGCACGATGAACGGGTCACTCACGCCGCCGCGGTAGGTTTCGCGTTTCCAGCGGCGGAACGGAGTGTCACCTGCCCAGGTCCAGCCCCAGGGGTAGTGGTTACACAACTCCGGGCCGCCAAGCTTGTCAATGGCAGCCAGGTTCTCTTCCAGCGAGCCCTGCACATTGTTGAAGAACAGCGCTTCGTTGACCATGCCCTGCGGCCCTCCCTCGGAGCTGGCGCCGTTGTCCGAGAGCACCATGACCAAAGTATTGTCAAACTCGCCGAGCTTTTTCAGGAACTCGATCAACCGGCCTATGTGGTGATCGGTATGGGTGAGAAAACCGGCGAAGACTTCCATCATACGGGCGTAAAGCTTTTTCTCCTCGGCGGACAATGAATCCCACCTCGGGACGTCCGGGTCATGACGGGAGAGTTCGGCATCCGCAGGCACGATTCCAATTTCCTTCTGGCGCTTGAATATCTGCTCCCGGAGTGCTTCCCAGCCGGCGTCGAACTTTCCCTTATACTTGTCCGCCCATTCTTTCGGCACGTGATGGGGCGCATGCATCGCGCCAGGACAGAAATACATGAAGAACGGCTTGCCGGGGGCGACCTGCTTGGAGTCTGCGATGAAGCTGATGGCCTTATCCACTATGTCCTCGGTAAAGTGGTAGCCTTCTTCCGGAGTCTTTTCAGCTTCGGCCGTGTGGTTGTCGTATACCAGTTCAGGATAGTACTGGTGTGTCTCGCCGCCCATAAAGCCGTAGAATCGTTCAAATCCTCGCCCCAGCGGCCAGCGGTCATAGGGGCCTGCGGCCGAGATCTGGTCTGAGGGTGTCAGGTGCCACTTGCCGACGGCGTACGTATTGTATCCACGCTGGAGGAGCATCTCCGAAAGGAAACCGTTTTCGAATGGGATGTAGCCGTTGCTGCCTGGATAACCCGTCGAGCCTTCGGTTATGCACGACATCGCGTTCGAGTGATGGTTGCGCCCGGTCAGAATACAGGAGCGCGTAGGCGAGCACAGTGCGGTAGTGTGCATGTTGTTGTAGCTTAGGCCGTTCTTTGCGAGAGCATCGATGTTGGGTGTCTCGATGGGACTCCCGTAGCATCCCAACTGCCCATAGCCGGTGTCGTCAAGAATGATGAACAACACGTTGGGCGCCCCCTCTCGGGCGCGAAGCGGTTCGGGCCATGCGGGCGAGGATACATCAAACGTGCGGCCGATCACGCCGAGAAAAGCTGTCCCTGGTTTGTATTCTTTAAGTCCCACGATTGTATCCTCCTTTTTTGGATGTCTACGGTTTAGGCTGCGGAATGATGAGGAAGGCCCGGCAGGGTATGCCGGGCACTACTTACAGGGTTTATGAGCGCAATAATCCCTGAACGGCTCAGTGCATGCCGCTGCCGGAAGCATCATGCAGTTGCTCGAGCACACGGTCCAGGTTGAACGACGCCGGCTTCTGCCGGGGTGGGAACTCCTTGAGAGACTTGATCTGCTGCGCCACATACGCCTGCGCGGGCACCAACAGGAAGGCGTGGTCGAAAAACCAGTCCCAGTAGGTGTTGGAGTTTTCGTCCGCGCGCTCGAAGGGGTCGCGGCGAAGATTGAACAGCTTGGGGACTCGAAGAGGCACGAAAGGCTCCGCCCACAATGCCATGGTTTTGGCCCGCTGTTCCATGAATACCAGCTTCCAATCGCTAAACCGCAGCGCGACGAGCTGCGCGTCGTCGTTTACGTAGAAGAAGGCGTCGCGAGGGCTCTCCTTAACTTTGCCGGTCAGGTAGGGAAGCATGTTGAAACCGTCGATGCAGACCTTGAAGGTCCTGGCCCCGGCCTTGTGGCCCTTCAGCAGCTTTTCCTTGATTTTGGGTTCCCCGGCTGCCGCAAGAAGCGTCGGCAGCCAGTCCTGGTGAGAGATGATGCCGTTCAGCACCGTACCGGCGGAAATCTTTCCGGGCCAGCGGACAAACGCCGGCACGCGGAACGCCCCCTCCCAGTTGGTGTTCTTCTCGCTGCGGAAGGGAGTGATGCCCGCATCGGGCCAGGAGTTGAAGTGAGGGCCATTGTCGGTGCTGTACATGACAATGGTGTTATCCGCAATGCCGAGATCGTCGAGTTTTTTAAGGAGGACCCCGACCTGATCGTCATGATAAATCATGGCGTCGTTGTAGAACCCCTGTCCGCTCCTGCCCTCGTACTCCTTCTTGACGTGGGTGCGGAAATGCATGTGCGTGGAGTTCCACCAGACGAAGAAAGGCTTCCCTTCCTTGTGGGCCCGGTCGATGAAATCGAGCGTTTTGCCGGTAACTTCTTCGTCGATGGTTTCCATTCGCTTCTTGGTGAGCGGCCCCGTGTCTTCGATGCGGCCGTCAGCAAAGCTGTGGATGACGCCCCTGGGACCGAACTTCTTCCTGAATGCGGGATCTTTCGGATAGTCAGGCAGTTCCGGTTCCTCCTCGGCGTTGAGATGGTAGAGGTTGCCGAAGAATTCATCGAAGCCGTGGTTACTAGGCAGGAACTCGTCCTTGTCCCCCAGATGATTTTTCCCGAACTGGCCGGTAGCGTAGCCCAGGGGTTTGAGCATTTCAGCGATGGTGGGGTCTTCCGGGCGAAGCCCCAGGTCGGCTCCCGGCATGCCCACCTTGGTCAGCCCGGTGCGGAGGGGATTCTGGCCGGTGATGAAGGCGGCGCGGCCTGCCGTGCAGCTCTGCTGCCCGTAATAGTCGGTAAACGCCACGCCTTCGTTGCCGATCCGGTCGATGTTCGGCGTTCGGTAGCCCATCATGCCCCGGTTGTTGTAGCTGATGTTCCAGGTGCCGATGTCGTCTCCCCAGATGATGAGGATATTCGGTTTTTTGTCTGCCATGGTTGAGTCTCCTTCCGCACTGTTTTTGACTCTACGGATCACCAGTCATCAATGCCCAGCCTAATTACCGTGACACTTTTTGAATTTCACACCACTTCCGCACGGACAGGGATCGTTTCTCCCTGCACTTGCGAACCTTGTCTTGAGATCTCCCCCATTCCTTGCCAAAATGGCCATGACCTCAGAAGCAGGCCGCTTCGCCCGGATAAGCTCAGCCATGATCCGCATGGGTTTGTCTGCATGTTTGAAGAAAGCCTTGTAGCCTGCGCAGAGGCAGTTCAGTCCGGGCTCGCCGTCAGGAGTTTTACTGAAACGGTTCTTGGGACATTCCCCATTGCAAATGGATAAGACTGCGCATTCCCTGCAGTACCGAGGCAGCGAGTCTTTCTTGTTCCTCCCGAACTTTCTTTGTTGCTCTGAAACCACCAGCTCGATCATGGGAGTCGTTAGAATATTTCCCAGGCAGTGGTTCGGTTCAACGAAGTGGTCGCAGGAATAAAGGTCTCCGTTGTGCTCCAGCGCCATTCCGAGGCCGCATGTTGGGCCAAATATACAGAGGGTCCCGGCCATTCCGAGCCAGCCGGCCAGCGCTCCGTCGAAATTAAGGACAAACATCTTCCCTACGTCCCTTCTGACCCACTCATCGAAGATCTCGATCAGAAATCGACCGAATTGTCCCGGTTGCACCGATCTCCCCGTGACCATCTCCCCTTCCTGGAAACCGCTCTCGTCCTTGCGCTCCACAATCGGTATGAACTGGATGTAAGGAAACCCGAGCTCATCCCGGAAGAACCGGTAGACCTCCAGAGGGTGGCCGGCGTTTTTCGAATTGACCGTACAGAGGATGTTGCACTCCACTTTGTATTTCTGGAGCAGCCGGGCGGCCCGCACGACCCTGTCGAAAGTTCCCCTGCCTGCTTTGTCTTTGCGGTAGAAGTCATGAAGTTCCCTTGGACCATCCATGCTGAGTCCGACGAGGAAGTTATTCTCGCGGAAGAACCGGCACCACTCGTCGTTAAGCAGGATGCCGTTGGTTTGGAAGGTGTTTTCGATGTGGGTCCC
>JBKQLC010000175.1:0-69937 GCA_052147195.1 Syntrophobacteraceae bacterium
CTCGAAAACTTATATGACAATCACGGACCTCCCCTCCTGATTCACACCACCTTCCGAAACAAGCCACCCTAATCCAGATATGATTTGAAAACCTTGCGCATTTCACAGCTTCGTTTTTTCAAGGATAGGAGAGCTATGTTTATTTCTCCAACTATCTTTCTTGATGTTGACGTGCTAATTACCCCTCTTCGATACGTGCTGAGCAAATATTGTCTTGCCGGACTCAGGCGGGCTGATCATGAGGAGATTCTGTACCCCCGAGTTTCTCCGATTGGTTATTCCTCTCGATTTACGGTTACAATGCGGGCAGCCCCGAAGAGATCCACTTAGACTTCCACCAGAATGGCGTCGATGCCGAGAAGACGCTATCTTATTTTCCAAGATGCCCTGTATGTTTCACTGTCTGCTGCGCAGATCCTCAGATTTCCGGCTGCCATTTCCAGCATTGAAGTGCGCACGGGCGGCCCTCCACGACAATGGCGGCGGCATAGCCAGGGGCTGGGCTCAGATCCTGCACAGACCACCGGGAGACTTCCCCGGTATATCCTCCCGCGCTCAAAAACATGGCAGGCTCTCCCGGCGCAGGTGAAAGATGGTACAGGTCCGAAGGCAAAGTCAGACCTCTTCCGACCGCTTTGCTGAAAGCTTCTTTCCGTGTCCAACAGTTGAAGAAGGCTTCCAGCCCGCTCGGCATTTTGTAATCACATGCGGAGAAAAACCGTACCGCGACCCCTTTCAGTTCCGGAAAGTCCACAATGCGTTCAATGTCGACGCCAATGCGGCGATCGAGCGCAAAGGCATACAGAGCGAACCCGTGCGAATGAGAAAGGTTGAATTGAAGTCCGCTGGTCGCAGATCCTTTGCCGAGATGAACCTTTCCATACTCGCCGGGGGAAAAAAGGACCTTCCCCGGGGGAATGCCGAGATAGCGGCTCAGAATAATTCTAAGGATGCCGCGACCTGCAATAAGACGTCCGCGGTCCAGATCGAAGCGATAACGCCGGGCCCTAAGCCGTTCATCTCTGGAGAGAATCATTGCCAGTTCGTAAACGTATGCATCAGGCTGATCCAACGATGCGAGCCACAGATGCACCAGATCTTTCGACAGTTCCGGCGGAGGTGACGGAGTCCTCCAGACAAAGGACCGAGGGTAGATTTCGGCATTTCGCTCACTATGCTTCATCTGCTCTCTTCCCATCTTCGTATTCACTATCCCGTTTTACGTCACTATCGACAACGGCATCGGCCGGCTATATGGATTTTGCAGGTCGCCAATCATGTTCACCTCGAGCGTGCATTATTTTCCTGTCCGCCCGGTCGGTGAATACCCCCCCCAATGGACAGATGGGCCTTTTTTAGGCATAACTTCAACTGCTCTATCCAGATATGGACATGGGGCTCTTTTGCAATGTCCAGGTGTTTAGCCGGGATATGGTGGATTTCCAATTCTCCGACGACAAGGTCCCGCCAGCATGACAGGTCCTCGGATCCCTGATTTTCATCCATAAATAGCACCATCCGCCCTGAAAAGGCCATGGGAGTTGGAGTATATTCTTCTGCGGCACGACTGTAAGTGCGGTTAACCTCTTCTCTAACAAAAGGTCTGAGGCCTTCCGGTGGTGGATGTCCATACAGTTGGTAAGCTCTACAGAAGACCCTTTTTGTCCGCCGCTCTAGGGCCTCCTCAATCATTTTGAAAAAATTCCCTGCTTTCTCTCTCAGGAACTTGGGTCTTTCGGGAGGTTCAAGACTCATAAAACGAGCTCGGCTACGGGCCATCGCTGAACTTAATCGGGGAAGCAATGCTGTCCGGGGACTGTCTCCGGGGAACTTCGGAGGCAAGGATGAAGAACGCAGTAAGGTGGGGGCAAGCAAGCAAAGCAAAGCGACCTCACTTCCCTGCTGCTGAAGCTGCCGCGCCATTTCAAATGCCAGGACACCTCCTATGGAGTATCCGCCGAGAAAATAAGGACCTCTTGGTTGCACCCTTCGGACCTCCTGAAGATCACATACGGCCATGTCCTCGATACGCGAATGGCGGGGAAGATCTACTCCATCCCAGTAAGAGGGCAGGTAGTATAAAGGCTGATCCGCGGCAAGGGACTGTTTCAAAAAGGGAATAGCCCAACTGCCGTGAATCATGAAAAACGGCTGATTTGACCCGGCCCGAATCGAAAGGAGAGTGGAGGAAGCCGGTTCGCCTTCCTTGCGCAAGACAGCGGCAAGCGCCTCGATGTTTGGGGCCTGGAACAGAGTCACAAGGGGCAGCCTTTGCCCTAATGTCTTTTCGATCCGGCTCAAGAGACGCGCAATCAGCAAGGAATGTCCGCCCAGGGCGAAGAAATTGTCCGTCACTCCAATCGGTTTTACTCCCAGCAGTTCTTCCCAGATCGCAACCAACCGGCGCTCCAGTGCATCCCGGGGGCCGAGGAAGTCTTTGTCCGGCTCAAGCTCCACCCGATCCGACAACGCGGCGCGGTCCACTTTCCCACTCGGACTGAGCGGCAATCTGTCCAAGAACTTGAAAGTTGAGGGAATCATGTACTCCGGAAGCTTTTTGCCAAGAAAACTTCGCAAATCCGATGCAGAGGATTTCCGGTTTGGGGCACAGACCACGTAGGCCACCAGGCGCTTTTCACGTGGAATATCTTCCCGGACAATGAGGACAGCTTCACGCACGGCGGGGCAGTGAAGCAACGCGGCCTCGATTTCACCCAGCTCAATTCTAAAGCCACGGATCTTTACCTGATGATCAATGCGCCCCAAAAATTCCAGGTCGCCATGGGGCCGATAGCGGGCCAGATCTCCCGTTCTGTACAGTCGGGCGCCTGGCTCTACGCTGAAAGGATGTGGAATGAACCGCGCGGCGGTCAGCGAGGGTTGGTTCAGATAGCCTCGCGCCAGGCCGATCCCGCCGATGTAGAGTTCACCCGGCACGCCAATGGGGACCAGACGGAGGTGGGCGTCCAGTAAATAGATCTGCGTATTGGCGACCGGATGGCCGATAGGGACGGTGTTTTGATTTTTCCCGCGCGTGCAGGTCCAAAAGGTTGCGGCAATCGTCGTTTCAGTCGGCCCATAGCCATTATACAAGTCGGCATCAAGACGGTCAAAAAAACGCTCCTGCAGTTCCATCGGCAGGACCTCCCCCCCGGTAGTGACACGTCTCAGACTGTTACACTTCTCTACCCCTGGTTCTTCAAGGAACGCCTGCAGCATGGAGGGAACAAATGATACGGCAGTAATGTTTTGCTCGGAAATCAGTCGAACCAGAAGGGCACTGTCCTGATGGCTACCGGGCGGTGCCATTATCAACTGCGCCCCGACTATAAGTGGCTCAAAAATCTCCCAGACTGAATCATCGAAGCTCAAAGAGGCTTTCTGCAGCATCCGATCCGTATCCTTAAGAGGAAAGTATGCGCACCTCCAGTGCAGGAAACTGCAAACCCCCCGGTGACAGACCATAACCCCTTTGGGCTTACCCGTGGACCCTGAGGTGAAGATCACATACGCCAGGTTTTCGGCTTTAACTCCGCTGGCATGATTGCCCGTATCCTCGCCGGCGATGATTTCCCAGTCTGAGTCAAGGCAGATCACCTGAGCGCGATGCCCGGGGAGATAATCCAAAAATTTCCTTTGGGTCAGCAGGATCGGCGCATGCGTTTCATGCAACATGAAAGCGAGGCGTTCTTCAGGATACGAGGGGTCAAGCGGCACGTAAGCCCCCCCCGCTTTGAGAACGGCAAGCAACCCCACCACCATCTCCAGAGAGCGTTCCATGCAGATTCCCACCAGCACCTCGGGACCCGCCCCCAACTTCCGCAGGTGATGGGCCAATTGATTGGCTCGCCGATTCAGTTCCCGATACGTGAGTTGGGCGCCTTCGAACACTACGGCTACGGCATTGGGCGCGCGTTTCACCTGGGCCTCAAACAACTGATGGATGCACTCCTCCCGCGGATATTCGGTCGCGGTGTCATTCCATTCCACAAGAAGTTCCCGGTGCTCCCGTTCCGTCAGAATCGGTAACTCCCGGAGGCGCCTCTCCGGGCCGGCAACTATACCCTTTATGAGAGTCTGCAAATGTTCCAACATGCGCCCAACGGTATCCTCATCAAAACGGCGCCGATCATATCCGATCTCAAGTAACAGTTCCTGGTCCAGATATCCGGTCACCGTGATGGGATAATTTGCCGGTCCGAGCAACTGGAACTCCCTGCTCTTCCAGCTCCCGCCCTGTGCCCGCAGAGCGGAATTCAACAGGTAATTTTCGAATATGAGTATACTTTCGAATAACGGTTCCCCCGGGGGTATGTCGCTCCACCCATGCGCCTTGGTCAAAGGTGCGTGCTCATACTCGCGGATTCCGATCCACTGGGAGCGGAGTTCTTTTAGCCATGGCAGCAGGGACATTTCCGTAGACAGGTGCACCCGTATCGGCAGGGTATTTATAAAAAGTCCCACCATGGACTCGGCCCCTTCCAGGACAGCCGGGCGAACCGATTTTGTGGCCCCGAAGACTACCTGCTCTTCACCGCTATAGCGGTTTAGAAGCAGGGCCCAGGCCCCATGCAGCAGCGTATTTGGAGTCAGTTGATGCTCTCGTGCCAGGGATTGCAATCCGGATGTCAACGTCCGCGAGAGCCGAATTGTCCTTGTCCCATAACCCTCCTCATCGAGTACGGCACGGTGGGTATGGTCCACAACCAAAGGCGTAGCAGCAGTAAAGCCGTTGAGCGCGCGCCTCCAGAATTGCTCCACTTTGCGGAGGTCCTGGTTTTCAAGCCAATCAATATAGCGTCGAAAGGGACGGGTGGGCGGCAGGTTTACGTCCTGACAACGGCGGAATGCTTCATAACAGGCAAAGAGTTCCTTGAGGACGAGCATGCTGGAGCGGCCATCCAACAAAGCATGATGGAAAGTCCAGACGAACCGATAGTCGGTTTCAGCCCACCGGAAAAGCGCGAGACGCATGAGCGGCGCCTCGGTTAAATTGAAGCCCCGCCGCCGGTCGGCCTCAAGGAATGTCTCCAATCGGCTTTTCTGCCGCCGGGTAGTTAAACCGCGCAAGTCCAGGTATTCCCAGGGAGCCCCGACATGCCGATGTACCTCCTGCAAGGGTTCCCGGCCGTCTTCCCAATGAAAGCTCGTCCTCAAGACAGGGTGCCTTTCAACAATTCGCCGCCAGGCCCGTTCGAAAGCCGGGACATCCAGGCACTCATGCAGACTGCAAATGAGCTGCTCTATGTAGAGCCCGGATTGCGGCGCAAACAGGCTGTGGAACAGCATGCCCTGCTGCATTGGAGACAGTGGGTATGAATCCTCGGAATGCTCTGGCATCATTTGGTCCGGAATCCGCCGGAGAGTCTACCGGTGACGGCACGAGAACATTTCTGACCGGCTTCACGGGCCGGGAAGTTTTTCTTATCCGGCTGTTGCCGCCAACAGCCCCGCAGACTTTGCATTCGGGAGTTCAATTCTCGTTGCGCTGTGAAGAGGTCTGCGCAGGCTTTCGATTGAAATTCCCTCGCGCAGGGCCACTATCACGCCGACAGCCTCCAGGTACGAGTTGACCTCAATGACATTCGCCATCCTCATTTCGCTGTTGGTCACCTTTAGCACCGTTTCGTTTTCTTTCACAGCTATGAGGGGGATGTCGCTGAATTCCGCCGCCAGGGCCGGTATACCTCCCAAGCTATCTGCCGGCGCCACGATGGCGCCGATATTGTTTAAGCTGATTAGGTGAGCAGGGACTGCATCCAGGGTTGAAATCGAAATGAGCCGGGGGGCTTTGGCCAACCCTTTGAGCACGCTGAAGTAATGAGGAGTCGAAATAAATTCGGCCGACGCTCGAGGGTTGAATGTGCCCTTTTCCTTTATGTCCTGGTAATATGGAAGAGGCGAGTGAGCGGCAGGGATCCTAAAGATCTTGGAAATAAGATGGGTGATTATAGCCTCAACGCCGCCTGAAGGGTTTGGAATCTCACCGCGCAAATGCCGCGAAAACATTTCTTTGGTCACACCATGAATCACGGAAACTCCTCCCACGGCGTGAACTCCCATGGACACCAACAACTCCACCGCCTCCAGGAGGGCCTCCGGATTAAGGACCGTGCCCACAGCGCACCCGGTTTCTGACCACTGGATCTTCACGCCAAGTTCTTCACGCAAAATCATGTATAATCCGCAATCTACTCCTTTCACCGCCCTCGCCGCATTGAGGGTGTTCACGACGTAATCAGTGTATTGGATGCCCGTTACATCTACAAACGTACCGATTTTGTTAGCCTGTACCGGGAGCAGGCCCAGGTGCCCCAACAGGAAGTCGTCCAAACTTTTTCCCTCGACGTACAAAATATTATTAGCCATCTCATTGAGTTCAGAGGCGTTCACCGCGTTCGGGTGAGTAACAAGAAAGTCTACGGCGGAGGCCAGGAGGTTCGTGACAGGACCGGCATCGCCCGCAAAGCCGCCAAATTCACACCGGATGCCTGTGGGCACGATTTGAACGACGCCAAAAGGCCGGGCCTGGAATACTTTTCTCCTGGGATTCAGTACCTCGATGAGACCAAGCTTATCGGCGTACCTATGGTCAGGACTAACGGTTACAACAGTTGATTCAATAACAAGTTCTCCATTGGATATGCCTACAATTGAGAACCTCAAGGGGTAGATATTTTTCCCGAGGTTTTTAGCAAACATCAGTGACACTGTATTCAACCACTTACCGTGCCTTTTCGTCTTGAGCCTGTGTACTGTGTTCTCTATTAACATGACTGCCCTCCTGCAAGCCCTGTCGGAAAACGTCCTCTTTCGAATCCGATACCGCGCATCCGGTGTTTGCTGACGAACTACCGAAATGAGTTTTTCTCAATATTGTGCGGTCATAACCGGCCATTCCGTCATTTGCGACTTTTCTTACCCGCACTTGAAAGCAGTGATGTTTTCGGCCTGAATAATGCGTTAACATGACCTCCAACTGGAGCCTAACCACATTTCCAGGTCGGATTCCATTCGAGAGAGCTTTTGGAACGCGCGAAGTCCATAAACTATAAATATCCCATTCGGTACACGCAAGTATGAGTGCCTATCAGACCATTTTGGGGGCAGTTCTGGGGAGGCTCCAGGCTCGATTCGGGAGGCGTTACGGTTCCATTACTTCGACGAATATTAACGATTCTATCTCCCGGTCCGTGCAAATGGAGTGACTCCTGACAGTGAGTACTTTGGACTCTGCACATCTTGCCACAGGTAGAACCTACATCCAGCCACGATTTGGTGAATGTATGATCTGAACATGGTAAGTTTTCGGGACGCCGAGATTTCAAACATCAGGAGAGGAAGGTTCATTTTTGTCATCTGAAAAGAGTACTCGCTTCGCAGGCACAGACCATGGGTCCGTCCTTGGTTCTCCGTTATTGCAAGCTCAGATTTGATTTCTAGACCAACCTTATGGCCACCTCATAAAAGTGCGGTGTTGGGTTGTCGTCTAGTAGCGGTCTCACTGGCCCATCGGCCTTGGGGTATCACTACTGTGCATTGCCTTGAACCGGGGATATCCATGCCCTCAGCAGTGCAAGCGGTAGCAGGCAAGGCAAGGATGTAGCGCAACCGCCTTGAACTTATAACTGCCCGTCATACTACTTGGATGTTTGATATTCTACTCCCTGCCAGTCCTTCCCGGGAGGATCATCATGAAATTGGGCGCAGCGGGAAAGGTAAAAGTGTGTCGGAGCATCTTCAGGAAATCTTGCGGACAGGCTCGTGAAAATCTCGCAGGCTTCGTCCCAGTTCTGAGACAAATAGGCGTTCAACCCTCGCGTGAACTCCTCACACAGCTGGGCGGCGCGGCCGCGTTTCCCTTCAGTCCTCCTGCCCACCAACTCGTAGATCGCCTGTCCTTCGCTCTTTCCTTTCACGGCGATCAGGCCCAGCGGCCTGAAGAGGAGCTTTTGGGATGCCGCCTCGTAGGTTGCCCTGGAAACGATAATCCGGGTTCCATATAACTTGTTTGCCGCTTCCAGGCGGCTGGCTACGTTGACATTGTCGCCCATCACGGTGTAGTTCATCCTTTCGGTCGACCCAACGTTTCCAACCAGGGTCTCCCCTGAGCTGATCCCGATCCTGGTGACAAAGGCGCATTTCCCTTCGTCTGCCCATCTTCGATTGAGTACGGCTACTTTTTCCTGGCAGGCCAAACCGGCTTCACAGGCATGAACGGCATGATCGTCGTCAAGGAGCGGCGCTCCCCAGAAAGCCATGATGGCGTCTCCGATATACTTGTCCACCGTTGCCCCATGAGAGTTGAGTATTCTGGTGAGCTCGTCGAAGTATTCCGATAGGTGCAGCATCAGGTTTTCGGGGGGCAGCAGTTCCGCGATGGACGTAAAGCCGGTTATATCAGCGAAAAATACGGTCAGGTCCTTTTTCTGGCCGCCCAACTGGGCCCCTTCTCCCGTGCTTATGAGTTGACGCACCAGTTCAGCGGGAACATACCTCCTGAAAGCATGAAGCCCTTTTTGCATGGACGAAATGGCTTCGCGCATCAACTGGATTTCCTTCATGCGGGAGGGAATGTGGATCTTTTCTTCTAGGTTGAAGCTCTTGATTTTCACAGTGGCTTCGGCAATGAGGCGAATGGGGCTGGTGATGCCCCCGGAGATCGCAAAGGCCAGCAAGACGGCAAGCCCAAGCATAACCGCGGAAATAAGGAGCATTATTATCATCTCCTGCTTGGCCCCACCCATAAAATCATCTTCGGGGACCACCATGGCTATTTTCCATTTCTTAGGGAAAGGCTTGGGAAAATCCATAATGGATGCGAGCCAGGTTCTTCCTCCACTCTCCACCGAGACCCTGCTTTTCCTTGTGCTCATATGCTCCCGGTATGCGGCGCTCAGGGGCTCGACCCCAAGTTCTTCAACCCTGACCGGACGCAGGCCCCCGTTTTCCTCCCTTATGAGTGATGAAAGCTCCGGGTAGGCCACTATTTCACTCTTATGATTGATGATCACCTCAATGCCGCTTTTCCCGATTTTTTGCATTTTTAGAAAATTGGATATTTCATCGAGATCGATATCCATTGCCCAGATTCCTTTTAATTTTCCATCCGGGCCGAAAACAGGGTAAGAGGAGGTAATGGTCGGCCTTTGGCTACTAAAACTGATATACAAGTCAGTCCAGAAGTTTGTCCCTGTCGTCTTTGCCCCCACATACCAGGGACGGACCCTGGGGTCGAAGTCGATGCGATTTGACTTGTCTATTCGGGCTACTTTAAGGGCGACGTTCCTGTCGATAAATGAGTTGGACGGAGGAGAAACGGAGGTGTTGATGATCCAGCTTTTCATGGTTCCGTCAGACAGCTTGCGTACGCTTACATAGTTCCCCTTTTCGTCCCCGAGATAAAACATCGATACCTGCGGAAAAGACCTCAACACCCCGAGCGTGTACATTTCAATCTTACTGAAATCATGACCTGAAAAAGCTCCAAGTTCGGTGAGCTTCGAACTCGTTTCAACCATCAGCGATACGGGCATAAAATAGTTGCTTGTTCTTTCGATCGTCGTTTTGGAAATTTGTTCGACCAGATCATCGCTAAGGGCCGAAATGATAATCTTATCCTTATAGTAACTAAGGAAGATAATGGGCAGGGCTGTGGCAACCAGCAAGAATACGAAAGTCATCAAAATCATGATGTGAAAGCTCACACTTTTGAATCTTAATACTCGCATCCACCGGTCCTGTAGAGTTATTAGTTCAATTTAAATATAAATAATGCGTCAACTTGACCCCCAACTGGAGCCGAACCGCATTCCCGGGTCGGATTCCATCGTAAAACGCTCTTAAAATACCGAATTTTCGTAAATCATATGATATTCCAATCAAAACCCACAAGAGAAAATGCCGATCAGACCAATTTGAGCCAGTTTGAGGACATACCACCATCTCAGTAATTAATAGCTCGCTTCCTACCCCTCATGGTGTTGGACAGGCTCAGGCGAATAGAACGCGATAGTAACGGGCAGCGGAAAAAGCCGACGCAATGTGTACATGCCACCTCCTGGCGTGGTACACCACCCTGGCCCCAACCTTTACAAGCCGCCTGATGATCAAGTCAAAGTTCCTTGCCAGAGCTGAAACCTGCCGGCTGCCTCAATTCGGTGAATGAATGATCTGGACGTGGCAACTTTTAAGGGAGTTGAGATTTCCAGTTCCAGGAGAGTTATACAAACTTTTTCCCGGGTTGCTCATTAGCTCGAACGACAAAGCCTGCAAGTCGATCCGTTTGTTGGCCATCCGCATCTACTCGTCAATGTAATTGGCTCGCAGTGCGCGCATCATCGCCACACCCTCCTCAAGCAGGCGAGCGACTGCGTCAGGCTTCCGGCTTGGGGCGACCCCAAGACGAGCAATGGTCTTGTCGTATGCAGAGCCCTTCCTGTGGCCCGATCCGGTCGAGCGGAGCAACTGCAAATCCTTGAGGAACTGCACAATTGACTGGCCGGCTCCAAAACCGGTTGTCGTGAAGAAGGCCTCGAGCTTGCCGATGCCCTTGGCACCCTCCAGGACTTCCTTCGCGGCGCTTGCGATTTCCTTCTCGTTTAGTGAGTCGACCAGCAGCTTGGTTAGGCAAAGCACCTGCTCATCCATCTCGGCTTGGGAGTTCGTCACGGGGATCCTGATGGTTTCCGCCAAGTGAACATCACCTGATCCGAGCGGCAAGAAGAACGGCCAACCGAACTTCGCCGACCAATCCTTGGACAAACGCTCGTACTCGTCCTTGAACACGAGATCGGCGGCTTGAGGTTCCGTGAACTGGGCAAGGAAGCTTCGGCGGAAGTTCGTCTCACTGATTCCGCCCTCCGGCGGGATATTGAACTGACGCCAATGAAGCCTTTCTTCGTACGGAAGATCACGGCCAAGGTCGCCCAAGAACACGACCACGTAGGATCCAAGATCGTTGTCTATCTGGCAACTCCAAAGACTGAGACAGGAAAGCCGTCCATCCGACACAGTGTATCGCTCTGGCTCAGCGTAGTACTTGGCCAGTACCTCGCGTCTAAAGTAGACAGGCGTTAAGTAGTGGGGGGCACCTGGGTTTGCTCCGAAGTAGTTCGCGAGGCTATCTGGCTCTGAGGTGAACTCGACGTTCTCACCGTCTTCGTCGACTCCGATAATGAACGAGACCTCGGGTTCATCATCGTCTTCATCAAAGGGCCAGATACCAGCTTTCTCCCGAGGCGGTGGCCGCAGAATGACCTTGAACAGAACTCGCGAGAACGTTGAGTACTCGCGGCGAAAGTCGCAACTAACGACGATGAGTGACCACCTTGCTCGTTCGTCCGTACCCGCCTCATGCCGCTCCCCCACCTCGTCGAGGGAAATGGTCGAGTACCTCACCGAGTCAACATAGATTGCAAGGTTTTGGCGAGTGCCCGCCTGGAATTGGCGCAGGTACTTTAGACGCGCTGTGATCTCGTTCGAGGCAATGCGGACCACTTCGACCTCTCGCCCTGAGTTATCGAACCCTAGTAACAGGCTGCGATCCGTGTCATAGGCGAGATCATGGTAAAGACGAAACTCCTGATCGATTTCGCAGTACTTGGGAAAGGCCCCGTAGAACGACCGGTAATGTACCAGCGGACGTATGCCGTCCCGACCGCCAAAAACGTGATACTCGGTCACAGTCTCGCCGTCCTGCCAACTCTGACTGAAGCCAGGCCTCCTATCGCCCATCCTCAAGTCCCATGAATCGCTTTTAAGCGCTCGCTCTGCCGCCGCATCATCGAGAAGCGCGCACCAAAGTCCAAACCGCCCGGACTCGTCGTCCCCGCTGACATATAGAGACTGCCACTGCTCAGTCCCGACGAGCGGAAGGACCCCTTCAAGGATGTCCTTCTGCAACAGGTAGTCGACCGAGTTCCGATCAGGGATCGCCATCGCGCTCCTCCCAAGGCAAGGCATGGCTAATGGTGTTTCGATTGATCCTCGTAAGACGCAAATTTGCAGACTTCAGTCTATATAAGAAGCTATAAAAGCGGTGGCGGATGTGGATTCAAGTCTCTGGTTCTCTGCGATTTTAGTCTGCCTCGCGAATTATCGTAAGGTCTTATGCGGATCGGCATAATAATCTTCCCTCATCACCTCAAAGTCCGTCCAGCGGGACTGTTTACGCCTGCGGGTCTCGTTGAGGATATGGGTATAGATCACCTTCTTGACGTCCGTTACACTTCAAAATCCCTTACGGGGTCAGGATATGCTCATGAAGCAGGGGCGTCAAGCTAGAATCATCGACGAGTGTAGCTATTCAAAGGATCTTGCCAACGTCGTAACTTTGCGATTTTTCAAGATATGATTTGCTTTTAGCAAGCTACCTGAGAATTTCAGCTCGGGAAAATCGGGTTGTAGAGCAACACCAAACTCGCGGAGGCGTTTTCGGTGCGACATAACTGGCTGCATGAATTGAGTTTCCATGTGTTGACAAGCTCTATCGTGGAACATTGATTAAAATAGGGGGTAGACATATGAACCTCTACGTCGGCACAAGCGGTTACTCCTACAAGGAATAGAAGGGAAGTTTCTATCCCGATGACCTGCCCGCGAAAGGAATGCTCCACTATTACGGTGAGCGTTTTAGAACGGCCGAGATAAACAACACCTTTTATCACATGCCTAAGACATCTGTCCTGGAAGCATGGGCGAGCGATGTCCCCGCGGATTTCAAGTTCGTGCTCAAAGCTCCGAGGCAAATCACGCATATCCATCGACTAAAAGACGCAGCCGATTCGGTGTCATATCTAATTGAAGTCGCCGGGGCCGCTGCTGTTTCAACTGCCGCCGAACTTGAAAAAAGATGTGCCCCGGCTGCGCGACTTTCTTGCACTTTTGCCGCCTCAGCGCCGCGCGGCGTTTGAATTTCGCCATCAATCGTGGTTCGACGAAGAGGTCTTCGGGCTGCTGCGCGATCACCAGGCCGCGCTGTGCATCGCTGAAGCTGACAACGATCTTGAGGTACCATTTGTAGCGACAGGGGATTGGGGCTATTTACGGTTGCGCCGGCTCGATTATGGCGATGCAGAGCTGAAGAATAAGCTGAAGCTTGTGCGGGAACAAGGCTGGAAGGATGTTTTCGTGTTTTTCAAGCACGAGGATGAAGGAAACGCTCCACGGACTGCAAAGAGGTTCCTCGAATTGGCCGCGTAGATCCCCGGGATCAGGTCCTCGTTTCTCACAGGAAAATGGACTCGAAATCTTCAAAGAAATTCAGCCGCCGCGCCTTCGGATGTATGAACATCTTCAGGCGCGGGGGCTGCCGAATTCAATTCGGTTTATGGGCGCATAAAATGGCCGTAATGTAGGGTGTGGTTGATGATATGAGATTTGATCCGGGCCACCGGCATCCTTTCCTTTATCACAAATCGATATAATCCGGCCCTGGCAATATCGCCCACCAAAAGGACACCTACCAGGAGTGCCCCGTCGGGAGAAAATACCAGTTTCCGGTAGGCGCCGGGCGAGCCGCACACGTGAGTTTCATAGTTCTGACCGGTAGTGTGCACGATTCCCATGGATACAAATGAAACGTCCGCCACCTGTGTAGCGTTGAGAATGCCGAAAGTGCCGCCATATTCGGTGGTTTTGCCTGCCATGTTGAATCCTGCGCAACGGCCCATCTCAACGGCGTTGGTCCACAATCCGGTGACAATTCGCCCGCCGGTAATGGGATCAAAGGTCACCGACACATCTCCGGCGGCGTAGACATTGGGTGCGCTCGAAGCTGTGAACCTGTCCACAACCACGCCCCTGTCAACCTGAACACCCTCATGATCGAAGTTGACGTTTGGCTGCACCCCTTTACCGATGCATACCATCTCGCAGGCAATTTCCCGCCCGTCGTCCAACAGAACCCCGCTGACCCCTTTACCGTTGGAAAGGACCCTGCGGGCGCCGGCGCCGGTCAGGATTTTCAAACCTGCATTGTTAAGCGCATCCCGGATCAGGGCAGCGTCTTCGGGTTCCATTAACTGGGAAAGGACCTGCGGGGATTGGACGATCAAAGTGACTCGAAGGCCACGCTCCAGGAGGGCGAAGGCCACCTTGAGGTTCAAAATTCCGCCGCCCAGCATAACGGCGTGAGTTGCGTCCGCAACCCGGCTCGCGGCGGCCCTGGCCGCAGCCAGAGTACGCAAGGCGAATACACCCTCGATGTCCGTCCCCTCGATCTCAGGCGGGACGTACGATTGACTGCCCGTTGCGATCAGCATCCTGTCGTAGGCAACCTGCTCTCCACCGGGCAGACAGACCGTTTGTGCCCGGGTGTCGATTCTTTCAACCCGCGTATTCAGCCGAACATCGATGCCGGCGCCAGTATAGGGTCCCTCTCCGGACATGGCCATATCGGCGGCGCATTTTTTGCCGCTGATCAAAAAAGGAATCAACGGCCTGAAATAAGGCGGGTCGGGTTCATCAGAGAAAACAGTGATCGATCCGCGCTTATCGAGGGCGCGAATGGCTTCGGCCGCCGCCATGCCTGCGGCGCTCGCCCCTGCAATGACGTAGCGCTTTTCAGTGGATGCCATTTCTATCCCCCTTGCCCTTCGCGCATTCCAGCCGCAGCGGTTCGGCGAGCTTCCCTGGAAAAATCATTTACGCTCGAATAAACCAACGCCTTCGTGGGACAGGCCTCAACACAGGCCGGCATCGCACGGTCGGAACAGCGATCGCAGCGATACGCTTTGTGCTCTTCCAGTTGACGCCCGATAACACCGTACGGACATACCATTACGCAAGTCCAACAGCCGATGCACTTATCCTTGTTCGTCATCACCACGCCGTCTTCGGTACGCCGGATGGCGCCCGCGATACAGGCATGCATGCAAGGCGCATCTTCACAGTGGCGGCAAAGTATGGGCACCGGCGGGGTCGACGGGGTCACTGATTCCACGTACAGGCGATGCTTCGGGCGCGGCTGTTCGAACATAGCCCCATACAAAGACCGGCTCGCGGAGTGCTCCACGGCACAGGCCAGCTCACACGAACGGCATCCCGTGCATCTATCGAGGCGAACGAATATTTCTTTGGGCTCAGACATTATAAGCTCCTCACTCTATCGGCATAATCCATGACCGATATCGGCATTTCCCGGTAATGTGCCGAAAGTTCTGCAAATTTCGAAAAGTTCAAAAGCGCGGGGGAAAAGTTTTCCCCCGCACCCCCCCAGGATTTCGGCCTCCGCCGCAGCGCCACACTGAGCCGGAAGGCGAGGGGGTGTTGGGGGCGCAGCTCCCAACGTTTTTCCAGCATTTTATTTGCAGAATTTTGTGCACGTAATTCATTTCCAGCCATATTCAAAAAGTTACCGGGCACCTTTACTTTGAAGTCCCTGCGGCAACTGGAGCCCCAAGCCGGCACGACGCTCATCGATGGCCGCGAGCAGTTTCTCGGCTGCCGATTCCGGATCAAGATCTACAATAAAGTAGCCGCCGGTCAAGTCCTTGACCTTGTCCGTCAGCACCTGGGTGACCAGCGGGCTGCCCAGAACGGGCAGCATGACCCCAACATGGGTCGGCAAGCCGGCCGCAACAGCGTAAGTGCCTATGGAGACCGCCTTCTCCGAAACCGCCTCAGCGGCGGATGCCACCACCGGAAGCTTGTCGATGTCCACCCCGATATATTCGGCCACAGCCACAGCCAGGGCCACGGCTCTGGAATTATCCACGCAAGAGCCCATGTGTAAAACCGGGGGCAGAGGCCCACCCAGGTTGTTAGCCTCTCCAATGGCCCTCAGCACGGCGCTCAATCCTTCGCCGCAGAACTCATCGGTATTGGCAGGGTCCATGAACCCGTGTCGCATCAGCGCACCTGCGCCGCAACCGGTGGCGAGCACCAGGACGTTTTCCTTGAGTAGTTTGCGGGCCACAGTGGTGAAGTTGTTATCCTGGGGGACTTTCACATTGTTGCATCCGGCAAAAAGGCATATCCCTCTTATGTTGCCGGACTTAATGTTATCCACGACCGGTTTCAAAGGCTCTTTTGCGTCCAGCTTCGAGAGTGCGGCCACTATGGCTTCCACCGAAAAGCCCGCGACCACCGGCGTCTTCACGTTCGGAATATCCACGGGTTTGTTTTTGCGGCGCGTGAAGTTCGCAATGGCTATATCGAAAATCTCATCCGCCTTTTCCTCGGCCGCTTCTTCGGTGAACGCAATATGTGTTGCGCCGGGGATCTTTCCGATATCCATCGTAGTTATGAGGGTGGTGCCCATACACTCTGCCACGGTTGATACCGAAGGCATAATACACTGGTAGTCCACGACCATGGCGTCCAACGCGCCCGTAAGTATGGCCATTTCCTGGCTCACCGAATGAGTGCAGGCGGGAATCCCGTGACGCATCATGATTTCGTTGCCCGTACAACATATGCCGACAATGTTTATGCCTGAGGCGCCGGCTGCCATAGCCGCTCCGTTCCTGGTTTCGGCCCTGGTTACAAGGACATCCGATAAAACAGGGTTGTGGCCGTGAAGAGCGATGTTCACCGCACCCGCCTTGAGGGTCCCCAAATTGGCTTCCGTGACCCTCGGCTGGGGAATTCCGAAAAGTATGTCGGCAATGTCCGTTGCCATGTAGCATCCGGCAAGGTCTGCAACCGCGCAGCGCATTCCGCCCAAGAGCAGATTAACCGGGTCGGCATCCACCCCGTAGAGTGTGCGGTGCATTATTTCGGAAACTTCGTGATCGATTCCTTTCGGGACCAGACCCAGATCGGTCAAAACTTTTGCCCGTTGCGAATTGACTACTGTAGCCGCCCACAGGACCGGGGTATCTTTCTCATGAAAATCCGCCAGGGCTGCATTGGCCAGGTCCATGGCAACTTCATTATCGGACCGGCCGTTTACAGGAATACTCATTCGGGTAGCCACGGCCCTCAGCTTTTCCACTTCCTTGATCGAATAGCCTTTTGTTTGGCCTTTGGCCAGTTTCAAAAGGGTGTGGGCCAAATGCTTGGCATGACCGGAATGAGCCGCAGTTCCTGCAGCAATTGCCCGGTCAAGGCCGCGCGCCACCATTGTGTCCGCCGTAGCTCCGCAAATCCCGAGGGTTGGCCCGTCACCAAAAGGATCGATCCTGCAGGGACCCTGCAGACAGTGGCGGCAACACAAACCGGTATCACCGAATCCGCACTGAGGCTGCATGGCTTCGTAACGGTCCCATACTGTTTTGATTCCAATCTTTGCTGCCTTGGCGATCATTTCCTGAACCGCCGGATCAGTGCTCTTGGATCTCAGGTCGTTTGTGTCTGCCATTGGCATTTCTCCTTTGTAACTTGGGAATGAGAGAGATGAATCCGCGCCTGACATTTACCCACATGCTCCGGCGCGTTGTGACCGAAAGTCTCATAGCATTTATTTATAATGCGGCCCTTTTGGGGCGCCGCGGAAGAACCGATTCACAATAACGATTTAGAGCGGAGAAACTTGAAAATTTACTGCCTTGAGGACTTGCCAAACTCTTATCCAAGAATGCATTTAGCATAAATATTCCGGCAGGACAAGTTCTCCAATAGGAGAAATCCTCTAATAGCACAAACTTTCCAATCTGCTGTTTGAGCGCCTGCAGAAGCCCGCTAATCCACCAGGCACAAAATAACGCCCTTGGCATTTTGCAGTATCTTGGAAGCATGGCTCCCCATAAGGAAGGGCTTTCGTTCATGGAAGCTTTTCTTACCCATGACCACAAGCTGAAACTTATGGGCGTCCATTTCGAGCAGAAGGTCCCGGGCAATGCCCTGTCTCGTTTGAAGTATAAGGCTTTCGACGCTCTGCTCCTGAACTCCTTGCCCGATCAGCAGGTCTCGTCCTTCCGACATGTACCGGCCCACCGAATCCGTCCACTCGCCCTTCCATTTGTCGATCCGGTTCTGCCTGTCTTTCTGCTCGGTTGAGCCGAGAATATGGCCATCGTCCCAGAACTGGGGGGGGGACCGGTGGCATAATGTGCATGAAGGTATAGCTCAATTGCCGGCAGGGACCGAACAGGTCAGCCGCATAATTGGAAAGCTCGCGGCTCTCCGGCACTCCTTCCATTGCGATCAGGACTTTCATGGAATCGTTTACAGGCGCATCGACTATCCATACGACCTTGCCGCGTCCATACTGGGCCACCTTCGCCGAGACGCTCCCCAGCAGCAGTGCCTCGACCTGGCTCCTGCCCCGCCTTCCAACGACTATTGTCCGGGTTCGTTCGATTTCCGCTTGATTGATTATGTCCAGGGCCGGGTCAAGACTGTCGAGTTTGAGCCGAAGCTCAACGTTGGCTTTCGGAAAACCCGCTTCGGACAGCTTGCTCAAAGATGCCTGGAGAACGGCTTGTCCCACTTTCTCCTGGTCTCCCGCAGGAAGCCTGCTGGTCTCCTCGATATCCATGCACAGGTCCCCCGGCAACAGGGTGGCAATCTGCTGAACACAATGCAGCAACACGATATTCAAACCTTCCCGGTCCTTGAGCAATCGCCCCAGGATCGATACCGTCTCGAGTCCTCTCTCGGTTCCATCCACTGCCACGAGTATTGTCTGCATCGCGTCTCCCTCGTCTTCCCGGCCCCCCGGGGGGCCAGGGTTATGATTAAAAAAAGCCCGAAGTTAAAAGCCCTTCACAAAAGTCTCGATCTCATCCAGAGAATGTACCACCCGGCAGGGCGGGAGGCTTTTGACAAAGACCTGTCCATAGCTCTTGGTGAGCATCCTGACGTCGAAAATCGCTATTACGCCGCGATCCCTGGAGGAGCGAATCAGCCGTCCTATTCCCTGCTTCAACTGGATTGCGGCCCTGGGCACCTGGTATTCATAAAATGCGTTCCCGCCGCTTCTACTGATACGGTCCACCCTGGCTGCGATCACCGGGTCGTCCGGGACTTCGAACGGCAGTTTGTCGATTATCACGCAGCTCAGCGCCTCTCCCGGCACATCGATTCCCTGCCAGAAAGAACTTGTCGCCAGCAGGACCGAATCAACCCTGTCCTTAAACTCCTGGAGAAGCGCTCTTTTGGTCTTTTGGCCCTGGACAAGGAGCGGGAAGGAAATCTTGCCCTCAAAGAGCTTGTGAACTTCATACATATTTCTATAACTGGTAAAAAGGAATAGCGTGCGCCCGCCGGTCTTTTCCATGATTTCGGCGGCCTGCTCGGCCATTTGCGCGCAAAACGTCCTGTCATTGGGGGCCGGGAAGCGCGAGGGTATGTAAGCTATGGCCTGATGCTCAAACGCAAACGGCGAGCGCAGCAACAGCTCGCGACTTTCCGGGGGGACCCCGAGCGAGTTGCGCACAAATTCAAAGCCTCCTGCAACTGACAGGGTGGCCGAGGTCATCACAACGGCAGCAGTAGAAGGGAAAAGAAACTCTTTCAGCATTGGCGCAACTTCTATGGGAGTTGCATTCAGAAAAGCAGCCTGCTGTGTAAGCTCATGCCAGTATACGAAAGATTCGTCTTTCTGTTCGATAAGCAACTGGAGCGCAGCAGAGAGCTCATTGCTGCGGCGGCCCGCGCCGGCAAAGTTTTCGGCCTTTTCGGCAAAAGGTTCAACCATGGCGGGAAGCTCGGCGAGGGCGTGAGTAATCTGACGGCACGTATCGCCGAAATCATTCCCCGCTTTTGCCGGGTCGAAGCGGAAACGCCCTGCCCCATTTCCCGCGTTGAACAAATTATGGTGAAAAAGACGGCTCAGCACCTCGAGCTGCTGCCCGACTGTCTGGATTGATTTCAAACCGAGCTTCTTCGAGTCGCGGCGGCATTCCTTCAAGATATCCTGGGCGAGCTGGGCTATTGTAATACTGCTGAAGTGGATTCCAAAATACTCACCAACCACGTCCTCCAATTGGTGGGCCTCGTCAAAGACAACCGCCTGGTATTCAGGGATGACCTCGCCGCCGCCTCTGCGGCGAAGCGCCAAGTCCGCGAAGAACAGGTGGTGATTTACCACCACTATGTTGGCGCGGGCCGCCTCGTTTCTCAGCCGGGTAAGATGGCATCGGGAAAACTCCGAGCACTGCTGGCCCAGGCAATGCTCTGAGGTTGAACAGACCTCGTTCCAGGTACGGAAATTGTCGGGCAGCCACTCGATTTCCGCCCGGTCGCCCGTACTCGATGTTGCCGCCCACTTCTGGAATCGGCGGAAAAGCTTCGCCTCCTCTTTGTTCCAAAGCGTGGGCTGATAGCAGAACTCCAAAAACCGCCGCCTGCACAGGTAATTTCGCCTTCCCTTGAGGCATACGGCCTTCAGTCTTGGGTCGATGTTTTTTTTGAGAAAGGGAATATCGTGATCGAAGATTTGGTCCTGGAGGGTTTTAGTGCCGGTCGATACAATCACTTTCCTGCCGCTGAGTATGGCCGGAACCAGGTATGCCCAGGTTTTGCCGGTCCCTGTTCCGGCCTCGACCATGAGTGGGGTCTCGGACCGAAAACATTCGAAAACGGCCTGAGCCATTTCAAGCTGGCCCTTGCGGTACTCGAAACCTTGAACTGCCGATGCCAGGATTCCTTCCGGCCCGAAATATTTTTGCATCCGAAAAACTCAGTTTAAACGGCTCATAGATGACGTCTTCTATGAGGGTCATCCGGTAATTGAGTACCAAGGGTCTGGATTATCCTGCCCCGAAGGGGCTGCATAATGTAGCCCAGGGTCAGCCGAGCGCCACCCTGGGATCAGTCCGCCGAAACCAAACCCGTTTTTTACCCCGAAGGGGTTACATAAATCTGGCATAGCCAACACTGTCCCGCTAATCCCAAACATGGGCTTCACCAAAATCAAGACTATGTTTCCGCAAAAAAATACGATACTCCCCCTGAAATGACATCTTATTGTGGTGATTCATTTGATCGGAAATGTATTCTCGGACCTCGGTTATCTTAGAGAAGCTCACAGAAAATGCCCCATAACCGTTTTGCCATTCAAAGAATTCGAGGTCGCCGCCCTTGGTTTTTACCCATTTGGATGAATTTCGCTTTGCTTCGCCGATAGATTTGGCAATTGTGGTGGTCCTTGAGAGAGCACAAAGGATGTGGACGTGATCAGCCGTCCCGCCAACAATCTGCGCGGGTGATTCGTATGCCTTCATGATGGAGGAAAGATAGGCGCACATTTCCTTGCGTATCTCAGCATCAACCAGGAAAGGCATACGCTTTTTGGTTGAAAAGATTACATGAATGTGGACCTGCGCCAAGGATTGAGGCATTCGCACGGAGATCCTTATTTTTATTTATGTAACCCTTTCAGGGTAAAAATGGGTTTGGTTTTGTCCACCCTTCCCAGGGTGGCGCTCCTCTCAAATACCCTGGGCTAATTTATGTAGCCCCTTCGGGGCATCTGGTTTGGGCTGTCTTTCGGTTTTCCTTTTGGTTTTGTCCACCCTTCCCAGGGTGGCGCTCCTCTCAAATACCCCGGGCTAATTTATGTAGCCCCTTCGGGGCATCTGGTTCGGACATCCTGGGACTGTCAATACTGTCCGATGTTCTTGAGAAACTTCTCTATGTCCGATTCCCCGTGCCTACAGCTTCACCTGCTGCACGAGAATAATGCTTGGGTGCGCGCGCAGCTTTTCCAGCGCCTCAGGGGGAGCTTCGTTATCGAGCCGCACGATAGCGATAGCCCTGTCCCTTTCACGGCTTCGGGCAAGGTGCATGTTGGCGATATTCACATTGAAATTCCCGAGCGTTGTCCCAATTTGGCCTATAGTACCCGGCTTGTCAAGGTTCTGAATAATGAGGTTGATCCCTTCCAGTTCCGCCTCCAGCATATAGTCGTTCAGCCGGACGAGCCGGACCTCCTGTCCAGGAAAGACCGCTCCCGAGGCTGAATATTCCTCTTTTGCGCAACCCTTCACCTTTACTGTGATCTCACCGGTATAGCCCGTGGACTGAGAAGTCGTGGACGCTGTAAGCTCTATCTGGCGCTGTTTGAGAAGAAGAGGCGCGTTTATCAGGTTTACGTTTTCGGCCATTATCGGGTCGAGCAGGCCCTTGATGACGGTCTGTGTAAGGGGCTGCAGGGGGATCTCCTGGAGGTCCGAACCGGCATAGGTGATCTCGAGCTTCAGCACCGCCCTGCAAAGCTGGCCCTGAAGGTTTCCGAGCTTCTCGGCCAGAAGCAGGTATGGACGCAGTCTTTCGTAGTCCTTCACGCTGATCGATGGGAAATTGATGGCGTTGCGTATCAGCCCGCGCTGGAGGTAGTCAAGAATCTGGGAAGCAATCGCCCTTGAGACATTTTCCTGCGCCTGCAGACTGGAGGCCCCCAGGTGAGGAGTCAAAATGACGTTGGGCAACTCGAGCAGACGGCTCCCGACGGGAGGCTCTTTTTCAAAAACATCGAGCGCTGCCCCGGCTACGTGCCCATTCGTCAGAAACTCGTAAAGGGCTTCCTCATCTATGAGTCCGCCGCGGGCGCAGTTCAGAATACGTACGCCGGGTTTGGTCTTTGAAAGGGTGCTGGCGTTTAGCACCCTGCGGGTCTGGTCGGTAAGCGGCGTGTGAATGGTTATGAAATCCGACCTGGCAAGCAGTTCATCGAGGGAGACGTGCACGGTCCCTAAGACCGCCGCCATCTCGGGAACTATATGCGGATCATAGGCAAGGACATCCATTTTCATTGCGAGGGCGCGGTCGGCCACAATCGAGCCGATATTGCCCAGGCCTATGATGCCCAGGGTCTGGTGATAAAGCTCTGTGCCGACAAATTTCTTTTTTTCCCACTGCCCATGACGCATTGAATCGGTCGCCTGCGGGATGTGGCGCGCAAGGGCGAGCATCATCGCCATTGTGTGCTCGGCGGCGGCCATGGCGTTTGCCCCGGGTGTGTTCATGACCAGAATCCCGCTTGCGCTTGCCGCTGCGACATCGATATTATCCACACCCGTGCCAGCCCTGCCGACGACTTTGAGACGCGTGGCGTTTTCGATCAGATCGGCGGTAACCTTGGTTCGGCTGCGCACGATAAGGGCATCGTATTCGGGCAAAATGGCCTTGATTTCAGCCGCTCCAAGCCCGTCGGGCATATCTGCCTCAACACCCTCGGCCGCTCGCAAAATCTTCAGCCCGCTTTCATCTAGTCCGTCACAAATGAGAATTTTCAGCATTTGATCTTTACCCCAGATATGCTCTTTGAATTTCCGGATTTTTCGACAGGTCTTGCGCTTCGCCTTCCAGCACTATTCTCCCGGCTTCAAGAACATAAGCACGATGGGCGAACTTTAAAGCGATTCGCGCGTTCTGTTCCACGACGAGAATGGTGGTGCCGCTCTCGTTCAGCTCTTTGAGCACCCGGAAGAGTTCGACCATCAGGAGCGGCGAAAGCCCCATCGAAGGCTCATCGAGCAGGATGAATCCCACGCCGCACATAAAGGCACGCCCGATTGCGAGCATCTGCTGCTCACCCCCGCTCAGCAGGTCTCCTCTTTGAGATTTGCGGTCCGCCAGGCGCGGGAAGAGAGCAAAAACGCGATCGTAGTCCCTTTGTATCTGCGCCCTGTCCTTTCTTGCGAATGTTGCCAGCTTCAGATTCTCGTATACTGTGAGATTTCCGAAGATATGCCTCCCCTCGGGCACAAGCCCGATTCCATACCTGGCCACCAGGGTATGCGCGGAAACCGGGAGAAGGCTGGTCCCGTTGAATTTTATTTCACCCTTGCTTACCTGGGGTCCTTCGGGCGGAGGAAGGCGCATGATGCTCATCAGGGTGGTGGATTTGCCGGCGCCGTTGGCCCCAAGCAGGGCCACTATCTCACCCTTGTTCACACGAAAGGATATCCCGTGCAGCGCTTCGATAATACCATATTTTACGTGAAGCTCTAATACCTCAAGCATTGACCGTTTCTTCTTCTCCCAGATAGGCCTTGATGACTCGGCGGTTTTGCCTGATTTCCCCGGGCGGGCCCTCCGCGATCGTTTCACCGAAATCGAGCACCTGCATGCGCTCGCAAACGTTCATCACCACCCGCATGTCGTGTTCTATCAAACAGACTGTCAGTTTGAATTCGTCTCGAATCCAACGGATCATTTCTATGAGTTGATCGACCTCGCCCGGGTTCATTCCGGCGGCCGGTTCATCGAGCAGAAGCAGCCTTGGGCGCAGCGACAGGGCACGGGCTATTTCCACTCGACGCTGAAGTCCGTAGGGGAGGTTCTTCGGAAATTCGAGCGCGTATTGCCGAAGCCCCAGCAAGTCCATGAGTTCCTCGGCCGTCTTTTTAACCCGCCGCTCGCTTCTCAGGAACCGGGAGGTGCGCAGGACCGAGTGCAAAAAGCCGTAGCCGAGCTGATGATGCTGGGAGACGCAAAGGTTTTCGAAAACGCTGAGACTGTTCCAGAGGCGGATACTCTGGAACGTGCGCGCGATTCCCAGCGACGTTACCTGATGGGGCCGCAAACCCCTTATATTCCGGTCCATAAATCGAATTTCACCTTCCGAAGGCCTGTAAAACCCGCTCATTAGATTGAAAACGGTCGTCTTGCCTGCCCCGTTAGGGCCTATCAGACCCATCAGCTCACCGCCGTTTAGCCTCAGGTTCAGATTGTACACAGCTCTCAGGCCACCGAAAAAGTGAGTTACGTTCTTTATTTCCAGGAGCGCCATTTTACGCCTGCCCCTCTCTTGGCGCAAACCAACGGCGCAGCTTGGGAAAGATGTCGGTGAGTTCGCGATGCCCCATGATCCCCTCGGGCCGGAAGATCATCAGCAGGATCAGCAGAAGCGGTAACACAACCCACTTCACGAGCTGGAGCGGCCGAAACAGCTCAAGTGCAAGCGTCAGTAGAATGGCGCTCATGACCGAACCGCTTAACGATCCCATTCCGCCCAGGTAAACCATTATGAGCACCTCGGTCGATTTCATGATCGTGAAGGTCCCCGGATTTATATATCCGAGCACATGCGCGAAGAGTCCGCCCGCTATTCCGGCTAACCCCGAGGAGAGCATGAAGACGACTATTTTCATGCGCTTGGTATTTACGCTCATTATCTCGGCGGCAATTTCGTCATCCCTTGTCGCAATAATGCCTTTGCCGTACGTAGAATTAACAAGCCGTTGGATTATCCAGACCGTCACGCCGACGCATATTAAAACCCAGATCATGGCCCACGGGAGATTTACCACCGCCTGCATTGAATCGATCACATTTCGCATACCCATGAAACCGCGTGCGCCGCCGATCGGCTGGATGTTCTCTATAGAGCTTTTGACGATGTAGTTAACGGCCAGGGTTATGATCGCGAGGTAGTCGCCCCGCGTCTTGAAAGACGGCACCGCCACGAGCAAACCTGCAATGGCGGCCGCTATCCCGCCGGCAAGAAGCGTTACCGGGAAAAGTAAGATCGCCGAAGAAGCCGGGAGCAGAGGAGGTCCGAAAACCGGGCTCGTGGTGAACAGCAAGACGTTCAGAATCGAAGTAACATAGGCCCCTACGGCCATAAACCCTGCATGTCCCACCGAGAACTCGCCCATATACCCGTTCACGAGGTTTAGCGAGGTTGACAGGATTATATTTATCCCCACATACATCAGGATGAGCTGCACATAGGCGTTCAAAATGCCGAGTTTCACAGCGGCGACGGCCAGGGCGCAAAGTATCAGGTAATAGAGAATAGAGCTGTAAGTGCGCATGGCAACCTAAATCTTTGTGGCCCTCGCCACGCCGAAAATCCCTGTTGGCTTTATGCTGAGAAATACCAGCAGAATGCTGAAAGCAATGAGATCGCGCAGAGTCGATGGAAAGAAAGCTGCAACGAAGATTTCAATGAACCCGAGAAGAAAGCCACCCGCAAACGCGCCGCGTATTTCTCCTATTCCGCCCAGAACGGCCGCGATGAATGCCTTCCAGCCGATGAGCGCGCCCATGTAGGGATCGAGGACCGGGTAGGCAGTGGCGAAAAGGACCCCGGCAAGGGCCGCCATTGAAGAGCCAAGTATGAAGGTGAAGACTATGACCGTATCCACCGGAATGCCCATTAGCGGCACGGCCATCCTGTCGTAGGAAATGGCCCGCATCGCCATTCCCAGCTTCGTCTTGCGCACAATTGTCTCGAGCAGGACGAAAACGAGAATGGTCGTCAGAATCACCAGTATTTTGATGTTGGTGAACATTACCCCGCCGACGTTATGAGCCGTATTTGCAAGAAGCTGGGGAAAGTTGCGGCGGCTCGCTCCCAGAATGGCAAGGTTACCGTTTTCAAGGATCAGCCCGCACATGAGGGCCGTAATGACTACATAGAGACGCGAGGCGCCCTTGCGCCGCAAAGGACGGTAGGCAACCCGCTCGATGGCTACCCCGACTCCTGATGTAATCACCATGGTGATCATCACGGTTAGTCCGAAGATCAGGGCCGGCGGCAATCCGGGTGCAAACCCGGCATAGTGGCCGAGCAGCAGGGAGGCGACGAAAAAGCCGACGTATGCTCCGACCATGAATATGTCCCCGTGGGCAAAATTGATCAGGAGCAGGACCCCGTAGACCATCGTGTAGCCCAGGGCGATCAGAGCGTAGAAGCTCCCCCACTGCAGGGCGTTCAGCATATTCTGCAAAAATGTTTCTAAAAACAAGTGATAGATCCCTTTAGGGAAGCTCTTGGCTGTGTGGAACTGTTTCCGACTTCACCTAAGGGCATACGGACTTATAAAATTCAAAGTCGCCCTTGTCGCTGATCTTGACTATTACGGCGCACTTGGTCGGGTTTCCGCCCGGTGAGAAAGTCATCTTGCCGGTAATCCCGTCGAAATCCTTTACCTCGGTGAGCCGATCCTTCACGGCTTCCCGGTCCTTCGCGATGTTGCCCGTAAGACCGCCGGTATTCTGTATGGCCATGCACATGAGATTTATTGCATCCCAGGTGAGCGCCGCCACTTCGTCTGGAACATAGCCGTATTTGGCGTTATATTTGTCGATAAATTCCTTGGTCGCACCCTTGGCGCCGGCCGCTGCATAGTGAGTGCTGAAGAAATATCCTTTGCATGCGTCGCCGCAAAGATTCATCAGCTCCGCAGAACCCCAACTGTCACTGCCGAGAATAGGTTTTGTCCAGCCGAGCTCTTTTGCCTGTTTCACAATAAGAGGAACTTCATTGTAGTACTGCGGAGTAAAGATCACATCGGCGCCCGATCTTACTATGTTGGTCAACTGGGCGCTAAAATCCACGTCTTTTGTACTGAAAGTCTCGAAGGCGACCACGGAACCCGGTCCATTGATATTTTCGAATGCTTGCTTGAAGAATTCAGCAAGACCTTTGGGGTAATCACTGCCGACGTCATACAAGACCGCCGCTTTTTTGGCTCCAAACTCTTCTTTGGCAAAATTGGCGAGAACCGGTCCTTGAAATGGATCGAGGAAGCAGGCCCTGAAAACGTAAGGCCTGTTTTCAGTCGTTTGGGGGTTGGTCGACCAGGGCGAAATCATCGGGGTTTTATTGTCATTGCAGACCTGGCCGGCCGGTATAGCCTGTTTGCTTGCCTGCGGACCAATAATGCCCAGCACCCCGTCCTGGGTGATCAGCTTGAGCGCCGCGGCTGTTGCGGATTCCGCCTTGGATTCGTTGTCTACGTAGATGAACTCCAGTTTATAGCTCTTGTTGCCGACCTTGAGGCCGCCCGCACCATTGATCTCCGCTATCCGGATTTCAGCGGCGTACTTCGAACATTCTCCAACCTTGGGAGCGTCGCCCGTTAAAGGGATGTTGAAACCTATACTGATTGTGTCTGCGCCCCAGACCAGAGGCGAAAGCGCCAAAGCAGCCAGGAGAACCAATCCCGTACAAACGGCCAGTTTCCGCATACTGCTTCCCCTTTTGTTGGATTGTTTCTGAAACAGGATGTCCTGTTGAGTTCCGAACCGGACTGAAAAAACCTCGGTCTCACCCCGCCAATCGTTCATTACCGCACAACAGGAAAGGCTGTCAATGCAGATAATCGGCAGCAGGGGATTGAGAAAAAATTGAGGAGAACAGGCGGCCGCTAGATGCGGGAAGGTATTTCGCAGTTCTATTTTCGCTCAAATGTGGCGCACAATACGCAAAAACCAGGGGCGGACTATCGGCCCCTGGTTTTTGTAATTCGTGTATCGGATGTCGGGAAGGAAAACCGGCCTAATACATATCGTCCATACCGCCCATGCCACCCATACCGCCCATACCGCCCATGCCGCCCATACCGCCACCGCCGGGCATCCCGGCCGATTTCTTCTTCGGCTTTTCGGCTATGAGGGCCTCAGTGGTGAGCATCAGCGATGCCACACTGGAGGCGTTCTGGAGGGCGAACCGCACTACCTTCGTCGGGTCGATTACGCCGGCTTCGACCAGGTCGCCGTATTCTTCGGATTCTGCATTGAAGCCGAAGGCTCCCTGTCCGCCTTTCACTTTTTCCACAACGACCGAGCCTTCGTAGCCGGCGTTGTGCGCAATCTGACGGATAGGTTCCTCCAGGGCCCGCCTGACTATATTCAGGCCAAAGATTTCCTCGCCCTCGAGCTTCAACCTGTCGAGCGCAGGGATGCAACGCAGAAGGGCAACCCCGCCGCCCGGGACAATGCCTTCCTCCACGGCCGCCCTGGTCGCGTTCAGCGCATCCTCGACGCGCGCTTTTTTCTCTTTCATCTCTGTCTCAGTGGCCGCGCCAACCTTGATTACCGCAACTCCTCCGACCAGCTTTGCAAGCCTTTCCTGGAGTTTCTCGCGGTCGTAGTCCGAGGTTGTCTCCTCGATCTGGGCGCGAATCTGCTTCACGCGTCCTTCGATAGCGTCGCGCGAACCCGCTCCGTCAACTATTGTCGTGTTGTCCTTGTCGATGTTTACGCGCTTGGCATTCCCCAGATCTTTAACTGAAACGTTTTCGAGCTTAATGCCGATGTCTTCGGAGACTACCTGGCCGCCGGTAAGGACAGCAACATCTTCCAGCATAGCCTTGCGCCTGTCGCCGAAGCCGGGGGCCTTAACGGCGCACACCCTCAGCGTTCCCCTCAGCTTGTTTACCACCAGGGTCGCCAGGGCTTCGCCGTCCACGTCTTCAGATATGATCAGAAGAGGCCGGCCCATCTTGGCGATCTGTTCGAGAACAGGCAACATGTCCTTCATGTTGCTGATTTTCTTCTCGTTGATCAATATCAGGGGGTCCTCGAGAACTACTTCCATCCGCTCAGGATCAGTCACAAAATAGGGAGAAATGTATCCGCGGTCGAACTGCATGCCCTCCACGATGTCAAGGGTGGTCTCCATGCTCTTGGCTTCTTCGACCGTGATCACGCCTTCCTTGCCCACCTTGTTCATGGCTTCTGCGATTATATCCCCGATCGTGGCGTCGTTGTTGGCGCTTATCTTTCCGACCTGGGCAATCTCTTTCTGGTCCTTGGTGGGTTTGCTGAGCTTTTTCAGTTCGTCGACTATGGCCGAGACCGATTTTTCGATTCCACGCTTGAGGGCCATGGGGTTGTGCCCTGCGCTCACAAGCTTTACCCCTTCGCGGAAAATGGCCTGCGCCAGGATCGTGGCTGTAGTCGTACCGTCGCCTGCGACGTCCGAGGTCTTGCTCGCGACCTCCTTAACCATCTGAGCGCCCATGTTCTCGAACCTGTCCTCCAGTTCGATTTCCTTGGCGACCGTTACGCCGTCCTTGGTGATAGTGGGCGATCCCCAGGATTTTTCGAGCACAACGTTGTGCCCTCTCGGACCAAGGGTCGATTTGACCGCGTTGGCCAGAATGTCAACACCCAACAACATCTTCTCTCTTGCCTTAGTGGCATATTTGATTTCTTTGGCCGCCATCTTTTCGATCTCCTTTGCGCCTCTTACTCGATTATACCAAGAATATCGTCCTCACGCAGCACGAGGTAGTTTTCATCTCCGAACTCGACTTCAGTCCCGCCGTATTTGCTGAAGAGCACTCGGTCGCCCGGCTTTACCTGCAACGGGATGGTTTTGCCGTTTTTGAGAACTGTTCCAGTCCCAACGGCGATCACCTTACCCTCTTGGGGCTTTTCTTTGGCTGTGTCCGGAATGATGATGCCTCCGGCGCTCTTTTCCAATCCCTCGATACGTTGAACGATGACTCTGTCATGAAGCGGTCTGTATCCCATTCTGCTTACACTCCTTGATTTATTTGTGGAAATTCCATGGAACCCGATCGACAACGCTATGCTAGCACTCTTTTCAATTGAGTGCTAATTAATATAAAGCGACGACTGGAAAAATCAAGACCGAAAATCTCCGGGGGCTGTTTTTTTCGAAGTTAAATGCAGACATGGGGGGAAGCTATGCGTGAGAAAAATTGACGGCAGCCCACGGCAAGAGGCTACTCGCAATAATCAGGACGCCGCCGCGAGCGAGAGTGGGAACGATAAAACGTTTCCGTTCTTTTGGCCGGAACGGGAGCCGTACAGAAAGGCCAGGCCAGCAAGGCGGGCAAAAATAACTCCATTACAGAAAGATTCGGATCATATATACTGAATGCTAAGAAAGGATCAAAGAGTCTCCAGAGATGACAATTCAGGCAAATATGACTAATCCAATAGTCAGAAGCAGACTCTCATTAAGACCCTATCTTCACTAGGAAAACGGGCATTTATTACGTACAGTGCCGTATTTTGTCCAGCTATTGGGAAGAGATTAGACAGCTCCGATAATTTTTGAGGTTCAATGATGCAGATCAAATACAAGGGTAGCCTGCAAAGAACGATGATCGTCTATTTTCTGTTGATCAGTTTTGCTTCCTTTTTGGTTGCGGGAGAATTCATTTTCGACGTCCACAGCAAAGAGCTGCGCTCCGAATTGACCCAGAATTTTGAGAGGCTCTCCAACGGTGAGATACAGCCGGATGCGGCTTTCCAGCCAATTCAAGCGCTCAGAAACAAGTCCGTTCTCATGGTCGCTCTATTACTCGCTGTAGTTTTGATTCTCCTTACGATGTTCATAAAGACCATCACGGAACCCCTGCAGCACATGATAGAGGCTTCGAAATTGATCGCTGTCGGCGACCTGAGCCAGACCGTGAGTATCCGTGCGAAAAACGAGTTGGCTGAAATGGGCAACACAATTAACGAATTAACGAGTAACCTGCAGGAAATGCTTTTGCTCTCCAAGGATATGTGTGCGTCGGTCGATCAATTCACAGGTGAAATTTCAGATGTGGCGGGTTCACGGGAGATCGATCAAGAAAAGGCTGAAGACCTTCAGCATAAAATTCATCTCCTAAATGCCAAGACTAAATTGATGAATGACATCATTCTAAACTGCAAATTCTACGAGATGGGAAGGTAACGAAATGGTTCCCTTTTGGTTGGCTTTTCCAGCGGGCATCTGCATCGCCACGATGGTCACAATCGTCGGGTTCGGCGGTGGAATTCTATGGATGCCTTTCCTGCTGCTGGCTCTAGGGATTGAACCGGCCACCGCCCTGTTGACGTCATTGCTTATCCAAATCGCCGGCACAGCTTCCGGTAGCTTTGCCTTTGTACGCAATAAAAAAGCCGATGTCCGGTTGGCATTGCTTCTTCTCGCGATCGGACTGCCCGGTCTGATTTTGGGCTCTTACATCGGCCGCCGTCTGACTCTCTCCCACATCGGGCTTTTCATTGGTTTGATTTGTCTTGTAACGGCACTTTTATTCGTTTCTTCCAATCACAAGTACGGCGACGAAGGCAATGAGCGTGTTGAGTTCAGAGAGGCCTTCAGGCATTCCTGGATCGCCGGCATCATGGCTTTGATGTGCGGGATGCTCACCATAAATATCGGCGAGTGGCTGGTGCCCGTGATGCAAAAGAAAATGCATCTTAAAATGAGCAATTCGGTGGCGACGTGCGTAATGATTACCTGCGGCATGTCAATACTGGGAGCGGCGGCGCACTCTCTGATGGCGAGCAGACCCAACCTCCCCGTAATGATGTGGGCCGTACCGGGGGTTCTTATCGGCGGCCAGATCGGCCCTCTGTTGGTTACCAAAATCGATGAAAGACAGCTAAAAGAGATTTTTGTCTTTCTGCTTACCCTCATCGGGGTTCATCTTGTTTACAGGTCTTATCCAGGCTGATTCGGACAAAATCCCGTATACTGTCCTAACGTAAACAGGATGATGCACACCTCGATTTGGCTCGCACAGAAGAGATCGGTTTGTGAACTCAAACTGTAAGGGACAACACGTGGATGGTGTTCTGCCTTATCGCACCTGACGGTCAATACCAGTCTCAAGAATATCCAAGCTTGAAACCGGAGCCCAAACTGCAGATGAGATTACCGGAGGGGAGTTAATTTCTCAATTCTCCAATTCTTCAAGGAGGGGGCGAAATGGAATGGTTCTTCAGGACTGAAGATACGTGGCATAACCTGATTATACGGGTCACTCTCGGTGCGGTCATGTTCCCGCACGGCGCAATGAAGCTTTTCGGATGGTTCGGAGGTTACGGCGTTTCCGCCACCCTCGCGGCTTTCGCTCAGAACTATCACGTTCCGGCCGTTTTGACACTGCTCGTCATAGCGGCAGAATCGCTGGGCGCACTGGGCTTGATTGTCGGTTTTGCCACCCGGTTCTGCGCGTTCGGGATTTTTTGCGACATGATCGGGGCCATTTACCTGGTTCACTGGCCCAATGGTTTTTTCATGAACTGGTACGGCAAACAGAAGGGAGAGGGATTCGAATATCACCTGCTGGCAATAGGCATCGCGCTCGCGCTAATGATCGCCGGAGGAGGCAGGCTGTCCATAGACAGGTCGATAGCTCGGAAGCTCTCTCGAAAACTAAGAGGTTTATTAGGGTGACGGGTGCAGGCCAATGCCGCACTATCTCGCCCGCAGCGCTGCAACGATATTCATACGGGCCGCCCTGATAGACGGCAGCGCACCGCCTGCTATCCCCATCACAATGGCGAATATGACCGAGCTGACAATTATCCCGCGGTTTAGAAGAAAGCGGAATGTCAGTTCCGAAAAAGTGGTCCAGTTCATCGTGGAGATTGTGAGCCTGTTCATGAACGAGGCGGCCACAAGGCCGATCACGGCGCCGAGCAGGCTTAAAAATACCGCTTCGGCAAGAAAGGCAAGCAGGATGAACAGCCGGCGAAACCCAAGCGCCCTGAGGGTCCCGATCTCCGAAGTGCGGGCCGCGACAGCCGCGTACATGGTAATCATCGACCCGGTAATCGCTCCCAGACTGAAAATCAGCGTGAGGCTTATCCCAAGTATCCGGATAAACCTGGCCATCAGCTCGGATTGAGCCTCGTAGTATTCGTCCTCGCGCCGGGCCTCCTCGACCAGGCGGGGGTCTTTGATCACGGCTTCCTTCAGTTCGCGCAGGTCCGAGGGGTGCTTCATCCGGATGATCACGGACGAGTAAGCCGCCCTTTTGAAAGCGCCCATGACGGTATCCACGTCTCCCCAGATTTCCGAGTCGAAGGCCGTACCGGCGGAGTCCATTATGCCCGCAACGATCCAGGTCCGCCCCCCGAAATTGATGGTCCCGCCCAGGCCTGCGATCCTGAACTTTTTGGCGATATTTCGGCCGATCAAGATTTCAGAGGACCCTGCAATGAACTCGCGCCCGGCGACTATCTTGACCTGGGACCGCAATTCCAGAGAGAGTCCGTGCGTTACCCCCCGCACCTGAACATTTGACGAGGAACCGCCCTCCCTTTTCGGAAGGGTTATCAGGACGACCACTTCGCGCGCAGCCAGTTCACGCCAGTCCTTGTCCACGGCTACCTGGGGGAACGACTCGAGAATTGCGGCGTCTTTGCGCTCGATGATGCTCTGGACTTCGGTCTCGGCAGATCTGCGGATGAAAACGGCGTTTTCGGGGCTTCCCGAAGTAATCAGAGTGTGCTCGAAGCCATCGGCCAGCATCAGGACGGTTGCGAAAACGAAAATGACCAGTCCCATGCCGCCGGCAGTCAAAAGAGTGGTAAGCCGACGGACCAGGAGATTGCGATAGCTGTAATAGAAAAGAAGCATTGCGCTTAACGCTCTCTGCGGTGCATTAACTCTGCCGCCGAATTATTCTGAGGCACGGAAAATTTTACCCGCGAGAGTACCGCTGATCAATCGTTAAAAGAGCCTATTTTGGCCGCGATGTCCCCGTCTATCGTTTCAACCAGCTTCAGTAAGAGTTTCAGGGTGCTCGTGTAGTCGGAAATGTCAATTATCGTATTGTGGGTATGGACGTAGCGAGCAGGGACCGCGACAACCACAGTGGGTACCCCGGAGGCGTGCAGGTGAATAGGGGCTGCGTCGGTCCCGCCTCTTCTCCTGACGGCTAACTGGCAGGGGATGCCGTTTTTTTCCGCCGTCTCGATCACGTATTCGATGAATTTGCGATTAGTGATCGCTGATGAGTCCATAAACCTGATTTGAGGACCCGAACCGATGGCAGCCTGGCGCTCTTCCTTGCTCGTGCCGGGCAGATCGTCGGCTGGAGAGCCTTCAGCCACGATGGCCAGGTCCGGGTTGGCAGACCAGGCGGCGGCCTTGGCCCCCCGCATTCCAACCTCTTCCTGGACCGTCCCCGCAAAGATTATCGTATTAGGATGGGTTATCTTCCTGCTTTCCAGCGCCGCGTGGACTACCAGCGAAAGCCCGGCGCGGTCATCGAAAGCCTTCGAGAGCAGCAGGTCCGGGTTGCGCATCCGCACAAAAGGGCTGTCCGGCACGATTGTGTCTCCGAGCCGGATGCCGAAAGCCTGCACCTCGCCCGCATCACGGGCGCCCACGTCGATAAACATGTCTTCTATCTGCATAACCTTCTCGCGTTCGGCCTCGGAGAGGAAATGAGGAGGCTTTGCGCCGATGACGCCCGGGACTTCGGTTCCTTCCCTGGTAAGGATTCGCACGCGTTTGGCTAAAAGAGTGTGCGCCCACCAGCCGCCCAGCACAAGAAACCTGATGAGACCGTCCGCCATTATGGTCTGCACCATGAGGCCAACCTCGTCCATGTGGGCGGCAATAAGTATCCGGGGAGAGCCGGAACTGCCCTTGCGCTCGCAATAGATGTTGCCGGCCCTGTCGGTGGAGACCCCTTTTCCCAGTTCAGTTCGAAAAATCCGGCGCACTCCGCCCTCGTGCCCGGAGGCGCCGTGTGCCTGGCTCAGTTTTTGGAGGAGTTCAATGCCTTTTTCTTTTTTTGAATCGTCCATTTTTCCGCCCTGGATAAGAAGGTGAACACCAAATCAGAATGTATTCTCTTTTAAAGTTAATTCCAGGCAGGCACAATATAAATCGCAGATTCAGGAACAAAGATCAGCCCTTGAAGAGTGTGGTGCGCCGTGAGGACAAAAGTCCATCAAGGCTCTCGATGTCCTTCGTGGTGAAGGCACTCTCCTGTATTTGCTAAGTCCCGAGAATTCTGTTAGATTGCTTCAGTTTGGGCTTCTCTGCGTTTTTGACTTCGGAAAATGCGTCCACGCGCAGAAAGCTTACCCCAATTGAACTTCATGTGACTGAAAGCGGAGGGGGCAGGAGAAGTCGTATGGTAAACGAAGATTCTGAACAACTCCAGCACATCATTAAGGCTTTTATCAGAAAGGGCCGTGAATACTACATTGCACAGTGCTTTGAAATCGCAGTGGTGACCCAGGGAAAAACCCTTGATGAGACCGTGGCTAACCTGAGGGAAGCCGTACTGTTGCACCTGGAGGGCGAAGACCTGCGCGAATTGGGTTTGACACCCCATCCGACGCTGCTGATAACAATGGAACTGGAGCCACTGGCTGATGTCGCCTAAGCTGGCAAGACTAAGCGGCAGCAAGGTAGTTTCAACCCTCATGACTAGTTTAAGGGGCTTCTAACTCATCACCGTTTGCTCTGCCTGCCGCTCCACCTTCCTCAATTCCTGAATTCCCCCCTTTCCCCTGCTAACCTGTTCCCCTATTCCCTCTGCGCCCTCAACCTGTAGCCCTTCGGTAACTTGGAAAAATTCTTCAAACCCTGACATTTCCTGCATCCCACTTTACTTCGCATCCCCAGCACTTGTCGGACTCGCTTCCAATCCCGCCATTCACCGAGTTTCGTTTTTAGGTGTGGTTCGCCCTTTCACCCACTCACCTGTTCCTTCGTGATATCAGTGTAATCCGCGGTTTCCAGCATTCTCTTTTTGAGATTTGAACTACGGCCGGGGAGCGAAACGCGATGGGAGATCGCGGATAAAATGATTTATGGCGAATCGAACGGTCCTGATTTCCAGGCTCAACAGAGGCGGACAATTACGGCGCGGTTCAAGCGGTGGCCGGTGAGCGGGCCCTTGTCAGAGGTGTCCGTATAAGCGTGTCCAGGCCGGATTTCTTGACCGATACTTCATTTGCCGGGATGCAAGGCCAAATCGTTGGGGGCAGTCTCTCATTTTTGAACGTTTGAAACAAAACATGAGAGCCTGAATACCCTGATCGAATTTGCAGAAATTGATGCAAATAATTCACAATTATGTTCATTTTCCAGCAAATATGATACTATTTTGTGCCAATTAGGTTGCATATTTTGAATTCTACCCGCTGGCAATAACCTTTCGAACTATACCCCAAGCCGGCATAAGGGTGTTTGGCAAAGAAATTGCTCTCCTGGTTTACCGTCTGCGCAGCACCAGAAATCTTCACATGTCGGGGGCAGAAATTTTTCACGCGAAAACGCGCTTTTGACCTCGGAAAACGCGAAGAAGGAAAAAGCGTCCGAGATCGAGGGAAGCGCCTGCCCCGTACTCCAAGGTTGTTGATTTAAACTCATAGGTATCATGGGCGAGCTGTTGCTCGTCATTCCGGCGGAAGCCGGAATCCAGTCTCCTTAAGCCTTTCCGGCCCCAGGCCTTCGCCGGGGTGAGGGGCGCTCGACATCGAGAATTCCTTAAATCAACAACATTGACCCCGGACCAGCTTCGGGTCTGTAGACCTTGGATACAAACGGCCGGATTGTCAGTTGCAGGGGTTTACGTAAACATCATTGAGAGGCTCGCGATTCAAAACAAAAGGGGAGAAGGAGCATGTTAAAAATTGAGGCAATCATAAAGCCGCACAAATTGGAAGAGGTTCAAACAGCCCTGGTGGATATCGGCATCCAGGGGATGACCGTTTCCGAGGTCAAGGGGTTCGGTCGCCAGAAGGGACACACCGAGATGTATCGGGGCGCCGAATACAAAGTTGATTTCATACCAAAGTTGATGCTCACGGTAGCAGTCAAGGATGAGCAGAGTGAACAGGTTGTGAACGCGATCCAAAAGGCGGCCTCCACAGGAAAGATTGGCGACGGCAAGATCTTTGTCACTCGTATAGAAGAAGTCATGCGCATTCGAACAGGAGAAACCGGCCCGGAAGCGCTCTAGCATGTGCACAAGCATTGGAGCATTTTTAATAAATGCCATTTTTAAGTCAAAGTCGAGAAATCCTACAGGATTGAATCGAAATCATCATATGTATCGAGAGGAGAATAGCAAATGGCTAAAGGAAAAATAGTGCGGGTACTTCTGTTCGTTTCAATACTGATAGCTTTGATGCTGATGTTGCGGCCCGCTATTGCCGACGAGACTCCCGCTCAAGCGCCGACAGCTCAAACGGCGGAGCCGAAGCCCGACCCCGCTGGAATTGCGACGGGCACCAAGGCGGATGCCCTGGATGCGAGCGGTGCTCCTTTTGTTGTTTCTGAGCCTACCGACACCAAAGACCCTGACTATGCGAAGAAGAAAAAGGAGTTCGACGAATACCAGGCCCAGGCAGAAAAAGAGCCGCTCGCGGTCAAACTGGCCGATACAGTCGGACACGTCCGGATTGCGACCAACTTCAGTTGGACCCTCCTCACGGGATACCTGGTTCTCTTCATGCAAGCGGGATTTGCCCTCCTCACCTGCGGGCTCGTACGCAGGAAGAACGCCGGCCATCTCATGATGCTTAACTTCGCTGCGTACGTCTTCGCCTTCTTAGCTTATTATGTATGCGGCTACGCCTTCCAGTTTGGCGCCGTCGCAGTGAATGCGGCGCCAACGAATCTCGGGGGGATACCGACTCTGAATGAGTTCCTCATTGGAAGCGGCCAGTGGGGCTTCCTGGGCGGCAAAGGCTTTTTCTTGAGCGGCCCGGCCTACGACGCCGGGAGCAATGCCCTCACGCTCTTCGAGGTCGTGTTCATGGAGACGGCCGCGTATATCATCGTTGGCGCCATCTGTGAGCGAATCACTTTCTGGGGATTCATACTCTGCGAGATATTCGTGGGCGCCTTCCTATACCCCATATGGGGTTGTTGGGTCTGGGGCGGCGGCTGGCTATCGCAGTTAGGCGCCACAATGGGCTTTGGCCACGGTTACGTGGATTTCGCGGGCTCGACCGTTGTCCATGGCGTGGGCGGCTTCTGCGCCATGGCGCTCGCTTATATCCTCGGCCCACGCATCGGCAAGTATGGCAAGGACGGCAAGCCTCGAGCCTTTCCCGCGCACAACCTCGCCTTTGTCGTGATTGGCACCTTTATTCTTCTGTTCGGCTGGATGGGTTTCAACCCGGGCTCAACCCTCGGCGCGTCGGACCTGCGCATTTCGGTGATAGCCGTGAACACCAATCTCGCCGCTGTTGCGGCTTCGGCGACCGCATTGCTCTTCTGGTACTTCAAGTTCGGCAAGCCAGACATTTCGATGGCGTGCAACGGCATGCTCGCGGGTCTCGTCGCGATTACCGCCCCTTGTGCGTTTGTCAGCCCGAACTCAGCCGTTATGATCGGCATCCTTGCCGGTATCCTCGTTTGCCTGGGGGTTCTCTTTAATGAGCGGGTTATCAAGGTCGACGATCCCTGCGGGGCCATCTCCGTGCACGGATACTGCGGCTGGCTGGGAGCCGTTTGTGTCGGTATTTTCGCCGATGGCACCTACGGCGCAGGCTGGAACGGCGTAGGCGCAACGACCTACCTCGGCACAGTAGGCCAGGGTGTGACGGGTCTTCTCCATGGGGACGTCTCGCAGTTCTTTACACAGCTTGGCGGAGCCACCTTCCTGGCAATCTACGCATTCGGCTTCACCTTCGTGGTGTTTAAAATCGTAAACGCTATCTACCCGCTGCGCGTTTCCGAAGAGGTAGAGATCGAAGGCCTCGATGTGCCCGAGTTCGGTTTGCCTGCATACGCCGAGGAGTCGTAAGTCCCATAGGACGGAGTATTGTATATCTCTTTGAGAAATCTTTTGCTGTAAACTCAACCCCGAACAGATGAGAACACAAAGCCAGGCATTACGCTTGCCTTTGTGTTTTCCCTGTTCCTAACGCATCCACGGATTCCAGTTGCATTCAGAGCCGGACCCGGACACAGTTCCAAAAAACTGAGAGCGGGTTGGCTCTATATGGCGACATCTCTTGGTTTTAGCGCAGGGGTGCTGGTTCTGTGTTATTCACTGCTCGATCTTAAACTGGAGGAAGGGACGGCGTCGGTTGTAAAATGTGATCGCTTCAGATGAATTCACATATTTTAGGATTATAAGGCGTTATGCGCTGGTCTGTTTTTTTGGATTTCATGGATTGGCAAGATACAGCAATTTTCCTTTCTCAACGTACCCCCCTGAGTACAAAGCCCCTACAACCGATGAAGGGAAATCACAGCTCCAGATGCCCTTCCAACTTGGCGAAACAACCTGTTAATATACGGCGGTTCCACAATAATTGCCGTTTTGATCACGCTTTTGCTTCTTTTGCTGAGACGATAAAATTCCAGCTCGAACATTCCGTAGTCAAGGGCATCCGAAATCGGGGTTCAATGCAGTGCTGAACCTGGGCAGCAACCGAAAAACACACTATCTTGTGCTTCAGATCCTGGCCTGCATCAAGACATAATAGAACCCGTTGACAACGGAATGCCTGTTTTTCAAACGGGATCAGCCTTCTTGAGCGCAAACGTGAACCTGGTACCTTTACCGAGGCTGCTGTTCACTTTGATATTGCTTCCATGTCCATCGACGATTTCTTTCACTATGGCTAGTCCCAGTCCCGAGCTCCCTTGCTCTTCATATCCCGGCACCCGAAAGAATTTTTGGAAAATGTGGGGCAAATGCTCCTCTGGTATTCCCTTACCGGTATCTTCGACAGAAAAGAGCACTTGGCCGCTTTCTTCACGCCCGGAGAGGGTCACCTGGCCACCAGGGGGAGTGTGCTTGAGCGCGTTGTTCAACAAGTTTGTAAATACAATTCCCAGCCTGAGCCTGTCGGCAAGGATCCGGGGTGAATCCCCTGCGAGATCGAGGGAGAGGGCTATACCCCGGTCGGCAAAAGCAGTCCTCATATCATCTGCTGCCTCCATGAGGATTTCGTCCGCACTGGCCAATGTAAGGTCGAGCTTGGAGCGCCCGGATTCCATCTTGCCGAGTTCGAGCAAATTCTCGATGATCCTGTGTAGCCGATCGCTTTCCTCTCGGGTGGCCGCGATAAGTTCCGCCTGCTTAGGGGTCAGGATACCCAGTTTTTCGTTGAGCAGTGCATGGGTTGCGAGCCTGATAGAGGTTAGGGGAGTTTTTAGTTCGTGCGAAACCGTCGAAATCGGGTCGCTTTTCGCCTCATCGAGCTGCCGCAGCTGGGTGACATCGGAGAGAATCAGAGTGACGCCGATCAGTACCCGCTCATCATCCAGGATCGGAATAGCTTCGGGCAGAAAAAACCTCTCATCGCCATCCGAAAACTTCTGGATTGCCGAATCCCAGCCTTTGTTGCGAATGGATCGCATTTCGCAGTTCGCCCGTGCGAAGAGTTCGACTATTTTTTCGTTTCCCGTGTCGTTGATGGAATGCCCCGGAGCAAGGGCGAACATCTTCATGGCCGTCTCGTTGGAAAGCTCGATCCCACCAGCGGGATTGCAAATGGCGATTGCCTCCGGAAGGCTGTTCAACAGCGAAATAGTCGCCCTTTGAGAGCGGAGTAGTTGTTTTCGGTTCGTTCTCCTGTACTGGCGAAGGCTTGATGTCATCTCGTTGAATGCAGAGGCAAGGTTGCCGATTTCATCCTTCGAGCGGACTTGCACAAACAAATCGAGGTTTCCGCGCTCTATCTCCTGCACAGAGCTTATAAGTCTGGAAATAGGCCCCACCATGGACTGCCAGATTACTCCAGCGAAGAGTACCGCGAGCAGGATACCGGAGAGCACCAGAAGCAACAAGGTACGGTTAGTTTCGGCCCCTTCCTTGCGTACCTGCCCGTCCGTAGAAACCATGTTGTTGAGATTAATGTCTATGATTCGCTGCGCAATATCCGAGACTTGCTGAGAATGTGGCAGGAGGCTGTTTCGATAGAATTCCCACCGGCCGGTACCTTCAGCGGACAGGGTGAAAAACCGCTCGAACAGCACCCGGTAGGCGCTCCATTGATTTGTTAGAGAATCAGTAAACTCCTGCTCACCCGGAAGCGTGACGTTGCCCTGCTGGAACCGGAGGTAACGCACAAACTCTCGTTCGGTGACAACGACTTTTTCATCCTTTACACCGTCCCAGAGAAATATCTCCGCCGTTCGATCCATCAACATGATGGCGTCTTTCATCTTCAGGCATGCGTCTACGCTGTCGTAGTTTTCCCTGAAAATCCTCTCCAGCGTGTGGCTGGACATTGTAATAGTCCGAACGCTGACCAGGCCAAGAACGATCAAAATCGCGAGCGGCCCGCTGAATGCCAGAATAAGTTTTGTCCTCAATCTCATAGGCGCCTTTCTCCCGGCCCTGAGTACTTAGCAAATCTTATCTCTCGTATCTAATGCAGGTAATAATATTTAAACTTCCATGAATTAAAGGAAAGAACCGTCCTGGGCAAAACCTCTACGATTGCAAAATGAAAGAACAGGAAGGTTTTATTTCAAAATGAAATTCTGAACGTTTACGTTTCTTGATATGCGCTTTGCTAGAAATTAGAGTACACCCCGCAATTAATCGCCGAATCTGTTCTCAGGTCATAGATTGTTTGCTGTGGTTTCATAAAACTCGAAAACCAAAACCCCATCCGTGGCCCAACCGGAGACCCCGACTCGAAACTGAAACCTATCCGGCAAAACCGGGATCATTTTTCCTTTGAGGCAATGCCGCACCCCAAATAGCCGATTTCAAAGTTAAACTGGGGAAATTTCCTCGGAAGGGTCATCAGGTTGAACACCATGACCCCAATGGCGAGCCTGTCGAGCCACGATGATAGTGGCCAGCCGAAATGGACGGTAACGATTTTGTCCGGCAATTCATATTCGACAATCCTGAGCAGAAGTAAAATGCGGTGGTACAAGCGGCTTCGGATCAGGGGGAAACGAAAATGGTTCTGCCCCATTTTGGGCGGGATGCCCTGGCGCGGCGTATAGAAGGTTATGTAAGCTTCGTTGTCTTTGGGCTCTCCGAGCGATTCCTCTCGCGGGCGGCGGAAGATTACGTGTATGTCGGGCGAGGATGACTCGGACAGGTAGAGTATCATTTCCATCTCGTTGTCGGCCTGGCCGATATGAACGATTTCCGGCGCTCTTTTCTTTGCCATCAGGCCTCCCGCGACAAGCACAAAAGCAGTTATGCCTGCCCAGAGGGCCGTACCGTGAGGTTTGTCTATCGCCAGGAAAATGAAGCAGCTTACCAGAATGATCCAGAGAATAAGCGTACCGACGCGGCTCGTGTAATACGGGATTACTTCCTTGGTGCCGGTAAAATAGCGGTAGATCAAAAGCGAGCCCATATTGATACAAAAACTCGCAACAAGGCCTATCGCGTACATATCGGCCAGAATTTTCTGAGAGCCGCTGGTAATGACGATAATCGTTGAAAAGAAGGACGCATTGAGGAGGTGAATCCGATAAAGTGATTGGCGTCGATTTGTCACGATCAGCCACTGGAATCCATAGCGGTGCGCTACGCGCTCCAGCAGCTCGCTGGAGGCCACAAAGGCGGTATTCACGGCCATCATGAGAGTGATGCTGGCCAGTCCGGCAACCAGGATGCCGAAGAAGGTCCCGTTGATCTGCGTAGCATAATAGGTGACCAGATCGCCCTCGTGCTCGCTGAAATTAACCGGGGCGCAAAGAACCAGGGCGGCCACCAGGGGCGTCGCGATACCTACCGTAACGGCCAGGAAAAGATAGGCCTTGTGGATTTCACGCCAGCTTCGTACGAAACCGGCGGTTTGAATCACCGATTCGATCCCCGAATAGGCCAGAATACAAAAGGCGATGTGAGATATGAAATTGCCGTAATCATGAAGCCAGGAGCCTGTCTCAAGCGGATTTAAGGCGTTCCCGCCCGACTCTTTCAGACGTGTCAGAGCGGAGCTGTCAAATTCGACTATCCCCGAAACAATCAGGTTCAGGATAATGAACGCGGCCAGAATGAAAACTAAAAAGGTGAACCTGGCATTCTCCTTGATGCCGAGAATATTCAGCCCCGCAATTGCCCAGAGTATTGCGAGAACGAGAAAAACAACCAGCGAGGATGATTCGGAAACCTGGGGGAAAAAAGAAGTCGCATTGAGAATTGCGCTCACAGCCGAGATACAGGCGGTAAGCGTGTAATCGACCATGATGGAGGAAACGGCCACAAACGACATCATCGGACCGAGCACGAGATAGGAAAAAGAATAGACTCCGCCCCCTATGAGACCGTTATATTCCAGGATTTCAGCGATTTCGGTAAACCGGGTGCTCATGAACCGAACAAGAATGCTGGTCAATGCTATGAAGACTATGGCGCTCGAACCGATGAATCTGTATGCCTCGGCCGGGGCGTAGAAGATGGATGTAAATTCGTCCATCAGGGTGATTATGGCGACGGCCAGCCAAGTCAGCCAGAGTCGTCCTGTCTGGGAGAAAGTGAGAAGATTCGGCCTTCGCATGAGATAGGCAAAAACGCCGATCAGACTCAGGTTGAGGAGCGACAGTATGAGGATTTTCATCTCTTGAGTTCTTTAAGTTAAAGTTGGATCGAGTGCCTAAAGTGGGCATTCAATCGGATTCCGAGTCGCAGACGGACATTCGGGATTCTTTCCGCTTATCTGCCGAAAGTCTGTAGCGGGGGTTTGCCACAGCGCGTCGATCCCCGCCTGCTTCAGACGTCGCCCTCCGAGAAGCATTTGCCACGTTTTCCCAACCCGCGGTCCATAACCGAGGTAAACGTTAAACTGACCGCGTTGTGAACGACATATCAGTTGAAGAAAGCTAAAAGCCCTGTCTTCGTCCGACATTGGCCCACCCATTCAACTCTCCGGAGCGACATCGGAACCGGTCCGAACTCTTTTCCAACCGGCGGAGTTTCTCAACGGGATACCGCTTTCGGACAGATATTCAATTTCAAGCGAAAGAGCCATTTGCTTGATAAGCGATTCCAGTAGATAGCGCTGGTCCGGCAACAGGAAGCGTTCCGGATCGCCGGGCCGAAGGGCCACTACTCCCAGAACCAGGTCCGCCACCTGGAGCGGCACATAAAGTACTTCGTTCTCACGATCGTGTTTTGTTCCCCACCCTGCAGTCTCACCCGTTCCGAACGCAGTCCGGGCAATCTCCAGTTGCCTGGCCATATCCTTTAAAAAGACCAGGGACGGGTCGCCGCAGGCTATCTTCAATCTTTTATCTTCTTCAGGCAGCAGCACGACCGCGTGGGAATCGAAGATCTCAGAAATGTATTCCACGGCGATCCGCAGTGTCTTTTCAACACTTCTGGCGGCGGCGAGCTGCCTGCTAAGACCATGCATGGCGGATGCTTGCCTCTCCTGCAAACGGGCCGTTTGGGTCTGTTTGCGCATGAGTCCCGTCAGGTGGCTTATAGCAAGAGCAATCGCAAACATGACGACGAAAGTTACGATATATTGAGCGTCATCCACGGTGAACGAAAAACGTGGGGGGACAAAGAAGAAATCGAACGCCAGTACGCTTAAGAGAGAAACAGCAATAGCCGGTCCGCGTCCACATTCTATCGCCGTCACCAAAACCGCCAGCAGATAGACCATTATCAGATTGCTCAGATCGAAATACCGATACATCAAAAAACAAAGACCTGTGGCCAACGCCAGGAAAAGAAAGCCCGTCCCATAATCCGACCATGGAAATTCCTGAGATCGAATCCGGTACGGCGTCTCGACTGGTTCGCCGGAATGGCCTGAAATAATTTCGATGTCGATTTCTTCGCCGATTCTCACCAGACGGTCCACCGGACTGCCCTGGAGAATGCTTTTCAGACGTGAACGCCCCGGTTTTCCCGCGATTATCCTGGTTATACTTCGCAGGCGCGCGAACCTCATTATTTCCTCGGCGATATTGCGGCCCGTAAGCGTTGCGGTCTCAGCACCAAGTTGCTCGGCCAGCCACAAATTGTCAATAACGCGGTCGCGCTCCTTTTCAGGCAACAGCACAGATCGAGGGACCTCGACATAAACTGCAAGCAGCTTGGCGCCTTCGCTCTCGGCCCTTCTTGCGGCGGACCTTATTACACCCGCGGAAGAGGGACCGGGACCAACACAGACTAAAATCTTGTCCACAGCTCCATTTGAACCGGGCATCGTTTATCTCCAATATCCCCCGGTGCCGCCGTCTCAGCCGGAAGCAAACCCACCGGTCTACAAAGTTTCCACCGCTCAAGCCCCTCCACATGGCAAGCTCATGCCGCCTGAGCGCTTACCAAATCAGAATTGATTGTCTTTTAAAGTTAATTCCAGGCGGGCACAATATAAATCGCAGCTTCAAGCACAAATATCAGCTCTGGAAGCGAGTGCTGCGCACACGAGGACAAAAGTCCAATCCGTGATATTAGTGAAATCCGTGGTTTCCCGCATTGTCTTTCAAAGATTTAAACCACGGATGGGGACAGATGCGGAGGATTACGGTGCTGCGCAAGCGTTGAACGGTCATCGGGCCTTTGTCCGGTTTGCCCGTATAAGCGTGTCCAGGCCGAATTTTTTGACCCGATAGTTCATTTGCCGAAATGTAAGGCCCAGGTCGTTGGCGGCCCTTCTTCTTATCCACTTGTTGCGTTCGAGGGCTGCAGAAACTTCCTTGCGCTCCATTTCATCCAGGCGGGACATGGCGGAAATTGCCTCCAGCCCCGTTACCCCGGAACTGGCAATGCGCTTTGGGTCAAATATCGACGCAAGGTCCTCGACCTCGACCTCCGCGCCGTCGGCCATAATTACAAGGCGGATTACAGTATTCTTTATCTCGGCTATATTCCCGGGCCAATCATGCTCGCAAAGCTCTCTCAAGACCTGGGCGCCCAGTTGGATCTTCCTGCCCTGTTCCCTGCAGGCATCCGCGAGAAAATGCCGGATCAGGAAGGCAATATCATCTTTTCTCTCTCTAATCGAGGGTACATGAATGAGCAAGGTGCTGAGCCTGTTGAAAAGATCCTTTCTGAAAGAACCCGCCGCCGCGGCCTCGGACAGGTCTTCGCTCGAAGCGGCGACAAGCCTGACATCGGCCGCCTTGGCCCTTGAGATTCCAAAGCTCCCGGACTGCAATCTGTCCAGGGTTTCCAGTAACTTTATCTGATGAGAGCTCGAAAGCTCTCCTATCTCATCGAGCAGCAACGTGCCGCCGGCAGCCCTTTCGAATGCACCGCGCGTGGGGTGGAGTTCGTCCATGCCACCGCTAAGGAAGCCATTTCCTCCACCGAATAATTCCTTCTCCAGCAGGTCTTCCGGAAGGGAACAGTGAACTCTTACAAAAGGAAATGAGGCCCTGCCGCTCAGTTCGTGAATGATCTGGGCAATGGAGCTCTTTCCTGTCCCGGGTTCACCCCAGAGCAAAACAGGCGCCTCAGTCGGCGCCGCTTTCCTGATTTCGGCCTCGAGCTTTCGTGCTGCCTCGCTTTTACCCAGACAGACCAAACCAAGATGCTCCTCGGAGATCTTTGCCCTGAGGGCCATGTTCTCTTTGGCAAGGGACTCCTCGCGTCTTCTTGCCTGAGATTCCAGGCTGAATACCTGGGCAATGAAAGAGGCCAATATCGAAAGGAACTGCACGTCCTCGAACAGCGGGACCTGATCGCCGAAAAGCAGGTCGACCATAATGGCTCCCATTACCTCATCGCCGACAATAACCGGAGAACCGAAAAGCCGGACCTGTTCTTTTTGAATGGAATGAAGAGCTTTGCGGTCGAGAAACAGCGGCCTGGAACTATCCCGTAGAACCACGAAGGGCTGCGGAATGCGAAAAACAAGGTCGAACCCGGTTTTATAAAGATGGCGAACCCTCAGTTCCATGTCGCTTGCCGAATCGTCGAAGCACGGAGTGAAGAAATAACGGAACTCGGCGCCCCTGAGAATGATTGCCGCCTTCGACCGTGGAACGGCCTGCGAAAGGACTCCTATCAGACCGTCAATAGCCTGGTCGAGGTGGAGCGCCCTATCGATTATTCTATGCATCCCGGAAAAGATGCTGAGCTTTAATTCGCAGATATTGTCCATGCTCGCTGCTTTCTTGTTCGTTTGGAAAAACTGAATATCGCCGGATACACAAAACCGCCTTGTCCCATGTCACACTGTTCCAGTTCCGTGCCAAACCGGAATAAGTCCGTTTTTGAAGCGCAATGCGGCATGCCGGACGAATCCTCAAGTAAAAACGGCACAATTTGGTGCCCTCGGCCCCCCTTGTGATACAAATTTGTTCCATATAGTTTGTAGATTTCATCCCAACTCCAGTTGTACAAGCCCCTTGAAGCCCATTCCAAGCCATTATGAGAGTGTTTGGCAAACAAATTGCTCTCTAGGAGCCTGTCGGAGAATCCCGGCACACTCCCAGGGCAGCCAGGTCGGTGACAAAAACGGATTTCCGAAAAAACGGGGATAATGTGACGGCAATTGCGCCAAAGGGCCAATTTGAAAACCGGGTGTTCATATCGCTAAATCACAGTCTTTAAGAGGAGGGCTTATGAAATATAACAGCGGTCAACATTTGTAGGATTTTATCCGCTTCTTTACCGACTCAAAAGTATTCTTCTAATCAATTAATCATCAGGAAAGGTGACTTATGGCGCAGGCTGAACTGAAAAAGACACTGGGACTAACCGGGGTCACGATAAATGCAATGGCATTGATCGCGCCCGGGGCTTTTCTATGGTTAACCTACCAGATGCAGGCGGCGCAGGTGGATTTGGCCGGCGAGACTACCGCCATGGACATGTTTGCAGGTCTGGTTCTCGCGTTGATTCTGGCATTCCTGACAGCGATTTCCTATTCCAAGCTCTCGGAGCTGTATCCCCAGGCCGGGACCGGCAGTTCCTACTATTTTACCGAACAGGCGATACTGAACGAGAGCCGGATATCACCTCTTGCAAGGCTGTCAAAGTTTGTCGTTGGATGGTTCTCGCATCTTTACTACTGGGTATACCCGGGGGTAATGGTCGCAATGATGGCCACGCTTATAACCTATATATTCAGCCAGTTCGGGGTCGAGCTCTCCATGTTCTGGCAGATGGCCTCCGCAGTAATCTTTGCGTTCCTGGTCGGGTATATAGCCTATCGCGGAATCACGGGGTCAACCATATCGAACACAGTGATCAATGTTATACAGATTATCGCTTTAATAGTGGTAACCATTCTGGCTTTGGTTTACCGGGCTACCAACCCGGAGCATGTAACGTTCGTTCATCCGACACTCTCATCGGTTGTAATGCCTCACAACTTTTCCAACGTCATGTTCCAGGCCACCATTGCAATATTGCTGCTGGTCGGTTTCGAATCGGCGACCGCTCTCACGGCTGAATCCAAATCCCCCAAGCATGTCAGCCGTGGAGTCATGATCTCGTTAGTCATTCAGGGACTCATTATGTACCTTTTTGAGTACTTCGGCGCCAATGCCTGGATCAATACTGCCTATACCGGAAAAGACGCCAAAGACGCAGTGGTCACGGGTATCGGGGCCGCAGCCGCCTCCAGCGCCCCGATAGGCGACATGGTGAAAAACCTGGGTGATGCCCTGCTCGGCAACATGGGCTTCGCGCTGATGATTATAGTCGCAGGTTCGGTTGGCATAGCGGTAGTCGGCACCACTTTGGCCTGCATGAACACCGGCGTGCGCGTTACATACGCAATGTCCAAAGATAAGGAAGTTCCAAGCTTCCTCGGGTTTCTGCATCCCAAACATGCGACCCCCCACGCAGGCGTATGGGCAATGACCATTGCATCGGCGGTTATCGGCGCATTTGGGGTTCTTTCGGTCGTCAACCTTACAGCCATTACATTCTGGTCAAACATCGGCACGTTCATTCTCTACGGAATGACCAACCTCATTGCCTTTGTGGCGTTTTTGAGGCATCCGCAGCGAAATGCGTTTACTCACATCGTGGTTCCGATCCTCGGCACTATTGCCAATATCGCCATGCTGTTTGCCGTCCTCTATCTGGGGATCCTTGGCGGGGGCGATACTCAGACTGCCGCAATGTATTCGATCATTGCCACGGTGGTATGGCTTGTAGTTGGTATTGCTTATCTGTTCGTTCAAAGCGCCAGGACCCAGAGAAAAATCATCGGAGGACCTGTCGAAAGTAACTAATATAAGTCGATCTAACTTGTAGATAACTAGGCAAGAGGGCGTTCTTCAAGCGCCCTTTTGCCCGTTGGAGGCCTCCTTGCCAGCCAGCTCTGTTTCAAAAAAAGATTATGTATCGGATGCCCTACAGGTGCACGGTCTCTCCGATAAGGGGATGGTCCGTCAAAATAACGAGGATTATTTCGGCTATTACAGGCCCGACGAAACGGGGCTAAACCATTTTGGAAGCCTTTTTGCGATTTCTGACGGCGTGGGCGGAAGCGCCGCCGGTGAGGTTGCCAGCGCTGAGGCGGTCAATGTTTTGCTCCAGGAATATTATTTCGGCGATCATACAGAAAAAATCCCTGAAAGATTAAAAAACGCGTTCCGGCATACCTCGCTGCACATCTACGATTTGTCGATCGCCCATCGCTCCGCGCGAAATATGAAGTGCACTCTGTCTACGCTTCTGCTAAGACAGAACCGGTTTTTCATAACCCATGTGGGCGACTCCAAAATCATGCTGCTGCGCGGCGGCGATATGATTCAACTGACAAAGGACCATAGCCTGGTCGGAAAACTCATGCGCCTAGGACTGATAACTGCCGAAGAGGCGCGCATCCACCCAAGCAGGAATGTCCTGTTGAAGGCGGTTGGGGAAGGCCCTTTGCTGGTGCCCGATTTTTATTCCGGATATACTCAGCCGGGGGACCTTTTCTGCATGGTTACCGATGGGATACTGGAACATGCAACTGCTGAAGAGTTAAAGACGTTTCTCATGGAGCATGGTTCGTCAGAGAAGGAATTGGCGGAGTTGATAGCCGTACTCAACAGTCGCGGCGGCCATGACAATATGACCATAATGACCGTTAAGGTTAAACGATCTATCAAATAGAAGGCGGTGTAAAAATGACTAAAATAGAATGCATCCTGCGTCCGGACAGGATTTTCGAAGTGCGCAACGTCCTTGGAAAGCTTGGAATCAAGGGATTGACCGTAACGGAAGTCATCGGCTGCGGGTTGCAGAAGGGGCATACTCGAGATGACTGGAATACGGAGTTCAATATCAATCTGCTCCCGAAAACCAAAATAGAGATGGTCGTTTCCGATAGCATGGTAGATAAAGTAACCGACGCTATAATCGAAATTTCCCGCACCGGCGAAATCGGTGATGGGAAAATCTTTACCTATCCGATTGGCAACGCCATCCGGATTCGCACTGGCGAAACCGGTGAAAACGCCATATAAAGTCTATCGTCGCAAGAAAAGGAGCAAAACTACAATCAGAACGGCAACCACTACGGCCCCCACATATATCATCATGTTGTTTCGCTCGGTGGGAAGGACCGCTGCCAGCGGCGGGTCAGGTTCAGCTATCCATTTGAGGTCCGCATTTTCAGGAAAACGCAAATCATTGGCCATCTGCTCGGCGGAGTCGTAGCGCTCCTCCTTTCGCCGCCGCAACGCCCTCCGAACGGCAGCCCAGATACCCGGATGCAAACCCTTTATCGATGTCAGCGGCTCAGGGGTTTTAGTCATATGCTGGTACATTACCGTCATGGGGTTATCCCCGGTAAAGGGAGGAGACCCGCTCAGAAGATGATACATCAGGCAACCGACTGCATAGATGTCGCTTTTTGCAGCGCCGCGTTCTCCCTTGATCTGCTCGGGGGCCATGTATTCGGGGGTCCCCATGAGTCCTGAAAAACCACGCCAGGTGACCCTGGGCGCCCCTTCCATGAGCGCAATGCCGAAATCCAGGATCTTCAAATGTCCATCCGGAGCAAGCATCAGGTTCTCCGGTTTTATGTCCCGGTGATACACGCCCCTGTCATGACAGTACTGAAGCGCGTCGAGCAGGTTTGCCACGAGCTTTACAGCCTGATCGACGGGAAACCTCCCCTTTTCGCTCAGAACTTGCGCCAGTTGCTCGCCTTCAACATATTTCAAAACCAGAAATGGGGGGTCCCCTTCAGAAATAGCCAGGGCCATCGGAACATCTGAGTGGTTCAAAAGCTTGCCGATCGCCACTTCCCGCCTGAAGCGCTCATAAACCGCCGGATCTCCCAGTTGTTCAAGATGGGGGACTTTGATAACGACCTTCCCATTGGATTGAACGTCCTCTGCAAGAAAAACGGCGCCGAAGCCTCCCTGGCCAAGAGAATTCAGAATCTTATACTTGCCTTCAAAAACCGTCCCGACTTCAAGCATTTTTCTATGCGTCCCTCAAACGAATGCGAATCGCTTTCTTCCCAAAAAGCTTCCGCCTATATCGTACCATATACATAATTGTAGATTTAGCATCAATCGGCAGATCGGAGAATTTACCTGCCGTACCCTTTCGCCGCAGTCCTGTCTTAAATGGCTTTTCTCCGTGTCCTCCGCGTCTCTGCGAGCGCTCGCCGCCTGCCTAGCCAAACTGGATCACCATACCGCCTGCAATAATAATGGCAAGGCCCGCCCATGTCGAATTCGGTATGCTCTCACCAAAGACAAATCGGCCGCACATTACGCTCACTAGTGCGAAGATGGCTACATAGACGCCCAGCAGCTTGGAAAAATCCCATCTCACCATGTTGACGAGAAGGCCATAGGCCGCCAGCATGAGGCCACCGGCCAGGATAATAATGACATTGGCCCCGCGCAGGCCTCTTCGAACCACCGCATCGCCTCCGACCTCCAGGAGGGCCGAACCCAGGAAGATCAGCCAAGCGGCCGTGGGTAAGTTAAACTTTCCCATTTTTCACCTTTCTTGATGCAAGTTTTAAAGTAACTACCCTGCTGTGCAAATCCTATGCTCGGCCAGGTGCGATTTGGTCAGCGCAGAAGCGCGATTGCAGGGCTGGACTGGACCGTTGGCGTCAATGGCCGGTCAGAGGCAGGGCAGGTTTTTCAAAAAAACTTAAATGAGAGTAAATCTTGGAGATTTTTTGCCGATTTCCGGTGAGGTTACAAAATATCTCGTTGTTAAAAGGTACAAAATTGTTCCATTAAATTCTTGATTCCAGGCCACAATAAATAATGCCAAACTTAACCATTTAAAACAGTCGGAATCGTCTGGCCCGAAGATGTCGCAGACAGAAACACAGGCAAAGGAAGAAGAGATCATCAGGCCGGCAACTGCGGGAAGGCAGGTATTTCATGAAATTGCTAAAACCGGTTCCCTTGACACGCAACTTGCGTTTCTTATCCGTATATGGAAAGGTTCCAGGGCCTTGAAAGTGTCATGGGAGGTTTTTAGTGTGTTGGACGAACCCAAAATGCCCTTCGCGATTTGTTCGTGGTCCGGTCGATGCGTTATTCGGACTTATAAGGCTGCCCAAAAACATTAATCCAGGAAAAGATCATGTCGCTGCTAGACAAGCTATTCGGACGACCGCTCGCGTCGTCGGAAGCTCAGAAGGAAAAACTCGGTGTCTGGACCGGCGTGCCGGTACTGGGATTGGATGCCTTGGCCTCCACCGGGTATGGTCCCGAGGCCGGGCTTACCATCTTGTTGCCACTCGGACTGCTCGGATTGCGATACTTTCCGATTATCCTCCTCGTGATCGTAATGAAGCTTCTGACCCTCTATCTGTCATATCGGCAGACTATCGCCGCTTATCCGGGCGGCGGCGGCGCTTATACCGTCGCCAGCGATAATCTCGGCATCCATATGGGTCTGTGGGCGGCGGTCATGTTGCTCGTGGATTACCTCCTGAATGTCTGTGTCGGCATTGCCGCGGGTGTCGGAGCGGTAGTTTCGGCTATCCCGGCACTCCAGCCATATCCGTTGGAGATGTGTCTTTTAGTTTTACTGACTCTGACCATTGTCAACTTGCGCGGGGTTCGCCAAACGGGCCTGGTTTTCGTGGCTCCGGTCATAGTGTTTGTAGTGTGCCTGGGGTTCGCCCTTGTCCTTGGATTGCTCGGCGTCTGGCAGAGCGGCGGCCATCCGCAACCGGTCGTAGCGCCCCCGGTAATCCCGCCGGCGACCGCCACGGTGACCACCTGGCTGCTCCTGTGCGCCTTCGCCAATGGCGCAACGGCGCTGACCGGCATCGAAGCGGTAAGCAACGGGGTGCCCCTTTTTCGCGAACCCGTCGTACCTAATGCTCAACGGACCCTGACAGTGATTATGTTGATACTCGGCTTGTTCCTGCTGGGCATCGCCTACCTCGTTCCCTATTACCATATTGGCGCGATGAGTGAGACACAGCCAGGCTATCAGACCATCCTCTCCCAACTGGTCGCGGCCGTAGCGGGCCGTGGAGTGTTCTACTACGTATCCCTGGCCAGTATCTTCATCGTCCTCACCTATTCGGCTCAAACCAGCTATACGGACTTTCCGCGGGTCTGCCGGCTGCTGGCGGACGATGGTTTCTTGCCGCCCTATTTCGCCACCGCCGGCCGGAGATTAGTTTTTTCGCATGGAATTATCTTCCTCTCCGTCCTTTCCGGCCTGCTTCTGATTGCCTTCGGAGGCTTGACCGACGCCTTGATTCCGTTATTCGCCGTGGGGGCCTTTGGGGCCTTTCTCTTCTCCCAGGCAGGGATGGTAGTGCACTGGCTGCGCCGAAGAGGCCGGGGATTCCGAACTGCCCTGGTGTATAACGCCCTGGGCACCGTGACCACCGCAACGGCCCTGATCGTTATTGTAGCCGCGAAATTCATGGAAGGCGCCTGGATGACGGTAATCGTCGTGCCGTCGCTTGTCTTTTTGCTACAGGGAATCAAGCGCCACTATGAAAGAGTGGTTCGGCAGGTGGGACATCCTTTGGAATTGCAGGCCGCGAAATTGCAATACCCTCTTGTGATAATTCCGATCTACGGTTGGGACCGCCTCTCCGAGAGGGCCGTGCGGTTCGGTTTGCTCCTCTCGGACGAGGTCATCGCTATCCATGTGAGCACCGACGAGAATGATCGGCAGCGGCTCATGGAACTCTGGGCCGAGAAAGTCGAGAAACCGGCGAAAGCCGCGAATTTTGCTGTTCCTCGCCTTGAGATCATCTCTTCACCTTACCGCCGGATCGACCAGCCGATTTTGGATTTTGTTCAAAAAACCAGAAAAAAGAACCCGAACCGGCTTATCGCGGTGATGCTTCCAGAATTGGTCGAGCCGCACTGGTATGAATTCGTGCTGCACAATCTGTACGCCGCGCGGCTGCGGGCCTCGCTATTTCTGCAACGCGACCGAGACACCGTGGTGATCAGTACTCCATGGTATTTGCGGGATGAAACGGCAGGACGTTAACAAGATCAATATCGAGAGACGAGTATTAAATCCCTAATTCAGGGGGCGGATGAAGAAAGCATTGAGCGTTTTTTCAGAGAGGCGCGAAATCACATTTACCAGCAGAAATACGGCTATCAGTGAAAAAATCAGCCTTGCCCATAAAATCCCGGAAAAATGGGCGCCTGTAATCGAAACGGCCAGTGTATCTTCGAACAGACTGTGGCACAGACCCATCAGCGTGAGGGAAAACAAGACGTCCTGACGGTCGACGCGGCCGGAAACCGACTCCTGGATTATCAGTCCTCCGCCGTAACCCAACCCGAGGGTCATGCCGACAATGGTAAGCGTACAGGCGGAAGGGCCAATTCCCAGCAATCTCAAAACAGGCGTAAGAAACCTTGTCATTATGGCTGTTATACCGATCTTATCCAGAATTCTTAAAACCAGGAGCAAAACCATGATAATAAAGAATATCATCATCAACCCGCGCACCTGGCTTACGGTCCAGGTCGTGATAGAGGTGTCATCGATGCGCGGCAGCCATCTCGGGATGTTTTGCTCCTGAAGCGAACCTGCCAGCCGATAGATCCTGAAAAGCCCCCATCCCAGGACGAAAGCGCCCCCCATCCGGAGCAGACCCATAAATCGCAGGCGCGCGCCCGCTTTTTGAGCTATCCTTAGTTCGATCGGCAGATTGTGCGCAACAAGCATCATTGACGCCAGTACGGTTGTCTGCGCAACCGTCAGGGGATCGTTTGCCGAGACGGCGATGAATACGACAATCCCGGTATAGATATTGGACAGAATTGTCGTTGCCCAGACCAGCCCCATGCTGCCCGGAAGCCCAACGATTCCCATTACCGGCGAAAGGATCTTCCCCAGTGCGTCTACAGCCCCAAGTTCCTGGAGTATTTTTACCGCAATAATTATCGGGATCATTATCCGGAAAAGGCTAATACTGATCTCGACCGTTTCCGTCAGAAGCTTTCTGGAAAACTCGATTAAGGCAGGCTGCATCGCAGGGTTATTTCTATTCGTATGAAATGAGGACCACGGAGACACAGGCGAGAATAATTCCGGCGAGCTGGACGATGTTGATTTTTTCCTTGAGGAAAATCATTGCCAGCGCCATGGTCACGACCGGATAGAGCGCCGTCAGAGGCGCTACTACGCAGATTTTTCCTCCGCGGATCGCATACATGAAGCAAATCAGCCCCACATAGCCCAGCACCCCGGTAATAAGCGCCGGGATTATCCCCCGGATTTCGGCCCCGCCCAGTTCCGGCCGGAGTATGAGGAAGGCGAACAGTCCCGTCAGTGCCCCGCCGATTACTTCGAAGGTGAAAGCTGTCTTTGGCTCAAGACAACTGAGGGCCATTTTTGGCAAAAAAGCCCATACGCCCCAAAATATGAGCGCCAGACCCGAATATACAACCCATTCCTTCATTTAGTTTACCCTTGGCCGCAAGCTACAGTTCGCCTGCTTCAAACCATGCCACACTCAGAGGGTTTCGTTCAGGCAGCCGGTGGTACTCGTATTTTGGATAGCCTGCCATCAAAATCCCCGTAATCCTCCTGTGGGCCGGGATTTTCAGAAACTGAGAAAAAGCAGGAAACTGACTGGCGCATCTCTGGGCATAACCGGCCCAGCACGTACCTATGCCCAGCGCAGGGGCGTAGAGCTCGACATATTCCAGAGAAAGCACGGTTGAGACAGGGCCCGCAATCAGCCCTTCGGGTGCATGAGCCACGATAATATGCGGCGCTCCCCGCAGGACCCGGTCCTCGCCTAATTCGTGCGCCCGGATTACAGCAGGCATGTTGAATCGCTCCCCCATCTCGGGGGAAAGCTTCATGACCTCCCGCATCCATTCGACTACGATCTTGCTCAGGGACATCAGATTCTCACGGCCTTCGACCACCAGGTAGGATATTCCCTGCGAATTGTGCCCCGAAGGAGCAAAACGGGCGATGTCCAGGAGCCTCAGCATTTCGTCCCTTGGGACAGGTTCATCCTTGTAGCGGCGGACCGAGCGGCGCCGGCGCAAAAAGGCCGCGCTTTGCGCCGGATCGGGAGAGAATTGCGCCGGGATTTCAGTATGTTTCGAAATAGGATTCTTCCTGTTATCCAATGCTCCGGCCGGACAGGCTGCAACACAGTGACCGCACCCGATGCAGTAGCGGGCCGGTCCAGGCCCCATTTCAGGTTTTCCCTCGGGGTCGAGCGACAGCAGGCCCAAAGGACAAACCTCGACGCAAATTCCGTCGCGGCTGCATTTTTCGCTGTCTACTTTTATCAGGCTCATTTTAATACAGCTCCGACTTGAAGTAGGACTCGCTCGAAGAAGGCTGAACTTGTCTCAACCGGGGCTGAAGACCGTCCGCCTCTTCGCTGCCGGGCACTTCCACGGTTTTCTCCTCGCCTTCCAGCTTCGGTCCGGAGCCAGGGGCCGGAATTCTTTCCGCAAAAGCCGCATAGACACCCCCCGGCTCGTCCGATGTTGCAACCGCCCCCGAAGAACCGTTTATCTTGGCGAAAACGATACCGTCGGGTATTGGAAATGTTTCAACCGGTTGGTTTTTCAGGTACTCTTTCATAAAATAGACCCAGATCGGACATGCCGCGCGCCCGCCGGTCTCTCCCTTTCCAAGGGAAATGGTATGATCGTCGTAGCCCACCCAGACGCCGGTGAGCACCGACGGAGTGAAACCGATGAACCAGGCGTCCTTGAGTTCGTTGGTGGTCCCCGTTTTACCCGCTGCAGGCCGCTTGAGTTCTTTTGCTTTCGTCCCCGTCCCTTCCCTCACTACTCCCTGGAGCAGATCGGTCAGCAGGTAGGCCGTTTTGTCCGATATCACCTGCTCTCTTTTTACCTGGTGCTCCTCTATCAGATTGCCGTATCGGTCAAGGACTTTTTCTATAATATACGGCTCGACCCGTTCACCCTGGCCCGGAAAGGTCGAATATGCGGTGAGCAATTCCTGGAGCGTAACATCAGAGGCGCCGAGGGCGAGGGCCAGAGTCGGAGTGAGTTGAGATGTTATCCCCAATTTCCGGGCGTAATCGATCGTGTAGTGTACTCCAATTGACTCGAGGAGCTTTACCGTTACGACATTGCGCGAATGTATGATGGCATTGCGCAGCAGGATCGGTCCCCAGAACTGGCGGTCGTAGTTGGAAGGAGTCCAGAAGCCTTTACCGCTGTGATCGCTATAGGATATCGGCGAATCGATCAGGACGGAGGCCTCGGTGTAGCCTTTGTCGAGCGCCGCCGCATAAATTACAGGCTTGAAAGAGGACCCGGGCTGCCGCACGGCCTGTGTGCACCTGTTGAACTGGCTTTTTAGAAAATCGCGCCCTCCCACCATGCATATGACCCTTCCGGTAACCGGTGAGATGGACATCAGCGCCCCTTCCATCCCCGGGTCCTGTTCAACGGTGGCAATCCAGATATTTTTTTCCTGCCGCCTGTCCAGTTTCAGCCTGAGGACGTCGCCGGTGCGGAAGATCTTCTGCGCACGCTTGTTGGAAACCTGCACCCATTGGTAGCCCGACGGGGGAATCAACGCCTTTTCCGTACCTAGATTCACAGAAATTGTCTTTGTTTTGTCGTCGAATTCATCTACCACCCCGGCAACCACCTTGCCTTCTTCCAGCTCGCCATTTGATTGTCCAAGGACGCGAAGAGCGCTGGGCCAGTCATCTTTTGGAACATTGACGTGAAGACCGCGATACTGCTTGTGACGTTTATCGAGCTCGCGAAGACCCTGGTCGAGCGCCTTCTCGGCGAGCCGCTGCGCCTTGAGGTCCAGCGTCGCCTGGATAATGAGCCCCTCTTTATAGAGCGTGTCGCGTCCGAAACGAGCCTCGGCCTGCCTGCGGACTTCCTCGGTAAAATAGTCCATCTCCCTGGGGGGCGAGCGCTTCGGCTTTCCTATATCCAGCGGTTTCGCCAAAGCTTTCCGCGCCTCATCAAGGGTTATGAAGTCCGCATCCGTCATTCTCTGCAATACGTAGCGTTGCCTTTCACGGGATACCGCGAAGTGATGAATCGGTGAAAAGCGGCTGGGAGCTTTGGGCAGGCCGGCCAGAAGAGCGGCTTCCGACAGGTCCAACTCGCTCGCATGTTTGTCGAAATAGGTCCTTGCAGCCGCCTCTACTCCGTAAGCCCCGGCGCCGAAATAAATCTGATTGAGGTAAAGATAAAGAATTTCGTTCTTGCTCAGGCTGTTGTCGATCCGATGAGCGAGAAGGGCCTCTTTGATCTTGCGCATGAAAGTGCGCTCGGGGGTCAGGAGCAGCGATTTCACAACCTGCTGGGTTATAGTGCTTCCGCCCTGCACGATCTCACCCGCCTGTATGTTCTTCAGCATGGCGCGAAAGATTCCGATCAGGTCCACTCCGCCGTGCTCGTAGAATCGCGTATCCTCCGCAGCGACGAACGCCTTGACAAGATGCGGGGGAAGCTCTGAGAGCGGCACCAGGTATCTTCGCTCTATAAAGAATTCGCCAATCAGTTCCCCGTCGGCGGAATACACGCTGGTGACCAATGGGGGGTGATAGTTCTTCAGGGCCTCAACGCTTGGAAGTGACTGGTCGATTTGAATATAGAGGGCGAAAACTGCAATGCCGCCCACCAGGGAAAGGCAAAGGAAAATTGAAAACAGACTAAAAATAAGCCACCGGAGAGTTCTCCTTTTTGGCGCTCGCCTCTGTGGAACGGGCTTTTTCATCTCTTACCCCTCTTCCGGCTCCGGGCACTTGACGGAAAAACCGATTCTGTCCGAATCCTTCTCGATATTGTCGTGATTTGCCGCCATTGGGCTCGCTCTTTTTATCATACTAATAATACGAAAGAAACACCGGCCCCACGCGAACCGGTAACCCTGCAATAATAGGCTCCCGGCAGCGCCTTTTCAATACCAATTGCACCCGCGCCAAACAGGGCCTACCCAGCCCTCGTCCAGCGCCCGGCTTTTGTTTTATGCTCTGCGCCGCTTGAAATACCGCAAATGAGGTTCATCTGTAGATAAAGAACGGCGCAGGAAGATAAAAACATGCAAAAGCAATGAAAAAATGCATCGTGATGACGTTTACATGCGCGCATGGCGTGCACAACCCAAAACTAATAACTAATAACTAAAAACTAAAAACTTTCTCTTACACCAGTCCGTGGCGTGCACGGTGCCGCATATGATGTTTATCTTAAGTCTCGCTTAGGAGGATCATAAAAACATGAAAGCTCTCTGTTTTTACCAGCATGGCGGCCTCGATGTTCTCAGGTACGATGATGTTGCCGACCCCACTCCCGGTAGAGGCCAGGTGCTCGTCGAAGTCAAAGCCTGCGCTCTGAATCACCTCGATGTATGGGTAATGCGAGGATGGCCGGGCCTTAATCTCGAGATGCCTCACTGGGGCGGAGCAGACATATCCGGAGTTGTGGCTGGTTTGGGCGAGGGCGTTACCGGATTGGAAACCGGCCAGCGGGTTGTGATCGATCACGGAATAAATCCGGTCGAAGATGAATTCACATTCCGAGGCGAGCACACCATGAGCCCCAGGTATATGATTATAGGAGAGCATATTCGCGGGGGACTCGCCAAGTATGTGGCGGCGCCTGCAAAAAACCTGGTAAAAATGCCTGCAGATATTGATTTCCCCGAAGCCTGCGCCCCACTCCTGGTCACCCTTACAGCCTGGCGGATGCTGATAAACAGGGGAAAGCTCCGGACCGGCGAGACAGTGCTGGTAGTGGGGGCCGGAGGCGGCGTCAACAGCGCATCCATACAGATCGCCAAACTTGCGGGCGCAACTGTATATGTGGTGGCGAGCAACGCCGAAAAAGCGGAAAAAGCCCTCGGACTGGGAGCTGATTTCGTGATAGACCGTTCCAGGGTGGAGTGGGGCAGGGAGATCCAGAGACTCACCGCAAAACGCGGGGTGGACGTCGTGGTGGACAACGTGGGTTCGGCCACACTCAATACCAGCATGGCTGCCGTTGCTAGGGGAGGCCGGATACTGATCGTTGGAAACACCAGCGGCCCGATGGTCGAAATTGACATCCGCAGAATATTCGGAAAGCAGATAAGCATCATTGGCAGTACGATGGGCACCCCGAAGGATTTTCGCGACATAACCCGGCTGCTCTGGAGCGGCAAAGTCAAGACGCTCATCGACCAGGTGATTCCGCTAAGCGAAGGCAGGCGCGGGTTCGAAATCCTGGAGCGGAGCGAAATGTTCGGCAAAATAGTTCTTGTGCCGTAATGCAAGGCTGGATTCAACATCTTGTTGCGGTAGGCGGTTATTCACAAACTCCGCGCTCCGTTGGATTGGAACAATTTGGAACAATTTGCTTGCGATGTTCTGGTGTTGGGCAGCGGCGCAGCGGGACTCAGGGCCGCGATATCTGCACGGGAAGCTGGTCTCGATGTTCTTGTGCTCTCGACGGCGGCGCCCGGTAAGTCAACCTGTACCGGGTTAAGCGCCGGTTTGATGAGAGGCGCCGGCGTTCCGGGAGAGTTCCTCCATCTGGAACGCACTCTTGAGGCAGGCCGTGGAATAAACCAGTCAAACCTTGTCGAAATTCTCTGCGAAGAGGTCCCCGCAAGGCTGGACGAGCTTATAAGGTGGGGCATGCCGGCTGAAGTAAGGGATGGCTTTCTATTCGCCAGGGGCCGCCCTCCAGTGCTTGGTGAGGAGATCGTCCGCTGTCTGATAAGTAAAAACAGGGAGTTGGGGACCCGGTTCATGGGGAACGTGATCGCCGTCGACCTCGTCATGGAAAACGGGGCGGCGGGCCTGATAGGTTTCGAACGGCAATCGGGCGCCTGGCTGGCGTTTAGCGCCGGGGCGGTGGTTCTGGCAACCGGTGGGGCTGCCGCGCTCTATTTTCGCCACGATAACCCCGGGCGGATGCTGGGGGATGGATACAGGTTGGCGTTCGAGGCCGGGGCGCTCCTCCAGGATATGGAATTCGTGCAGTTTTACCCGGTAAGTCTCGCCGAACCCGGACACTATCCCCTGGTGATTCCTCCGAGACTGGCCGACTGCGGTCTGCTTGTAAATGACGCCGGTGAAGATATTCTCAAGAAATACGGAATCGAAGAACGCCCGGCTGCGGAGAGGGCTCGGGACCGCCTCTCACAGGCGAACTTCCAGGAAATCTATCGAGACGGCCATGGGGTTTTCCTCGACCTGAGGAAGGTCACCGAGGCGAAATGGCTGGATGACCCCTTCTCAGCAGCTATGAGGCATATACTTGGGGATCGCTGCGGGGCACTCGAACGCCCCCTTCGCGTTGCACCGGCAGCCCACCATACCATGGGTGGAGTAAGGATCGACGGCGAGTGCGCGACCCCTGTTCCGGGACTTTTCGCGGCTGGAGAAGTTACTGGAGGGATCCACGGCGCCAACAGGCTGGGAGGCAATGCGCTTAGCGAAACCGTGGTTTTCGGAGCAAGGGCCGGGATTTCGGCGGCAGATTGGGCGAAGGGGAGCGGCGCGAAGGACGGCCAATCCGTCTTGAGGCGGTTGGATGAGCGTCTTTCAGCCTGGCATTGCATCCAATATCCTGAAACCAATCTTCTGGACAAGATTCGCAGGGTTATGTGGGATGAAGGAGGAGTGCTCAGAAACGAGGCAGGGCTCTCCCGAGCTTTTCACTCTATGCGGGAGATTCTCGATAGTTTCTCTTTTTCCGGGCCGCGAAGAGAAAAAACACTAACCCCGGCCCATGCCGGTGCCATTGAGCTGCGTTCGGCTGCAAAAGTGGCCTCCCTCATTCTCGAAGCAGCGATCAGGAGGAAGGAGAGCCGAGGCTCACATTACAGGGAGGACTATCCGAGACAGGACGATCAGCAATGGCGAGGGCACCTCCAGGTTAGAAAGGCCCCGGATGGAGATGCGTGGGAGTTCATTCCTGAGTAGAACCGTTCATAGTCTATCTTGCCAGGGAGGTTGAAAATGGACAAAAACCAGACGGACTGGAATCAAAAAACCGCGCAGCAAATAATCGAAAACCTGGAAGAACGCCGTATGGGCGGCAGTTATGCACCCACAGCCGCGCAGGCCATGGAGGAGGTCCTGGCAATGATTCCTCGCGGGGCGACCGTCTATCGCTGCGGTTCAGTTACCACTACTTCCATGGGACTGTGGAAAAGGATTGCCACTCTGCCCGAAGTGAAAATAATCGACCCTTTCCAGCCCGGGATTACCCACGAGGAGTCCCTGGCGGTAAGGCACAAGGGGCTGAACGCAGACATAATGATCGCCAGTTCCAACGCCATAACCCTGGACGGCAGACTCGTCAACCTGGACGGCCTGGGAAACCGGGTGGCGGCCATGATGTTTGGTCCCGAAAAAGTGATCCTGGTGGTGGGAATGAATAAAGTCGCCCCCGACCTGGATTCCGCCATAGCGAGGGTCAAACACTACGTTGCGCCGGTAAACGCGATCCGTATCGGCGTCGAAGCACCCTGCACGGCCAATGGGCTGTGCGCGGACTGCCGGTCGGCTCAACGCGTCTGCAACATGTGGAGCATCATAGAGGGCAGCAGAAAAAGAGGCCGCATCCATGTAAAACTGGTTGGAGAGAGCTTGGGATACTAAGCGCCTGTTCCCGTAAAGTGCGGTTAAGGGGTCAATTCCAAGATTGAGCCCGCGATAATATTGACACCTCGGGACTCAATTTGACGTAAGTCACATATTCAAAGAAGTGATCTTTTCCATCTCGGCGAGGTACCTTGCCGATATTTGACCCCAATCGTAATTTTCCTCTACAAACTTTCTGGCAGACTTTCCGAAGCCATGCAGGTAATCATCGCCTTCAGCGAAGATTTCTGTAATTCTCTTTACCCATTGCTCAACATTTTCCGGTTCAACCAGGAACCCATTTTGTCCATCTTTAACTGCGTCGCCAAGCCCCTGCAGATTAGAAGCTAAAACGACCCGCTCACAGGCTGCTGCTTCTATGACATTGATGCCAAATCCTTCAGAGGACCCCGGATAATTTATGTTCGGCGACACAACCAGGTCCACCGTGTTAAGGAGAATCTTCAGGTCTTCCTGTGCCAAGGAAGGCATAAGTTTGACTCTCTGTTGGAGATTCTTCTCCTTTATAGCTTCTTCGCAATCATTGAAATTATCGGGATCACCGGCAGTATTTTTACTTACCCGATGTCCTGCCGCAATCATGACAACATCGTCGGGAAGCATGGACATCACATTCCTGATAAACCAGTCCGTACCCTTGTGGGGAACAAATCGCGCCAGTCTCAGTATGACTTTTTTATTTCCGGTCGGAGCCCCGAATAATTTTGAAAGCTCATCCCTGGAAAAGTCCTCCTTGAGATCTGAAATGCTGACACCGTTGGGGATGAACACACAATGGCTTCTTTGGATTCCCATTCTCTGTGCTTCGGAGATCGTAAAGTTTCCTACCATAAAAAGCTTATCGAGCCTTTTCAGCGAAGGGATATTGATATTCCTGTAAATCGTTGAAAGCAGTCCTCTTTTGAAAGCAAACGTGATATCCAACCCATGAACTACAGAATAAAATCCCTTTTGGGGGAAAAAGAATTTCAAAGCAGCGGCTAACGGCGCCAAAACACCGTTACCAACAATGCATGTGTCATAGGTCTTCATCAGGAAAAGTGCCCTCAAAAACGTTGCAGGCAAAAATAGAGGCAGCCGGCTCTTCCCTTTTGAATTGGCTATTATTTTCGTGTCGGTGAGTTTTTCCAAGTGCCTTGAAAGATTATAATTCTGGGTTTCCACTCCCCCCCTTATCGGGGGGTACGAATGGGATATGAAAAGTATCTTCATTATTCCGACTTCTCTTTAGGACTGATGCATACCATACGTTGATTTTACATACGAACACCTGATTAAGATGTATGTAAATGGGTAACATCCTTGACGGCAATTATTTTCGCTACGCCATCCAGTGTGGTAAGGATATTCTTTTTCCCCTGTAAAAAGTCCGATAGATCAAATATCGAGTAGCCAAAGGAACTCAGGGCATCGTAGACCACTTCAGATGGATCGCCCAAATGACCATGCAACTCACAAACTATGACAGGAGCATGCTTCGCAAGGACCTCTTTCATTCCTTGCACGACTTTACCCTCAAACCCCTCCACATCGATTTTAATCAAATCCGGCGGGTCTGCGATACCATTACGGACAAGGCTGTCAACCGACATAATAGCCATCGGGACAATATTCTTGGTAGGTGTGTACTGAACATCAGAGTCTATAATCCTGCCGGAAAATGAACCTCCTCTTCTGTCAAATTGCAAGACTCCATCCGTCTCACCTAGAGCTATCTGCATTGGAATAATATTATTAAGATTGTTAGCTTGGATGGAATCCAATAGGTGTTTGAAATTGTTCATCTCAGGCTCAACTGCGTACACTTTGCCATTTTGCTTTACAAGGTATGACATAAGCAAAGAGAATATGCCGATGTTAGCTCCTATATCGTATACTACCTTACCTGGTTTCAGGCATTCCACAAGAGCCAATCTTACTTCAGGTTCATAGTTTAATACCGATTCAGTTGTAGATAGATGGCCATGAAAAAGTGGGTTTAGCTTGAGAATCAATCCCTCCGGAGTGATCACGTCTTTCTGCAAACGCCCCAGGATAAGTTCATTGAATTTCAATATCCAATGAAAATCAGCAATTCTTCTGCGCAGCTTCGGCGGCAAAAATGAACGGGCAACTCTGTTCAGCATAAATTCGACTTTTGCTAACATTCATTCTCCTATATTCTTGACTTAAGAATCCCAATCACACTGGCCGTGGCGTGACGGCCGCAAGAAGGTCTCGTTATGGCGGTGCACTGAGAATGCAAAATCCATACCTGTCATGAGCAAATTTGTCTTACTTCGCCAATTAAACAAAGAAGAAAGCTGCCAACTCAAGGAGCTGTCCTGTGAAGACCGCAAAGTGACAAAGAAAACTCCGCGAGGCGACAAAATCGCTCTGGTATCCTGTATCAATTAGTATTAATGAGGAAATTACGACAACCACATTTCAACCGGCAAGACGGCGGGCACGGAGGTGCGGCTTGAAATACGAGGTGATAGTTCCAGTCTATAACGGCGAAGAGGTCATTGAAGCCTGCCTTGAATCGATAACCCGGCAAGAAAACGCGGTCATCGGCAAAGACTACTCGATCCTTGTAATCGATGACGGTTCCACTGACCGAACAGTCGAAATCGCAGGCAGGTTTCCCGTTAAAATAATAAGCCTGGAGCAAAATCATGGACGTATCGTTGCGCGCCTGACCGGGGCGCGCAACGCGCGGGCCGACAGGCTGCTCTTTGTGGATTCCAGGGTGACGATTGCGCCTGGCCTCATAGCAACGCTTTCCCAATTTGACTCCAACCCGGCCGTGATCGGAGTGGATGAAGCTCAAAAAAGCCGCGGCTCCATCTTTGAGAGGATTTTTTTCCTGATCCGCAGAAAGTATTACGGCACGCAAAACTATCCATTCCAGGAAAAAGATCTGCTCATAACGGCTGAGAATTTCAAAAGATCACCTAAGGGGACCACAATTCTGCTGATCGACAGGGGCCTTTTTTTAAGGCTGATCCCGGAGAAGACCGGAAAAGATGTCAACGACGACACCCTTCTTTTTCACAACCTTGTTTTCAGGGAGGGGATCGGGCTGTTGCGCTCCCGGAAGATAAAAATCGAGTATGACCCCACCAGGCGGTTTTTTTCTTTCCTGAACTGGCTCTACGAAAGAGGGATAAGATTTGCGGATTTTTATTTTTCAACAGGCGGGTATTTCCATAAACACTTCCTTATTCTTCTGGGTCTCGCCGCGGCTTTTTTTTCCGCGGTTGTTCTTCTGCCCGCGGATCTTTCGCTAGTTGCACTCTGGGTCCTTTGGGCTCTCTACCTTTTCTTGTGTGTCTGGCTAAGTGAGACGATTCTCGATTTCCCCATCCTTTTTGTTGGGCTTCCGGTTATCTTGTTTTCCTTCGGAGCTGGAGTTTTGAAATTCTGTATCAAATCTCTTCTTCCTGACCGCTCCGGGCAAAGGAGATGACAAAAAGTCAGTGGCTGAATTATGGAGCTTCACTGCGTTCTGGATTATGATGGTAAGATCGGAGGTATTCGTTTTGTGTGTGGATTCGGGACATTGGGTCCAGATTCGGAAAATTCCCGGGAAAGGATGATCTTTTCGCATGGATGATAGTTTCAATGCAGATAAATACTGGAAGGCCCGCCATGAGGATGTTCAATTCAGAGGAACCCTGTCTTCAGTGGGGTCTAAATCCTACTCCACTAAGGCCAATTACTTCAGTTACAGGATAGTTTTGGAACAGTATGACAAGGTTTTGAACCGGCTCGGGTTGGAGCAAAACACCAGATTCCTCGATGCCGGGGCCGGTATAGGTGTATTTTCTCAATTCCTGTACGAAAAAGGCTTCGAGGTAACAGCTCTCGATGTCTCCGCAGTTGCCCTTGAGAAGATAAGTAACGTGAATATAATGAAGGCAGTGGGAAGCCTGAGTCAAATGGATTTTGGCGCAGGAAGCTTCGATGTTGTGCACTGCTTTGACGTGCTGTATCACATAATAGACAACCATGCCTGGAAGGCCGCTTTGTCCAGGCTTTGCCGCTGTTCGAGTAGATATCTGATACTTCATGAAAGATTTATGAGAATTCGGCAGCTTATCACAGCCAGACACGTCAAAAATAGGACACGCCAGGAGACTTCCGAGGTTTTGGCTGAACATGGTTTTTTTGAGATTCTGAGTATACCGACCCACTTCATCGCGATGCGGTTACCCACCTATCGGATAACGCGGTTCGCGCCGGAGTTTTTCTACCTTTTTGACCGTTATATTCTGAATATTATTGATGAAACCATGTTCAGGTCCCTTGGTTCATACCATATCAAGGTCTTTGAGAGGAAAACTGCTTAACCTCATCTCCAAAGTCCGCATCGGGTTGGCCTTGGGTTTCAGTTGTCCCAAACATTCATGAATCGAAAACAAATTCACGTGGTTTCAATTCGTTGGGCGCATGTCTACCCATCGGCTTTTTGCCCGAGCGGAGGGACATAAACAACGCCCCTGATCGAGTCTTACGCTAGTTGTTCGGCGCGAGCCACACCCATGGTCCCTGCTCAGGCATATTAGCGAAGCCGTTTCCGCGTCAGGCTGTGACAAAAATTGTCAGGGCGCAGCAACTGATGCCGTCCTGACGTTTCATCACCGTACCTCCATGTCCGGATCGGTAGATCCGAAACCACGCCCCCTAGCCAGTTTACCGGGAAGCTTCAGAAAATTCCAAGATCGAACTAATTGACATCGTGCCTGAAATCTGTTCTCATCGCACGCAGATGGAGTCAGGCTGAAAAACCTTCAGGGGAGAGGATATAAGTGCTCAAAAGGTATTTTCGATATTTGCGCTCGGCAGCCTCAAAAATGTATCAAGCCGATATTTTAGACTTACTTGAACCGAATCCCGATGCTTTGTTGCTTGATGTCGGATGCGATGACGGCAAATGGACGGAAATCCTTTTGTCAAAAATAGGTTGTCGCGGTGCAGTTGGCATCGATGTAGTGGACCAGGCGCTGCTCAAAGCCAAAATGAAATGTATGGAAGTTGTTAAGTCCGATGTTTCCAATGGCTTTCCCTTCCGGGACTGCACGTTTGACGTTGTTCACTCTAACCAGGTAATAGAGCATCTGCATAAAACAGAGTATTTTGTAAAAGAGCTGTTTCGCATCTTGAAACCAGGGGGATATACTATTGTTTGCACTGAGAATCTGGCAAGTTGGCACAACATTTTTTCGCTTGTAATGGGATGGATGCCCATGTCCAGCTCCAATTTCTCCCAGACTACTTACAACGTTGGAAACCCTCTTGCACTGCATGCATCTGAAGCTACATACCTTCCCGAATCATGGCAGCATATCAGGGTCCTTTCAATAAGAGGCATTAAGGATATTTTCGAGATCCACGGTTTCAAGGCCGAAAGGATCTTGGGCGCAGGTTATTATCCACTCCCCTCGTTCTTTGCCCGACTTGACCCTGTCCACGCAGCTTTTCTTTCCTGCAAGTTTAGAAAACCAATTTAACATGCTCTCCGAGAACTGGCGGATGGACGGCCAACTACCCCGCTCCTGCTGGTCGAACTTGATACTGTCATGAACCAGCTTTTGATCCGGATGGCGTTTTATCGCTGCTGTGCCGTTTTTCGCGACAGGCGGTGACAAAAATTGTCGGCTGGGCGGCAATTAATGTCGCGCAAGAGACCTGGCCGCTACCCACCATGCTGAGGTCGATACGCCTTGGACCTAATCACAGGGCCACTTTACGTGATTCGACAACAGAATCCCAAATCAGGCATTACTTTTGCTCTCTCCACTTCACGGTACAGGGAGCGGAAAGATTAAAGAATTACAGATGATTGACGATACTATTATTGACGATACTATTATTAATTATAAAACATGATAACCATTCGGAACCCGGCGAAAAATGACAGCCGAAAAACCCGGTCGGCGGGAGGAGAACACCAATGTTTGTCAGGATGAGGGAAAGCAAAGGTTTTACACTTGTGGAATTGATGATCGTCGTGGCAATAATTGGCATCCTGGCCGCAGTCGCGGTGCCCTATTATCAGAGGTACATTGCGAAATCGCGCCTTGCCAGCCTGGTTTGGCCCGGAGTACACGTAATAGAAACTAACGTCGCGGCTTATTACAGCCTCAATGCGAGCTTTCCAGCCTCCAGCAACTTAGCTCAACTGGAGGAGGAAGCTAATACCGATTACTTTGGTGTAGCCATTGCCGGCACTGCCATTACCTTCCAAATCAAGCCAGGCACTGCCACCAATCCGCTCCATGCCCTCAACACTCAGCAGTTGATCGCAACTGTTCTTGCAAACACTGCGGGCGTAGTCTCAGGTTGGTCGTATTCCGGTGCGCTTGCGACTAGCATGGGGCTGTCAGGGCTTCAGTAATCGCTACGAACACTTATAACACCCGGGTATCGGATAATAAATTATCCGGACCCCTTCGGGGCCCTGCTGCCCATTTTCCACAGCCCGCTCACCCACCCGCCAGTTTGTTTCCGTATTCTTCCTGATGGATGCTTGCTGCCCGCTGGAGACACGCTGGATGTCTCCAGTCCCAATGCTGTTGACTTAGGACTTATACGTAAATAACACCACATTTCCTGAATGCAATTATTGCCGCAGCAAGGTGGAGTAACGCTTCATATGATTCAGAGAGCTTCTCATACCTCACGAGCAGCTTCCTGAAACGGTTGAACC
>JBKQLC010000176.1:0-28673 GCA_052147195.1 Syntrophobacteraceae bacterium
GCCTGGAAAAGCGCCGCAGAGGTGGCAAACGTAAGTATGAGGAGGCATCCCTATTGACTCGGCCTGAGACTCGTAAGGACGCGAAAGGACAGGTTATTCTCTTAAGTTAGCGGCATTAGGTACGACCAAAGCACTCAGGTCGAAAGGCTTATCAGACCATTTGGTGCAGTTTAAGGACACACATCTATCCCCGCAGTTGATAGATTCTTTTGCCGTTTCTCGGTGTTGGTGCGGGCTCAAGCGAAATTGTATCAATTCCCCCGGTCCCCACTCCCTTCCTATTATCCCAAAACTTTCCCCGCCTTGGTTTTATTAGCTAAAAACGTACTTATTTTATGGCATTATTGGAAGAGATCGAACTGGTATGCATTCAGTCACGCGCGGAGGAGATCATGAAAGCCATCGGGTACATCCAGCCTACGGACGCAAATTTTTCTGACGGATTACAGGTGTTTGAACTTCCAGCACCTGCTATCGGCCCTCTTGATCTGCTTGTGAAAATTAAAGCGGTGTCAGTCAATCCCGTAGACTACAAAGTCCGCTCTTCTCGTGCCGGGAGTCGGGACATGCCGGTCATATTGGGCTGGGATGCTGCCGGAGTAGTTGTTGCTATAGGAGACGACGTGCGTGGCTTCAGGGTGGGCGATGAAGTGTTCTATGCCGGAGACCTGACACGGCAAGGCAGTAACGCTGAGTTGCAGGCGGTCGATCACCGTCTGGTCTCCAATAAGCCTAAAAGCCTCAGTTTTGCAGAGGCAGCGGCATTGCCGCTGACATCCCTGACGGCTTATGAAATGCTGTTCGAGCAATTACGCGTACCGAAAAATGAGACCTTTGACCTGCTGGTCATTGGCGGCGCCGGTGGCGTGGGGTCTATAGCCATACAGTTGATCAAAGCGCTGACGCAGGAAGGACGCGTGTTTGCGACATCAGGGTCCGATGCATCCAACAACTGGCTTCGCGATATCGGAGTGAGCGGTGTGATTGACCGCCGCCGGCCTTTGGCCAAAGGCATGGAAGCATTCGGCCTGAAAGAATTCGATTATATCTTCTCCACGACGCATACGCTGGATTACATTGGGCAGTTGCCCGATATCCTGCGGCCTTTCGGCGGGTTTGGACTGATAGACGATCCTCAGACATTAGATATTGTACCATTCAAGCGTAAAGCAGCGCTTATCGCGTGGGAGTTTATGTTTGCCAAATCCATGTTTGGGTTTCATCCGGAAACACAAGGCAAGATTCTTGGAATCGTGGCCGATCTGATCGATCGCGAAAAGATTAAATCCACGGCAAACACGACCCTGAAGGGCTTGACGGCCGAAAATGTTCAGGAGGCACATCGACGTCTGGCAAGTCATACTTCAATCGGGAAAATTGTTATAAGCATTGAGGAGTGAGCCCGGTGCGCACGACCGTCATAGTTCGGGTAACGACGTCCATATCAGGATAAATACTTGATCCGGAGCCGGTCTATGAACAATTCCAGATCGTTCCGATCGCCTTCCTTGTAATCATCCGGATAGAGAAGGGCGGCCATGTAGAAGATGCTCGAAAGCTCCAATGCCTGCGCCGCCCTCATTGCAAAAGAGTTCAGTCCCGTCTCGAACTCGGCCCTGGCATCTTTGGCCATCCCGTCGCAAAACGGAGCGACCATCTCGGTCAGTTCCATCAAAAGCATCGTTTTTTCCTGAAGTTTTTGCCGGTGTGTCTCAGGATCATCTCTTGTAAGGAGGGCTTCTCGAGCTTCGTTCTCAATACGCCTGATCCTTTCTGCCGCACTTTGAAGTGCCGAAACGGCACTGGATGTATTTTCCCTTTGCCCATGTCGCGAATCCATATTGATATTGTTCACCATGGCCCCTTTCCGGGTTAAGGTCGTGTTTATGATGCAGCGTTTCCCCTTATCAGCCCCGCTATAGCCCCGCTTAAACATTTCTCACATATGATAAATCTTCTACGCCATCGGGTCTGCCCCGAAAATGTACTCTGGAATCTGAAATGAAATTCTTCCCAATTTCCTGACGAAGCTCACCACTTCTCCTAAATTTTTTTCCGCCAGTACTTCGAGGAAAGATCAAAAGGGAAATGGATTCTATTCCTGTGGTTTTATCCAAAACGCTGCGAATTCTGCAATCTGAAAATGAGCAAATCACCCGCACGAAGTTGTGAAACATTCTTGAAAATCGTTTAGGAGGATGTTTGGCCCAACCACCTAATTCGGGGAAGGGGAATCACTCCCCCCTTCAGGCAGATCAGATACGCTTGTAGATTCAGGCTGAGCTGTCTGTCCGTATTTAGTCAAATACGTTTCTGTCTTTCTAATATTTTGGTAAATAGGCCACTCTCTTAAATCATTGATGAGTAAAGCCTTTGATTCCAATAGCTTGTCACACAATGGGAAAAACTTATCTTCATCATCTAGTAAAGCAAAAATAGCAAGTTGAAGTAAATCATTCTTCGCAGAGAAGTCAGCATCTGTAACGTCCCTTGAGATTTCTTGAAAACGCCCCTGCCATTTAATCGATTGCCAATAATTAAGTGTACCGTACAATTGATTGATTTCTGGTAATTGTTTGTCATTCATAATAAAATAACTTAACCTCTCTGCTATATCCCATCGTTCCGCGCATAAATGGTTAAAGGCAATACCATTCAAAATGTCAAATCTTTTCGCATCTCCGGGCTTGGTACGTTTCCATAGTTCAGCCGCTATTAAAATAAAGCATATCTCAAATTTGCGAATTGCGTCATTTAAGTAGTCATCCGTAACCGGGATATGCGATCCTTTGGCGAGACCTTCTCGTAAATGCTCTGGTACTTTTGCCAAATAAATTGAATTTACAATGCCACCGTTGTGAATTAAAATATTTCTTCGCTGAAAGACTTCTGTTATAAAATCTTTATAATGATCAAGATAGCTCATAGATAACTTAAGATTGCTACGTAAAAACAGAAGCCAATCCTCAAAACTCCCTCTAAGGACGTCTTCAACTTTTGAATCAATTATATAAGTTACAGCATCCTCAATTGATGACATAGTGTTTAGATCAGCCAAACTAAACGTTTTCTCTTTATTGCTTATAGAGTCTGGAAAAGTCTGAAAATGTTGATGCAAAAGCTCAGACATAAACCACTCCGCCGAACTCACTAAAGAGATAAGTGAACTGTGGTATAATAAGTGTTGCTGGGTAATGTTTTTAGTAAAACATTTCAGGGATTGTGTAACATCTTTAACACGATCATGAGATACTCTAAGTTTAAGAATAATCTCATGTTTATCATTCTCGGATGATTCGATGGTTTCGAATGTAAATATATCTGGAATGAGAGATTCTATGTGTGTATCAAGTTTAATATCAGGAATGGGAGATACTTTCAGCATTGCCTGCAAAAATGGCTGTAAGTTAGCAGCGTTTTGTACCATATGGTCTGTGGTTTTCTGAGACAAAAATGGTCCTATTAGTCCTACGAAGTCTCTAAGAGCTTCCAAATTCAGTGAAAACAGATTTATGAATTTACCGAACATATGCCCACCTTTTATCGATTATGTACTGTCCAGGAAGTAATATTTTATTCTGTGTTGGATTCCTTCTCAAGGGCATTGCATTTCAAGTTCGCTTGTGAATTTTGCGAATCTCATATTGACCTCTCTCCGGCCAATTCGAAAGTCAATCTCGATCAGGAAGAGAATACATCGAAAATCGAAAATTTTAAAATTTTTGTTACTTCCCTGTTCGTTATTCATTTTTCAATTCGCTCATAATCCGGTCGGAAAATATGGCCAAATGGAAATCGGATTAAGATATTTTCTGGATTCAAAAACTCTCTATTTATTATGCGATGTGCTTCAACAAGCAGCATCGCCGCGGCGGCAGCCGAAAACGCCGGTCGCAGCCTGTCAGGCGTCCTGTTTCTTGTCCAACGCGTCCCGAATGGCCTTGGCCATTTTCGCCATCAGAATAGGTTTCATAACGAGGGCCCTGATGCCCATGGCCTTGGCCTGCTCATCCATAATCCTTTCACTGTAGCCGGTGCAGACCACGATGGGGATGTCCGCTCGGATTCGCATGAGTTCCATCGCCAACTTGTCGCCGGTCATGTTGGGCATGGTCATGTCGGTGATAACCAGGTCAAACCGCTTGGGGTGGGCGACGAAGAGCGCCAGAGCTTCCACGCTGCTTGTCCTGGTTTCAACGCTGTAACCCAGGTATTCTAACATCTCCCTGCTCATGTCCAGGAGGACACGTTCATCGTCGACCAACAGGATGTGTTCATGGCCGGTGGGCATTTCCTCCTGTATCCCCGTTTCCGCGACCGCCTCTTTTTGGATAGCGGGGAAATAGAGACTGAACACAGAACCCTTTCCAGGCACACTTTCAACCGTGATTGCGCCCCCGTGATTCTGCACAAGGCCATGCACCACGGCTAGACCAAGGCCCGTACCGACCCCCTTCGCCTTGGTGGTGAAGTAGGGGTCAAAGATCTTTACCATGGTAGCCTCGTCCATCCCGCAGCCGGTGTCTTTCACGGTGACCTTGACATAGGGTCCCGGCTTGAGATCGGGATGCACGGCGCCGTCGCCCGGCCCCAGGTTCACAGTATGTAACTTGACATCCAGCACCCCGCCTTTTTCAATCATTGCATGATGAGCGTTGGTGCACAGGTTCATGACGATCTGGTGGATCTGCACCGGGTCGGCCAGGATCGTTCCACTGTCGGAATCTATTTCTTCGCGGATATCGATGGTGGCCGGCAGGGAAGCCTTTATGAATTTGAGGACTTCTTTCACTGTGTGAGTGATCTGGATCGGTTTTCGTTCCTCATCGCTCTGCCGGCTGAAGGCCAGGATCTGCTTGACCAGATCTTTTGCCCGCCCACCTGCCGACAGCACCATATTGAGGCTTTCCCTGGCCTTGGATTCTTCGGGAGTACGCAACAGGGCGAGCTCGGTACAACCGATCACGACTGCCAGGATATTATTGAAGTCATGGGCAATGCCGCTGGCAAGAGTCCCGATAGCCTCCAGCCTTTGGGACCGTTCCAGATGCTGCAAAAGCAAGAGGCGCTCGGCCTCGCCTTCCTCGATCCGGGAAAGGCTCGCATTGAGTTCCATGGCATGCTGCTGCACCCGTTCATACAACAAGCTTTTGTTGAGCCCGATGCACATCTCATTGGCAAGGGCTTCAAGAAAGGACGCATGTTCATGAAAATCCCTCTGCTGCAAGGATGCGATCCCCAGCACCGCTATAGTTTCCGAACCAACCCGCAGCGGCAGGGCCGCAAAGGAGCAGAACCCTGCCTTTCGACATTCCTCCATTGTACACCGGGAATCCGATCGAATGTCGGAGGAATAGATGGCGCTTTCTTCGCTGACCGCAAGTCCGCACAGACATGTGCCCACCGTGTGGACCTGCTGAGGCTGCCACGCAATCTCCGGCTGTTCAGGGAAGATGCCTCTGAGCACCAGCTCTCCTTCTGTGCGCAGGAAGAAGAGGGCGAGATCGGGTTTGGCGGCCTTCACGATTTCACTTAACCCGCACTTGATGGAACCATCCACGGTCATGTTTTCATTCACCTTCCGGGCCAGGCGGTTTAGTGTGGACAATTCTTCGGCACGACGCCTTAGCGCGGCTTCGCTTGCCGTCAAGGCATGGGTGCGGGTCTCGACCAGTTGCTCGAGATGGTTCATGTAGTTTCGGATTTCTTCCGCGAGGCGATGCTTCTCATCATTGAGCTGCTTGACGTGCAACGCGTTTCGAACGGCCTTGAGGATGTCGTTTTTGCCGACCGGTTTTTGCAGATAATCGACAGCGCCATGGCGCAAAGATTCCGCGGCCGTCTCCAGCGTCGGTTCCCCGGTCATCATAATGACCTGAACATGGGGTGTCGCATCATGAATTCGCCGGAGCAGATCTACACCGGAAACCTTGGGCAGAATGATATCGGTCAAGACCACATCTATCGAGTTGGTCTGGAGTACAGCCAGGGCCGATTCCGCTTCTTCCGCTGTTTCCACGCTATGGCCGTCCTGCTCCAGGAAGGCCTTCACGGTCATGCGAATGCTGCGCTCATCATCAACGACCAAAATATTTCCCATCTGCATCTCCTCAGTTCTCGCCGAGCGTCCATCCGTTATCTACGGGAAGATCCATGTGAAAACGAGTGTAGTGATCCGGTTCGCTTTCCACGCTCAATTCCCCCTTATGGTCTTTAACGATGCCGTAGCTGATGGAAAGCCCCAGGCCGGTGCCGGTTTCCTTGGGCTTGGTGGTGAAAAAGGGGTCAAAGATCCGGTCCCTGATGTCTGCGGGAATGCCGGGCCCGGTGTCTTCAACGGTTGTCCGGATGAACCGGCGGCCTTGTTTTATGATCACTTCCGCCGCGATCCGCAGTGTTTTTTCCGGACTGTAGCCGGGATAGCGTTCGTTCAGCGCATCACGGGCGTTGGTCATGAGGTTCATCAACACCTGCTGGATCTGCTGGCTGCGGCACTTGATCTTGGGTAGATCCTCGGGGATGGTCAGTTCCAGGGCAATCTGATCGTGACGCATCACCGTCTGAATGAGGGAGAGCACCGCCGAAACAATGTCCGCTAGCTGTGCCGGGCTGTGGGATTGCTTCTCGTGCCTGGCGAAGGTCAGCAGATTTCGCACGATCTTGGCAATTCGCCGGGTCTCGCGCAGGATCTCTTGAGCAAATCCGCTCGCCGGGTCGTCCGTTTCCAGCCGGTCCAGGATCAACTGGGCATAGTTCATGATTCCGTTAATGGGATTGTTGATTTCATGGGCTACCCCGCTGGCCAGGGTCCCAATGGATTCGATCTTTTGCGACTGCATAAGTTGTTCTTCGAGCTTCCGGGTTTCGGTGATGTCACGGGCATTCAGGACGACTCCCTCCACCTTGCCATTTGCATCCAGGATGGGAAAGTAGTTGACATCCATGGTTCTCCGGCCCAGCCCTGCAAAATCAAATGTTTCCTGGAAGTGGACCGCTTGTCCGGAAAGGGCCTGATCAAGCCGGTCCAGGAGCTTCTCCCGGGAAACGCTCTCCCCCATGAGTTCAGACACTGTCCGGCCCACTACCTCGACCCGTGGCCGCTGGTGTGCAGCCAGATAGCTATCGTTCACGGCTTCATACACGTAATCGCGGTTGATCAGGGCCATCAGGTCCTGGGAGGTGGATACAATGCGTTCGTATTTGCGAAGCGCCTCTTCGGCCTGCTTATAGACCGTTATGTCCTCGTAAGTACCCAACACCCCCTTGATTTCACCTTTCACATCAAGCAGAGGAACCTTACTGGTACGAAGCCAGATTCTGTCACCAGAAGGTGTTGTCTGGGGTTCTTCATATCCGAGTTTTGCGATGCCGGTTTCCAGGACCAAACGGTCATCTAAACGGTAGAGATCCGCCTGTTCCGCCCAGCCCATCTCAAAGTCGTTTCTTCCTACGATCTCCTCGGGTGATTGGAGACCCGCATCGAGAGCAAAGGGGCTGTTGCAGCCCAAGTAGTTTGAATCAAGATCCTTCCAGAAGACCCTTGCCGGTATGGTATCCAGGACTGACTGTAACATTTGCTGAGACTCACGCAGCGCCTCCTCCACCCGCTTGCGCTCCGTGATGTCGGTGTGTGATCCGGCTACCCGAACGGCCTTCCCGGACGGGTCCGATTCAGCGACTTTGCCGCGTCCCAGAATCCAGCGCCATTCTCCGTTCCTCGCCTTGAATCGGAACTCGATGGCGAATCGGGAGAGTTGTTCAACCGCACGCTTCACCGCTCGCTCGGAAGGCTCCAGATCATCCGGATGGAGCCTCTGGCGCCAGTTCTCATAGTTTGCCGGGAATTCGTTCGGGTCGTACCCCAGCATCGTATAACAGCGAGGACTGAAATAGGCCTGACCGCTTTGCACATCCAAATCCCAGATGCCGTCATAGGTGCCTTCCAGGGCCAGGCGAAGCCGTTCTTCGCTCAGGCGCAGGGCCTCTTCCGTTCGTTTCAGGTCGGCGAAGCGCTGCTCCAAATCGATCAGGCTCTGCCGCAACTGGGCCGTCATGCTGTTAAAAGCCATGGCCAGGCGGGCGACCTCCATCGGCCCAACCACCTCTGCCTGCAAATCCCTCTCGCCGGCGGCAATCCGGGACGCAGTTTCCGTGAGGTTGATTACGGGCACTGCCAGGCGTTTCGCTATAAACGTCCCGAAAATGCCGGCAAAACACGCCATTACCAGCGTGATCCCAATAGCCGTCGCGACGTTCAGAGTAATCTCCCTGTACGCCTCTTTCCATGGCAGTTCGCTTATGACAGCCCAATCAGGCGATTTCAGGGGTGCGTAGGTTCCCACCACGGTCAATCCCATGATTCCTTGATAACTGGTCGCCGTATCGGGTTGAAAGGATGGTTGATTATGAATGAAGGCGGCGACCGCTTTCAGATGGGATACGTTTTCACCCCTCAAAACCCGGGCCGTGTCGTGGCAAGCCAGCAAATTACCTTCTCTATCGCACACATACACATACCCTGTTTCCCCGACTTTGAGATGGTCGACGATATCCCACATTGACTTCAGGTTGAGCTCAGCGATCAGCGTTCCTTTTGAATCTCCAAATACGTCGGTTACCGGAACAGCTATGCTCACGATGGGTTCGCTGGTCGCGGAATCGATGTAGACCGGCCCAATCGCTCGCTTCTTCTGCGGCTCTTGCCCCAGTCTGATATACTTGACCTGGTCCATGAGCCGGCTCGATGCTTCCATCGAGAGGCGGGACGATTGAGCAAGAACCTGGTTGCGCGTATTCAAAAGCACCACTTGCCTGAGAGCCCGCCGGAGCCCCAGGATGCCCTGAAGAAACTGCCGTCGCTCCACCTCGGAGAGCGCGTAAAGATCGGTCAGCCTGCTCGCCGTTTCCAGGGTGCTGAAGTTCTCGTCGATGAAACTGCTGACGGTCTTGGCAGCATCTTGCGCGATGAGTTGCTGCATATTTGAGATGAGCGCCTGCTGGATCTTTACTTCATGATATGTGTTCACCCCGCCGTAGAGTAGGAGCACTACCACACTCAAAGAAAAAAAAGCAGTGGCCAGGATCGTGCTCAACTTTTTCGCCTTTGAAGATTTTTGCGCCAAAGTCTCCATATCCCTTTTTCCCCTGCTCACGTGTCCCTCAGCGGATGATTTCGTCCGCTTGCCTCAACAACCCTTCAGGGACTCTCAGACCAAGTTCTTGCGCTACTTTGTAGTTGAGTTGGAAATAGCTCTCCGCCGAAACTACGGGAATGGTTCCCGGCGGGATGCCTCTCAGGACCTTGTGCGCCTGTTGTGCTGCCAGCCTGCCCACAGCAATATTGTCCGTCGCAACACCGAATAAAGTTGAATAGCCCTCCGAAGATAACAGGGCCCCCCCGATGGGTATCCTATGATCGAACGCAAACTTGGCTATTTTTGGAAAAACGGCAGGGGTCCGGGACAGAGGCTCGGATATGAACAAGACGGCATCGATGCCAATATCGGCCGCTTTTGCCCTTGCGTCTAAATCAGCTATCAGGTCGGAGGCGCTGTCAGCGGGCGATTCCACCAGGGTGACGCCCGTTTTTGCCGCCGCCGGGCGCAGTGCCCTCAACTGGTCGGGCACAATCGGAGAGTTCTTCGTATAGGGTACCCACATGCGTTTCGCCTGTGGCGCCAGTTCGTGCAGGATCTCGAAACGCTTGAGGGCGAGGTCCGGGCCAGGGTAGCGTACCCCGGTGATATTTCCTCCTGGTTCGGGCACGCTCTTGATCAGGTCGGTACCTTCTGTGTTGGTCTGGCAAAACACCACTGGAATGCCGGCGCCCCGGGTGACGGCTTTTGCCTCTACGGCCACCTCCGAGGGAAACACGAGCATCAAGTCTACCTTATCCTCTACAAATTTCCTGAGGATGCGCTGTTCCGCCGCCGGGTCGAAGTTGGTCCTCTGTACGTTATAGGCGATGTTCTTGCCCTCGATGTAGCCAAATTCGCTCATTTTGGCTTTGAAGCCGTCCAGCGTCGTGGCAAAAACATCCAGTCCGCACAGGATGCCCACCCGTGCGACCCTGGGTTTCTTTTCGCCGCACCCGCTCAGGAGCAGGCTAACAACCAATGCAAAAAAGAAGAGCCAACGTTTTCGGTTTCTTTTCCGAGAAAACCAATGTTCGGTCATGGCAATGACACTCTTCCCCGGCTGCCCCTTATTTTCCATTCTTTCCACTTGATGGCCTTCGCTATTCAAGAAGGCCTTACCGATAAGGTCACAAGAGCGCGATAAGAAATCGAGATTCGATGGCTTTAGAGTACCCAGATCTTTTGGGAGGTCGGCGTGGATTTACTTTTACACATTTGGGCAATTGGTGGCAAAGTAAAAATGTCATTGGATGTGGTTTTGCGATGCGGTTGAGTTTCGTTGAAACCGTTTGGGATGTTTTTAGGGCATTTATTTTTGCTTCAGGCACTCTTACCGGAGATCCTTGAAGATATTTGAGGGGCGAACTGATCCTATGGGAATCGCAGTGGTCGTCTCCTGAACTCAAGTTCACCGGATCATGATGGCGGGTTAAAGCCGCTTGAATCCACTATCACGATGATGTATCCTGCCGAAGAGGGGTCAAGGAAAAAGGTTTTCGAACAGACCCTGCATTGCTATCCCGCCTATGGCCGATTCAAACAGGCATTGCCGCGCAATTATGATTCGGTATGAGAGGAGGCATATGATAGACATCTGGGTAAAGCTCGTTTCAAATCAGTTTGAACTTGCTCTGAACCTGACCCGAGCGGTTTTTGGACTCGGCGAAAGGGAAGCACCGGTATCCGTACATATTGATCCCGCAACGGATACGGTCGCGGATCAGGCTGATGCGGTCGCCGCAAATCCTATGGATGAGCTCGGACAAAGTGCAGGCCGGAAGGAAGAACGGTTTGCCGCATTTGTGCCTGAGGCGGAGGCCGAGACCTTGGGGCAAGCCGCACCGATCTCCGGCAGCGGCGCCGGGGAGATGCCAGGGCGCCAAATTGAGAGCCAAACCGGAAGTACTCAAGCTGAAGGAGCCACGATTGCCGGTATCCTATCTTTTCTCGAATCCGCACAAATGGGTGCAACAGTCCGGGAGGTGGCGGAACATCTGAAAATGGACAAGAAAAAAATTCTTCCACTCCTGAAGAGATTGGTCAAGGAGAGGAGAATCGATGAACTGCTCGGGCGGTACTGTGTGCTAAAAAGTTGATCTCTCCCCGTTTTTGAAGCTGTCCGAACCGGAGCTTTTGCTCTGCATGGAATGGTTGAGCCTGCAAATGCAGCCAGTTCTTTAGACAGGCTGTCAAGAGGAGGATCACGATGTCTGATACTAGAATAGTCGCTATGTTATCTCTTAAAGGTGGAGTGGGAAAAACCACATCGGCTGTAAACATTGCCTGCTGCCTCGCACAAGCCGGAAAGAAGACGCTCCTGGTGGACCTCGATCCATACACTGGAGCGACATCCCACCTGGGAATCAAACTCGAAGCTGCAAGCAGGACTGTCACGGACGTGCTGTGCAATCCGAATGGAAACATTTCGGAAGCTATATACAATACTGCAACCGCAAACCTCTATGTTGCCGCTTCCGACGAAAGCCTGGCAAGCTGTGAATCGGAGTTGAACGCAGAGATAGGCAAGGAGAGTATCCTCTTCGAGCGCTTTGCAGGGCATGCGAGCGAATATGATTTCGTAATTATGGATCTACCTCCTATCTCGCCCTTTTTGATGGTGAATGCGTTACGAATGAGCCGGGAAGTGCTCGTTCCATTTAGAACAGCTTTTTTGGACCTGAAAGTTGCGGAGGATATCAACGAACTCGTCGAAAAGGTCCGGCGCAGATTGAATCCCGATATCAGGATACTTGGTTATTTCGGTACCATGTCAAACCTTCGCACCAAAGAGTCCCGGCTGTCGGTTGAAGACATGAGAAGAAGATATGGCGAGAAGGTTTTCAGGACCGTAATACCTGCCTGTACCAGAGTGGCCGAAGCTCCACGCAGCGGAGCTTCAGCAACGGAATACGCGCGGTCGTCAAGTGGCGCCAAAGCTTACAGAGAGCTGGTCAAGGAAGTATTTGACGTTTGACCGGGAAAAGAGAGCGGCTCTATCTACACTCTCCCGCAAATTTGAGCAGGAACTCTTTCTTATTGTACCGGTGGATATGTGCCAAGCGTATCTGAGCAGGAAGTGCCGTTTGGCTCCGGCCACTAGATCATGCTGAAGAATCACTGATATTACGTAACCGGAATGGCAAAATACAAGAAGAGAGAAAACTTACCGGGCTTAGACCATGTTTATATTAAGAGTTCAAAACGATGTGGGTCTTTGGATGCCAAAGTGTTACCGCTGGCGGATATCGTATTGGACCGCAGAGAGGCAACCTTCTGAGGTGGCAGAGATATAAAGAAACCATAGAAATACTTGTTGGGCAGAGGGCGAACGAGTGAAACACAGTGGCGTGCTTCCCGACCTGCTCTTGATTCCGGGTTTGCTTTGCGACGAACGTCTCTGGGCTGTGCAAACGGAGGCGTTAGCCGGCTCGGCGCATAGTCGAACTTTTGACCTCACCGCGCACGAGTCCATCGCAGCGATGGCGGAGGCCGTCCTTAGCCAGGCCCCGATGCGGTTTGCCATGGCCGGATTCTCGATGGGTGGGTGCGTCGCACTGGAGGTCGTTGCCCGGGCGCCGGGCCGGGTATGCCGTCTGGCGTTGCTGAGCACCAGCGCCCACGGGCTGTTGCCACCGGTTCGCCGGCAACTACGGGACTCGATCTCAGGCATAGAGGCCGGCGGGTTCGACGCCTACCTTGCTGATGCCTTCCCCCGCTACGTAGCCCCCGAACGGATACATGATCATGCGCTGTGGGAAACCTTCGCCGCTATGGGCAAGAGCCTCGGCCCGGCCGTCGCGGTCCGGCAGATACGGGCGCTGCTTGCGTACCCTGGATTCTGCGGCGATCTCGGGCGGATCGATTGTCCTACGGTTGTGATCTGCGGGCGAGAGGATCGGCGCACCCCTGTGGCGGCCCACGAAGAGTTGGCAGGGCTAATCCCGGGCGCCAATCTGAGGGTGATCGAGCGGGCCGGCCATTTTACCCCGCTCGAAGAGCCGCAGGCAGTCACTTACGCGCTGCGCGACTGGCTGCAGGTACCGGCTTAGGACTGGTCTAGCAAATCGTTGAACCGGGCCGGCAGAAAACGGCGTTTGCCTCCCGGTGAACTCCGGCGCTATTCGCGCCATGCTTTCGAGAAAACCGTAAATGCGAGATCTTTCAAGATTGAGCGCTTTCCTTAACGATATTGTCGGGTAGATCCACCGTCGACCCGGTAATATCCCATTACTCTTTTTCCCCAGCCTACATAATTGATGCGATCAACTGATGTCTTATTGTAATGCGAGCAAGAGATATCGGCGCCGCATGGCAGCCGCCGAACAGAAACACAGGCCGGTGCGTTGGAACAGACCCTTTTCACATTGGAATCCCAGATGCCCCCTGCTTCGAGAGGAGAAATATGATGACTGCTTCCGAAAAAGAAACGGCGTCACAATCCGATGATACGATGCGCATCTGGTATCGGAGCTTCGTCGATCTTCAGCAGCAACAATCATACATCGAACGTCTAAAGGAAGGCTTGCAATCATATGCGGAGCCGAAGACCGCTTTCGATGTCCACGGCATTGATCCCCCGGACAGGTACTTACATCCTCTCACGGAATTCCGCTGCGCTTCCCGCACTATTCGCAATGCTATCGAGGCAGAGCAACTGGGCTATGATGCTTTCGTCATCGGTCACTTTCAGGAACCGGGACTCCTGGAAAGCAGGGCAACCATCGACATCCCGGTCGTGGGACTCGGTGAGGCAACGATGCTCTACGCGTGCAGCCTGGGCCGAAAGGTGGGCCTTGTAACTATAAACCCCGTATTCATTCCATGGCATCAAGAGCAAATTGCTCACTACGGACTGGAAAAGCGTGTGAGCGATGTTTCTTCAATTGATGCTCAGGTATCCACTTTCACCCGGGCTTTCCAAGACGAGAGTACCTACTTGAAAGTCCGGGAGGAATTTGTGAGACAAGCGAAACCGCTTTTGAAGAAAGGCGTAGAAGTAATCATACCAGCCGGTGGACTGCCAATGCTGCTTTTCGCGCGCGAACGCGAGTTCACCATTGATGGTGCGGTGGTGCTCAACGGGATTGCAGTCATAGCAAAAGCGGCAGAAATGTCCGTGAAGCTGCATCGCCTAACGGGAGTAGTCGCCAGTCGCGCCGGTACATTTGCCAAAGCTCCGGCTGAGGCGGTAAAAGAATTCCTCGCGAGCGCAGGCAATTAAGCGTCCCGTTCCAGGGTGCAAAAGGGGCCACCCGAGAATTCGAGATCATCCTCCGTTAAGCTGAGCATTGCCGAAAATAGAACATGTTCAGGTTTTGACGATTATGAACCGGGGACCCTTCGGGGTGAGAACACCACGAGATTTCGGGCGTCATTAGTCTGACGCATCTCAACGCACGAAAATAGCAAAAACAGCCAAAAATCGAATAAAAACTGCCACAAATTCGGGAAATACAGCTATTCTCTGCATCTAGCGGCTATTCCAGCCTGCGACCTTTTCCTCTAATCGCTCTCCACGTCTACACTGCGTAACAATGGGCACGCATATTGCCATGTCTTTGCCCAAACTACCGTAACATCTGGTTAGTCGGTCGATACGGGAACGGATGCTTCGCCGTATTTTCAGAAAACCGGTGCTCAGCCTTTAATCAAATCTTTGGTTATGGGGATTACCGAGCCAAACCCTGTCAAATCGGGGTTTCCGAAAGCCTGGAGGGTCCAGCTCGTCAAGGGGCGATCTGTTGATCTCCAATCGCTCAAAGTCCCGGTGTGAGAGCGCCGACAACTATGAATAAGGATGAATTAATGACACGATTTAGGGGTTTCGACGTGCCAAGTGGAGTGTGCCTCTCATTGGTAATCTTTTTGACCATGTCAGCAACCATTTTCGATAAGCCGGTCAACGCCTTGACGATTTCGGCTGGCGAGCCGTTCAGAGGCTGTCTGATCAACGGCGTCCAATTCCCTTCACAATTGCACGGCTACAAACTGTTAGATGAAAACAGAAGCTTCACAACCCCGGAAGTGGTGGGAGCATTGCTCGAAGCGGCTGAGAGATTCAAGTCCAGGTATCCTGATTCCTGTGACATCGTTTTGGGTGATTTTTCATGTAAGGGCGGAGGGCGGCTCAAGGGCCACAAATCGCACCAGAACGGACGTGATGTGGACATCGGGCTGTTTGCGAAAGACAATGCCCCATTGGAGCGCCTTGTTCCTATGAATTCCGGGAGGCTCGACGTTGCCAAGACATGGTACTTGATCCGGAGTCTGCTCAGCACGCAGCGCGTGCAGTGTATTTATCTGGACAGGAGTATCCAGGCGCCGCTGTATCAGCATGCACTGAGTGAGGGAGAAAATCCCGATGATTTGTCGAAAATCTTTGCGAGTGCAGGGGGCAGAGGAAAACCGGATTGTCTTATTCAACATGTGCCCGGCCATCGCAACCACATGCATGTCCGGTTTTTTACTCCCTGGTCGACCTTTGCAGGCACACTCAAGGAAATAGACCCCCGGAGACTGATGGTGATTGAAACTGCACAGTGGTTCTGCCCTCAACTGCAGGCCAACCTCTCTGCCAATGGCAGCGAGACCGAGTTGAACCAAATGGCCAGGTACAACGCGGTCATGCTCAGGGCTAACTGATTACTGAGACAGGGATAATTTGATTCTGACCGTAATTTCTTTTGTGCAATGAGAATTCGATTCCGGCATTGCGTTGAGAGAAGGGTGGGCCGGATTAACTGGAACCGGCAATCCGGTGCGATGCCTTGATTTCATCAGGTCTAAATACCATAAGTTATCGGCATCCGGCCCGACCCCGACCCCATAATTACTGGCACAATATCGCGGCGCCCACCTCTTGACACAGTACCTCAACGCAATACGTTAAACTACAGTTGAACAAGAGCGGGTGAACAGGTGAATGGGCGAAAGACGGCAAAATTTTTATCCCAGGGGCGCAAACAGCGCGGGGAGACACCTGACGTGGTGACAGATATGGTTTTTCCCGATTCACCCATTCACCTGCCTGACAGGCGTCAACATCTCGGGGTTTTTCGTCTCGTCTTGCGCCATGAGTTCCATGAGGAGCCTGCAAACCGGACCCGGCCGGCTGTCTCCAATCCTGTTTCCATCATATTCGACAACGGGAAGGATAGTGCACGAAGTCCCGAAAATCATAACTTCAGCAGCGCCGTAGGCCTGTTCGGGAGTTATATCCGCTTCGGATGACGCGCTAAGTTGGGCGCCCATCAATCCACCGGCGATCTCCATTGCGCGCGTTACCGTAATCCCACGGAGGGTGCGCGAGAAGCGCGGAATAAGCAGTTCACCCTTTTTCGTTACGATGCCTACGTTTTCCGACGCGCCCTCGGCAAGGAATCCCCTCTCATCGAGTGAAACGGAAAAATCGGCGCCTCGTTGCACAGCCTCTTTTTTCATCAGCACATTCGGAAGGTAGTTGCAGCTTTTCACGGTCGCAAAATAGTCGGTTTTAATGGGAACGCCGGTGGTGACAAGTTTGACGCCTCTTTCATATTTTTCAGGGTCAGCAGGCTCACGGGCAACAACTATTACGTAGAGCTGGCTTCCAACAGTTTCATAGGGATTGGCGGAGTAGCTGCCGGGGCCTCTTGATATGAAAAGCCGCACGAGGCAGGTCCCGTTGTTTCCGGCCAGCACTGTCTCACGAACTATCTCGATGAGGCGCTCATCATCTACCGGCGGCTCCAGGAAAGATGCCGCCATAGAACGCTTCATCCTGTCGAGATGCCTGGCAAGAGCATATATATTCCAGTCAGTGCACTTGAACACTTCGAATACTCCGTCCCCCCGATGGACCATATGATCGTCAAGGGGCAGCATCATGAGGGCGGGATCGGTAACGATACCGCCATACCAGCTTGAGTAGACGGCAAGATAATTTGCAAGATAAGGCTGCCTCATGGAAAGTAATTTGTCTATTACCTGGTCGAAACTCAATAAGGGTACAACCATATGTTCACTCCAGCCATGAAAGCTCGGGGGAGTAAAATCTCATCCGGTTCTTTCGGCGGTAAAGGTTTATCTGTCAGCCCGGGCTTTGTGGTCCTAAAAGCGCCGGCGCCCTGTTGCCCTATTTAAGTTAGTATATTATGTTTTCTTCGTCCATAACAACGGTGTTCCATAACAACGGTGTTCCTGTCAGCGTGGCAGGGGCATGCAATCCAGTTTGATCGAGTCCGAATGAAGATAGAGTCTCTCGTTTTCGACTTTGACGGTACCCTTGCCGAATTGCGGCTAGATTTCGCGGAGATGAAACTGCGGCTGAACTCGCTTGCAGAAAGCTACATTGCCCCAGCTCCGCCGCCGCCTTTCCTGCCCGTCCTGGAATGGCTTACCTGGCTGGAGAGGAGCATTCGAGAATCATCTGGAGACCGGGCCAACGGGTTTAGAAAGCAGGCCATGACTCTGATATGCGAAATGGAACTGCAAGCCGCAGCAAGGGGGGCACTTTTTCCATTCACAAGGCCGCTTTTGAAGGCCCTGGCCGAAAAAGGCGCCAAGACTGCAATCATAACCAGAAACTGTGACGCTGCTGTACGGCTCGTCTTTCCGGACGTATCCGACTACTGCCCCTTTTTTTCACGCGACCATGTCCCGTCCCCCAAACCTGACCCGGCTCACCTGATCCATGCGCTTGATTCCATTGGCGCCGCTCCGCAGTCGGCCATCATGATTGGCGATCATCCCCTGGACATTCAGACCGGCAGGGCTGCCGGGGTGATGACTGCCGGTGTCTGCAGCGGCAACAGCAGCAGCGATGAACTCCTGCGAGCGGGGGCTGACTGGGTTGCAGACGATTGTCAGCAATTGATCGAGCTTTTCTCCGAAGAGGGGTTCATCTGAGAGATTGAAAGGGACATCTCCGTGCAAACTTTGCCAAAATGCCTGCTGCTTCCGATAGACGGGACCAACGAGTCGCTTCGGCCGGTTCCATTCATCAGCCGGCTATACCCGGTGTCAGAAGTCAGCCTGATCCTGTGCTACTTCTCTCCATCGGTTCCGCCGGTCTACTCCGGCGATGTGGCCCCGTCCCGCGAACTGCTGAGAAAGAAGAAGGAATTCTTTCAAGGCCGTCATCAGGATGTACGCCGCATCTTCGATCATGCCAAAGACGCACTCGTAAAGGCGGGTTTTTCCGAGGAACTGATACAGGAGCACATCCAGCAAGGGCAAATGAGCGTCGCAAAACAGGCATGCCTTCTTGCAGACATCAGAAAAGTCGATGCCGTTATTGTCCAGAAGCGGGTTTCAAGCAGCCTGGAGGGTCTTGTCAAAGGAGATACCGCATCGGCACTTCTCGAGCACTGTCTGGCAAGTCCGGTCTGGTTCACCGAAGGCGAAATCGACCCGAAAAGAGCCGCGATATGCATTGTGGACGAGGATGCTTCATTGCGGGTGGCAGACCATGCCGGCTACATGCTTTCCGGCACCGGCGCCGAGATTACGCTCCTTCACTCGGCCAGAAATGCCTTGTATCCAGTTTCATGCCGCCCTTCCGAGGCAGTCAATAAGCTGGCTGACTACGCCGATACGACCACGAGGCGCGCACAGCTCTCATACCTCTTGAAGGCAGCCTCGATACTGGCGGATTACGGACTCGACGAGAGCCGGATTCAGATAACGCTGATTCCCAACGGGGGCGATACTGCCGGCGAAATCCTTTCCTGGTGCGCATCTAACGGAGTCGGGATAATAGGGCTTGGGCATTCTAAACCGGAGGGAATCTGGAGCTTTTTGAAAACCTCGGTTACCAGGAAAATCCTTGCGGATTTCAAGAACATGGCAATCTGGGTAGCTCAGTGACGGAAAATCGAAGGACAGGTGTCGCATAATCCGGAAAGAGGGATTTAAGGCGCCCCTTCGCGGAGCGTCGAGGTCCCCGGCGGCGGCCCGGCCACTATCCGCGTACTTTCTTTCCCGCGTCTGCCTGCCCGGCTGATTGTTTCTTGGATTTCTTCGGGGTCCGCGCAGGTTGGACGCCGGTATCCTGGGCCGCTGCACGTTTGGGCGCGGGCTGAGCGCTGGTATCCTGAGCTGCACGTTTGGACGCGGGCTTAGCGCTGGTATCCTGGGCCGCTGCACGTTTGGCCGCCGGCTGAGTGCGTTTCTTTTTCTTCAGGTCTTCGTAGGCAATGAGAATCGGGCTCGCGACAAACACGGATGAGTAACTTCCGGTCACTACTCCTATCAGCATCGCAAAGCTGAAATCGTGGATTACAGTGCCGCCAAAAAGGAAAAGGCAAAGAATTACGAAAAATACGGTCATCGACGTCAGGACCGTTCGGCTAAGGGTCTGGTTTATTGCTCCGTTTATCATGTCGCTGAATTTAATCTTTTTGTCCTTGTTACGATTTTCGCGGATTCGGTCGTATACGATGATCGTGTCGTTGAGCGAATAGCCGGAGAGGGTCAAGAGGGCGGCAAAAACCTCCAGGGAGAATTCTTTATTGACAAGCGCAAAAATCCCAACCGTTATCAGGATGTCGTGCACGAGTGAGAGTAGCGCGCCGAGCGCATACGGGAGCTGAAGAAACCAACAGAGCGCAAGAGTGACAACAATGGCTCCCCCGATCAGATACACGGCGCTTAATCCGATCGCCTCCAGCAGATAAATTCCCACTATCAGGACGCCTCCCATTATGAGGCTGCTCGTCCACTTGAATTCAAATCGTCCGGAAATATAGATGGCGATCAGCAGTAAAGCGTAAAAGATGGCATAGAGAGCCTTCTGACGGAGGTCATGCCCCACCTTCGGCCCCACCATCTCCACGCGCAATACCTGCTGCCCGGGCCCATAAGCTTTGTTGAGTTCCCCTTCGATCTGGTTTGAAAGGCTCCCCAGTTCCTCGTGAATGGCGTCGGTGCGGACCAGGTATTCATTGTCGTTTTTTGAGCCTATCTGCTGGACGACAGCGTGTGAGACGATTCCCTGGAGCGCGTTGCGGATGTCGTCCGGACTGGTAGCCTTACTGAATTTCACCTGGATTAACGTACCGCCGGCAAAATCGACGCCCATCTTGAGCCCGCCGCGCATGAACAGGGTGAGGAGCCCAAAAAGAATGATAGCGCCGGAAAGCATGAAAGCCTTGTAGCGCATTCCGACGAAGTTGATATTGATATCAGGTTTTATAAGTTGCATTCGCTTTCCTTATGGTTCTGCGCTAGATGCTCAGCTCTTTTACCCGCCGCTCGGTTAGAAGATAGTCAAAGATTATCCTGGTTACGAAGATCGCCGTAAACATGTTTGCCGCCAGACCGAAAAAGAGGGTAACCGCAAAACCCCTTACGGGACCCGTACCGAACCCATAGAGAACCAGCGCCGCGATCGCGCTGGTGACGTTTGCGTCCATAATCGTTATGGTTGCGCGCTGGTACCCTGTATCGATAGCTGCGCGGGGCGTTTTGCCCAGCCGCAGTTCCTCTCGTATTCGTTCGTATATCAGAACGTTTGCGTCAACGGCAATCCCGATGGTCAGCGCGATACCGGCGATGCCCGGCAGCGTGAGAGTTGCACTGATAAGGGCCATCAATGCCAGTATTAGTAAGATATTCATGGCAAGGGCCAAGTCCGCAATCACTCCCGAGAACTTGTAGTAAACCATCATGAACAGGATAATGCCCAGTCCGCCGAAGGCCGAGGCCAGGATTCCACTCTTTATTGAGTCAGCGCCCAGTGCCGGCCCTACCGTGCGCTGCTCGAGAATTATGACGCGTGCAGGCAGCCTGCCGGTACGCAGGGCTATCGCCAGTACCTTGGCTTCTTCGTCGGTGTAGGAGCCTTCGATGACCGCAGTACCGTTGGGGATGCGCTCCTTGATTACGGGGTCTGAATAAACGACACCGTCCAGGACTATTGCCAGCTTGCGGCCAACATTTTCCGACGTGAGGCGATCGAATATTTTGGCGCCCTGCGGATCAAAATTAAGCGAGATATGTGCCTCGCCAAACGATCGTCCGCCTATTCCAACTTTGGCATCCGTAATATACTGACCCGTGAGCACGGTTTTATCTTCAAGGGCGACCTTGGTTTCCGACGTGTTTCGGTCAGACGGCCTCATCGGATAGACCTTTACGCCCGGAGGGAGTTTATTATCGCGCATTTCCTGATCCGTAACGTTTTGCGCTACCAGCTTGAACTCGAGGACCGCCGTCTTCCCGATAAGGTTTATGGCTTCCTGGGGGTCCTTTATTCCGGGAAGTTCAACCAGTATCCGGTCGCCGGCTTCAGGCCTGATATCCGGCTCGCTCACCCCGAACTGGTCGATCCGGTTCCGGATGGTCTCGAGGGCCTGGCCCACCGCCATGGTTTCAAGGTCGTTGATTTTCTTCTGGTCCAGGGTGAGAAGGACCCTCGTTCCGTCAGGCGTAGTCTCGGTGGTGGCGGGTTTCAGCCATGGGAAATCACCTTTTATCGAGTCGTTGAAGTCATTTAGCTGCTCGCTCGCGGGCAGGATCACTTCGATGTCCCACTTGCCCGTTTTGGCTACCTTGGTAAATCCAACTTTTTTCGCGCGCAGAGCATCCTTGATCTGCTCAACATACGTTTCGGCAGCATTTTCGACCGCCTCGTTCGCTTCAACCTCCAGCACGAGGTGGATACCACCCTGGAGATCCAGGCCGAGATGGATCTTATCCGGCAGGATAGCCGTCAACCCCGGCAGGCGAGTTGAAGTGAAAGTCGGTATGAGGCAAAAAATACCGGCAATAAGAATTATTGAAACTGTAAGCGCACGAATTCCTAAGCTTTTCAATTACGTCCTCCAACCAACCGGGACCATGTTCATAAGAAGCCGCATCCGGAAATATCCGGCCGGGAAGATCTCCGGGTCCGGCGAATATTTCATCCGATCAGGATTCTTTGGCCGATTCTTTTTCCGGGGCCGCTTCGCCCTTTGAGATAAGCCCGCCGACCGCGCTCCGGTTAACTTTTACGCGCACTCTATCGGCAATCTCGACGGTGAGAACGTTCTCATCGAGACCGGTTATCTTGCCACGCAGTCCGCCGGCGGTGAAAATCGTATCGCCCTTCTGAAGGTTTGCCAGCATCTGCTTTTGCTCTTTTTGCCGCTTCTGCTGAGGGCGAATCAGCAGAAAATAAAAAATCGCAAGCATTGCGATCATGAGAAACATCGGATTGCCAAGGTTCAACATTCCGGGCAGCCCGCCTGCGCCCCCCGCGTCCTGTGCGAACGCATCGGCAGCATATGCCAATCCTGCAAAAATCATCGGTTTCCTCCAGAATTTGAATATTTTGAAGCTGCTGCTTCCATTCCATGCGCGTATTTTAACCTGAAACTAAAGCTCGAAATTAAACGATATTCCCGGATGAATGTCAATCCGTAACGGAAAAAATATCGCGACTGGACACTACTGTGGAAATGCTTTCATTGCGGGAAGAATAAAAAAACTCGGTTTTTCGCTAAGGCGGCGTGACTTTCCCGAAAGGTGGCGATTAATTGACGATCACAAAAAACACATTACTTTATAAATATTCAAAACGGGGAGGGGAAGCTTTGCGTGCAGTGGTAATTCTTGCCCTTTTTATTGCTCTGCTCTTTGTCCCTTTTTCCGCTCTTGCCGGACCTCCATTCTTGACGGACGACCCCGAACCTGTCGAATACCAACACTGGGAGATATATCTTGCATCCCTGTACAAGAACGACCGGAACGGTGTAAGCGCAACGGCGCCGCATGTCGAAGTCAACTATGGGATTGCGCCCAACTTTCAGATTCATGTCCTTCTTCCCATGGAATACGCCAAATCCGCCGGGCTGCCCTCTCATTATGGTTATGGCGACACGGAGTTGGGGGTCAAATGGCGTTTTTTTGAAAACGAAGACGCCAGGTTCATGGCCGGCGCCTATCCTCTTCTCGAAGTTCCTACCGGTGAGGAATCAAGAGGGCTGGGGAACGGTGATGCCCAGGTGTTCTTGCCCATCTGGCTTCAGAAAGGCTGGGGGCCATGGCTGACGTATGGCGGAGGCGGCTACTGGATAAATCCCGGCGATGGGCACAAGGATTTCTGGTTTTTGGGATGGCTGGTTCAACGTGAATTGAATAAGTATCTTACTCTCGGGGCGGAGCTATTCTACGAAACCCCACGCGAGACTGACGATGAGCGCCACTTTGGATTTAATGTCGGTTCTATAATCAATATAACTGAAAATCACCACATTCTATTGTCTGCCGGCACAGACATGATCGGCCCTACCGGCTTTTACTCCTATATTGCCTATCAGCTTACCTTCGGGCCTGAAAAGCAGACATGTCCGGCCCAGACGCATTTACCGGCGGGGGGATTTTCCCCGGGGCTGCTGTAAAGAGGGCGGTCCGACCGCCTAAAGCCCGACTTTTTTTCTCATCTCACTCGTGATTTGCTGCCGAACCGAGAAATAATCCGCCCAGGGGTCCTCTTTTAGTGCTGTCAATCTGCGCCGGATATTGCGGATGTTGTAGCTGTCCGGTTTGAGATCCGCACTGAGTTCATCCCACGCCACAGGTGTCGATATGGGCGCACCTTGCCTGCTCCTTGTCGAATAGGCCGCTATGCTTGTCGCCCCACGCCCGTTTCTCAGATAATCGATGAAGATTTTGCCCCTGCGCTTCTCCTTGGACATGGTGGCGATATATTCTGCTGGGGTCTCCCGGACGACGCTCTGCGCAATTGCCCTGGAAAACGCCTTGACCGTATCCCAGTCAGCTTGAGGCGTGAGAGGGACCACAATGTGCAGCCCTTTGCCGCCGGTTGTCTTTACAAAGCTTGCCAGGCCCAGTTCTGAAAGCCGTTCGCGCATGAGCCGGGCAGCTTTGATCATGCCGGGCCACTCGACTTCAGGGGCTGGATCGAGGTCGAATACCATCATATCGGGCTGCTCCAGCTTATCTTCCCGGCTACCCCAGACATGTATTTCCAAGGCCCCCATCTGGACAAGTGCTATGACCCCGTCGATATTGTCGGCGACGCTGTAGTACACCTGTCCGCCTTTTTCCACTATCGGAATGGACCTGAGGGCCTCAGGGGCGCCATCCCCGAGGTGTTTCTGAAAGAAGCACTCATGTCCCCGTCCTTCAGGGCAGCGTACGACTGTAAGCGGACGCTTTGCGATATGAGGCATTATCCAGTTGTCTATTTCGTTGTAGTATTCGGCCAGTGCGCGCTTCGTAATTCCAATTTCCGGATATAGCACCCGATCGGGATTCGAAAGGGCCACACTGAAGGGACTTCTTTCGTTGGTTTTTAGTTTGTCCCCCTCGGGCGGCTTTGGATCAGTAGATGTCCGGTTTTTCTCCGCAGCGGCGTTCGAAGCCTTTTCCTGAGGATTTTCCCGGACAACATCCCCTGGGTTTTTATCCTCCCTTAATCCTTTAAAAGAGGAGTGACGAAGAATGCCGTCCTCTGTCCAGGCGCTGAATTCCACTTCGGCGACGAGCTCCGGCCTGGTCCAGTGTACTCCTTTTGCCTCATAACCGGTGGGAGGATTGATAAATGGCGGCTTGCCGGTTTCTATTGCCATGAGTCGTTCAGAAAGAGCTTCGAGGGTTTTCTCACTAAAACCGGTGCCGGCTTTTCCCGAATAGACCAATGCGCCGCCCGGATCAAAGTACCCGAGCAGGAGCGCCCCAAAGCCGGCCCTGGATCCTCCCGGATCGGTGTACCCGCCGATAACGAATTCCTGCCTCATAAAGCATTTGACCTTGAGCCAGTTCCGGGAGCGCTTTTGCTCATAAATACCGTCGGCCCTTTTAGAGATTATGCCCTCCAGCTCAAGCCGGCACGCGTTCTGGAAAACGGCCTCCCCCTGTCCTTGGATATGGTCGGCATATAGAATCGGCGGTCCCTCACGCAGAGTGTTTCGCAAAAGTTTTTTTCGCTCTACGAGCGGGGTCTGCGTCACATCGTAGCCCGCACAGAAGGCAATATCGAAAACAAAGTAAACGAGCCTGCCGCTCCTGATCCCCTGGAGGCTGTTCTGAAGCGCCTGAAAATCGGTCCTCCCCTGCTGATCGACAACGACAATCTCTCCGTCCAGAATTGCGCTTTCAACCGGAATTTGAGCTGCAGCTTCGGTTATTTCGGGAAACCGGTCCGTCCATTGCTTTCCATTTCGTGAAAAAAGCCTCGCCTGCCCACCCGATAGTACACACTCGATTCGATATCCGTCGTATTTTATTTCATGGAGCCAGTTTTCACCCTGAGGCGGCTTACTGACCAATGTAGCCAGTTGGAGATCGATAAAGCCCGGCTGCCTGGCCGGGCGGGCGCCGGGCAGGCCGGCCGGGTCGATCCTTACGGGCGAGGCTTCCGCCTTCCCGCCAGGGGAACGAAAGGATTCCTGCTGCGAGATTTCATCCGGGACTCCGTCGCGCAGCAGCTCTTCTCCTTCGTACCAGAATTTCTCGCGCTGAGACGTGATCTCCTGCATGGTTCTTCCGCTCGCAACGCTCCGGTTCATGGTTTCGACCGGCTCGGGGTCTGATCCCGAAATGGCCTCAGAGTCGCGCTTCTTTATAAGCAGCCAGTTTTTACCTTCTCCTCCCGCTTTTCCTTTCATCCTGGCGAGCACCCAGCTCCCTTTGAGCTTCTCGCCGTGGAGCTTAAATTTGAAGTCGCCTTTGGCGTAGCCCTCCCGCGGGTCGCCCTCCGGCTCCCACGTGCCACGATCCCAGAGCATGACCGTTCCCCCTCCATACTCTGCCTCGGGGATTATTCCCTCAAATGAGCCGTATTCTATCGGATGGTCTTCCACGTGGACCGCGAGCCTCTTGTCGGCCGGGTTGAGGCTTGGGCCTTTAGGCACTGCCCAGCTCTTGAGAACCCCGTCAAACTCCAGGCGCAGGTCGTAATGAAGATGGCTTGCGGCGTGTTTCTGGATTATATAGAGATTGCCCGCCGGACTTGCATCGACCTTGCCAGCCGGCTCGGGGGTGCGTTCGAAGCGGCGTTTTTTAAGATATGTCTCAAGTCCCATGTGCTAAAGTTTCCCGGGTGGATTTCAATTATTTTCACTTGAGTAATTGTAAATATTTAGGTAGGCATTGCTCGCACCGGAAGCAAAGACTCCGGGGAATTATTCACACTTTTGCTGGAAAATCCGGCTGTTTTAACCTGACCTTTCACTTGATCCGGATAGTATATGAGCAGGCCCGGCGATCAGTTGATAAAAAGGATGGAGAAAGCGCTGCTGCTGAACGAGCGTTTTGGCCTCGCATGCCTGAACGACCCGGAAACGGGCAGGCTGCTCCGGAACCTTCGGGAACTCATTTGCAGGACGGACTCAGCCATGCTCCTATCAGGGGCTGCATCGGCATGTACCGGATGCGCCGGCAGCAAAGGGAGTTGCTGTTTCAGAGAAATGGGTGAGAGTTACGGGTCCATCGGGCTTTTTGTCAATCTGCTGCTCGGATCGGCCCTGCCAGAAAATACGGATTTTCCTGCAAGCTGCCATTTTGTGGGAGACAGGGGGTGTAAACTTCAGGCTCGGCAATCTTTCTGTCTGAACTACTTCTGCCCGGACCTCAAGAACTCTCTCGGGGAGCAAACAATCCTCAAGATTCAGCAGCAGGTCGGAGAACAGCTCATTGCCGGCTGGGAACTGGAACGTGCTCTGGCAAGGCATATTGCGGGTGCAGAAAAGCCGGAGCAAAGTGGACGACAATCTTGCAGCGAGTAAAGACGAACCCGATCGAAATGGCTATGGCCGGCAAAAACATACTGTATATTTAAGCAGATAGCTGGACAGGTCAGGTTTGGAGTGTTTGGCCGCGATGGGAAATATTGTGCATTTTTTCTTGACTTAAGCCCCAGCTTGTACTATTTGTCGCATTGTTCGTTTACCTCCTAAGTGTTGTCCTCCCCTGGCGTTTGGGGGAACCCAGGGGAGGAAACATTTAAGCGACCCATCCTGCAACGTCCCGGATTTTTCCATAATTCAAGACCCCCATCTTGCGGATGGGGGTCTAAGTTCACTTATGTCCGGGGGGCTTACGTCCTGAGGAATTCTTTAGTCAGCAGGCCCCATTCAAGGCCCTGGACGCTGCCGACCACGTCTTCGATATGGCCGCCGTCGGTCATTGTGACACCGACCTGGCTTACAAGTCCCATAAGTTTGTGATGCTCGGCCCCGATCCATTGTCCGGTCTGCCTGCCGTAAAGGAGATCTTTGAGGTTTTTCTTCATCTCAACCGGTTCGAGCACCATGAGCCATCCGTCGTTATAGGGTTCCTCTTTCACAAGGAATGGTTCCCTGGATGCATGGTAGTTGACTGCGGCGACTATGCCGGCGATTGGCGCCAGCACGGAGGCCTCTTTGCCATTGCGCTTAAAGGTCATTCCGACCTCGTTGAACCTGATCCGCTCACCGGTCAGGGGCAGGTCAAACTTGTCGGCCCTGCCGAAAACCCTGGTAGAAAAATCATCCATCCCGATCCTAATGCGCCCGCCGCTCTCGACCCTTGCCCAGGTGTGGCCGAGGTGAAAGAAATGTCCTTCAGGCACTCTGTAGCCGTCAATTTCATCGAAATTTGAAATCCGGTACGGAAGTTGAAGTTCCAGACCGTCTTCCAGCATTTGGTCGAACTCGCATTTGGCACATTCGTAATCATAGGGGCATAACCGCACGGGGGCCCTTCCGGTTAGAGAGTGGCGGCATTTTCTCTCCAGTCCCTGTTTCTTCTTCATCTTCTCTCGCCACTCGACGATATGCGATTTCTTTCCATCCGCCTTCAGGCCGAGCAGCCTGGCCTCCGCGTTGCGCTCTGAGGTCTCCTTCATCGCCTTGTCGAAAGTGCAGCTATGGCAATTGTAATAATTGTTGCAAAGTTTGTAATCGATGACCCCTGCTTCCATCCAGATGCACTTTTCATCACCGCTGGGAACCAGGCTGAAACTGCTAGGTTGCATGAGTTTGGGTTCCATGACTGCCTCTCCCGTTTTTTGTTATGAGTTTCAGGCTTTAATCCTTTTTACTCTGTGTTGCCCGCTTTAATAGGCAAGGTGCGTGCCATAGTTGGTTGAGGTATATAAGTAGCTGTAATATAAGTATATTTTGGTACAGAGAGTCTTGGCTCTTCTCTGTTCGGCGAACAAAAGTGATGGAAAATACATCATAAAAAAAGGGAGAGCTGAACCAAGTATCTGAAATTAAAGCGAAACGAAAAGTGATGTAAAAGTCAACACAAAGGATTTTGTCAACAGTGGAGTATATAGCTGCGGGTGTGGAGTTCAGGATTTATCAGACAAGTTTCAGTTTTTTGAGGTACTTTTGGTACGAGTCGTCTCTGGGGCGGGCAATATCGCCGGGGAAAGACTTTTCCAGAATGAGCGATATCTGCGTTGTACTCCGAAATCGCTTCATCGGGTCGCAAGTCAGGCAGTTCATAATAAGCTCATTGAGGGCTTCGGGAATTTCGGGCCTCCACACCTTGGGTGGGGAAGGGTACTGTTCGCAGTGCTGGATTTCATATTCGCCGAAAGAAGAGGCCTTGAATGGAGGG
>JBKQLC010000177.1:0-30268 GCA_052147195.1 Syntrophobacteraceae bacterium
GCAAATTAGCGCCAGTCTCTTTCACGCTCTGCTTTGATATGCGCCCCTGTGAGAAGCATAGGAATCAAGGAACATGCACAAGTCAACGTTATTATTATCAGATCCCTGTAGAACAGGTTAGCCGTGACGGCAGATATGCTGAGGATGACGATTGCAACGGGAGCTGCTATAATTGGCAGTTCGGTCAAATCCATCAGGGAACGATTCGAAATGCTTCATAAAGGTGGCGTTGTGTTGTGCGAGATGTGTAAGGGTAAAGGGGTAATTTATTGTATTACTTGCAAGAAAGGGAACATAACCCCGCCATGGCTTTCCGGGCAGGCCAAAGAGAAGTGTTCGGTATGCGGGGGCAAAAAGGAAGTCAAGTGCCCGGTATGTGACGGAAAAGGTGAACTCTGAGCAGTACCCGAATCTGAACTGCCACGTCCGCCGGGAGGACCTCGGGATTAAAAATCACGGCTCTGAGGGCAACTCGAAATAAGAGCTGAGCGTTCAACCAGTAAAGCTTCAATTGAAGCGGTACCTGTTCTTTCGCCCAGACCCTGCAGAGTGCCGGAGACGCCTCCGCAGCCGTATAGCCATGCGATCGAGGAATTGATGAGGGCATGATGGAAATCATTGTGTCCGTGCCATTCCAGCAAATGCTCCGGCACGCCCGCATCCTCGATGAATGCTCTCACTAATGCGGGCACTCCTCTGGGCAGCGCAGCGCCTGGGTATGTAACTCCTAAGCCAAGAGTATCCGAGAGCCTTATCTTGACGTCCATCCCGCTTTCTTCGCGCAGTTTCATCAGCTCTGCGGCCAACGGGATGCAGAAGCCGTATATGTCTGCCCTGGTGATATCTTCAAAGCCGCACCTGGGAACAATCCCCTTGTCAATGGCCATTCGTGCTACCCGCAGGTACCGCTCGGCCGCCTGTTTTCGCGTCGAACCAAGTTTGAGATAGATATGGTAATCCGAGGCGGAGGTGAGGATTCCGGTCTCTTTCAGCCCGGCATCGACCACCAGTCTGATATCTTTTTCTGATGCGCGAATCCATCCGGTGATCGCAGGGAACCGGTAACCTCTGGAGCGGCACAACTCCATCAGTTGCATGTCCCGGGAGGAATAGATAAAAAATTCTGTATGCCGGATCACTCCCTGGGGTCCGGAGAGGTGGTGCAGTCTGTCGAACAGTTCGACAGACTCCTCGGGCTCGAAAGGAAGCCTGGCCTGGCGCCCTTCACGGAAGGTGGAATCCGTGATGAACATGTCGCGGGCAGGGGAGGGCGCGAGCTGCAGTTGACCGAGTTTGATCCGCGGAGGTTCCGTGTAGGGAAAGATATCGCGGAACAAATTCGGACCGGGTGGATCGCTGATAGTTAACCGCTCCATCTCAGGCTCCCCTTCTGTACTTTTCCAGCAGCCTGTCCAATCCGAATTTCCTGACCCGGTACGAAATCTGCCTGAGTGTAATACCCAGTTCTTTTGCCGTGCGCGTCTGATTCCATCTGTTGCGCTCCAGGGCCGCCAGGACTTCCTTTCGTTCGAGTTCCTCGATTCGCGAAAGAGGCTGTTCCGCGTTCTGAATGCTACCCTGCTCGCTCAGGAATGAAGGCAGCAGGCTCGCATCGATTTCATCACCATCGGCCATGATAACCAGACGCTCGATCAGGTTTTCCATCTCCCTTACGTTTCCAGGCCAATCGTACTTGGTGAGAACGGCCATTGCGGTATTGGATATTTCGACGTTACGGCCATACTCCTGAGATATCTTCTCGACGAAATAGCGTAGAAGGTCCGGGATATCATCTTTTCGCTCCCTCAGGGGAGGGACATGAATGGGGAAGACGTTCAGCCTGTAGTAGAGGTCCTCCCGGAAAGAGCCTTCAGCCACTCCGGCGGCAAGGTCCCTGTTCGTCGCGGCCAGGACCCGTACGTCGACCTTCCTGGTAGTCGCGCTGCCCAGCCTCTCGAACTCCTTTTCCTGCAGGAATCGGAGCAGTTTTGCCTGGAGCGGCGGCGTGAGTTCGCCGATTTCATCCAGAAAGATGGTACCGCCATCGGCTTCTTCAACTCTGCCCGCCTTCGATCTGACCGCTCCCGTGAAGGCCCCTTTTTCGTAACCGAAGAGTTCCGACTCGAGCAGGTTCTCGGGCAGAGACGCGCAGTTGATTTTTACGAACGGAGCCCCGGACCTCGTGCTCAATTCATGCAGGATTTTGGCAACCAGGGTTTTGCCCGTTCCGGACTCTCCGAGCAGAAGAACTGCCGCCTTGCTCGGGGCAACCTTTTCCATCTGATGCTGCACCACCTCCATGGACTGGCTTTTGCCGACCATGAAGAAGCGGCTCTGAGTCTCTGAGGCGCTTTTGCCTGGAGAAGAACAGTCCATCAGAAGCTTCGCTTCGCGGAGCCTGACCTGGAGGTTCAGGCTTACAAATTGCGCTATCAGGGTCGCGATGATGGACAGGAGCCGGATGTCTTCATCGAAAGGCACTTCATCCCCGAAAAGCCTGTCCACATTGAGCACCCCTATCGACTTTCCGTGCAGCAGGATGGGCACACCAAGAAAGCTTATGGACTCCTTCTGAACATGCCTCGAGCGTGTCTTGTTCAAAAACAGCGGCTCTCTGCTTATGTCCGGTACTATGTATGCCTGGGCGGTCCGAAAGATCAGGCCGGTTATCCCTTCGTCCTCGCGATAGACGCCCCGCTTTCTCTCTGCTTCCGTGAGGCCGTGAGAGGCCCGGATTATGAGATAACCGGATTCTTCATCTTTGAGAGTAACGGTTGCGCGCTTCATGGCCAGCGATGATGAAAGGATCGCAAGAATAGTGTCGAGGGCTTGGTCGAGTTTCAGGGCCTGCCCGATAACCCGGCAGGTTTCGAATATGACGTTCAGTTCGGTTTCCCTTATTCTTTTTTCCATAATTAAGTATGACACAGTCAATAATCATGCCAAGCCCTGCGCCGGAAAATATTTCAAGGCGCCCATCCGTGCTTCTCTTTCACCGATTGGCCTGGAAATTGAGTGTGAAGCAGCAATCTTAATTGTACCATTTCCGGCACAGCAGCTTCCAAGTTCGCATAGAGCTTTAAGAAATAGAACATTTTTGTGAATCTAATCGGGAGAGATGGGACATTTATGTTTCAAAAGGATGCGCGTTTTTGAAAACGTACGGCACCGCTTTTGTGCCCGTGACGCCTGGTTCGGGCTGAGGGTAATTGGAGGGCGATTATCTTGTTTTCGTTGCCGATGATGAAGTTTTTCTCCGGGAAAGTGTGGAGCGAAGAGGTGGCGGGGTGGACGAAAGGAACGGCATTATTCTCTAAAAGTCGCCCACTCGGCTATCCGATTAGCGTTAATCGGCTGATATTGAGAAAATCACAGACGACAACGGAACGAAGAACCTGAAGCAGATGAATCTCCGGGGCCTGCGGCATCCCTCCGGTAAAAGGATAGTCTTCACGGCCGGGGGGTGGTCTGCAGTATGGGTTCATCAGGAGGTACAGCAATGGAACGAGCCGAGAACACTTCTACATCAAAGGAGAAACGCGTTGATTCCATCTGAGTCACACCCTGCTTGGGCCAGGTTGGTGAAGGGCGAAATCGATCACAAATTCGGCACGGCCTCGGCAGGCATGCTCTTTTTCAACCTGCGGCTCAAATACAAAAAAGGTCCATCTTCATTGAAAGGATGCATCCATGATGCGCGCACATTCTTTGACAAATACCAGAACATCTTAGCTAACGATATGAAAGTACTTTTCAAATAGACGAAGGAGATCCCAATGCTTGCTACAATCGAAGACGTCAAGAGGCTGCTTTCCGAAGGAAAGAAGCTCGTTTTAGCCGCAGACGAAAAACTGCTTCTCTCCTTGCCCAAGGGGGACTGGATCGGCGGAACGATTCCATACTTTATGACGGACGAGGGCGGGAAGGTGAGCCGTGATAAGCTTTTTGTCAACGAAATGCCAGCCTTTCTGCGCTCATGCCGTATCGCTCTGTACAGTGAGCTGGAATTGCCGCAGATTGCGGCGGACAGTCCCAATAACGGGTTTTCCATCGTGATTCTGCCGGCGTTCAGCAAGGTTCATCAGGATTATGCAATGAATGCCGCATCTTACGACGGGATTTTTCTTAAATCCATAGCAGGTTGGGTCTCCGGCATTCACTTGAGCGACCTCGGCTCAGCTTCTCCCCGGGTCTTTGCGGGGCAGACCGGAGAATCCACTGACAGCAAGGGCATCGTAATGCACGTGGAACTGCCTGCTGAATATCGAAGCAACATAAGTGTCGTGAACATATTCGAGCAAGGTGAGGGAGACGAGATTTCCTTTCCCACGGGCGGCTTTCAAGCTTCAAACTGCTTCATCAACGGTGAGAGGAAGAATTTCCACGATTACCTTGTCGAGAAGAAAATCGATACACGGCTCCCTCTGGTATCGGATTTCTGCGGCACCATGGTCAATGTCAGCATCCAGGGTTTGCTCGCAAAAGAGAAGGCCGTTCAGCTCTACGCTCCCGTCTTTGAAGGAGTCAGTTACAAGGTAGCCAAGCCGGTTGAGGATTATGCGGCCAAGTTTCATGTCGCTGTCCCGAGCAAAGTTGTCAATCCCGCTTTTGCGTGCAATTGCATTTTGAATTTCCTCTACGGCGAGTTGGAAGGAAAGAAGACTGGCACCATTACCGGTCCAATGACATTCGGGGAGATCGCCTACCAACTACTCAACCAAACGATGGTCTTTCTCGAAATCGATAAGATCGGCTGAGAAAGTCTACCGGCGTGTTGAACTTATTCTGATTTGGCTTTTAGAAAATGGGCAGGGTCAACGGTGACCCTGCCTTCTAACATTCAGATCGAGCCGTTTTTCTCCGAACAAGACCCACTCCAATCACACTCTCTCCAATTCATGCCCGGGCTTGTCAGAAAAAAAGTAAAAGAGGATCTTTCTAACAAATTGCACTCCAAGCCTTGCAAGTTGCGCACGGCTTTGTGCAACCAGCGGATTTTTGTGTTAAACTTGCTCGGAATAGCTATTAGTTGAGGCAATATATGAACCTTTTTCCCAAATTAATAAAACATTGGGTTCGGTTTTCCGTACTCGTGCTCATAGCAGCATCACTCTTCACTTACGTAATTCGCTCGATCTGCAATCTTCAGTACAAGCTCCTCTACTATCCCAGTTCATCCACGCCTCCTGAGGAATCACTCCGGGCAGACAATCTCAAGCTATGGCAATCATCCGGGGCTGATTATCGTGGCCTGGCCGCTGCAGAAGAACCAAGACCCTGCAAGGGTACGGTTATCGTGTTCCACGGGAATGCAGGTACTGCCGCCGATAGAAGATACTATCCGGATGCACTTGGTATTCGCGGGTACCGCGTGATACTGGCCGAATACCCCATGTATGGCGGGCGTAAGGGAGAACTGGGGGAAAAAGCGTTCGTCGCCGACGGAATCGGGACAGTACATCTTGCATTTGAAGAATACGGCGGCCCGCTTTACATTCTGGGAGAATCTTTGGGCTCCGGAGTTGCAGCCGCTGTAGCCGGGCAAACATCGGTCAAAATCGATGGGATCATTCTTATTACGCCTTGGGATACGCTGGAATCCGTTGCTAAAACGAAATTCCCTTTTCTACCGGTCCGGCTGCTTCTAAAAGACAATTATGACAGCATCGAAAATCTTCACTCCTTCAAAGGAAAAATCGCTCTAGTTGGTGCACAGAGAGATGAAATAATTCCGATAAAACATGCCGGGAACCTGTTTAGTTCGTTACCGGGCAACGCCAAGAGAATGTGGACCATCGAAGGAGCCGGGCACAATGACTGGTATACGTATACCAATTCCTCCTGGTGGAAGGAGATAACAGGTTTTGTCAGCGGCAATGAAAAAAATGAGAAGTGATTCGGCTCAAGCAGCTCAAGGGGATGCACAAGCCTCGCAAGACGCCGGGCAGCACGATTTACGAGGGGAGAAATGCGAATAAGAATTCTACTTATGGTCTTGGTTACGTTCGCTTGCGTGCCTGAAGTTGCCTCTGCTCAGACCCTTTATATTGAGGGCGGCAATGTGCACTTCAAGGCCGATTCTTCCAAAAGTGCAGTTCAGTTAACCACTTCAGGAAAAGATGAACAAGCCACTTTGTCCCCCGACGGGCAGATGGCCGCTTTCGTTCGGCGAACGCCGGAGAAAACGATTAAGGCCGGGGTGGGGCCCACAGAGGCCACAGAATTATGGAGCATCCGAGTCGATGGCACGGAAGCAAAACGGATTGTTGCCGGACGGTCAGCGGCAAAGATGGATTCTGTTCCGGCAGCCTTTCGCGATCCGCAGTTTTCTGGAGACGGCAAGCGCATCTACTTTCTTAGTGCCGCATGGGTCACATCGGCCGCGGTGCATGTCGTAGACGTTAAAACCGGCGCAGAACATTTCGTTTGTCCGGGGAATAGTCTTGAGATCCTTCGCCAAGGTCATTACGCCGGACATCTTCTGATAACGCAGCATCGTTATTTTCTGGCGGGTGGTTCTTTCAATTGGATCTGGTTGTTTACGCCCGACGGACGGGAAGTCGGCCCTGTTGCCGATTCGAATAGTTCCGATGTCGAAGAACGCCTCGAAGACTTCCGGCACATGTAAATCGAATAAATTCCCAAGAACCCCGAACTATTCTCCAAGATCTGCGGGCGCCTGCCCGGGGCTAAGCCGATAATTATTCCTGCAAAATATTTCATGTCATCAGGTCTATATTCCGATTAGGGAAATGAACTCTGCTAATAAATAATGTTCCTGGGTGAGTCCGCCAACATTCGTGGACCCGATTACCATTTTCATTTCTGGAATAAGGAGAAACCGTGTTCAGGATCTTCAAGAATGCCAACCTAAAGTTCAAAATCCTGCTTCTGCCAGCTCTGTTCCTGATGGTGCTATTGAGTGCCGGAGCCTTCAACCTGTACTTCACCAATAAGATTATGGAAAACGTCGTCTATCCCAATTTCGAGCAGCAGATGATGACCAGCCACAAGAACAATCTAAAGGCACTGGTCGATGCAGAGGCGTCAACCCTGGCGGAAAAAGTCAAGAACCTCAATACATGCGAAGATAAGGTGAAGGCAATCATATCCGAAACGGACCCGGTCAAGTTCTTCGATGATGGTTCCGGATATTTTTTCACGTACGACATGAGCGGGGTCCGGATCAATGTTCCGATAAATAAAGCGCAAAACGGGCAGAACCTCATCGACCTCAAAGACAGCAAAGGCTACCTGTTCGTCGATGCATTCGTTAAAGCAGCCAAGCAGGGAGGCGGCTTCGTTGAATATTACTTCGAAAAGCCGGGCAAGGGGGTCCAACCAAAGCTAAGCTACGTCAAGACAGTTCCTGGAACGGATTTTTTTGTTGGAACGGGAGTCTATATAGACAATGTCGAATCGGAAAGGGCCGGCCTTGCTCAAAGGGTAAAAGAAAGCACCACCCGGTACACGATGTATGCTTTCTCCGTGTTGGCGGCGTTGCTCAGTTTGACAATTGCAATATCTCTGCTCATCGCCCGCTCGATAACAGGTTCGATTCACCGGGCTGTTGAGGGTCTGAGGGACACCGCTGATAATTTGAACGCGGCTTCCGGCGAGATTGCATCAGCCAGCACTCAGCTTTCAGAGCAGGCGTCCGACCAGGCTGCCTCAATTGAGGAAACTTCTTCCTCACTGGAGGAGATGTCATCGATGACAAGACAGAACGCGGAGAATGCAAACCAGGCAAACCGCCTCATGGTGGAGACCAACCAGATATTATCGAAAGCCAATCAGTCGATGTCACAATTGACGACATCAATGGTTGAGATTTCCAGGGCAAGTGAAGAAACATCCAAGATCATCAAAACCATAGACGAAATAGCATTCCAGACCAATCTTCTCGCTCTCAACGCAGCGGTGGAAGCGGCCAGGGCAGGAGAAGCGGGAGCCGGTTTCGCCGTGGTTGCGGATGAGGTGAGAAATCTGGCCATGAGAGCAGCCGACGCCGCGAAAAACACCGCGAATCTCATAGAAGGCACGGTCAAGCAGATTAAAGACGGTTCAGGCATGGTAGAGAGGACCAGCACCGAGTTTTCACAAGTCGCTTCAAGTGCTTCGAAAATGAGCGGCCTGGTAGCCGAGATAACCGCGGCTTCAAACGAACAGGCCCAGGGTATCGAGCAGATCAACAAAGCGGTATCGGTGATGGACAAAGTGACCCAGCAAACTTCAGCCAGCGCTGAAGAATCTGCTGCTGCATCCGAAGAAATGAATACACAAACCGGACAGATGAGACAGGTCATCACGGACCTGATGGGTATCATAGGAGCAAGTGCAGGCGGAAACGAAAAAACCGGAAGGGCACATGGGGACTGCTCGCCCGAACCAAAACACGCACGCCACAGTTCAGGCCGGCATACTTCATCTGGTGTCCTCGGAGATTCAGAGAGTAACGGCAAGGGCAAGCCTAAATCAAACGGAAGCACAAATCGGGCGGCGCGGCTCATCCCCTTTGATGAGAGTGACACTACCGATTTCTAATCATTAGATAGATACGATCGTCAAGGGGTGGGCTTTTATGCCACCCCGCAAGCCGAAGGCAATCCAGTGTTTTCGCGAAAATGATAAAGCCGGATACAGGTGAGCAGTGAAACAGTGAGCAGTGAGCAGTGAAACAGTGAGCAGTGAGCAGTGAGCAGAATCCCTCAATCCCTCAATCCCTTAATTCCTTAATCCCTCAATTCGCTTTCCAGCAAATACAGGCCGAATTCAGGTGAACGGGGGACGGGGAGCAGAATACCTCGACCAGCGATTAGTGTTCGAAACCCAGACATCGTTCACCGCTCAGTAGTTTTTTTCTTTTCACTATTCACTATTCACTGTTCACTGCTCACTGAGGGGAGGGATTTCTTATTTGAACGGCCCAGCCGGGTGTTTCAAGAGGCTTTGGGGATGAGATCCCGGGGCAAAATGCGCTTCAGCATCCGTTGCTGGTTAAGTTGGAACATCATGCTGTTGTAATACTTGAATAAACTGTCGAACTCCTCTGATTCGAATACTCCAGGGAGAAGCAGTTTCAGTTCGCGAAACCTCCGGTAACAATGTTCTATGGACGGCAAAAGTTTTCTCGAACCCAGTAAATCCCTCCTTGTAAATAACATGGAATTTAATACAGCCGCCCGCACATCCTGCTGGGGTAACACGACATCTTCCGCCATTCCAAAGAGCCCGCACCCAAAATCATTATACGGCTTCATGAAAATACTGAAAAGCCGCTCGTCCATACTATTCAAACTTGTGACGAGGTGACCGTTGTTGCAGCCACGCAGGTAACTTTGACATGATGACCCGTTCTCTTCCCCGGCTTGAGTTTCCGATGCTTTGAGAGCTTCGAAGCTTTCCAGAAAATGCAAACGGAGGGTGTAGAAAATAGCCAGGTATGCATAGACGCCTGCCTGCTCTCTGAAAGGAATCCTCTTCGTTGTGAAGCCATGAACCAGATAGTCGACGAGGTGAGTACCCAAGTCGCTGATTATGCCCGCGAGCTTTCGGCCGGAGTCAATCCTTTCGCTAAAAAAGAGGCCTCCTCTACAAAACGGCTGAGATTGCCTGCACCATTTGAGCTCTACCGGGATCCGCGCGTTTTGGATTTTCAGGAGAAGGTGTGAGCCGAACAACTGAAACGGTTTATTGCATTCGAATTGAATCTGGACCCCGTTTTCCGAAAAATCGACGATCTTTATACCGTAGAGCCGCCCGGCATCAGCTTGCGGATTAACCGTGCCGCCCGGGGCATCGCCGGCACCACGGGCAGTATTGGTTGCTTCGGAGAATAAAACCCCATCGTATCCAAAACCTTTCAGCCCGCAGAGAGCGGCCGGAGTGGAAAATCTGGGGCTTTTTCTTGCCTGTCCCTCCGAACGATTCTGCACCAGCGATTCCACCAGTTCCCTGAAGCATTGCGTATCGGTCGATTCATGCAGGACAGATCCATCCAGCGCCGGCTTGCGTCCATTCTCGTCAAGTGCTTCCCGGTTGGATTCCGTAGAGATTTGCATGAATTCTGCCGGAGTCTCGCTTTTCAATTCAAACTCCAACGAGAGATAGTTTGAGGTTAGGCTGCACTGGTATTCCTATCAATCGTCTAGTCGGTCCGCCAGCGGTTTCCCTTGAGTCGAAACTGCTCTTTCTTTCAGTCACCTCATACATCACCCTTCGCTCCTCCCGTATTCCTCAAATTACATATTCACCTACCCATACGCTCGTAATTCACCCTTCACTCGTTAATATTTGCCGAAGTAATGGAGCCGTTCCGCCTTCCGAATCGAGCCTGGAGCTTTCCCAAAACTGCCCCCAAAATGGTCTGACAGGCAATTCTACTTGCTTGTATTGATTGGGATCTTTATAGTTTATGGACTTTGCGCGTTCCATAAGCTTTTTCGGGTTGAATCCGGTTCCGAAAAGCTCTTCGAGATCTGTCGGCGGTCTAGTTTGCGCAGTATGCAGGCTTTCACAAACACCTAATCCGAGGAGACAAAGATGACAGCATTAAACAAACCGCTTGAAGAGATTAATGTCTCCACATTCACCAATGGGATTCTGGACCCCGGGGAAGCTATGCTGGGCCCGGTCAGGGATGGGGGTATCATTAAAGCGTCCACTGCGCCAGGGTGCTGGGGACCTATGATCAACCCGCGGCTTAGAGGCGGCCATGAGGTTACTCAGCCTGTCTTTGTGGAAAATGCAGAGCCGGGTGATGCTCTTCTCATCCGGATAAAGGAAGTGAATGTCACCTCATCCGCAACGGCATCGGGGCATGACCGCATCGTGGACGGTTACTTTCTGGGTGATCCCTACGTGGCAAAGCGCTGTCCCACGTGCGACACCTTGTACCCTGAGACTAAAATCGAAGGGATAGGGCAAGATGCGGTGAGGTGCGCCAAGTGCGGCAACCCCATCACGCCCTTTCAGTTCGCACACGGGTACACGGTTGTTTTTGACGAAGCCCGGACCCTTGGTGTGACCCTTGACCAGGATGCGGCGGAGCGCGTCGCCCGGGATTCCAGACATTTTGCCAATCTGCCGGCATGCAGTATACAGCACTCGGTTTTGCTCTTTGCCCCCCACGATCTTGTGGGGACGGTGGCCAGGATGCGGCCTTTTCTCGGTCAGTTGGGAACAACCCCTGCGGTGAGATTGCCGGATTCCCATAACGCGGGCGATTTCGGTGTCTTTCTTATCGGTGCGCCCCATGAGTATGCCGTCACAGCCGAGCAGTTGGAGCTGCGCACGGATGGGCACATGGATATCGATGCGGTTCGGCCGGGAGCCCTTGTCGTGGCCCCGGTGAAGATACCTGGGGCCGGCGTGTATATGGGCGATATGCATGCGTTGCAGGGAGATGGCGAGATCGCCGGCCACACTATGGACGTCGCCGGGACGGTAACCTTACAAGTCCAGGTGTTGAAAAAACGAACTGTTCAGGGGCCTGTGCTCTTCCCGCTGCTTGAAGATCTCCCTTTTCTGGCTCGACCTTTCGATGCCAGTGAAAAGGAAAGGGCCCGGGCCCTGGCAAAGCAGTATGGCCTAAAGGAAATCGAGGAATCCGGCCCTATTTCCGTTGTGGGAACCGGGCCCGATTTGAACTCAGCTACGGAAAACGGCTTAAGTCGTGCGGCCGCGCTTCTGGATATGAGCATCCCGGAAGTCCGGAACCGTGCAACCATTACCGGAGCTATTGAAATCGGCCGTCTTCCAGGGGTTGTTCAGGTCACATTCCTGGCCCCGCTCAAAAAACTGAAAGATGCAGGTCTCATCGAATTGGTCAAAGAGCAGTACGGTATTGGGTGAAACGTTTCTTGAATGCGATCGGCGCGATTCGTTATACGATGGTTTCGCGCGTCTGCCATGTGTGTAGTTGACCTCAAAAAGCGGCCGGTATGCATCGAACCCAACTTGATGTATTATTCCGGATTATAATACCGGCTATAATGGAAACAGAACCCTGATTTACGGAACCCAATTGTAACTCGGAGAGGAGATCATTATGGCTGCCAAGAAGATTTTGATGCTAGTCGGCGACTTTGTGGAAGACTATGAGGTTATGGTGCCCTTCCAGGCGCTGCAGATGGTTGGACACACTGTGCACGCGGTATGTCCCGGCAAGAAATCCGGCGATCAGGTTCGCACGGCGGTGCATGATTTCGAAGGGGACCAAACATATAGCGAAAAGCCGGGCCACAACTTCACACTTAATGCAACTTTCGATGACGTAACGGCGGAGGCATACGATGCTCTCGTCATCCCCGGGGGGAGGGCCCCTGAGTACATTCGGCTGAACGAAAAGGTTTTGGGTATCGTACGGCATTTTGCCAAAGCAGACAAACCCATTGCCGCTATCTGCCATGCGGCGCAACTGCTTGCGGCAGCCGGAGTGCTCGAAGGCAAGGCTTGCAGTGCTTACCCCGCGGTGGGGCCCGATGTCAGTCGAGCCGGCGGCAAGTATGTCGATATCGCAGTCGATCAGGCACATGTGGACGGGAAGCTTGTAACCGCCCCGGCATGGCCTGCGCATCCCGATTGGCTGGCGAAGTTCCTGGTTGTCCTCGGGACCAAAATAGTGCCTTGATTCGTGCAGGACTGCAGGCAATGCTGACAGTCCGGTCGCCTTGATCGCGATTCAGTCGAATTTGCTCACGCCCGGACAATAACGCAGCAGCAAATCTTCGTGAGCTGATTTCCGTCCGGATTGTCTGAGGTCTAATAAAGTCCTTCCCGCCCCGGCGGCGTCATTGCGAAGAGCCAAAGAGATCGTGTGCGCAAGATTCTGTAATTTTCTATAAAAAGATCCCCCACACTGGCCAGCGGCTAAAGGAGGTGTGGGGGGCGCAGCTTCCCAATGGTCGAATTCGCTCCTTGATCCTTTGGCGAGGTCTCGCCCAAAGGCTGTGAATCCCATAGGAGGACCACCAGATGCATATCTCCGCTGAAAATGAGTGAAAGCAGGGATTCCACGGGACCTGATCTTTCCGTTCACTGTCTCGCCGTGTTCAAGAACAACTCCGGGAAGCGGCATTTCCCGAGTTGGCTTATGATCGATCGGGCACGGACGGAAGCGAGGTCATGAGGCGCCTTGAGCCCACAGAACTGGAAGCTACGGCTTCATCCTGCCTTCACATGCTTGTTCTATAACCAAGAATCAATATCTCTTTAGAAGGAGGTGTCCGTGCTCCCCGGAAAGTACCAGGCCTTTTATCTAAAGATCAAAAATTCAGTTTCACCGGAACGATTAATCACCGACCCTCTCCGGACAATAACCTTTGGCACGGACGCCAGTTTTTACCGTCTGATCCCCAAGATCGTCATCAACGTGGAAAGCGAACAGGAGGTGCAGCGTATCCTGCGGGAAGCCGGTAAACTTCAGTTGCCGATCACCTTCCGGGCAGCGGGCACCAGCCTTTCCGGCCAGGCCATCACGGATTCCATCTTGGTCCGGTTGGGGCCGGGCTGGAACCGCTGCCGGGTTTTTGATAATGCCGGCAAGATCCAACTGCAACCGGGAGTCATCGGGGGGCATGCCAACCGCATCCTTGCCGAGTTCGATCGCAAGATCGGCCCCGATCCGGCCTCGATCGACAGCGCCAAGATCGGTGGCATCCTTGCCAATAACGCCAGCGGCATGTGCTGTGGGGTCGAGCAGAACAGCTACCGGACCATTGATTCCATGCGCATCATCCTTGTTGACGGCGCCATCGTCGACACCGGCGACGACAAGAGCAGGGCCGACTTCCGCCGCAGCCATGGCCATCTCTTGGCCGGATTGGCCGGCCTGCGCGACCGGGTGCTGGCGGACGAGATCCTGACAGAAAGGATCCGCTCCAAATTCAAGATCAAGAATACCACCGGCTACAGCCTCAACGCCCTGGTCGATTGCACCGATCCTTTTGATATCATGCAGCACCTGATGATCGGTTCTGAAGGAACCCTGGGGTTCATTGCCGAGGCCGTATATCGGACCGTGGTGGAGCATCGCCACAAGGCCAGTGCCCTACTCTTCTACCCCGATATCCGGACCGCCTGCGAGGCGGTTCTCCTGCTGCAGCAGCAACCGGTGGCCGCCGCCGAACTGATCGACCGCGCCGGTCTCGCCTCAGTAGCCGGCAAACCCGGCATTCCCTCGTTTCTGGAGGGGCTGGACCCGGCAGTGACCGCCCTTTTGATTGAAACCAGGGCCGAATCCGCAGAAGAACTGCAGCAGCAGATCGAACGGATCAAGGAGGGCTTGTGCCGGCTTATCACGGTGCGGCCCATCGAATTCACCGCTGTTCCTGAAGAATTCAACCTGTTGTGGAAGATCCGCAAGGGGCTTTTCCCGGCGGTCGGTGCGGTCCGCCGCACCGGAACCACAGTCATTATCGAGGACGTGGCCTTCCCTATCGAGCATCTAGCCAACGCCACTCTCGATCTGCAGGAGCTGCTCCGCCGATACGGCTATAACGAAGCCATCATCTTCGGCCACGCCCTGGCCGGCAATCTCCATTTCGTCTTCACCCAGGATTTCTCCATCCAGGCAGAGGTGGTGCGCTACCGAGACTTCATGGCCGAGGTAGTCCGTCTGGTGCTCGAAAAATATGACGGCTCCCTCAAAGCGGAGCACGGGACCGGCCGCAACATGGCCCCCTTTGTTGAGAAGGAATGGGGCGAAGCGGCCTTCGGCTTGATGCGAACCATCAAGGACCTTTTTGATCCCCTGGGGCTGCTCAATCCGGGCGTGATCCTCAACAGCGATCTCGAGGCCCATATTAAAAATCTCAAACCCCTGCCGCCGGTCCATGAACTGGTCGACAAATGTATTGAATGCGGCTTCTGCGAGCCGATCTGCCCGTCTAAAAACCTGACTTTCACCCCTCGGCAGCGTATCGTCGGGCGACGGGAGATCAGCCGGAGGATGGCGGCCAAAGGCGGGGCCGCAGAGGTGAAACGGTTGCTCAAGAGCTACCGCTATCCCGGCATGGACACCTGTGCCGCCGACGGCCTGTGTGCAACCCAGTGCCCGGTGGAGATCGATACCGGCAAGATGATCAAAGCATTGCGCGAAGAGGCCCATGGCCCGCTGGCCACAGCGGTTGCCGGTTGGGTGGGCAGTCATTTCGGCGGTATCACCCGGACGGCGAGCGGCCTACTCGACACAGTAGACGCCCTGCACAAGATCACCAACACGCGGTGCATGGAATTGATTACCCGGGCGGCCCACAAAGCAACGTTCGGAATGGCGCCGCAATGGAACCGGGAGATGCCGGCGGGAGTACCGGCCATCCAGGCCGCCCCGGTCAAGGCGTCCCGTCCCTTGCGGGTGGTCTATTTCCCGAGCTGCGCCAGTCGTGCCATGGGTGGACCGCCACGGGGGGAAACCCATCGGCAACCTCTGCCTCAACAGACCCTCTCTCTGCTGCAAAAAGGCGGGTATACGGTGATCCTCCCGGATTCTCTTTCGAGTCTTTGCTGCGGACAAGCCTTTGAAAGCAAAGGGTTCAGACAACAGGCCAACCACAAGGCCGACGAGTTGAACGAGGCCCTGCTCCGGGCTTCGAGCGACGGTGTGCTCCCCATTCTCTGCGACACCAGCCCGTGCCTGATGCAGATGCGCGCCACCCTGGACAAGCGTCTGCAGCTCTATGAGCCGATAGAATTTGTCCTGCAGTTTCTCAAAGACCGCCTCAGCTTCAATCGCAAGACGGTCAAAATCGCCCTGCATGCCACCTGCAGCACCCGGAAGATGGGGCTTGACGCCAAACTCAAGGAACTCGCCCTGCTCTGCGCCACCGAGGTGGTCATGCCCGAGGATATCTTCTGCTGCGGCTTTGCCGGGGACCGTGGGTTAAATTTTCCGGAGCTGACCCGGTCCGCGCTACGGGGATTGGAAGAACAGGTCTACGGTTGCGAGGCGGGGTACTCGACCAGCAAGACCTGCGAGATCGGCCTGGCCTTGCACGGCGGCATCCCCTACCGCTCGATTCTCGCCCTGGTGGACGAGGTCACGGCGCCGCTGGTAGAATAAAAAGGTGGTCTGAGAACCGCTGTACTCAACAGCGTGGAACAAACGGTTTCGGGATGCCAATCCTGTAACGTTTGTTCTAATTGGAGAGAGAGGGTGAGAGCATGCGAAGGCCGCAATCCCCGGACCGGCGAAGTGCTCAAAATTCCGGCGTCAAAAGTTGTCAAATTCAAAGCAGGCAAGACTCTCAGCGAAAAAGTCAAATAGCAGGATTTAATCCTTTCTCATCAAGATGATCTGAAGGGACTGCTCGCGGGAATGAATTGGCGGCCAGTCCTTTTCATTTTTCCTGTCAAGATTCCGGCAATCCGGCCCCATAAGTGACAACACCTCGAAGCTCACTATTCTTGCCCTCAAGTGGAAGCTTCTCAAGCTGTATTGTCAGGCAGCGAGTGGCCAATGTGGAGAGGATCGTTGCACATCTCATTTTGTCGATCATCAAGAACCCACGATTGGCTGCAAAAACACTTCAATGGGTGAATAATCCTTCCGAACGCTCCTTGTCTGAGTTTTTTGCGGTCAACTTTACCCAAAACCTAATTTCCTCGATCCACGCCCAAAAAAAATCTGCGGACAGGACTCCCCTTGAGATACTGTCCAGAAGCGGCTTCAGCCTTCATGAAGTCCAGTTGAGAAGTAACCTCTGAGAAACCTTCTTATGATATAAGCCAGCCATAAATTTTTAAGGGCCTCTGTCTGGAGCAAGTCATGAAGTGGACTTTCCCCAAAATGCAAATGTGAAGCCTCCAAAGGGGAATCCCAGGTATCCCTTTGGGGGCCTTCTCGCCTCTTTCCTCCATAGAACTTTTCTCTAAGTGACAGTACACGTTTCCTGATCGTAATTCTCGAAGAATTCTTATGACTTATGACAGTGGGTGAGTGGACTAATCGCCCCCTCATACGATTAGACAGGACTATGGCTGCTTGAATGTCATCGGTATGGGGGATTTAGTCTTCACATTGAAGGTTCTGAATCATCGGCGGAAATGGTGTGGAAGCATCCAGTGAGAGATGTTGATGGATGTGAGGAGGCCAGCATGGGAAGGTATTTGGCTTACTTGACTGTATCCACCGGAGATCGTGTGGAGGCGCGGGCCGACTTTGCAGCTCAGGAGGCTACTTGTCGCTCGCACGCCGAACTGAACGAGTCATCACTTTTCGCTGTCTTCATGGATGAGGGTGTGGGCGAGCAGTGCGGTCTAGAAAATCGGCCCGCACTCCTGGAAGCGATCGGACATCTCAACAGGGGCGATACTCTCCTCGTGCCAGCGCGGTATACCTCTGGTGGCGATCCCATTGAGGAGGCCGTCATCGAGAGTGCTGTCATGAGAAAAGACGCCCTTATCATTCCAATGGCAGATGAAGAGACTGAACAGAAGACGCCGTCCAAAGGCTTGAAGTGTCGGATATTAGAGACCTGCGTGGAGTATGAACGCCTGGCAGCAGGAATGAAGACGGAAAAAGCCTTTAGCGCTAAACAGGACAGGGGCGAACTCATTGAGATGAGAAAACGGCTGTGGCGGAATTCATGGAATTCCCTACTGGAAACGGTAGAGCGGCTGGATTGATGACGGTAGCAGTTCACGCGACATGGGCACATGGACCTGAGAGGTATCTATCAGAATTTTCAAGGAAGTTTCTCGCCATCGGTCAGGGGAGGACCCTTTTCGTTTGAATTCCTGGGTCTCGGATTTTCCAGCGGCATTTTTGTAGGTGACAGGATCGTCGAGTGTTGGTGGACCCAAGACATGCTGGGAGCATTGCGGTAGGTTGGGATAATCCCAGCTATTGAACATGGGCAGAAACGAATCTGACCTGTGTGACAGGGAGTAGATCATGAAACCTGAGACTCGACACGACTGTTTGACGCAGCATCCTTTTTCACTCGAGGAAGGCACTCCAACCGAAGCGGAATGCAGAGACCTTTGGCTTCGCTTCGGGGTCCCGGATGAGGTCATAGTTCATTCACGAATGGTGGCTGAACTCGCCCGTATCCTTGCCATCTACCTCAGGCGGGCCGGCCTGAAGTTTAACATCGATTTGATTATAGCCGGCGGTTATCTTCATGATCTTGTGAAGGGACAGCCGGATCACGCTGGCGCGGCTGTAAGAATGTTGCAACAGATGGGCTATGCTCGCGTATCCGAAATGGTAGCATCGAACATGCATCCTAAAGGACCAGATGGAGCACTCAATGAGGCTGATCTAATTTTTCTCGCCGAACAGGGTATTGAAAAAGACAGATTAGGCGCTCTGGCTGGGACATGCAAAGCACCACTCAACCTGCGTAAATGTCCGCCTGACAATGTCGAAGAAATCACCTCCAGGGTTAATCGCGCCGGAATTATCAGAGACAGGGTTGAAAAACTTCTGGGGCTCTCACTGGAAACCATCATTGAAAACCATAGGAGGGGCGTCGTTGCAGTTTCGGTTCAGGGAATCAGGAACGTTTATCTCCTCGTACATGGAGCTGTCGAGTTTAAAACAGATGGTGAAAACCTTACAGCACGGGAATTGCCGCTTTGCCCAGAAGGTATTCACCAAGCCCTAGCATTGAGAGGGGAGCTGCAAGATGTACCACTCTCAAACATTTATTGCAGTGATCAGAAGCCTGCCATTGAAACGGCGGCGATTATAGCTGAACCTCATGGGGTTGAACCCAAAATACGAGCCGGACTGAGAGAAATCAGCCCTGGAGAGTGGGGTGAATCGACATCCGCAGAAGTCCATCAACTCTACTCAGGGCAATCTGGACACGACATGCTGCATTTCAGACCACTTGGCGGGGAGACCCTTTTCGAATGCACTACCAGGGTTATCCCGGCATTTTACGACATATTAAATTCGACATCTGAAAATATGGCCATTGTTGGGCACCCAGTCGTGAATCGGATCATTCTTTGCCAGGTGTTGCGAGCTCCTCTGGAGAACCTATTCGAACTGGATCAGTGTTACGGCAAGGTTAACCATATATATTGCGATGGGCCCAATATGAGAACCAAGAGTATAAACAGTGACGACCAGTCGCTTTAAAGGTAAGGGCCACTGGCTTCTTCACGCTCAAAACGAACGTCCTGATAACTCCAGAAGAGACGGATGAAGTGGTGAGAAAGTCCCCATGTATCGGGCTCCCGGGTTGAGGCGCAGATGCCAGGCCCACCGCGCTGAGAAACCAACATCATGCCCGCCCTCATAGAGGTTGCCCGGGCAGGGCGACAGAACTCTAATCGCTTTCATTAAAGGAGGCTGGTTATGAAGGACCTAAGAGCGGAAACCATAATGGTGAAAGCCGTCTTCTTCACAAGAGAAAGCACCGCCGCAAAAGACATTTTACATGTGCTCCTTAGCGCTCAAATCACGGGAATGCCCGTAACGGACAGCGAGGACAACGTAGTGGGTGTGATTACTGAATTCGACCTGCTGAAGGCTTTGCAGACCGGAAAGGACCTGTGGGATACAGCAGTCTGGGAATTGATGACCAAAGGGGCAATAACCGCGGATGTGAGTGCGACCGCAAGCGAGATCGTAAACATAATGACGGAGAAAAACATCCACCGCCTGCCCATTACGAGAGAGGGAAAGCTGGTTGGAATAGTGGCAAGGCCCGACATCCTGAAAAGTCAGATGAATCCCTAAATATTCGTTCTATGAACGCTGATGCTGTGTGACTGTTTCGTAGGTATCCGGGAACTTAAGGCAGATGCGTTGAGCAATTAGCTGCCCCACTTTTGCCTTCTCTGAGAAGTTGCTACAGTTCTCCTCCATATTAACCGATGAGTTTCGGCCAGTTTGTGAAGATATGTAGATCAGATGAGCATCTTCATGACAGGTTTTGATCGATGCGGTGAGTCCTTGGGTCGTCATATTCGGATGGGGGCGTTAAAGTGAAAAAAAAGTGACAAAATAGTGACATGAATTCACTAAAATTCTACATTTACCCTCACAAATCCTTAAAGCAAACCGACTAAGCTCCCGACTATCAAGTAGGAATTGGCTGTAAAGATTTATAAGTGATCGTTGCTGTCACCGCAAAAATGTCAGTGGTCGTGGGACTAAGAGGTAATGGAAAGAATCTGAATCACCCCAATGTTAAGGAAAGGCGACCGGAAGAGTTGATACCCCTTGACGAAGGGAACTTTTAGATTTCTAAAATCACATTTGAATCGGGAGGAGCAGCGGATTGTTGATGCCCCCCTTAGAAAGAGCAGAAGGCATTTATGTTGAACAGATTCAAACTCTCAATGAGGATAATTCTTCTTGGAATTATCATGGTAGCATGTTTCTCTGCAGTATTCGCAGGTCTTTTCCCAAAGGTTAAGCAAATCATGCTGGACGCCAAGTATTTGAAAACCAGGCACGTGGTGGAAACGACCTGGGGCATATTGGATTATCATGCAAAACAGGTAAAGGCGAATGCTGAATCCCTGGAGGAAGCAAAGCTCCGGGCCATGGATGAGATCAAGAATCTGCGCTACGAAAGGGACGAGTATTTTTGGATCAATGATATGGAACCACGGATGATCATGCATCCTTTCAAAAGTGAATTGGATGGCAAAAATTTGTCAGATTATAAAGACCCAAAAGGGAAGGCCGTGTTTGTAGCCATGGTGGATGCGGTCAAGAGTAATGGGGCAGGGTTCGTGGATTATTATTGGGCCAAACCAGGGCATGCCCAGCCGGTGGCGAAGATTTCTTATGTAAAGGGATTTCCGGAGTGGGGGTGGATTATAGGATCCGGGATCTATCTTGATGACGTACAAAAAGAACTCAATCAAATCCTGTATATCGTTTTCGCGGTGGTGACCTTTGTAGCAGCGGGTGGTTTGTTATTGGCTTATGGCATGGCCAGATCTATTTCCCGCCCGATTAATCATATCATTGTGGAATTAGACGGCGCCGCAGACCAGGTTGCAGCCGCCTCCGGCCAGATTTCATCTTCAAGCCAGCAACTTGCGGAAGGGGCATCGGAGCAGGCGGCAGCCATAGAGGAGACATCCTCATCCCTTGAGGAGATGTCTTCAATGACAAAGCAGAACGCCAGTAATTCAACTCAAGCCAACCAATTGATGACAGGGACTAAGGAGACAGTCTCACGGGCCGGTAAGTCCATGGGAAAATTGAACGTCTCCATGGGAGAAATATCCAGGGCAAGCGAAGAGACCTCCAAGATAATCAAAACAATCGATGAAATATCGTTTCAAACCAACCTTCTTGCTCTCAATGCCGCAGTAGAGGCGGCTCGCGCAGGGGAAGCCGGAGCGGGTTTTGCGGTGGTTGCCGATGAAGTGAGAAACCTCGCAATGAGAGCGGCCGAAGCCGCAAAAAACACTGCCAACCTCATTGAGGGTACCGTTAAGAAGGTGAAGGAGGGTTTCGAAATGGTCGGCAAAACCGAACAGGAGTTCCGGGAGGTTGCAGACGGTTTCGAGAAGTCGAGCGAACTGGTTGGCGAGATTACTGCAGCATCCCAGGAACAGGCCCAGGGTATAGAGCAGATCAATAAAGCCGTGAGCGAAATGGACAAGGTGGTCCAGCAAACTGCATCCAATTCGGAAGAAACGGCCGCGGCATCTGAGGAAATGAGCGCCCAGGCAGAGCAGATGAAACATTTTGTGAGAGAACTAAAGACCCTGGTCGATGGTTCAAAAAGCAACGGTGTTGCGGAAGCAATGAATCGATGAACAAAAAGTTAGTGGCATTGAAAATCGGCAAAAGTCCGTCAACGGCTCTTGGGGTCCATGGGAAGCAAGGCAACGGCAATGGAAAGGACTATGGCACTTCAAGAAGATCGGAACACGATCAGAGCAGTTAATTCCCCTTGATGACGGGGAAATCTCAAATTTCTAGTCGTTTGGTGGAGCAGACGAGAGGGGCAGGAGAAGTGATTCTTGTCCCTCTCGTTTACATTCAAGCGCTGTGCTCGTTCTTTTTGTAATGACAGCTTCTAACGTACGTGGGCAATGGGTGGAGGTATTTTTTAATCTATTTGATTTTAATTCAGGGAGTTCACTCGGGCCGCCCCATTGATAGGTAGATAAATTTTTCCCATGCTGAAACACTAAAGAAATTCTTAACCCTATCCGAATAAATATTTTACAGCATTAAAGATGCTTTTGAGTTTTTTGGGTTTAGAGACGTTAGCATCGCAAAAGCTTCCGCAATGTTGCTGATTGGGTACGCCAATTCCGGGTTTATTTTACGGTCATTCACAGATTGGGGGCTCGGGTATGCACAATTTTAAGCAGATACTTTCCGTTATTATCCTGTTTTCCTTATTCTTTCTGTTTTTGCTTTCCGGTTGGAAGACACAAAACGCACGGTGCGCTGAGCAGCCGAAGTATATCGGGTCGGAGGGGTGTAAGGAATGCCATGCGGACGAGTACCGCACCTTCACACAATTCAACAAAAAGGCCCATTCATTCCAGAGCATCGTCCGTTTGAAAAAGGGCCTTGAAGAAGCAGAAGTGAAGAAATGTTTCGAGTGCCACACCACGGGATACGGCAAAGAAGGCGGCTTCCGGTCAGAGCAGGAAACGCCTCAGCTCAAGGACGCGGGTTGCGAGGTATGCCATGGACCGGGCAGCGTCCATGCGCAAACGGGCGACCCCAAAGACATAAAAGGAAAGCTCACCGCAAAAGACTGCGAGTCGTGCCACAACTCCGAGCGCATCGGCGCATTCAAATACAAACCCCTGGTGTATGGAGGCGCACACTGATGAAAAAATACAATCCAAGTCTTCAGGCAAAAGTGCTCTTAGGAGTGGCGGTTATCTTTCTTGTCGCACTCGCATCCGTTGTCTGCCTCAATGTTGTCTACCAGCAAAAGCAGATGCAAGAACAGTTTCAGACCTCGACCAATATTCTCGCCGAGGCGGTTTGTAACAGCATGCTCTATCCGATGGCTATTGGTGATGGAGAAACCATACGACAGCAGATGGAGGAATTTGCGAAGAACAGCAAAAATGTGAAAATCTATGTCTTTGGTTTTGATAAGCTCATCAGCTATAGTTCGGAATCCCGAGAAGTGAATACCGACCTGGTCAAAAATATAAATTCTCCGAGTTTGAATAAAGCTCTGGATGTCCTCGTTTCTACCGGCAAAAATCCTGAGTCGGCGCTTGACGAGCTAAAAGACGGAACCCATTATCTCAGCGTATTGCGGCCGCTCGTAAACGAAAACCGCTGTCATCACTGTCATGGTTCAAGCCGTTCCGTACTGGGTGGAGTCCTCGTGGAACAGAACAGCCAGTACATGTTCGATGCATTGGAGGCTATTCGGATCAAGAATGCGACAATTGGCATCATGGCGAGCGCCATGGTAGTCCTGTTTCTCTTTTTTCTGATCTCTAGACTGGTTACTCGGCCTATTCACCAAGTGATTATGGGCTTAAATGAAACGACGGAGAGTGTATCGGGAGCTGCAGCCGAAGCTGCGCGTACCAGCCAAACTGTAGCCGAGGGGGCTTCCGAACAGGCTGCATCCCTGGAGGAGACATCTTCCTCTCTGGAGGAGATGTCTTCCATGACCAGACAGAATGCCGCAAACGCAAGTGAGGCGAATGAGTTGCGGCAGAAGGTGGGTTTGATGCTCCAGGAGGCAAATCTTACCATGGCCGATCAGGCTGAGGCCATGATCGAAATCTCTAAAGCCAGCGCTGAAACCCAGAAGATCATCAAGACTATTGATGAGATTGCCTTCCAGACTAACCTGTTGGCGTTGAATGCCGCAGTTGAAGCTGCACGTGCCGGCGAAGCCGGCGCTGGATTTGCCGTAGTGGCCGATGAAGTGCGCAACTTGGCCATGCGCGCCGCCGAAGCAGCCAAACAGACCAGCGCTCTGATCGAAGGGACAACCGTGCGTGTGCAGCGGGGTAGCGAACTTGCCGGCAAAACCAGTCAAATTTTTACTGTGGCGGTGTCCTCTTCTCAGAAGGTGGGCGAACTGATCGCTGAGATCACCGGGGCCACTCACGAACAGGCCCAGGGTATCGATCAGGTCAACAAGGCGATAGGTGAAATGGACAAAGTGGTCCAGCAAAATGCAGCCACTGCCGAGGAATCCGCTTCATCATCCAAGGAGATGAATGACCGGGCAGAGCAAATGAAAAGCTATGTAGAAAGGCTCAAATTTCTGATTGATGGCTCGAAGGGAAATAACGCTATCAATCGATGAGCCAAAAATGCCTGCAAAAGAGCTAAAGGTACGTCAAGGATTTTTGCGGCTGCGAACGGCGTCCAGAGAGGCAATGGGAAGGGTTTTCAAAGAGCCGGAAGTTGGGAATGCATCTCCGGGCAAACACGGGCCGGGGAGCGCGTAGCGGGGAGCTGTGAGCCGAATCCCTCGATCAGCGATTAGTGGTTCGAAATCCAGACAGCGTTCACAGCTCAGTAGTTTTTTTCTTTTCACTATTCACTGCTCACTGCTCACTCAGTTTGTATTACGATTGTCACCTTTCCATCATGAACTCGAATTAAGCAGGCGGTAATACGGATTCATTAAGACAATGGGGCGCCCACCCGGCTCGAATTTCTTTTGCCGGGGGCTTGAGCGCGTATCTACTTGAACGGGGAGCCGAGAGGGAGGGGTGAAGAGTGAAGGGTGAAGAGTGAACGCGGAGCAGAATACCTCGACCAGCGATTAGTGTTCGAAATCCAGACACCGTTCACGGCTCGGTAGTTTTTTTCTGCTCACTGTTCACTGTTCACTGTTTGATGCCCCACCGGCTGCGTGGGCAATCCGATTGTCCAGGCGATCCATGATCCAGGAGTGATGAGCAAATGCGACCCGATGAGATTTTCCTGAACGGGCTTATCCAGTGGTTCCTCAGCTATGTCTCGGGGTTCACCTCACAGGATCCTGAGAAGAACAGAATGTTCAAAACAAAAATAGAGCATACCATGATCGTGTGTCATGAGATCGGTCAACTGGCGCAGGAGATGCATCTTGACCAGGATGGAATCATCCTCGCTCGAATCATGGGACTCTTTCATGATGTCGGCCGCTTCGAGCAGGTGCGGCGCTTTGGCACCTTCATGGATCGATCTTCCCTGGACCATGGCGAACTTGGCGAACAGATAATCCGGGAGAATCAGGTCCTCGGCAAACTTGACCATGAACAGCAGGAACTTGTCTTCAAGGCAGTGCGGTATCACAACCGCAAAGAGCTGCCCCCGGTGGAAAATGAAGCACTTATTTTCTTTACGAGTCTGCTTCGGGATGCCGATAAACTCGACATTTACCGGGTTGTCTGGGGTAGGCTTGCCGGCGATGAGCAATCGAGCATAGGCGCTCCGAGCCGGGCCAGGTTATGCCGTGAAAGCTGTTCGCAAAAGGTACTGCAAAGCCTGGAAAAAGGGAAAATTGTAGATTCCGAAGAAGTGAAAACTGATACTGATTATAGACTACTGCTTATCAGTTGGGTTTATGACATCAACCACGCACAAACAGCCAGGCGCCTGCAGACACGGGGATATATCACCCGGCTTCAGCAGAGTCTGCCCAGAATCCCACAGATGAACGAAGCTGTGAGCAATGCGTTGGAATTCCTCCGGACAATAGCCGCCAAAGAAAATGGATCGCACGCTAGCAGTGAGCAGTGAGCAGAATCCCTTAATCCCTTAATCCCTCAATTCCTCAATCTCTTAATCCCTTAATTCCTCAATTCGCTTTCCCGCAAATTCGGGCCGATTCAGGCGAACGGGGAGCCGGGAGGGAGGGGTGAAGAGTGAACGGGGAGCAGAATACCTCGACCAGCGATTAGTGGTCCGAAACCCAGTCACCGTTCACAGCTCAGTAGTTTTTTCTATTCCTCGCGTGGCGATAGAACCGAGAGGAATTATTTTCTCTTGCTTTTTCTGTTCACTGTTCACTACCCGTGGATAAAAAGAATTATAGATGCATACCAGAAATATTGATGGAATCAAAGGACGCCATCATAAATCTAATCGCCGAGGAGGAGTAACCAGAATCAGATATGCATGAGGGGTGATGAGAAATCCGATTACGGCAGTGTTCACAAAGAGGTTTTGACAGTGCTCCCGGTTTTCCCTTCCGAGCGCCTAATTGTGATGCAGATAAATAATCTTAAGAGCAAAGTATATCCGCCACCTTCAAAACGTATTCATTCAATTCTTCTAAAGCTTCCTTATCATCATTTCCTTTGAATCTGATTCCAAGCGAGATCTTTGTTCCACTACAGCTCATGTGCACAATCTCACCGAGTAATCCTTTTTTACCACGGCTGCCTGGCAAATCGAACTCCAGAAGCACTTTCTTTTCCGGGCTGATCTTTTCAACTTGACGGGGTGGAATCGACGGCAAAACACATTTACAACCGTCAACACTCACGTTTTTTATTAACGCTGAGTATTTATGTAAGTCAAACACGGTCACCAGTTTGCATGGAATACTGCATTCTGCCCTATACGAACTTCTCAAATCACAGATTTTTGCAAGCCGCGATGGATACGAAACAACCAGCAGCCATGCCGACCTCTTCAGCAAAGCGGTAATTGAGGACTTAAACTGGATCAATGTCCCATCGGTGCAGAATGATCCCATGACAGCATTTCCTTCAGTTAGCCAAGTGTCAACCTCTGTCGATACGGGGACTTCGATAACCAGAAACTCCTGTGGTTTAAAACCTACAAAAAAACCTCGAAAGGAATGACCACGCACGATCAAGTTAACAAGCCTGTCCGTTTCCACCATCAACCCGTCGAAAGCTTTTTCGATATCCATACAACGCCCCTAAAGCTGCACTAGTGACATAGAAGGAGAAAATCAGCCCTTTCAATTGAGTAAGAGCTAATTAGAGACGCAACAACCGAGCCAAATAGCCGGCAAACCATTTGCTTTTAACAAAAATCGGCAACCGGAGTTCAACACTTTAACTAAAGTTTAACAGTGACCAGCCGGTCATCACCCCCAAACCTGCATGAATACTGAAGCAGATTTGGAAAATGGCAGAAAGGTAGTGCCACAGTGCTGACAAGTAGTCAAGGGGCGGGCCAAGCTACGTTCCTGATTCTCCGTGAGAAGAAACGCATAGAGAGCAATGGCGTCCCTGGCTTATTGGACCAGGGTGCTCTCATAAATAACTTTTGGTCCGGATGGCATTTCATCGCTGCTTTGCCGTTTTTCGTGAGGCGGTGACAAAAATTGTCAGCTTTCAGCAACAAATGCCCTGCAAAAGACCCGGGCCACCACCCCCCATGGACGGATCGATGCACCGTAAACCCCAGCCCACGGCCTATTTACATGATTCGGTAAGACAGCTTCGGATCAGGCATCAATTTTGCCTAATCCCTCTTGGGTATGGACTGAAAACAAGACTGAAGATGGGAGACAATGACATTAATTCGTATGAAACATAAGTCATGAGAAACCGTCGAGAAATTATAGCCCGCAAAACCCAATCAGCGGGAGCAGAACACTATGTTTGTCAGTACGATGGGAAGCAAAGGTTCTACCATGGATTAAGAATAGGTTAGCGTACAATTTATGCTGTATCAATCGTAAGTATCGATAAAATCAGTTAAACTGAAGGGGAACAACATGTCAGTGCTTAGTAAAAAGAAAAAGGAGAATATTCATCGAGCTTTCGACAAATTCATGCATATCCATGTAAAGGGCGCAAAAATCACACCGGCGACCGGCTTTCGCCTTCTGCGGGAAGTGGATGAGCGACTTTGCCTGCTTGAGCAAACTGCACCAGAGATTGAAGACCAGAGCCTCTCAAGCCAAAGGGATCTTTCCTTGTTCCAGTTCCTGCGCCAGAGAGTCTGAATGTGGCGGCGGGCTATGCGACAGGGACCTCCTTTTGATTGTCGCGCTGAATCAGATTGATTATAGTGTAGGCTGGCTCATTCAAATAAAATGGCTTTTGAATGTATGCTTGAACTCCCGCCCTAATCGATTCTCGTTTGATCCGCAGATCATCATATCCGGTCATCAGGACAAATGGAGTTCCCGGATAAATGGATGAGACGTAGTGGAGAAGATCGAGACCGGATTCTCCTGGCATGTTGAAATCGAAAACGGCCATGTCGTATCCGGAATGTTTGAGATGATTGCGAGCCTGTTCTGCACCAACGTGCCAAATCATGTTCGAGACCAGCTTTCTCGGTAAAAACCCAAAGATGAAAATGCCGATCAGACCGCTGCTCACTGTTCACCGCTCACTGTTCACTGCCCTGGGACACCAGCCTCTCCAAATGGACGTTTGAAGGATTCGGCCCATTGCTTAGAGTGCCCATTTTGCCGTCCTTGACTCTCTAAGACCAAGAATCGCCTCTCTTTTTAACCTTTTGGCTCTCAATGCAGGTACTTCACTTGGCCCGACCCGCGACCTGTCCAGGTTCACCTCACAGGAACCTGAGAAGAACAGAATGTTCAAAACAAAAATAGAGCTCTACTTGCCCCTATATTTAGCGTGAGAAAAATACAGTCGCAGATTATGCAAATGCCCTGTTTAACCTGATTTCAATTCAGGGAACCGGCTGATATTAAGGGACAAAAGAAGATGGACCCCCAAAATCAGAGGAGACAGTCGTGGAAAAGGGAAAACCTGTACGCTACATGGCTGTGGAGAATTCCGAAGAAGTAAGGCGCAACGTGTTTTGTCGAAAGTACGGTGACTGCCTCGACTACACCATTCGCAAAAGATGGCCCGGTTTTTCGTGCCAGGATTGCGAGAATTACGAACAGGAAATGCCCAATGAGCAGGAACTAAATGACGATTACGCCCGTTGCGTGGCCTTCGCTTTAGTCAGCGGCGCCATTGATCTCATGGCCCCGACGAGATTGCACGCTTAATGACCGTTGAGAAGTAACCTTTGAGAAACCTTTATATGATATGAGTGAATCATACATTTTTAAGGGCTTCTGTCTGGAGTAAGCCATGATGATGAAGTGGCCTTTCCTCAAAATGCAAATGTGAAGCCTCCAGGGGGAATTTCAGGTATCCCTTTGGGGGCCTTTCCTCCTCTTTCCTCCATAATACCTATCTCTAGTGGAAGTGCACATTTCCGGCGAACAGAAGCGGTGGTCCCGCAGATGTGGGAAAGAGTGTCGGATAGAGGCCGTCCGGGTAGGGCGACCGAACTATCTTCACTTTCATTGAGGAGGTAGGTTTCATGAAAACAGCGAGGAAACTTCGTGTATTGGTTGCCAAGCTTGGACTGGGCGGCCAGGACCTTGGCGCCCGACTGGTAGCCCTCGCATTTTGTGACGCCGGCTTCGAGGTCATCTACAACGGATGCAGTCAGACGCCGGAGCAGATCGTAAGCGCCTCTGTCCAGGAAGACGTGGACCTGATCGGGTTAAGCACCCTCTCGAGCGGGTACAGATATTCCTTCCCCAGGGTCATTGAGCTTCTGAGGGAGAGCAACGCGGAGGATATACCGGTAGTAGGTGGAGGCATTATCCCTCCCGAGGATATCCCTAAGTTCAAAGAGATAGGGATAAAGGAAATATTCGGACCCGGCGCAAAACCTAAGGACATCATAGCTTGGGTCAGCAACAACATCAGCCCGCGCAAGGAAATTGTGCCTGTAAACTGGAACGGCAGACGGTGCGCTCCGACCATCGGCCATGATCTTGAATGGGATGAGGAATGCATCAAGAAAATCCTTCAGCCGTTTGTAGGCAACGACCACTCACTTCTAAACAACGTGGGCGCCGGAGGGACTCTCATCGAAATGGCCTGGTATTTTGAGCCCGTGGAAATGGAGCTGAGCGCCTGTTCCAACTGAGGCGGCAATCTGGGTTCCGCGAAGTGGGGGTACACGAGGTTGCCCACTCGTTTGAGGTACAATCCGTAGACGAGTTCTGGAATATGCTCGCTCGGAGTACGCCGCCTATTCATGCCGTGCGAGAGGCGCTTGGTCAAGATCAATGGACCATGGTGGTCCAGGAACTTCTAAGCGGCTTGCATGAGAAGTGGGGACCGGGACCGCAACGCATCCCGTTTATTGCGAATCTCGCGGTTGGAAGGCATTGATGGGGAAAATTAAACAATATTTGGTTTAAGATTCTGAATGATATTGGTCCGGATGGCGGACATTGTTGCGAGATGAGGAGAACCTGAATCCGTGAGCTTATAAATATTAGTTTTCTAGTCGTGTCCTATTTAAGTATTTGTAATAGTTTAGGATTCATGGCATTATGTCACCTCACAAGAACTCACTTGGGAGGGGAACCGTGAAGCA
>JBKQLC010000178.1:0-91985 GCA_052147195.1 Syntrophobacteraceae bacterium
GTTTGGACTGTGTAGAAATAAATGACTCCGTCCGGGCTCCGTGATGGATTCGCAATGAATTCCGCGTGGCCGCGTTTGGTAATCCGCCTTGACTCCGAGGTTCACTCAGATCGAATCGACCACCTTAAGGTCGCTGAAATACGTCCTGCAGACTCCAAGGTTACACAATCATTTCTCCACTATGCCGAGATTTTGCTCTCCACTTCGGTCGCAATGGATGGTAAATAGCCGAACTTCGATGCCCTCCGGACGATAATCCACCTTAGAGAAATTCCCTTTGGCCGGATTTTCGGGCTGTGACTGTGCTGCTCCCCGGAGGCATTTTGAAGGCGTTTTCACACTGGGGATCAACCTTGCCCCCCAACACATTACAGGATTGAACTTTGCTGTATGGTTCTCGCAGTTCGCCACAAAGCGCCAAACTCACGGATGAATGATCGAACATGAATGCTTTCACACTTGTCGATTCGTATGGCTCCGGAGAACTGTTCCGAAGCGGGAAAGCTCACTCGGCATGTAGTCGGGCTCGGTGCGACGGGTGCCGCATAATCGTTTTCGATGCCGAACCTGGAGCCGTCGAATCCGCTCTCCTAGGACCGATCCCCTTTTCCGGACTGCGGATATGACCTCCCCTCACTCACCGAAAGCTCCGCCGGGCCCGTCGAAATCGGACACACTTCTAAGCAACCGGCCCTTCCTCCTGTTCTGGACCGCGCGGGTGTTTTCTGCAATTGCTTTCCAGGTTTCAGCGGTCGCAGTCGGCTGGCAAGTCTATGCGCTTACCGGGAGCGCTTTCAACCTGGGTATGCTGGGACTGGTCCAATTCCTTCCGATGGTTGTTCTGACCCTTGCAGCCGGCCATGCTGCCGACCGCTACGACCGCCGCGCCATAGTCCGAACCTGCCAGGCTGTTATGGGATGTTCCGCGCTCATGCTGGCTATGGGCAATCTCTACGGCTGGCTCCATATCGCAGGGATATTTTCAGCCGTAGCCGTAATTGGGGCTGCCCGAAGTTTCGAACACCCGACCATGTCGGCCCTGCTCCCGGGGCTCGTCCCGGATTCGCTCCTCCCGAAAGCGGCAGCTCTGAGCAGTTCGGCGATTCAGACCGCATTTATCATCGGGCCGGCCCTGGGTGGATTTCTCTACGCAGCCGGACCGGCCGCTGCATATTCGATGGCCGCCTTGCTTTTCCTCTCGGCCAGTCTGCTCACTTCTTTCATTCGTTTCGACAGAGTCCCGCCCCGCTCGAATTCGCGGGATTTCCGCTCCCTTTTCTCCGGAATTGCCTTCATCCGAAGCCGGCCGGAAATTCTGGGGGCTATATCCCTCGACCTTTTCGCCGTTCTGTTCGGTGGGGCCACAGCCTTGCTTCCGATCTTCGCCCGGGACATTCTCCACACGGGTCCATGGGGCCTGGGCGTGCTGCGTTCGGCGCCGTCTGTAGGCGCCCTCGCAATGTCCGTTTTCCTGGCCCGCTTTCCGCTCGAACACAGGATCGGCCATCTGATGTTCGGCGCAGTGATCGTATTCGGCTTTGCTACAATAACGTTCGCCCTGTCGACCTCCATGCTCCTCTCATTAGGCGCCCTCGTCGTGCTCGGCGCAGCGGATGTGATCAGCATTGTGATCCGGATGACGCTCGTCCAGCTTTCGACCCCGGACGAAATGCGAGGCCGGGTGAGCGCTGTCAACTCGCTTTTCGTCGGCACATCGAATCAGCTCGGCGAATTCGAGTCCGGTGTAACGGCAGCGCTTCTGGGGACCGTTCCCGCCGTAGTTGTAGGCGGCATGGGCACGATTGTAGTCGCCATCCTCTGGATGCGCTTGTTTCCCGATCTGCGCAGGGCCGACAGCTTTGAAAGCCGGAAATCATAATGGGAATCGGCTCACGTAAGAGAAATGGGTCTGCAGGCGGAAGAGGATATGGTGGTTCTTAAATAACTATTTTCGGCTGATTTTTGAACTTAGGTAGGAGGTGCCTCTCCCAGGAAGCAGCCCAAGCCCATCTTAGTGCTGCTTACCATTTCTGGCTTAATTTTGAATGCGCTGTTGGCTGAATGCCAACCAATAATATGAATGTAAAATCAAACGGCGCCAAGAGCCGGACAGGCGCTTTGTCGTATTGGAACTGAACCGGGAAGAAACCTTTAATCGTTTAATCGTTTCCGGCTGTTCCGTGGAACATCAGAGACTGTCTCGGAGAATGGGGAACCGTAATCCCTCAAAAATTTTACCCATATTTAAAGCATCCTGGTCCTCAGCGGGCCTGACGGCCTCCATGTCATTGACATGCGGCCCCACAAGCATGATCTTAACTTGCCTGGATGGTTTGAAAGCCGAAGTCCAATGCTATGGCAAAATTCGTTGCCGGGGCACGGTCCCCGAGGAGAATGAGTATCTTCGGATCATTCTTCTGCTAAAGAAGCAATGACACCAACGCGGCGCCATTCAACCGGACGTACACGGGCAAGCCGCTGGTTGCATAATATCTATACTCCAAGACCGTTGATTAAGCTCACTTTTTGGCCAAATCCAACTCACTCGCATGGAGTTTTGCAGGAGGCCTATCGATTTATCCACCGCAGCATAAGGATCAATCATGAAGAAGATGTGGGTTACAGCGGCAATTATCTGTGCTGTTCTGTTGACTAGCCTTTCTGCGCCGGCAGCAGTCCCGGATACGGAGAGCATACCCCCCGACCTGGCAATATGGAAATCTTGGGTGTTGCATGGTAAGGAGACGCACCTTTGCCCCATAACCTGCAACAATGGTATCGCATTCCAATGCGTATGGCCATCACGGCTGCATCTCGCCCTGGACCGGAAAGGTGGCCGATTAACCCAGGAGTGGCGTGTCTTCGTTAAGGATTGGGTTACCCTGCCCGGCAGCGCTAATGTCTGGCCCTTTGACGTTAAGGTGGACGGGAAAACCGTCCCATTGCTGAGGCGCCACGATCTCCCGGCGGTAAGCCTCACGCCCGGGAGACACGTGGTCGAGGGTTCTTTTGTTTGGGACGAAATGCCCGAGATGATTAACGTACCTGACGCAAGCGGCCTGGTCTCCCTTTCCATCAACGGCAAACCGATAGACTTTCCGCTTCTCGATGAATCCGGCCGTCTCTGGCTCCAGAAGCGCTCCACCTCGGGCAAGCAGGAAGACCGGCTGGAGATGAAGATATATCGGCTGGTCGACGATACGATTCCCATGCAGGTGCACAATCTTCTAAGGATCAATATCTCGGGTCAGGGGCGCGAAGTAAAATTGGATAATGTCCTGCTGGAAAAGGCCATTCCTTTGAGTATCCAAAGCCCGCTTCCCGCAAAACTGGGCCCTGCGGGGGAGTTGTTCCTCCAGGCTCGTCCGGGCCGGTGGGAAATCACAATCCTGACCCGATTCGAGGGCCCTATCCAAGGGCTCGGCCCCATAAACGGGGCCTTTGGCCAGGAAGTATGGTCCTTCCAGGCACAGAATCAACTGCGCATGGTACAGATTGAAGGGGTGCCGGGAGTTGATCCCAAACAAACAGACGCTCCCAGGGACTGGGAAAGGTTTCCTACATATGTAGTACAGCCTGGGGCCACGATGATCTTTAAGGAAACCCGGCGTGGCGATCCCGATCCCGCACCGGATATGCTCAGCCTTAAGCGGACCTGGTGGCTGGATTTCGACGGGTCCGGTTTCACTGTTCAGGATCATATCGGAGGGACCATGAGCCGTCAGTGGTTTCTGGCGATGAACCCACCGGGCCTTCTCGGACGGGTTTCCGCCGACGGAACCGACCAGCTCATCACCAGCCAGGGAGCTGAAATGAAGCCAGGCGTCGAGCTTCGCAAAGGGCACTTAAACCTCGTTGCGGAGTCCAGGTATGAAGCCTCCAACTCAATGCTTCCAGCGGTAGGCTGGGACCATGACTTCCAGTCGGTCTCGGGAGTGCTCCGTCTCCCTCCGGGGTGGTGTCTGCTTACAGCCAGCGGTGTAGACGTCATGCCGGGAACATGGTTCCAACGCTGGACGCTTCTGGATCTCTTTCTGGTGTTGATCATCTCGATTGCGGTCTCCAGGCTGTGGAATTACCGCTGGGGCCTGCTTGCTCTGGTGGCTATTGCGCTCATTTACCATGAACCTGGTGCGCCGCGCATCGTGTGGCTCCCCTTGCTGGCGGCTGTGGCTTTGCTGCGTTTTCTGCCGGCGGGATGGGCAAGAAGATTGATTGGCGCCGTTCGCATAGTTAGCCTCGTCATTTTGCTCGTTATTTCCATTCCATTCATGATGCAGCAAATCCGCGGGGGAATTTATCCACAATTGGAACCACCCCAGATCGTCTCAGACTTCACAGCGGACTTGGCTTTTGCGCCTCAGGCCCCGGAAATCTACGAGCAACAAAGAGAATCTATCCCGGGCGATTCTCTGAAACGCATTTCGCCGGCTTCTCCGCAAGCAGGGTCAAAAGGAGGGAAGGACAAGGGGAGTTACCTGCAAGAAAAAAACGCTCTTACCCAGGACCCTCGTGCTTTAATCCAGACCGGCCCGGGCCTCCCCACCTGGACCTGGCAATCCATAGCCATGAAATGGAATGGCCCGGTGGCTCGGAATCAGCAGATTCACCTGTGGCTAATGCCGCCCGCAACCAATCTGGTTCTGGCCTTCATGAGGGTTGTGCTGCTTGCGCTTCTGATCTTTCTCATGCTCGACATACCCCTCTGGAAGCGACCTGGCAAATCAGCAACCGTCGCAGTTGCGCTCCTCCTTTTACTGTTCTTGCCCCAAAGGGTTAAAGCTGAAACTAATATCTCCGGTTTCCCTCCTTCAGACCTCCTTCAACAGATGCAGAATCGACTCCTCGAGCCGCCCGACTGCCTGCCCAATTGTGCCGAAAGCCCATTCATGGAGATCACGGTAACTGCTGAAAGCCTGCGGCTGCTTTTTCAAGTCCACGCGGCCACGGACACGGCCGTACCTCTGCCCGGCAACGCCAGGTCATGGTTGCCGGAAAAAGTGCTTCTCGATGATCAACCTGCCGAAGGTCTACGGCGGGATAAGGACGGGCTGTTGTGGATACTCGTCCCGCTTGGCGTCCACACTGCAACACTTCAGGGCAAGACTCCTACGGGAGATTCGATCCAACTGCCTCTGCCTCTTAGACCCCATCAAGCAAAGTTTGTAGGAGCCGGCTGGGACGTTCAGGGAATCCATCAGGACGGTCAGGTAGAAGGGAGTATTCAACTTACGCGGCAAAAGAAGGATGGCGCCCCGACCGAAAAAGTTGAAGAAAACTCACTGCCACCTTTTCTTCACGTTCAAAGGGAGTTGTCCCTTGGATTGGACTGGCAGGTCTTTACCACGATAAGCAGGGTCACGGCCCCTGGAATGCCGATCGTAGCGGCAGTGCCGCTAATCTACGGTGAATCGGTAACTACTTCCGGAATTCATGTTGCCGATGGAAGGGTGCTCGTCAACATGGAACCCGGAATGACTGAGCTGAAATGGAACTCGACCTTGGAACCTCATTCCGAGATTCAACTTAAGGCTTCCTCCGGGGATGGGGGAATTGCCTGGGACGAGACCTGGATCTTGGATGCAAGCCCGATATGGCATTGCGAGCTGACGGGCATTCCTGTCATCCACCACCAGGATGGGGAAGGATTTTGGAAACCTCAGTGGCAGCCATGGTCCGGTGAAGGCGTCACCATCACTGTGACTCGACCTGAAGCTATCCCAGGACAACAGGTTACCATCGACGACGCCAGGCTGGAGCTGGTTCAGGGGGAGCGATTCAACAAGGTGATCCAGACGATCAACATACGTTCCAGTCAGGGTGGTCAGCACAGCTTCTCCCTGCCTTCAGAAGCAAGCCTTCAGGAGGTCCGGATCAATGGAAAAACTCAACCCGTGAGACAAAATCAAAGAACGGTTACGGTGCCTTTACAACCGGGAGCGCAAAATGTGTCTCTGGAATGGCATCAGAGCCGGAACGGTTCACTTTTGACCGAGGCCCCGGAGGTGGGTATCGGCGATTCCGGGCAGCGTGCAGTCAATGCATCCGTACTATTCAGAATGGAGCCAAATCGCTGGATTCTGTGGGCCGGAGGCCCGCGGCTGGGACCGGCAGTGCTTTTCTGGAGCTATCTGCTGGTAGTTATTCTGGCCGCCCTGGGACTGGGTCGAATTCCATGGACACCTCTCAAGCAACGCCATTGGCTGCTGCTTAGCTTAGGGCTAACCCAGGTTCATCCCCTCGTGGCCATCATGATAGTGGGGTGGCTGCTCGTCCTCGGTTTGCGAGAACGACATGACTTTGCGCAAGGGTGGTTCGCTTTCGATCTGACACAATTACTCCTTACGGTCTGGACGGTGGCCGCCATGGTGGGGCTCTACCTTTCAATTGAAAAGGGTCTTCTGGGAATTCCCAACATGCAGATTGCCGGAAACGGATCATCGGATTTCTTGCTGCAGTGGACACAGGACCGCATCGGGCCAACCATGCCCAGACCAAGGGTTTTGTCCCTTCCCATGCTCGTGTATCGCATTCTCATGCTCGTCTGGGCCCTCTGGCTGGCGCAGGCCCTCCTTAAATGGTTGTCCTGGGGATGGCAGTGCTTCGGCAAAGGTGGCATGTGGCGAAAGGTCTCTTTGCGCAAGACGAAAAAACCCGCGACAGATACTGAGATAGTTTAGGAGTATCTCCCAAAAAGGAAAAAAATGGTCCTCGTCGATTGTCCATGTGTCCGGATCATAAATCGACACTTCACCGAGCACGATGTCCGCCGGGAAAACCTGAGGCAAGTTTTCCCGGCGCCCGGTCAACCATAGAGGTCAGAGCCAAATTTCTTCCTGGTATAATACTGCCGAATTAAATTCGTTTCTCACAGCTCACTGTTCACTGCTCGCGCATCACCGCTCCCCGCTTCATCGGAGCGACACCAGACATGCACTTATTTCATTTGAAATGATCAGCGCATTCAAAACATAAAATCTTTTCCGGTGGTCGAATTGCCCTATGATATAATGCTTTCCAATCACGGGAACCATCAACTGGACGGATGGGAAAAGGTCGATGAGAGCTGATTCTATGATTCCGGAGGAAATAAGACAGGAGATTCTTTCCAGATTGACCGAAGGCGGCAATATCCAAAAGGTGATCGTTTTCGGCTCCTACGCCGGCGGCGCTCCAGGGCTAAATAGCGACATCGATCTTCTCGTCGTTACCGGCGATGATTCCATGCCCCATAGCTTTGAAGAGAACATGGAGCACTATCATCGTGTGTCCTCGGTCCTGCGGGAAATTAAGAAACGCATACCGATAGACCTGATTGTTCACACAAAACCGATGCACGATGAATTCATCCGACAGGGAAGCATGTTCGCCAAGGAGATCGCGGAACGCGGTGAGGTTTTGTATGAAAAAGCTCACTGAGGAATGGCTGAAAGCCGCGGAGGACGATCTTCGCGTCATCGAACGAATTCGGCAGGATGAACACCTGACACACATGGTTGCTTTCCATGCTCAACAGGCTGTTGAAAAGTCGCTTAAAGCGGCAATCGAGGAGTATGAACTTGGCTCAGTCAGGGTACACAGCCTGGAGAGACTCTTTGAAATCGTGAAGGCTTATATAAAAATTGATGCCGACCTTCTCATCATCGAGATGCTGGACAAACTTTATGTCGATGCCCGCTATCCCGGCAATCTCGGACTTCTCCCAAATGGAATGCCCTCCTTGGCCCATGCGGAGAAATTCAATTCCTTTGCCAGCACAATTTACGAAAACATAAAGTACGCCCTGGAGGTAAAGCGGCAAAGAGACTAGGATTCCTACTCAAGAAATAAGTAACAGGTATCTCTCCATGCCGCCAAGTAACAAGTAATTGGACAGGCAGGCTGAAAAAGCTTATAAAATTAATACGCGGCTTGAATCCGGCCTTGGGCATTGTTGGAGAAATCCAGCAAATTCAGATGCTCCTGTCGTGTCCCTCTACCATCCGCTCAACCGAACGTCCGAGCAGCCAAATCACGACCCCGCCGCCGAGACCGATTCCTGTAAGCACCAGGCAAAACCTTCCCTGGGCATCCGCTCCCAGAACGTGCCGAGGAACCCGGAAAAGTAGTGCCCGAAAAAGCTCGAAAGAAACCACGGAATGCTTGAAAGGGGATTTGGGGCGTTAAAAGTGTAAGTGCGACTCAATATGGCAACATCAATGTTTGGGTCGATGAATGCGGATCTTGTGGTCCGTCACAACGACAAAGCTCCCCCGCCAGTTCTCGACATTCTCTGACTTAAAAAGTTCCAAAACCTTACGGAAAAGCGCCTCACGACCGTGTCTGCGAAGCCGAACCAAAATGATTCCATGATGGAATCCTGGCTGAAAGCGTCGGTTGTCGGAGAAATCAAGGTCCTGTGTAATCAAAAGACGTTGTTCATTTTGAGCGACAGACCATAGCTCTTCGTCTTTTGCGCCGCTAAGCTTTTCAGAAGAGACGGTTTCAACATCGTTTCCAATGCCGCCCAGTGCAGTAACCAACCGCACAGGCATGTTTTCATCAAGTTTAGTCCTCATGCGACCTTCGGAATACCGGGAATCGGCAGATCTTCTTCAGCGGAAGCAGCAGCAAATGCTATTACCGCCATCACCTGCTCCTCAGTAAGTGCCGGAAAATCTCTGAGGATTTCTCCTATACTCGCACCTTCGGCCAGACTGGCTAGAATAGTTCGAATTGTAACTCGAGTTCCTGCAATTACCGGCTCGCCACCACAGACTTGTGGATCACGAAGGATAAATCTACTATAATCCATGCCGTTTCCTTTCCAGACGCCGATTTCCGTTGCCTCCTCCAAAGGTTCGCCCACCCCACTCGGCCCATGTTTCCCGCTGTGCCCGAGCAATATCCTCTTCGGAAAGGTCCACACCTCTTCATAGCTACCGCAACAGTTTTCGCTAAACAGAATTTACAAGACTTCAGTTGCTGCTCTATCTGTGGCGAAAGACTCTTGATGAGGCGTATCTTGTCTACTGCTGAAAGCTGCTCTGCCAATCCCCAGGAGCCTCTCCAATGTTCCGCTTCAGCCATGCCACTCCGACCATGAAAAGGTGTGCGGAGAAAGCAACTACTCAAAAGATAGCAAAATCCTCAAGCGAATGAACGTATTACTCAAAAGTAGGCTATGCTCACAGGCCTCCTTGCCTTTACCTCCCCTCCTGACGGTTCATCATGCCATGCCCTTTCTTCCGTGGCCTGATTCCTCTATGCTTTGTGTAAGTTGACCCTCCGCTGGTACAATTTGGTATCGCCCAACCAAGACTGTACATATTTGTACCAATGTTTAGAACTTTTTAGGGTGCAATCCCGCATCTAATCCAATGCCCAAGCCATTTTAAGCACAATTGGCAAGGTCTTTGCTCAATTTATCCGGCGTCAAGAATCCCCTATTTCTTGCCTGAACAATTGGGATGAAAGAAAACTTGGGGGGGATAATTCAATGAGCAACCTTGCATATATTCGTGCCACCACCTGTGTTGATATCGCTGCGAAAAAAGAACGGCTCTCCTCGCTGGATGCTTTTCGCGGCCTTACGATATTGTTGATGATTCTGGCGAACTACCGCGGCGACGATGGTGCGATCTTTTCCTCTCTGGAACACGCCGCTTGGAATGGCTGGACTTTTGCGGACACCGTTTTCCCTTCCTTCCTTTTCATCGTAGGGGTATCGCTTGTTTTTTCATTTGCCGAGCGTGAGGAGGACCGCATCTCCCCAAAGGCGTTCGAGCTTCGCATTATAAGACGAACCGTCATCCTGTTCGTACTTGGGCTTCTTCTCAACAGCTTTCCGTCATTCCAGCTCTCAAATATCCGAATACCCGGGGTACTGCAAAGAATTGCAGTCTGTTATTTTTTTGCTTCGCTGATTGTGCTGAAATGCGGGTTGAGAGGCCGCATTTTATGGCTTATCACCCTGCTTGCCTCCTACTGGGCGATGATGCGGTTCGTCCCCGTCCCAGGAATCGGCACCGGCGCACTCGAACCAGGAGCAAATTTTGCCGCCTGGGTCGATTCGCATTTTCTGAATGGGTACATGTGGTCATATTACGATGGAAAGTGGGACCCGGAAGGAATCGTAAGCACAATTCCAGCGATCGCCACCACTCTTTTTGGCGTACTCACGGGTCAGTGGCTGAGATCTTCCGCATCAGAACGCCGAAAAACAGCCGGAATGCTCTGTTCCGGGGTGCTTCTGCTCATCGCCGGCCAGATATTGAGCCACTGGCTGCCGATAAACAAGAGCATATGGACGAGCACCTTCAGTATATTCATGGCAGGACTGGCACTTGTCTGCCTGGCACTCTTTTACTGGTTTATCGATATCGCGGGTTTTTCAAGATGGACGAAACCGCTTATCATCCTCGGCCTGAATCCAATCGCCCTCTATATGCTTTCTCAAATTCTCGGCACCATGCTCCCGTCCATGCACATGTCCGGAATCTTCTCCGTTCCAATTATAAATTGGGGCGCCTCATCTTTGCTCCACCCGATGGAGATCCTTCTGTCCATATTTATAACCGCATGGATTATGTGGCAAAAACGTATTTTTATAAGAGTTTAGCGCAGAGTTCATGCGCTTTCGGATTCCAGTAATCTTACCAGACATCAACTTCTCTCCCGGGGGGCTGTGCTGTTTCCCGCTACTATCCGCTCCAGCGGCCGCCCGAGCACCCGGATTGCCACCCCGGCCCCGAAGCCCAGCCCGGTCAGCATGAGGAAAAAAGCCTCGCGGTCCATCCGCTCCCGGAAGATACCGAGGAATCCGAATAGGTAGTTGCCGAAGAAACTCGACAAGAACCATACGCCCATTTGAAAAACTATCTCCGGCTGATTTTCGAGTTAAGCGAGAGGCCGATCGGGATAGATAGAGATCGCCAATATCGCCATATAGGAGAACTGCAGCAACTTCCCCGGGAAAGCAGGAGTGTGATTTTAGAGAGTGGAACGGCTAACGATTTGATACTGCGGGCAATTGAGTGATACCACCTTATTGAAGTCGGTCCTCAGCTTGCATTGCCCAGCAAGCCCGAATGGTCGTGCCTTTACCTGGAGTTGACTCGATTGAGAAGCTCCCACCGGTAAATTCGGTTCTTTCTCTCATGCAGGTAAGCCCAAGACTCCTGGCTGTGGTTGCCTGGAGGATTAACTCTGGGGCCATTCCCACACCATTATCAAGAACGACCAACTCGATTCCACCCCCATTTTTTGAGAGCGAAATGTCAACCCATTCAGCTTTGCTATGTTTGGCAACGTTATTCAGTGACTCCTGAGCGATTCTGAAGATAGTGACCCTCAACCGTTCTGGGATTTCTTCTTCCATAATCTCGGTCTTAAGTTCAATGTGGCACTCAGGATAGAGTTTCATGCATTCCCTATGCAGCCAATCAAGTGTTGCTAAAAGCCCCATATTGTCTAGCATCGTGGGGCGCAAACCCATGTAGATGTTTCTAGTTTCCTCAATTGACCGCTGGAGAGTTGGAACGAACCGCTCCAAATGCGTTATGGCGGTTTCGGGATCACCCTGATCTCTGAACTTTAGAATTACTTCTATCCAAAACTTGATGGCGACAAGCGTTTGCCCAATACTATCGTGGAGTTCACTTCCTATTCTTTTCCTTTCTTCCTCCTGGGCAGCTAAAAGCCTGGAGGGAATTTCCCGAAGATCCGCGTTGGCCTTTGCCAATTCAGATGTACGTTCCTGAACGCGTTGTTCCAGCATATCTCTTGCGTCACGCAGATCTTGCTGCGCCTGCCGGCGCTCTGAGATATCACGCACAGCGGTTACTCGGACATTACGTCCCCGATATGTGAAGTGCTTGGCTTGCGTTTCAACAACAAGTGTGGAACGATCCTTACGGAGTAGCCGGTTCTCGTAACGGCCCTCGTATCCGGCCTCCATAAAATAACTTACTAATTCCCGGTCTTCCGGCGCGATCATTTCTGCTGCGGGCTTGCCGATGATTTCAGACAGATCATAGCGGAGCATTTCCACCAGCTGGGGATTGGCATCGATGACAACGCCACCGTCAGTAAAGGCAATTCCCTCAAATGAGGCCAGAGCTAGAGCCTTAAAACGTTCCTCGCTTTCCTTCAATGCCTCCTCAGCCAGCTTGCGCTCGGTGATGTCCTTTTCTGATTCAGCAAGCCTCTGTCGTAATGCGCACAATTCTGTAATGAGTTGCTCTTTGGTCTTGACTTCATCCTGCATATCCGGCTCCTCCGAACATCGATGCACAGCTCGCATGTATATGGAGCAAAGCGCATAATCTTTGATGATCACTCAGTGAAAAAGCGCGCGGGTGGATCTTTTAGCCATCTATGCCAAGTGGTCCAACACTTGTCTGACTTTTGCCGAAAGCTCATCGATTCCGAATGGTTTGTGAATGAAATTCACTCCTTCGTCCAGAATGCCGCGATGTGCTATCACGTCGGCTGTATAGCCGGACACATAAAGGCACTTGAGGTTAGGACGAACGACTCTGAGCTGTTCTGCCAGTTCCCGGCCGTTCATCCCCGGCATCACCACGTCGGTTATAAGCAGGTGGAGATCTTCCTTATGCTCCTCGGCAATACGTAGGGCTTGAACCGGCGCCGGCGCCGCAATCACCTTGTAGCCCAGGTGTTCGAGAATCATCTTGCTGAGATTCAGGATCGGTTCATCGTCCTCGACCAGCAGGATGGTTTCCGTACCTGTCGGGAGATTGCCGGCCGCCTCCTGAGAGGGAACCTGTGCGGTTTCAGCATCGAACCGGGGCAGGTAGATTTTAAACGTGGTTCCCCTCCTCAATTCGCTGGCAACATAAATAAAACCGTCGTTTTGTTTAACGATGCCGTAAACGGTGGACAATCCCAGCCCGGTTCCCTTGCCTACTTCCTTAGTTGTAAAAAAAGGCTCGAAGATATTCTCGCGGATCTCCTTACTCATTCCATCGCCGGTATCGCTGACTGTCAGCAGAACGTATTGTCCGGGAATGAATTCTGGGGTTTCTGCCCTATCGGAGTCATCGATCACAACGTTCTCGGTCTTCATAGTTATAGCGCCTACTCCGGAAATGGCATCTCGGGCATTGACCACAAGATTGGCCAGAATCTGATCTACTTGAGATGGATCAATTTTGACTTTCCCAAGATCGAGGCCCGGATGCCAGGACAGATCGATATCCTCGCTTATTAGCCGCTTCAACATCTTGAGCATGCCCGAGATCGTGTCGTTCAAATCGAGTATTTTGGGTGCGGCGGTCTGCTTGCGTGCAAAGGCCAGCAGTTGTCGGGTAAGGTCCGCTGAACGCAGGCCCGCATTGATAATCTCCTCGAGGTTGTGCTGGAGCTTGTCATTGGAAGCGCACATCTTCAATGCTAATTCCGCCTGGCCAATGATCACACCCAGCATGTTGTTGAAATCGTGTGCCACGCCACCGGCCAGTCGCCCTATTGACTCCATCTTCTGGGCCTGGACTAGCTGTTCCTCAAGTTTCTTTCTTTGCTCCTCTGCTCGTTTGCGCTCGGTAATGTCATATACAAGGCTCAGGATATACTGCTGCCCGGCTACACCGATCACCTCCGCCGAGACAAGCACGTCCCTTATTTCGCCGGATTTCTTACGGAACCTGGTTTCAAAGCCCTGTATCCTGCCTTGTTCTTCCAAAGTCTTTTGCCACTTAAGCCGGTCTTCAGGATTGGCCCATATTTCAAGCCTCAACGTATCTTGACCGGCGAGTTCCACGCGTGTGTAGCCCGATAAGTCCAGGTACGCATCATTTATGTCGACAATTTGACCGTCGCTCAAGCTGGTAATACTGGTGCCGATAGGACTGGAGCGAAAGAATCTGGAGAAGCGTTCCTCGCTCTCGCGCAACGTGTTTTCGGCCCGCTTCCGCTCGGTGATGTCACGACAAATGTGGACGCTCCCGACAAGTTCACCCACAGGGCCCAAAAGCGGCGAGACGCTTACGAGGAAATCGCCACAGAGACGCTCTTCGTGAAACTCCGCAGTGTGTTCGATTCCATCCTCGAGCAATTGCCTGTGTGGACAAAACAACGGCGGCTCGCTCGCCCCATGGACAGCCTGATAACACCTCAGCCCGATGCACTCTGCCGGGGTCACGCCTAACCTGTCTGCCATGGCCTTGTTCACGCGGACGATCCGGTAATCCCTGTCAAGTATGGCAATCAGGTCGGGCACTGCATCAAATGTTCTTTCCCAGTCCTCCTTCGCTCGCATGACTTCTTCCTCCGCCCGCTTGCGCTCGGTGACATCGTTACCAATGCATAAGACTTCAGCAATCTGGCCATGCTCATCCCGGATCGGCTTGTTGGTCCAGGCAATCCAGACACGCTCTCCGCTGCTGCGCATGTTTTCGTTTTCGTTGTTGGCATAACGATCCGGGTTCTCAACGATATCCTCGATCATCAGCCTCAAGTCCCTCGCGGTCGTTGATTCAAGTTCTGGAACAATAGTGCCCACCACGTTTTTGCCGAGTATTTCCTCTCCGCTGAAGCCGAAAAAACTCTGGGCAAACTCGTTGAAGAAGGTCACTTTGCCCACGTTATCCATTCTCATGATGATGCTGTTGGCATTCTCCACCAGTTCGCGATATTTTTCTTCGCTGTTTTGAAGCGCCTTCTCCGCCTGCCTGCGCTCAGCAATCTCCATCTCGAGTGCATCGGTCCTCTCACGAACCAAAACTTCGATCCGTGCAGTACGACCAGTAACGACAAGGAGAAAGGCGCAGGCACAAGCGGCAAAAATGAGTCCGCCAGCGAGTACACTCCATGCTTGAAGAGAGCGGTGCTCAGCCAGGTAATCTGCTGTGGGAAAAAAGGAGAGCTGCCAGCGCCGCTCGGCGACCTCCAGGGTGGTTGTCAGCCAGGGTGCAACAGAGGTTACATTGCGGTTTGAGGTTTTAGAATCATCCCCGCCCAGCGTGGCCGGTATGGAGTCATAAAGCAGTTGTTCTCTTTGGTCAGCCGTCAAGTCGGTAAGCTGAATCCGGATACCCTGCGTCTCTGCCTGACCAACCACGACACGCATAGCATCCCCGATACGGAAAACTCCGAGGGCAAAGCCCCTGAGGGCTTCACGAAGCTCTTGCTCACCGGGATTAGTGGTTTTGCGATCATAGACCGGCATAAAGACCAAGAAACCGTACTGGCCGGCCTTTTCCTGCACCAAAGTGATGCGGCTGGTTCCAACAGGCTTTCCGGCCATGAGTGCCTGGTTCATAGCACTCATACGGTTCTCGTCGGACGAGAGATCAAAACCGAGTGCCTTCTCATTTCCCTTGTAGGGCTCCACATAGTAGACCGGAAAGTACTCGGACTGTGGTGCACGCTCGACCAATTGTCCTTGTTGCCCTCTTTCCGTTATCTTAAATTCCGGATACCCGTCTCGTCGTGCTGACTCTTCGTAACCCGGGCGTTCCGCATGCTGTACCCTGGGTATCCATTCCAGAGCTTGAATGCTCCGGTGACGAGTAAGCCAGTATCGCGCAAATACTCTGAACTTATCACGGTCAACCTGGCCAGAGGCAGCGAAGAAACCCACCTCCGAATAAAGCGCATCGAGGTGGGCATTCCACTCCTCTCTTATCTGACTTGCGATCAGTTCAGCCTTTAGTTTGAACTCGGTCTCGATACGCTGCTGTTCTTTGTTACTCACGAATATATGAAAGGAGATTATCACAAAGAGGAGCAGGCATAACGGCAGGGCAACGGAGATTCGTCTGAGTTTCCAAATCTCTCCGTGCCTCACCGAAAGGCTCAATAAGACCGGGGTTACCACCATCGCACCAATGGCATTACCGACCCACCAAGTTAACCAGTTGAACCAAAAGTCATGCGCAGAGATGGCTCCCGCCATCCAGAGACAGGTCACACTGATGGTCGCGTTCACCAAACAACTTAACGGCCCACCCAACAGCAAGAATATGACTGCATCGCGTCCCCGGTCGAGAGTGAGCGTGTAGCCCACAAAGCGGGAGATCAGATAGGCGCCAAACACGGCCTGGAGGGCGGCGCCGGTTCCGATTACCGCGGCCACGATGGTCGAGACCGGCAAACTGGCGCTGCCGGCATTCAGAAGCGTCCACAAGCTGGCAGCAAACGAACCGAGCCATACGCCAAACCAGACTCGATAACCCCACAGCAGAGCGGCTGCTAATGCCAAGCCCGCCGGAAGCCATATGGCTGATGCGTAGCCCGGGGGGATGGCCAGCAGCAGGCTAAGCCTCACTAACACAAAATACGCGGCTGCGATTCCGAGAATCACTATGAAAAATGCCGGGGTGGTTCCATGCGTATATGAATTCTCTTTCATGTTTCACCTATTGAACTAGCGCGGCCATTCGAGCAGAAACCTACGGTTCGGACTTATAGAGATGCCTCACACTTTGAATTGAAAGGGGCAAACTGATTTGGACTCACCCCTGCTCATAGGGTAAACCTTGAATTGTCAGATCTCCGCGTCATATAAAGGTATCACCTTATTCATGGGTTCGGATTTGCCAAAGTGGACCAGAGCCTTTCTATTGCCCTTTTGGATCTGCCTGTTGCTATTTTTATTTAGGGCCATGAGGCCCTTGGATGTACTCTTGATAATTTCCCTCACCATCCTTCATCACTTACCGGCGAGGCTCCTGCTACATTTCCATTGCTATTTGCGCCCCCTACAAGCTTGACTAAGTCTCCCACAAACTCCTTCAGATGTTCGGCCTGGGATCTCATTTCCATGGAAGCCGAAGCAGACTCTTCGGCATTGGCCGCATTCTGTTGTACCACCTTGTCCATCTCAGCCACTGCCTTATCAAGCTGGTCAATCCCCTGTGCCTGTTCCTGGGATGCGGAGGCTACCTCGTCTATTAACTCGGCCATCTTTGATGCACGGGTTGCCACTTCTGAAAAATCCCTGCCTGTCGTCTCGACAAGATCGGAACCTACTTTGACATTGCTGACCGTCGCCTCGATCAGCCCAGCCGTGTTCCTGGCAGCTTCGGCCGCTCGCATGGCCAGGCTTCTCACTTCATCTGCCACCACGGCAAAACCTGCCCCCGTATCACCTGCGCGGGCGGCTTCGACTGCAGCATTCAAAGCCAGCAGGTTGGTCTGAAAGGCTATCTCATCAATAGTCTTAATGATTTTCTGCGTCTCCTCGCTGGCTCTGGCAATCTGCGTCATAGAGCCGGTCAACCGCTCCATTGATTGATTGGCCTGGTTGACGATCTCCGTCACTTCCTTCATAAGCTGATTGGTTTGAGCGGCATTCTCCGCATTTCGTCTGGTCATCGCAGCCATCTCATCAAGGGATGAGGACGTCTCTTCGATGGCAGCGGCCTGTTCACTGTTTCCCTCAGCCAACTGCTGGGAAGCGGAGGAGACCTGGTCGGCCGCCGTGGCAACCTGCTCGGCGCCTTCGCTCAAGCCCTTAGCCACGCGATTGATTGGCTGGGTGATGGAGTTGCTGATGAAATAAAGAAGCAGTATGATCAGCACCAGCCCACCGGCAAAGAGGGATAAATTCAAGACGGTCACCCTGTCGGCATCTTCTACCACCTCTTTATAAGGACAAACCGTAAGAATCATCCAATCAACCTTACTGCACTTCTCAGCGAATGCCATCCGTTTCTGATTCTGAGACTCATACGTCAAATGCCCGCCATTGAGACCGAGCAACTTGCGGCCGAAATCGTGATCAGCCAGATTCAGTTTCATGATGAGGGACTTGTCCTTGTGGGCAAAGACGACACCGGATGAATCCGCAATGGCTATATATCCCGTGCGTAGTACCTTCACGGGATCGACAAACTTTTCACTGAATTTTTCCAGGTCAGGCACGGCAAACAGGACTCCGATGACCTTGTCCCCGTCCCGAACCGGCGCCGCCACTGAAAAAGCCGGTTTCCCCGTGGTTCTGGCGAGATAGACACTGGAGACGTAGACTTCTCCCTGCATGGCTTTCTTGAAATAATCCCGATCCTTCACGTTCACATTGTTTACCGATTCCACTAGTGACGATGCAATGACATCTCCCTGTGTGTTGACGACGTGGATGTAGGATATCCCGAACGTGATTTTTACCTGCCCGGCCAGTTCATTATTGGCCTTTTTCCTGGCTTCTTCAGCGCCTTCCCGCAGAACCGCTTGATATACGGACCTGGCCGCAGAACTCCCCAGCAAGGCTTTCAGATCATCTATCCAGGCATCAGCAAGCTCCGCTCTCGACTTGCAGATCAGAGAAAGCTCATCGAGGGCCTTTTCATTTAGGGTTTTGGTCGATATGAAGTGCGTGATTCCGGTAGAAGTCCCCATTACCAGTACAATCAAGGTAATGGTTGGGAGCAGGATTTTCTGCTTTAAACTCCATTTCATGATAGCCTTCCTTGCATCTCAGGTACCTGATGCATTCATCAATTCAACCATCTCGTTTATTCAGTTTATTTTCTTGCCTGCATCCAAGCATTTTGTTCAAGACGGCAGTAACATCGCTAAAATCACTGTCGACAACCGCGAAATACCGCGGCCGAAGCGCAAAGCCTTTCCTGATGGTAACCTGCTCTCTGTCGGGCAAAACCATGATGACTGGAAGATCCCTGATGAGTTCCTTGATGGAAAGAAGATTTGTAAGTTCGTCTTGATTCGCGGCTAAAATTACTGCCACAGTCAGATTGCTTCTCAACTGGCGAAGTCTGTAAGTCAGGTTATCGACCTTTCGGTAGACTTCAATTCTTTCCTGCACGGGAACCGAGGCTTCGATTGCAGCCTGAAGTCTTTCCCCGATGCCATCCACTACTGATGCAAAATAGAGCACGCTCATTGCTCTTCCTTCTCTTTTTGTTATGTTGGCGGTTTTACAAAGTGCACTGAGACTAAGGCAACGTTTGTGCCACAAAGAGTACGAAAGCTATTTCCCAAGTCTATGCAGAGTGTTATTGCCTGGATGGCAGAAGACTCAATGATACCAGATGGCAGCAAGATATCCGAAGTCTGAGAATAAGTACCATTTTCGGGATTTTGTCCCACTAATGGGACAATGGTGCACCCTGGCGGGAGAAAAAAATCAGGCATGTCCAGCTACTTTAATATCAGCTAAGTTATGGGTATCAGTTGATTTAAATTGTGGTCGGCTAAGCAGGCTGAGTCTATAAGACTGGATCATGAAGAGTATTTCCGAAATTGCCAGCCTTTTGATTAGACAATCAATTACGCAATCTTTGGCTCTGCTTACCCCCTCTGTTTCAAGAGCATCCTCGATTTTACGGATCATTGGACGTATGGTGCGATCGATTTGCCGTTGGGTGGGAGTAGTCAAGCTTTTACCGGTTGGCACACCCCAAACCGCTACGACAACATTGCCGAGCGGTTCGTTTAGTAGCTCGACAGCGTTAGACTTAAAGATCTCCTTTGTCGCTTCATCAACTTGATCCATTAACTCATTGATTCTGCTCATATCGACATTAGTCACATGAGTGCTTCCACTCCTGAAAAGTTTACTTAAGCGCTTCATATGGATCAATCTCCCTCATCCTATCGAGTCATCCACTCTCAGATACAACATTTTAAGCACCTCCGTGGGACATAGTCTGAAACAGAGGTTAAACCAATCACAGAGTATTCCAAACTCCGGAGATGGATCATGCCTGCCTGCCGAATGCCACCTCGACCATGAAACTACCTTGAGACGTTTCGAATGGGACGGCAAGGCGTGGTCCGTTTGCAATATGCGTTATCGCGTGGCCCTTTCCCGAAACTATTGTGGGTATTCCAGCCTGGAGAACGAATCCATCCTCGGCTAGGCGCCTTCTGGCATCTCCGCAGATCACATTGGTAAGTTCCCCTACGGCGTCTCTCACCTCATGATTCAGCTCGGTGAAAGGCACTCCTAAGAGGTTGGATGCAATGTCCTTGATACATTGCTCAGTGAAAATCAAAGCCATAGACCCCTGGGCCGCGCCAGTGATCCCAATGATCGCGGAAACATCTCCAATAGCAACATCATCCTTCTTGAGAAATGGCTTTCCGGGTTTGGCATCAACTTGAGCCATTGTTTTAAGAACATGCATAGCCGCAGTGAGAAAGGGATTAATAATTTTTACATCCATCATCTACTCTCCATCACTGACCCTGAGGAATAATCTTGGCGAGTTTTTCCGCGAACACTGCCGGGCTGAAGGGTTTGACAACATAGCTGCTGACCTTGGCCTGGATCGCCTCGATAATATTTTCTTTTTGGGCCTCGGCAGTAACCATCAGAAAGGGAAGGCCTTTTAGCCGTTCATCCGCCCGCACTTGCTTCAGCAGCTCAAGCCCAGTCATCGTTGGCATGTTCCAGTCTGAGACGATCAGGTCAACTTTATTGGACTCCAAAAGCCTGAGCGCCTCGACGCCATTTTCGGCTTCAATTACCTCCTGGAATTGCAAATCTTTGAGAATTTTTCGTACGATGTGCCGCATTGTAGAAAAATCGTCCACAACCATAGCTACCAAGTTTTTGTATGCCACTGAAACTGATCCTTTGCTGCTATTTTTTCACTCCCGAAGGTCCAAATCAGATCACTGAGGCCCTCTTTGGGAGCGGCCGATTTGCAGTTGGCCACTCCCTCGTAATCGGCGCCGGGATTAAAAATCCGAGACTTCTGTATCATCAAAAGGGATAACCTTCTCCGGATCTGAATTGCGTTTGATGACAGGGACCGGCGCCTTTCCATTGCCTGCCTTGTGATGGCCATTTGCTTGCTTTTCGTATGCTCCAATCATCTTCGGCTCTTTTGCGGCCTTCTTCCATGGGGCCTTTTTTTGCAATGTTTCGGCGCCTCCGACCAGGGTTACCAGATCGGCCACAATTTGCTTCATTTGTTCCGCCTGGGCGTTCATCTCTTCAGCGGCGGAGGCGGATTCCTCGGCGTTCGCGGAATTGCGCTGAACCACATTCTCCATTTCGGTCACTGCTTTACTGATCTGTGTAATCCCCTGAGCCTGTTCACCGGATGCCGCTGAGATTTCCCCCACCAATTCTGCCATCTTCGCGGAGCTGGTTTGCACCTCGGAGAACTCGGCGTTTGTCTTTTGGACAACTTCAGAGCCTTCCTTTATTTTCTTGACTGTCCCTTCAATCAGATTGGCAGTATTTTTTGCCGCCTCGGCAGCTCTCATAGCCAAATTTCTCACCTCATCCGCAACAACGGCAAATCCCGCTCCGGCCTCGCCGGCCCTGGCGGCCTCAACCGCAGCGTTCAGCGCCAGCAGGTTCGTTTGAAAGGCGATTTCGTCTATGGTCTTGATGATCTTTGAAGTCTCTTCACTGGCTTTTGAAATCTCCTGCATGGAGGCGGTCAAATGCTCCATTGACCCGTTGGCCTGACCCACAACCTGCCTGGTCTTGTTCATCAGATCATTGGCCTGATGAGCGTTTGCGGCATTCTGCTTCGTCATGGAGGACATCTCTTCCAGAGACGAGGAGGTCTCCTCGATGGCCGCCGCCTGTTCGGATGCCCCTTCGGCAAGTTCCTGGCCGGCGGATGAAACCTGGCCGGAAGCTGCAGCTACCTGATCGGCGCCCTCGCCAAGACCGGCAATCGCCTCCTTCAGTGGGCGGGTTATACTGCGAATTGCAAAAAAGCAGATTACCGCACCTGCCGCGATGGACAGCAGTATGAGTGCCAATGTTATAAATATAGCATGGCCGGCCATGTCCCGTATGTTGCTTTTCGTTTCGACCATTCGCTTGGCGCCCTCTGCGGAAAACCCCTGGGCTGCCTTTTCCAGTCCGTGGATGGCGTCCTTATACTGATTTATCGCTTCGTTGCCCTGCTCCGGGGTCTCTATCTTCCCCTCCTGAATCAGGCTTACCACTTTGTTGAAACCGGTCTCATAGGCAGCGAACTCGGTTCTCATGGTCTTTATGTTCTCTTTGTCTTTTTCCAGGGTGGCCGCTTTTTCTAAATCGTCGAGTCTGACCAGCAGATGTTCCTTCGCGCCTTTCCATTCCCCCGCGTAGTTCATCACTACTTCTCTGGATTTGATATTGAGAAAGATATCCTTTTCAAACCGCCTCAGTTCCAATACATCCGCCCTGGCCCTGGCGGAATTCTCGGCAAGCGCTGCGTCGGTTTTCAGCATTAAGTCAAACTCACTTATTGCCCCTTCAGAAATCCTTTGAGCGCTCCAATATCCTACCCCTCCGACTCCGGCCAACAGAATTAGTATGGTGCCAAAACCAATAAGCAGGCGCCTTCCGATCGTCCAGTTTGCAAACTTCATCGATTTCTCCTCTTGAAATTATATGATTAAACTTGCGTAACGTCTCTAAAGTGCACCCCATGCACCCGGGCTGTCGGCTTCCCCGCCGGATTCCTATCAGGCCGCCCTTAGCATCATCACTTCATCGGCACTAAGCACCCGGTCAATATCGAGCAGGATTTTTACACTCCCGGCTGTTTTTGCCATTCCAAGGATGTAGTCTGTGTTCAGAGTGGTCCCGAACTCCGGGGTTTCCTCGATGTCCGAGCCCTTGATGTTCAGGACCTCCGAAACTGAATCCACAACGATTCCAATGTGCAGCCTGCCCGTGGCTGCATCGATCTCCACCACCACGATGCAGGTGCGATCCGTGTATTCGCTGCTGCTCATTCCAAAACGGATTCGAAGGTCGATCACCGGAATTACTTTACCTCTCAGGTTGATTACTCCCTTGACATACTCCGGGGTCTGCGGAACGGGGGTAATCCGCATCATCCCAATAATTTCCTTCACCTTGAGAATCCCTATCCCGTACTCTTCCTGATCGAGAGAGAAAGTCAGATACTTTCCTTCACGATCCGCCGCTCTTTGCACAACATGGTTGAAAACCTGGGTTTGCCCGCTCATGATTTTGCTCGTGTTCCTTTCTATTGCCAAAGGGGAAGAATTCAGCGCCACCCAATCCGCGCGCCTGGCTTGTGCCGGTAGTTCTTAAATTCCTGGCGGTCTTGAAAAGTGGATCGACTCCAGGGCAAGGTTTGTGCCACGGAGGGCACGAGGGCTATTTTTAGAGTCTTTGCAGGTATTTATCGACGTAACGGCAGGATAGTCATCAGGACCGAATGGCAGCAAGAGGTCCCAATTCCGGGAATAAATACCATTTTCGGGATTTTGTCCCAATAATGGGACAATGGTGCACCCTAGGGGGAAAAATCAGGCATGTCCAGCTACTTTAATATCAGCCAAGTTATTGGTATCAATTGATTTAAATTGTGATCCGCTAAGCAGGCTGAGTTTATGACGCTGGATCATGAAGGCAATTTGCAAAATTGCCAGCCTTTTGATTAGCCGATCAATCAGGCAATCTTTGGTTCCGCTCAGCTTCTCTGTTTCAAGAGCATCCTGAATATTCCGCATCAATGGACGTATGGTGTGATCGATTTGCCGTTCGGTGGAAGTGGGCCGGCTTTTGCCGGTTGAAACACCGCAAACCGCTGCAATAACATTGGTGAAGGGTTCGTTTAAGAGATCTGTGGCATTAGAGTCGAAGATCTTTTTTGTCGCTTCATCAACTTGTTCTGTCAGCCCATTTACAATGCGCATATCGATACTGGTCGCTTTGGTATTTCGACTTCTGAAAAACTTGATTAAGCGCTTCATCCGGCTCAATCTCCCTTACATCTCGAATAATTTATACACCCATCATCCGATCTCCATCACCGACCCGGAGGAATAATCCTGGCGAGTTTTTCCACGAACACTTCCGGGCTGAAGGGTCTGACAATATAGTTGCTGACCCTGGCCTGAAAAGCCTCGATAATATTTTCTATTCCTAAAAGGCTTCGCCTGGAATGTTGCCGCCCACACACGGAGGTCAAAATCGCTGAGACCCTCTTTGGGAGCGGCCGATTTGCGATTGGCCACTCTCTCGTAGTCGGCGCCGGGATTAAAAATCCGAGACTTCTGTATCATCAAAAGGGATAACCTTCTCCGGATCTGAATTGCGTTTACCGAGAGGGACCGAAGCCTTTCCATTGCCTGCCTTGAGCTGGCCGTCTGCTTTTTTTCCGTATGCTGCAAAAATCTTCGGCCCTTTTGCGGCCTTCTTCAATGCGACCTTTTTACGCATTGCTGTGACGCCTCCGATTGTTGAATGGCCGTTGGCGTCTTCGACCAGGGTTGCCAGTTCGGCCACAAATTGCTTCAATTGTTCTGCCTGGGAGCTCATTTCTTCAGAGGCGGAAGCGGATTCCTCGGCATTGGCCGAATTTTGTTGAACCACTTTATCCATTTCACTTACAGCTTTTGAGATTTGCTCGATTCCCTGGGCCTGTTCACCGGATGCCGCCGAGATTTCCCCCACCAGTTCCCCCATCTTGGCGGAGCTGCTTTGCACCTCGGAGAACTCGGCGTTTGTCTTTTGGACAACTTCAGAGCCTTCCTTTATTTTCTTGACTGTCCCTTCAATCAGATTGGCAGTATTCTTTGCCGCCTCGGCAGCTCTCATGGCCAAGTTTCTCACCTCATCCGCAACAACGGCAAATCCCGCTCCGGCCTCACCGGCCCTGGCGGCTTCAACCGCAGCGTTCAGCGCCAGCAGCTTCGTTTGAAAGGCGATTTCGTCAATGGTCTTTATGATCTTTGAGGTCTCTTCACTGGCTTTTGAAATCTCCTGCATGGAAGCGGTCAGCTTCGCCATTGATGCGTTGGCCTGACCCACAACCTGCCTGGTCTTGTTCATCAGATCATTGGCTTGATGAGCGTTTGCGGCATTCTGCTTTGTCATGGAGGACATCTCTTCCAAAGAGGAGGAGGTCTCCTCGATGGACGCGGCCTGCTCGGATGCCCCTTCGGCAAGTTCCTGGCTGGCGGAGGACACCTGGGCGGAAGCGGAAGCAACCTGTTCGGCGCCTTCGGTCAAGCCCGCAACGACACGGCCGATTGATCCGGTAATGCTTCGAGTGATGAGAAAGGCCAATAGGAGCCCCAGTACGGATGCTGCGGCCCCCAGGGAGAACAACAGTGTTCTGCCATGGGAAGCGGCCTGTGCGGATACTTCACCGTCCTTAAGGGCCAGTTCTTGTTCAAACCGTACAAAAGATTCCAGTTGTTGCAGCATCTTGCTTTGAGGCGCTAGAACTTCATTAATAATAATATCGGCCGCCTCTTGACGCTTATTTGCAACGCCCAGGACCTCGGCTTTTTCCGACAGTTGTACAACTGCGGCCAGATTTCCCTTTACCGCTGCAAACAATTCCTTATCTTTGTCCGAGGTCAGTGTCTTTTCAAGTTTGTTAAGGGTATCGGTCAGATCAGCCTGAGCCTTGGCGAAGCTCTCCTTCTGCTTCTGCCTGACACCATCATCGGAAGTGAGGCTAATATTGCGCGCCGACCGGGCAAGGACATCATAGTCTTTCATGATATCATAAAGCATGCTCATTTGAGGCATGCGTACCTGGACAATCCCGGTTATCTTCTCATTCAGCAGGCCCATGCGGCTTGAGCCAATAAATGTCACTATGCCGGCCAGTACGAGCATCAAGCCGAACCCCAACCACAGTTTTGTCCCCAGTTTCAATTTAGTCAATGACATGGTATAATTTCCTTTATGAACTCTAAAATAGCATCAAATTCGATAAGAGGCAGATTCGGGCGCCGATAGCAGTCCCTTCGACTGCCTTCATTCTTCCAAGCCGTCAGGCAGCCTCTCTAATAAGCTCCATTTCATTGGCGCTCAGGACTAGATCAATATCGAGCAGGATTTTTACCCCTCCTGCCGTTTTCGCCATTCCAAGGATGTAGTCTGTGTTCAGAGTAGTCCCGAACTCCGGGGTTTCTTCGATGTCCGAGCCCTTGATGTTCAGGACCTCCGAAACTGAATCCACAACGATTCCAATGTGCAGCCTGCCCGTGGCTGCATCGATCTCAACCACCACGATGCAGGTGCGATCCGTGTATGTGCTGCTGCTCATTCCAAAACGGATTCGAAGGTCGATCACCGGAATTACTTTGCCTCTCAGGTTGATTACTCCCTTGACATACTCCGGTGTCTGCGGAACGGGGGTAATCCGCATCATCCCAATAATTTCCTTCACCTTGAGAATGCCAATCCCGTACTCTTCCCGATCGAGCGAGAAAGTGAGATACTTTCCCTCACGGTCCGCCGCTCTTTGCACGACATGGTTCAAAACCTGGGTTTGCCCGCTCATGATTTTGCTTGTGTTCCTTTCTATTGCCAAAGGGGAAGATTTCAGTGCCACTCAATCCATGCGCCTGGCTTGTGCCGGTAGTTCTTAAATTCCTGGCAGCTTTTCAAAGTGCATCGATGTAAGGGCAAGGTTTATGCCACAAAGGGTACGAGCTATTTCCCAAGTCTATGCAGGTAGTTATTGCCGGGATGGCAGGATAGTCAACAAGACCGGATGGAAGCAAGAGATCCGAATTCCAGGAATAAATACCACATTCGGGATTTTGTCCCAATAATGGGACAATGGTGTACCCTGGCGGGATTAAAAGTGACGAACGATATTATACTTCTTCAGGCGATCATAAAGACGGGAACGAGATAGCCCGGATATGCGGCAAAGCTCCGGTACGTTCCCCTCTGTAAGTGACACGAGATCCATGAGATATTGACGTTCAGTCCTTTCAAGCAACTGCTCCAGGTTGGGAAAAGACTCGTAGACACTAGCGCCCGTGATCGAGGAGGAAGGAGCGGTGGCCGGACCTTCAGCGGAAGCACGCGCCAGTTTGATTCGGATGTCGGTCGGGAGATGCTTTGGAAAGATGGTGGGTTCGTGCCGTGCCACGGTGAGTACCGTCTCCACGATGTTCACCAACTCCCGCACGTTTCCCGGCCACTCGTATGCGTTGAGAATATCGAAGAAATCCGGCGAGAAACCTTTTGACGCAATCCCGTACCTCTCACAAAGTTGATTCGCATAGTATTGAACCAGTTCTTTTATATCATCGCGACGCTCCCTCAAAGGAGGCAGTTGGATCACCAACGTGCAAAGACGGTAGAGGAGGTCCTTGCGGAAGTGCCCCTCGTGCACCATTGATTCAAGACTACAGTTCGTGGCGGCAATCAACCTGAAGTCACTTGCTATCTCTTTTTCCCCCCCCAAGGGGCGGAAACGGCGCTCCTGCAGCACCCGCAGGAAGGCCTTTTGCAACGGCAGGGGGAGTTCGCCTACTTCATCGAGAAACAGTGTCCCGCCATCGGCTTGCTTAATCAACCCTTCCTGCGTTCTGTCCGCGCCGGTAAAGGCCCCTTTCACATGACCCAGGAGTGTGCTCTCCACCAGAGTATCCGGAATTGCAGCACAATCAACCGTTACAAAAATACCCCCGGCCCTTGGACTGTTGTCGTGAATGGCCCTGGCGAACAGCTCCTTGCCGGTGCCGGTTTCACCGGAAATCAGGACATTGGATTCGCTGCCGGCAGCCTGGGCCACAAGATCCAGACAAGCTTTGATTGTCGGACTGTTGCCAATAATCCCTTCCCGCTTGAGGGACACCGGAGGCTTTTGAGCCTTCTTCAGGCCATCCCGATACTGGAGCACGCGTTTGAGAGGCAGGATCACCTTTTCGGGTGAGAGTGGCTTTTGCAAGTAATCCCAGGCGCCGCTTCGGATGGCGAGTTCAGCCCCATCAGGGTCGCCTGCACCGGTTATTATGACGACTTCCGGCGAGCTTCCGGTTTCAAGAATCTTTGGCAGCGCATCGAGCCCGTTTCCATCGGGTAACCCCACGTCCAGAAACACAATATCATAGGACCGGGAGAGCACTTCACGGAGCCCTTCTTCCAGTGTATGAGCATGCGTCGCACCATGCCCAATGTTCTCCAGCATTCTGGACAACATGCTGCACACAGTAACGTCATCGTCAATAATCAGTGCATCCGCCATGGTAAACTCACGATTCTTCAGACGTTTTGTCCAGCACTCTTCGGACGGCTTCCGCAAGAGCGTGGACGCCAACCGGTTTAGGCAAAAAATCGTTAATGCCCAGTGCTTTGGCCTTTTCGCGCAGGCTTTCGTCAATAGACCCGCTGCAGAGAATGATTGGTATCTCGGGCCTCACAGACTTCAGCCTTTCGGCCAGTTCAATTCCTGTCATGCCGGGCATGGTGAGATCTGTTATGGTAATGTCAAATAAGTCCGGATTGGATCGAAACACATCCAGGGCTTTGTTGCCGCCTGTTTCAACAACCACTGAGTACCCAAGGTTCTCCAATACACTTTTAGCCATGTTAACAATGGCCTCTTCATCATCAATGAACAGAACGTGCTCGTTTCCTCGCGGAATGGATAAGGAGGCATCCTTCGCAAATTCAATAGGCTCAGCCGCCAATCTTGGAAGTAAAACCTCAAAGGTGGCGCCCTTGCCGGGTTCACTCTCCACGGTAATAGCACCTCTATGATTCTTTATAATTCCGTGGGTCACCGCAAGCCCCAAACCAGTCCCGGCACCCTGCTCTTTAGTGGTGAAATAGGGTTCGAAGATCCGCTCCAGGGTCGCACGATTCATTCCTATGCCGGTATCCGTTACGACCAGCCTCAGATGCGGCCCGGGATCCAGATCCGGGAACTTTTCGGCAGCCGGCGCGTCCAAATCGACTTCAACCAATCTGATTCCAAGCACACCGCCTCTTTCCGCCATCGCATGGCCCGCGTTGGTGCAAAGGTTCATCACAACCTGATGAATCTGCGTCGCATCGGCCAGGACTTTACCCATATCGCTTTCTATGCTTTGGCGAATTTCAATGGTTGCGGGTAAAGTTGAGCGAAGAAATTTCAAGGCTTCCCTGACGATGGGACTGACAAGCACAGGTTTCTTCTCCAGTTCGGTTTTACGGCTCAGGATGAGGATCTGTCCCACCAGGTCTTTTGCCCTGTATGCGGCTCTTAGAACCTGATCGAGATCAGGTCGCGCCGGACTATCCTTGGGGATATGGAACAAAGTCAAAATTTCCGAATATCCAATGATGGCAGCAAGAATGTTATTGAAATCATGGGCAATTCCACCGGCAAGGGTACCGATCGCCTCCAGCTTTTGGCTCTGGGCCAGTTGCTCTTCGAGCCGGTGGCGGTCGGTGAAATCCATGGCCGTTCCAACGAGGCGAAGCGGCCGACCGTCAGCATCTTTCTCGCTTACAGCCGCACGGGCATGTACCCAGCGCCACTCGCCGGTCTTCTGATTCCTGTAGCGATGCCGGATTTCTGCCGCCAAGTTCTCATCACTGATAAGGCGGGAAAAAACGGATTCCGAGTTCCGAAGGTCGTCAGGGTGGAGGAAGCGCTCCACCCAGATCTTTCTCGAGATGGGCATGTCCTCCGGCTCGATCCCGAACGTCTTACAAGCCGTTTTGTCGAACCAATATTCCTGTTCGTGGAATCGGTATTCCCAGATCATTGCGCCGGTGATCTCGAGCGTCTGGGCCAGTTGGACCTCCATTTCGGCTTCCCTGGCAACAACCTCATCCGCCCGCTTGCGCTCGGAGATGTCGCGCACAGCTGTTACTCTGATAGTGCGACCCCGATATTCGAAGTGCTTCGCCTGCGTTTCGACAACAATAGTGGAGCCATCCTTGCGGAGCAGCCGGTTTTCGTAGCGGCCTTCGTATCCGGCCTCCACATTCTGCCTGGCTAATTCCCAGCCTTCCGGCGCAACCAGGTCTGCCAGGGGCTTCCCGATGAGTTCAGATAGATCATATTGGTGCATTTGGGCTAGCTGGGGATTGGCGTCGATCACAACGCCGCCGTCAATAAAGGCGATTCCTTCAAATGTGGCCTTTGCTAGAGCTTCAAGACGTTCCTCGCTTTCCTTCTTCGCTTCCTCGGCCAGCTTGCGAGCAGCTTCGCTTTCCAGACCTTGAAGCGCACGAGCCAAGTCCGCCGCCAGGTTGCTCAAAAGCTCCACCTCTTCCAGGCCGAACGCATGCGGACGGTCAGCCTTGACCGTAAGCACGCCGAAGAGGCGCTCCTGATAAATGAGGGGGACAGAGGCGATGGATGCGCCGCCATAGGTCGCGACAGGATCTTTCCAAAGAGCAAAGCGCGGGTCGGTGGCGATGTCGTCGAAGACCACAGCACGGCGTTCGCGCATCGCCGTGCCCGCAGGCCCCTGCCCGCTGGGGCTCTCATCCCAGGTGATCGGGGCGTGTTGCAGGAAATCAGTGCCCCCTCCACAAGAGGCCTTCGGCAACAGCCGCTTGGAGTCTGCTTCCGGTTGCCCTATCCAAACCGTTACATAGCCTCGGGTTTGGATTAGGCTGTGACAGACAGCGTTCAACAGCTCGATCGAATCTTTCTCTATGTTGATAATGCGTCCAACATCACGAATGGCGCGCAAGACATCGTTGAGGTGGCTTATTCGCACATTGCTCTGCTGCAACGACTCCGTGCTCGCGCGGAGTGCTTTCTCCACTTTGATGCGTCGCCCCCGGCTGACGAGAAGCATGGCGATATAGGCGCACTGCACAATGAGTAGCGTAATCACACCTGCTATCGGCCAGAAATAGCGCTCCCCGAAGGAGGGCGCCCGGTGCTCGATCCGACTGTTCTCCGGCAGCAAACTGTCGTCCAGTTTCCAACGGGCGAGTTCCCGCCAGTCGTAGACGTACTCGGTGGAGAGACCCGCGTGGATCTTCGGCGCCCCGCGTCCCGAGAAGATCTCCAGCGCCAGCTTGCCGACATCCGCGCCAATGAGCGCGTTGCTTACCACATAGCCTCCGACCGGCCCGATCCCCAGGAACGAATCCTGAGAAGTGTAGATAGGGACGTGTGACTCCTGGTAGAGACGGCGCAGAATGTTTACGGGATAGTATGGGTTCCCTTCCACATCCTGGAAGAATGAATGAAACAGCAGGACGGAATCACTATCCAAACGAGAAACGAAATCCAGCAGTCCCAGAAGAGGCATATTATCAAGGAACCTTATGGAGAGGCCTTCTTGTCCGGGTTCCAATTGCCGGCTCCAGTCCGCCACTATAGCCTTTTCCGAGTCGGAATTACCGATCACCACATATATATTTTTGACTTCAGGCTGAACCTTGAGGATAGCCCGCGCCGCAGTCAGAGCGTTGAACGTGGTTGTCACCAGGGAAAAATCGGGTGGGATATCGGTTTCCGAATAGCCGGCCAGTGCTGCGCCACTGACGATTTTGGGTACACCGGGGAATATTTCGGCACCATGTTCGAACATGAATTGGGCGCCGGTACCGCCAAACAACACCACTAGATCAGGGCGGGCAGCGCTGTATTTCGAGAGCAGGAGATTCTTGAGACTGGTAACGTACTCGGCATTTCGCGCATTCCGGTTCAGGGCCAGGTATTCATAGGAGAGTTCGCACTGAAAATCCGCGCCGGTGGAAACTGCTGCTTTGAAGCTGTTCGCGAACGGGGGATACGCCAGGAACTCGGGCGATTCGGCAAAGACCAGGAGCACGCGTTTAACGGATTGAGACGGTTCGGCATGAGATGAATAAGGGTACCCCGCCAGAACAAGCGCTACTACGTAGCCTATGACAAGCAATGCCCTCGTGGTCCCAGGCGGAAGTCTCCGAATTCCTCTTCGCCAATTGCCTGAAGCAGCCTTTTGCAGGTGAGCCGTGGCCATTAGGATCTCCCCATTTCTTATCACAGCAAATGGAAGATGCGCTTTGTCACTTCATCGATGCGGATATCCTCGATGCCTTTTGCCTGTGCCATTTTGCTTCAAAGCTTCAATGGTCAAGTTGTCAGCCTGCCCGCTGATATGGGGTGATTTTCCTAACGGAGCAACATGCTGCACACAGTACCGTCATCGTCAATGATCAGCACATCTGCCTTGGTAAACTCACGCATCTTCACACGTTTTGTCTAGCACTCTTCTGACAGCTTCCGCAAGAGCGTGGCAGCCAATCGGTTTACTAAAAAAATGGGTCATTTGCTCAAGCATACCACAAAAATGCATTTGGAATAGAATGAAATTAGCGTGGATCATACCGACCATGACGTCAGCAAGCAATGCCTGTTGAGTCCAGATTCCCGATGTGGCGATTCATGGTCATGAATTTTCATTGTGGACAGACACCTGCAGAGTAATACTGCACGCTAACCTGTTGGATGTCTCAACATTGCTCCTCCTGTGTGAAAAGTCAACTACAGGGTAAATCGTGCTATCCGTAAGTATCGGTTCTCATTTAAAGAGTTTTCACAATTTGTCGATCAAGCTGCAAAGGGCGCCGAGAATGGGTCCAACCGTGACCCGTCGGAGGCGGCCTGCGGCAGAGCCACTTTCAGTGCTTGAAAGCCAACCTGCCGATAAGGTGCGAATCGGTAAATCCCACGTGTGGGACCAACTTGACTACAAGGCAGAATCGAGGCACGTGTAGGAGATCCAGGAACAAATCCAGCGCAGTCCGGCGTTCCAGGCATTGTATATAACTTTTTTTGTGAAGCAGCCCTCAGTATGGAATCAGCGAAAGTTCACCTTGCTTGCCAAAGTGAAAAATCCCGATGTGGCCGGAGTGCATAACGAAAATGATTTGAATATGTTAACTCGCGATTGCTGAAAGAGCAGTAAGATGCCGAGCTTCCTGATAATGCCGCTTACTATTTCCGCATCAATTTTGAAAGGCGCAGTTTACCACATGCCGATCTGTAATATTATGCATTAACAGCCACTTAACTTTTGTGGACAGAAGGAATGGCATCGATCCCCCATTTTCGAGGTAGTTTTGTCATTTTCTGCGGCCACCCGCTCAAGTGGGCGTCCGAGCAGCCAGATCGCTATCCCCCCAGCGACGCCCAGTACTGTCAGCATCATGAAAAAGGCTTCACGGGGCATCCGCTCCCAAAAGGTCCCCAGGAATCCTGATAAGTAGTTGCCGAAGAAGCTGGATAAGAACCAGAGCCACACCTTAATAACTATTTCCGGCTGGTTTTTGAACTAAGTTAGGTACTGTTAGGCGGGATGCGCCGCAAGGATAATCACCAGGGAGGAAACACCCCCCGGGAAGCAGCGCAGGGCCATTTTAATGCTGCTTACTATTTCCGATTTAATTTTGAAATGCGTGGTTTATCGGATGCTGAGCAAAAAACTCTGCCACCAGCAATGTGGCAGGAAGCTTAGCGCCTCCCAACGGCGTACAATCTATAAAGCTCTTGAGAGAGCGCATGCAGCGCCTGATCGGCTTTCTCTCCTCCTTCATTTGTCATGAGCACCATCGCAAAATCATGCTTCGGCTCAACCCAGATGAAGGCAAGGTTTTTTACATTCGAGCCCCCATGATATAGAAGCGGCTCCGGCGCCCAGTCCACTTGAACTTCACCCCAGCCTAACGCATATTTTCCATGTGAAGGCGTGCCGGGCCGAGCATCCTGTTTTAGTGGCATCGAAACAACCGGTGTATGCAGCTTTTTCAGCGTTTCTGCCTGGACCAGCTTTGGTCCGCGTTTTCCCTCGCCGGCGTTCCACCCAGCCCAGCGTGCAAAATCGAGAACGCTCATGTGGGCGTTGCCTGCAGGTCCTATAATCGGCGGGTTATCACCGTTGGGACCGGAAAGGAATGCTTTCAGCTTACCATCAATATAGATATGGCCAAGAGTTGCATCGATTCTGCCCAGGGTTGCCTGAGGACCTAACCCTGCAGATTTCAGCCCAAGCGGCTCGAAGATCAGCTCGGTTATGAGTTCTTCCCAAGTCTTGCCGGCAGTGCGCTCGATCATTGCGCCCGCGATAACGTAGTTCATATTGGCATAAGCGAACTTCGTACCGGGGCTTGATTCAAGAGGAAGCAGGCTCCATTGCTCTACGAGCCAATATCTCATTTCATCCAGGTTTCCATCTTGGAACATCGCTTTTCCAAGCAGGGTAGCGAATTCATCGTTATCACCTGGGATGCCGCTCGTATGGGAAAGTAGTTGTTGGAGTGTCACCTTTCTCAGTGCAGGATTCATTTTCCCTGCCAGTTCAGGAAAGATATCGGCCACCGTGGAATCCCATCTGAGTTTTTTCGATTCCACTAGAGTGGCCGCCAGCAGCGAGGTCATTGCCTTTGTGTCGGACCCCAAATGGAAGCGGTCGTCAAGGCTTACCGTCATTTTTGTGCCAGCCCTTCGAGTACCGGTGGCCCCTGCAGCCACGATCTCTCCATTTTTCACAACGGCGGCGGCCAGGGCGGGCAATTGATACTTTTCGAGATAAGGTTCGAGCATTGCATCGAGCGATGAATAGGCACAGGCGGATGTGACGCTACAGAAAAAAGTCAATATGACGCAAATTCCGTATGGCAGATATTTTACAAGGTACATCAGACCAACCTCCGGTATTTAGTTCAGCACTGGAGACATTAGAAAAATTCAGAGTACGCATGCGGGCCAATGATGTCAATTGGAGTCCCTCCTACCATTCCCCGCCACCGCACGCTCCAGCGGGCGCCCGAGCAACCAAATCGCGAGTCCGTCAACGAGGCCAAGTACCGTCAACATCAGAAAAAAGACTTCCCTGGGCATTCGCTCCCAGAAAGTGCCGAGGAACCCGGGAAAAAAGTTGCCGAAGAAACTCGACAAGAACCATACGCCCATCATCATCGAGACAATCCGTGCGGGCGCGATCTTCGATCCGGCGCTGGGCAATGTAATAGTGCAGTTGCATCTTGAATTGCTGATTACTTTGCCGGGGAACTGGAAATTCGACGAAGAATCTTTAAAGGATGAAGCTTGGTACTGGCCGATCAGATTAATTAAGATATTAGCTCGATTCCCTCATAAACATAACACGTGGATTGGCTGGGGCCACACAGTTCCAAATAGCGATCCTCCGAGGCCCTACGCACAAAACACCAAGCTCTCCGGCGCCATCATTCTGTCACCCATCTTTGTGCCCGATGGTTTCGAATCTTTGGCTATTGATGAACGGAAAGTAATTCATTTTTTCTCTGTTGTGACTCTATATAAGGAAGAAATGGATCTCAAAATGCGATCCGGAGTAAAAACTCTCCTTGAGAAGCTTGTGAGGGCAGATATTAGCGGTATCGTGGATATAAATCGTCCCAATGTTGCCCGCAAACGATTTGGCTTATTTTGAGGCCCAGCCTTCTTCAAGCGGACATCAAATCGTGGTCGTGGGATCTATGGCTTTTCTTAGAGGTTCGCTTATGCCGGATTGCCCAGGCTAGTCCTACACGATTCGCTGAGTCACACGATTCCCTGAGTCTTGACGCCATACTAATATAGTCGTATCCTCCTGGCATCCCGTGGTCCGGGATTTCCAACCAATCGAAACTGCCACGAGGTTGTCACAGCGGTTGGTTTTGCAGAAGGAAAAAGTATGCAATAGAGTTATATAAAGGAGTGAGGAACTAAATGCGATTTACCCGAATAACAGTCAATCCCAAACAGATGGGCGGAGTTCCGTGTCTGCGTGGCCTGCGAATTCCAGTTTCTACCATAGTTGACATGATCGCGGATGGGATGAGCACTGAGGAAATACTTGGAGCTTATCCCGATCTTGAGCGAGAAGACATCACAGAAGCTCTCCGGTATGCGGCGCAAGCAGTCAGAGAGCGTGAACTACCTCTGGTCAAGGTGGCATGAGATTTCTTATCGATAACGCCCTATCGCCTTTGGTATCTGAGGCCTTACGCGATGCGGGCTTCGATGCTGTGCACGTAAGAGAAACGGGTCTGCAAGCGGAAGATGATATGGTGGTTTTCGAGAAAGCCATCGCAGAAGATCGCATACTCATATCCGCCGACACCGATTTCGGTACCATATTTGCCCTCTGGGGACATTCCAAACCGTCGCTAATCCTATTTCGACGTGGTACAGAACGACGCCCTCAGGAACAAGCGAGATTAATAATGGCAAATCTTCCCCATTTGACCGAGGCATTGGAAAATGGAAGTATAGTCGTCTTTGATGAGAACAGGATCCGAGTTCGGGCATTACCCATTTCTTCATAGCTTTTTGCCCAGCCAAAACCGCATGCGCATCTGAGGACGGCATTAACTTCACTGCCGAGACACGCTACCTTCATGTTCCACCACGGCACGCTCCAGCGGGCGCCCAAGCAGCCAGATCGCGAAACCGCCGCTGAGTCCCAGTCCTATAAGCATCAGGAAGAAGGCTTCGGGTGGCATCCGCTCCCAAAAAGTGCCCAGAAACCCGGCTAAGTAGTTTCCAAAAAAACTCGAAAGAAACCAGATACCCATCATCATCGAAACGATTCTAGCAGGTGCCACCTTCGTCACAAACGAAAGGCCGATCGGCGAGAGATAGAGTTCGCCAATGGTCAGGATGAAGATCGTCCCGAGGAGCCAGACGACGCTGCGGCGCTCCTCCGGCCCCATGCTATGGGCTGCGAGTATCATCACCACGTAGGAAGCACCCCCCAGGAAGCAGCCCTGGGCCATCTTCATGACACTAGACGGCTCCGAGCCCCGGCGGGACTGCCAGGACCAGAATATGTTCAGGAGCGGGGCGAAAAGAAAGATCAGGAACGGATTGAACGCCTGGAACCAGGTCGAGGGGATGTGCAGGCCCAGGAAGCTCCAGTTCGTGTTCCGGTCGGCCCAGAGCTGCAAGGTGTTGCCTTGCTGCTCGTAGATTCCCCAGAAGATGATGTTGAGCGCGCAGAGCAACACCAGGGCCCAGACACGCCTCCGCTCGTCGCGCGTGAGCGGCTCGTTCTCGCGCGGCCGTCCGGCCGTCCTCATGAGGAGGTCCGGGGCGAGCGTGCGCTGCCCAAACAGGTACATGCACAGACCCGCTACCATACCGACTCCTGCTGCGCCGAAGCCATAATGCCAGCCGAACCGCTGCCCGAGTGTGCCGCAAACCAGCGGCGAGAAAAACGCGCCGAGGTTGATCCCCATATAAAAGATCGTGAAGGCGCGGTCCCGCCGCGGATCACCTGGAGGGTAGAGGCTTCCGACCTGTGTCGAGATGTTCGGCTTGAAGGCGCCGTTTCCGAGGATCAGGAACAGCAGCGCGACGAAGAAGAGCGACTCGGCAGCCATGAGGAAATGGCCGATCGCCATCAGGACGCCACCGAGGATTACCGCGCGGCGCTGGCCGATTATTCTGTCCGCGAGCATCCCCCCGAAAAAGGGGGTCAAGTAAACGAACGCTGTATAGAGTCCATATATTTGCGAGGAGAGCGGTTGTGGAGCAAGCGGCCCGAAGGTCGCCTCGAGCCCTCCTTTAACGAGGCCAAACCCGAGCACCCTCTGCCCCACATCTGGATGCAGGAACAGGTGGTCTACCATATAGAGGACGAGAAGCGAGCGCATCCCGTAGTAGGAGAAGCGCTCCCACATCTCGGTGAAGAAGAGAACGTACAAGCCGGCCGGATGCCCCAAGATGGTCCAGCCTTGTGTGACGTCGGCCGGCACACGCTGCGCTTGCTGCATAATCCCTCTCTCCTCGCCCATGGTGAAACGGCCTTACGTTAAGCCCGCGGCGAGAGTATTTCAACGGGGAATCTATTTTCATGCATAGGAAAAATCGGCTGTCATGCAACTGCCGGTCTAAATTTAGGTATGCTTTTCATAGGTGAACGTGAAAAGTGGCTGGCCGATACATTCTATGGAGATTTACTCTGTCAAGCCTGAGACTTCCGGTGAATCAAATACCTTTTGACATCCTGCTGTGGTTATGTTTACCTCCTACTTACTTCCCAATTTGTCATATTTTCTCATTCAAGTTATTCGGGTGGGGGCTTTGCGCGATGGTCTCTCGCCAATGCGTGTTTTCCCAGCGGCAGAATTTCTCTGCGGTCTATGTCCGGCGAGCTGCAGAAGTGCTCGGCGGACCTCTTCAGAGGAGGTGATTATGCGTGTCGTTGCGGTTGCCAACCAAAAAGGGGGTTGTGGAAAGACAACTACTGCAATTAATCTTTCAGCTTGCCTGGCGCAAAAAAAGCAGAGGGTATTGCTGGTAGACCTGGACCCACAGGGACACAGCACCATCGGACTTCTTGGGACCGGGTCGGATTTTCAAGCCAGCGTCTACGATCTCCTCTGTCCGCCGGAAGACGGGAGCGTTGCAGTTCAGCAAGTCTTAGAGCCCATTTCCGAACACCTTGATCTAATCCCTTCTGAAATCATTCTCAGCGCGGCGGAGCAAAAGCTTGCAGGAAAAGAAGGAAGGGAATACCGCCTGCGATCTGCGCTTTCCGGCCTGGGAGATGACTACGATTTCATCATTATCGACTGTCCACCCAATCTGGGCTTGCTGACTTTCAATGCCTTGCTGGCTGCCTCGGAGGTCGTTATCCCCATTGACATAAGCTATTTTTCCCTCCACGGTTTGAGCAAGCTGCTGGAAACCATAAATCTGGTGAGCAAGAAATGCGGCCACTCGCTCATAATGAACGCCCTGGTCACTAATTACGATCGGAGATTGAGGCTTTCCGAAGAGATTCTGACTGAGGTCAAACGTAATTTCAACGAGCATCTCTTCGCTTCGATAATATCAACCAGCGTAAAATTGAAAGAGGCGATTGGTTTTGGAAAACCTGTTACCGTGTATTCGCCCTCATCTTCAGGATGCCGGGACTACATGTCTTTGAGTGAGGAAATTATCCGGGGAGAGTACCTGTCTGAAAATACCGAGGTCCCTTTTCCGGAGGCCCAATCGCCCCGAAAGATCAAGGGGGGAGTTCTCTTTTCCTGCTTCGCTCCTGACGCCCAGGCGGTGCACCTCGCTGGGGATTTTAACAAGTGGAACCCGGCAAAGGAGCCTCTGTTCAATCTTTCCGGACGCGGACTATGGCAAAAAAGTGTCCCTCTTCAGCCTGGAGAGTATCAGTACAAGTTTGTAATCGATGGAAACTGGGTCCTGGACCCTGCCAACCCCAAGACAATTCCCGGACCTATTGGGCCCAATTCCGTGTTTGAATATGAATAGCAGGAACTGGAGGGCCGACCGCGATGGAATGAAATGTCCGGTGGTTAATAGAGGACAAGGACCGGCAAGGGGGTTGGAAGAAATATCATCCTTGTTCCTTTCTTCCACCGAACCCGATCATTCGGCGGAAACAATTCCGCATCTCATCCCCTCGCCTTCGAGTTCACCATTGGTGTTTCCGGTGTTTTGCTGCTTGTCTGCATCCCCTGCTGTCGAATCCTTTTTCGCCTGTAACCTTTCGGTGGAAATTGCCAAAAACGATCAGACCGTAACAATAATTGACTTCGGTTTCGATAGATCGATAGTTCGGCATCTCATGGGATATCCGAACCCTGCGCAGGGTGTTTTTCCTCCCGAGCATACGGTTCACCCTGATTACAAAGTTGAAAGCATAACGTTGCGCGGGCTGCCGGAGATTACGCTGATTTCGCCTGCCATGCCAAGGGCGCAGGACCTTCCCAGGAGAACCGTGGAGCGTATCTTTGCACAAGAGCAGGCTCGAAACGCCGACCTGATTTTGATCAACTGGCTGGTGGGTCCTGATCGTATAGGGGCACCCGATATTTTCAATCGTTTCCATAGGGCAATCTTATTAATCGACGATCAGGTCCAATCCCTGGCAAAAGCTTATTCCTGGATAAAGAGGCTTTCTTCAGGCTGCAAATGCTACCTTATCGGCGCTGTATTCGGCGAGGGTGAAGACAACAATACAGTCTTGCAGAATGTTTCGAAATTGCAAAAAGCCATTTTCAAGCACCTTCGGGTGGGCCTTGAACTGCGAGTTGTCACCCTACCTCTGGACCGTGAAGTAGGTATCTCCATGCAATCGAGAAGGCCATTGGCCCTCTTGGAGTCGTCGGCTTCATGCTCCGCCGCGGCCATAACCAAGCTTTGCGAAAATCTATTGAGAGACTGATGAGCCGTTTGTTAAAACCTGCCTGCATCGATGACCCCATGGAACTGGCTGAGCTTGTCTCCGAAGCAATTGGAGAGATTATCAGCGGGGGCGTCCTCCTGGATGCCGATCTCGGGAATGACGAATTCGGCTATTTCGATCTGGTTGCCGCTAACGAGGATGGAGAGGGAGTCTTCGTTTTCATCAACTTCTTGGGCCAGGAGACGGAATATTTACGTCTCCTGAAGTGCATGCGGTGGTACCAGGAAAACCGGAATGCGCTCCAAAAGCTCTATGCCGGACGAGTTGCGCTCGGCCCTGCTCCACCTGTCTTTCTTGTTGCTCCATGGTATTCGGACAGTATGCGAAAGGTGCTGCTCAACATTTGTGAGAGTCGAATTGTCCTGCTGAAATATGTCTGTTTTCAGGACGCAAAAGAGAAAAAGTCTTTATTCATTGAAAAAGTGGGCGATTCTTCAGAAGATACTGGAAAAGCCGATCCCATACGTGTTCCCGAGGCTCTCGCCGAGGCCTCTGCATTGGGCCTGACAGCCTCTCGGCCCAAAGTAGAGCCAAAAGAAAGAATCATCGATCCCAGCGAATTCCGCCGGGAGATAGGGACCGACATTTCCAATGTTTCTGATGAGGAACTGCTCGATCTTCTTGAGTAGCCCACCATGATGACTTGGAGAGAAGTCCATAAGACTCCTCCCCGCCTCACCGTGATTATCCGTACAGGTTCTCAATCCGCCTTGCAGCCTTAGTATCGCTGATTTTTCCGAGGTAACGCCGAGCAGTTCACAGGTTGGGATGCTGGAGAAAAACTATGTCACGAAAGGACCGGCTTCAGGAACAGAACCGCCAGGGGCGGCAGAGTGAGCGTGATGGAATAGGGCTGACCCTTCCATTCGCCGGGTTCGGCCGCTATGGGCCATGCATTGACAAAATTGCTACCGCCGTAGATTGCCGCATCGCTGTTGAACAGTTCACAATAACGGTTGGAACAGGGGACACCGATGCGACAGTCATGGCGCACTACGGGAGTGAAGTTCGCCGCCACTATGATGAATTCATTCGGGTTTGCGGAACGCCGGATGAATGAAAGAATACTCCGTTCCGCATCGTCGCAGTCAATCCATTCGAATCCTTCCCAACTGAAATCCAGCTTGTGCAACGCAGGTTCCGAGACATACAACCGGTTTAACGCCGCTACATATTCCAGCAACTGCCGGTGCGAATCGTAGCCAAGCAGCGCCCACTCCACTCCTTTATCGAAGTTCCACTCATTCCATTGGCCGATCTCGCAACTCATAAAGAGCAGCTTCTTCCCAGGATGGCCATACATATAGCCGTAGAGTGCGCGCAAGTTGGCAAACTTCTGCGAGTAGTCGCCGGGCATTTTGGAGAGCATGGCGCCCTTGCCGTGCACCACTTCGTCGTGCGAGAGAGGAAGCATAAAGTTTTCGGAGAACGCATAGGTGAGCGAAAACGTTAGTTGGTCGTGATGGTAGCAGCGGTAGATGGGATCTTTCTGGAAGTAATTTAGAGTGTCGTGCATCCACCCCATGTTCCACTTTAGATCGAACCCAAGGCCGCCATCCTCGATAGGTCCTGTCACATTCGGCCAGGTCGAAGCTTCCTCAGCAAAAGTCAGGACGTCCGGAAATTGTTGGTGTACCAAGGTGTTGAATCGTTTAAAAAACTCTATGGCTTCAAGGTGCTCATGCCCGCCGAACTCATTGGGCAGCCAATCGCCCGGTCCACGTGAGTAGTCCAGGTACAGCATGGACGAGACGGCGTCCACGCGCAGACCGTCAATGTGATACTTGTCGAGCCAGAACAGCGCGTTGGAGAGCAGAAAGGCGCATACCTCGGCGGATCCGAAGTTGAAGGTGAGCGTGCCCCAGTCTTGTTGGTGGCTCCGGCGTGGGTCAGGATGTTCATAGAGGGGTGTGCCGTCAAACTGCGACAGCCCGTGGGCGTCTTTGGGGAAGTGTCCAGGCACCCAGTCCATGATCACGCCCAGTCTGGCCTGGTGTGCCGTGTCCACGAAATGCCTGAAATCGTCAGGATTCCCATGCCGTGAAGTAGGAGCAAAGTATCCGACAGTCTGATAGCCCCATGAGCCGTCGAGGGGATGCTCCGCAACGGGCAGGAGTTCCATGTGCGTGTACCCCATCTCCTTTACGTAGGGCACCAGTTTTTCGGCCAGTTCGCGGTAGGTAAGCCAACGCTCGGGTTTAGTCTCTCGGGAAGCTTCGTGCATCCAGGAGCCAAGGTGGACTTCGTAGATCGAGATGGGGGAACTTGGTTGCTGGCGCTGCCGGCGCCCGTTCATCCAGTCGGAATCGTTCCATAGATAGGAACTCAGGTCCCACACGACCGAGGCTGTCCCTGGGCGCAGTTCGGCAGCGAAGCCATAAGGGTCAGCTTTCTGTGCCACGATGCCGCTGCGAGACTGGACTTCGTATTTATATAAAACGCCCTGATCGAGGCCGGGGATGAAGAGCTCCCACAAACCGGATTCACCCCCCGCCCGCATGGGGTGGAAACGCCCGTCCCAACGGTTGAAGTCGCCAACCACACTAACCCGCGCGGCGTTGGGGGCCCACAACACAAAGCGGAGGCCGCGGATGCCTTCGTGCTCGATCGGGTGCGCACCAAACGTGGCATACAGGCGCTGGAGGCTTTCTGCGGTATGCTCCGCCTCGTGCAACCGCCGCAGGTCCGTATCCGTAAGAGCGGGAGGAAAGCGGTAGGGATCGTGGGTCACATAGTTCCGGCCATCAGGGAGGGTGACGACCAACAGGTACGGGAAGAACTCAGTCTCACCGGCAAAGACGGCTTCGAAGATGCCTTCGGGATGAATGCGCTCCATGGGGAACAATGCCGGCTGCGGGTATTCCGGCGGGAGGAGAGGATCAGGCTGCATCTCCGGGCCGAGACCGGACAGCAGATCCATGACTTCCAGTTGAGGTGTATGTAGTTCAGGCGGAAGACCCTGTACTTCGGACTCCTGCTCCCGGCCTTCCATCCCCTGTTCGCCGGTCGCCGTTTCCTGCCGTTGGATCGCCACGCTCTCAGCATCGGGCACAAAGGCACGAATGGCAATGCCCGGCGCCTCGTTCACATTCACGGAATGGGGCCCATAGATTTCAAGCGGCAAGCTGCCGGAAATCGGCGAACTCGCTCTCACAGTCTCAGCGGCAAACCGCAGTGCGGCCTCAATGCCTTCGAGAGACAATGCAGGGTGGGCCACGAGGATCTGGTCGATCGTCGTACCACCGGCCAGGCTCTCAAGGAGCGTGTCCACTGTAAGGCGCGTCCCGGCAATAACGGGCTGGCCCGCCATCACCTCAGGATCGGACACAATGAGTTTGTCCTGCAAAACCATTTCCTTTGCCAAGGCCGAAGAGAGATCAAACTGCTTTCATATAAAGTCGTAGGTCAGAATGTCAATCACGCGGCGGCAGATTTCGACTCCGTAGTCAGCCCAGCGCCCCTGCCCCCAGTAACGGAAGCAACTGCTCTGGGCGGCCAGCAAGTGGAACAGGGCATTCCGACAACGATGCTCCCATGAGGGAACGCCTCCCTTGACGGCCTTCTCGTCAAATAGGGCGCTGGCCCTTACCATGGGGCCAACCACGTTATCATACCCGAAGAGCCAGGAGATGTTATTCGTCCAGCTCCCACCCTCCGTGTGGAAGAATGGGTCTTCCTTAAGCAACTCGTCAATCACTCGATTGAGTTTCTCGGCGCCTTCGCCCGGCTGGCACCGATCCCAAATGCACTTCTGGCGGATGGGTTGGACAATCGGGAAGTCCTCCTCTTTCCAGCCGGAAGCAAAAAGGTACTCCAGGTATTCGGTGGCATTGACCAGCGGCACATCCGTCCAGGAGGCTTCGCGCGCTACCTGGAAATACTTGAACGGGAATTCGTTCATCATGACGTGCCCGTTCTCACCGTCGGCAATCTGAGTGACCATCGGCAAAATCTTTCGCCCCGCATAGTCCCACCGCGATTGGGTGCAAGCCTCGTCATACGGCTGCATCTGACCGATGAACTTGGTATCGCTGCCTCCAGTCTTGATCAGACAAATGATGCTGGTTTGTTCGCCTCGAGAATTGTGGCAAACCAGACGATTGGGAATATGCAGCCATTCGGTCCCCCAACCGTCGCGCGGGCGTTCCACAGAATGTTCCTGGACGATCATCCACAGGAACCCGCAGTCCCTTACCGATTTCACAAATTCATAGGCAACGTCCGGATGATTTGGCAGCGCCAGCTCTGAAGGCATAAACCCACGCACACGGCTCAACGCCTCCTGGCCAAAAATAGCGCTGAAATGATGCTGCCAGGCCCTGATATGAAGGCGGTAGTCTTGAGGCGGCGTGGAAGGCGCTACCGCGTGACCCCATGTTGTGCCCAGCCATTCCACGCTCCGCCGGTAACGCGGGTTGCAGGTAATGGTCTTGAGTGAATCGATTACATCGTAAGCCCCCATCCGGCACAGGCCATGGAGCAAAGTACCTGTGTAATCAAGCATAACGCGCGGATTTTTTCCCTCTTCCACCAACTGAGGAATAAAATCACCCATCCGCTTGTAACAACGGCGAAATACCTCTGCATTGTGCCGGTCTTCCTCATAGGGACTCTCCTGCATGAACTGCAGATTGCCGACCAACGGTTCATGCCGCATATCACTGCCCCTGCCGGGGCCTCCCGCGGGGATGAGGGGCTGGTGCATGTGCAGTGCTATGGCGCAACAGCCGCGAGCGTTTCCGAAGTCGATACCGCTCTCGTGCAAGAACACGGACTTCTCCCGAGAAGCGCGGAGGGTCTCTTCGATCATCCCTTCAGAGCCGCAGATATTGGGAAGGCCATTGATATATTCAGGAAGTTCGCTCATAGAGTAACTATTCTGTTTATGTGGACAGCAGATCAAACGGATGGGATGCAAATGGACGGATTCCGTTCTCCCGATCCATCACAACAGGCATCCGGCAACAACGTTAGCGCATCACTTCCGGAATTAGAAATCGTGGGAGAGAATCTCCTCCGCCCTCCGGCAGATTTCACGCCCATAGTCCGTCCACATCCCCTGGCCCCAGTATCTGTAACAGCTCGTCTGGGAGGTCAACAGATGAAACAGGGCGTTGCGGTAGCGGTGTTCGCTGGTAGGAATGCCCTGCCTGATGACTTTTTCGTAGAAAAGTGAACTGACCTTTTCCATGGGGCCCAGCAAATTCTCATAACCACGCACCCAGGAAAGATTGTTCGTCCAACTCCCGCCCTCCATATTAAAACGGTGATCTTCTTTCCTGAGCCCATCGATCACCAGTTCCATCTTCTCCGGGCCGTCACCTGGTTTGAAACGTTCCCAGATGCTCTTTTGCATAAGAGGCTGAAGGGCTGGGAGATCTTCTTCCTTGACGCCGAGTGAGAACAGATACTCAAGGTACTCGGTGACGTTCACCAAGGGTACATCCGAAGTTGAAGACTCGCCAACGACCTCCATGTATTTGGATGGGAACTCGTTCATCATCACCCCGCCGTTTTCGCCGTCGGCGATCTGCGTGACAAGCTGAGGGATCTGTTTTCCAGCCAGTTCCAGGCGGGAAAGCCCTTTGGCTTCGTAATACGGCTGCATCTGGGCGACCAGTTTGGTGTCGCTCCCCTGCGTCTTGATTATTGCGATGATGCTCGCCGTCTCGCCTTTGGAGTTGCGGCAAACAAGGCGATGCGGGATGTGCTTGTGTTCCGGCCCCCGGCCGGTCTCAGGCAGCTCCACGGAATGCTCTTGCACAAGAACCCACTGATAGCCGCAATCCTTCAGCGTCTTCACGAACTCGTAGGCCACATCCGGGTGGTTGGGCAAAGCCATTTCAGAGGGGGAGAAGCCGCGAACGCGACCCAGTGCTTCAAGGCCGAAAATAGCCGCAAATTGATTTTGCCAGGCCTTGACATGCAGGCGGTAATCCTGAGCAGGAGTGGAAGGAGCAACGGCATGCCCCCATGGAGCACCCAGCCATTCAACTGCACGCCGGTAGTCACGGTTCAGGGTGATCGTTTTGAGGCTGTCCACCACCTCGTCTGCCCCCATCTTGCGCAGGCCGTGCAGCAGTGTCCCGGAATATTCCAGCATCACGCGGGGCTGCTTGCCTTCGTTTATAAGCTGGGGAATAAATTCGCCCATCCTCTTGTAGCACCACACAAACACCGGCGCGTTGTGGTTGTCGCCTATCTGTTGGTTCTCCATCATGTATTGGAGGTTGCTAATGATTTCCGCAGTGCGCAGATCGCCGCCGCCCGCCGGAATGAGCGGCTGGTGCATGTGCAGGGCAATGGCGCATGCGCTCCGGACTCGTCCAAAATCAATGCCGCTCTCATGCAGATAGATTGTTTTCCCCTGGTTGGCTCGAATGACCTCCGCGCAGAGTTTTTCCGCCCCCGAGATGTTGGGAAGGCCTTCAATATATTCAGGCAAATCGTTCATGGTCAATCATTCACTCCTTAGGTTCAATTATAGCATCGGTGGCCGGCATTCAATGAATGCCTCAGACATTACAGCCGCTTCCATTAATGATACTACATCCGTTCAAACAAGCAAAATTCCTATCCTTAACAGGAATTCATATCGGCACATTGGCTCCGAACAGAGTCGTATGCTTCCAAGGGCCTCAGCTCTACCTATGCCGGATGTGTTCGTAAATTGACAGGTACTTCGCCCCGGGGCAATTCCAGGAGTTGTCGTACCGCATTCCATTGAGCATGACCTTGCGGAATTCATCCGGATATGAATACCACAGCCCGACGGCGCGTTGTATTGCCGATTCGACGGCGCTATTGTCGGCCTGGTGAAAGACATAGCCATTGCGTTCGTTCGGCGGTTTGTCGGAGTGGTCCCGGTCGAACACGGTATTCACAAGGCCGCCCACGGCGCGCACGATCGGGACAGTGCCATATTTCAAACCGATCATCTGGGGCAGACCGCACGGCTCAAACATACTGGGCATGATGAGCATATCCGCGCCGGCATAAATCAGGTGAGAGAGTTCCTCGCTATAACCGATCTCCAGATGGCAATCCGGATTGTCGTTGAGCTGACGTTTGAGTTGCCAGAAATAGGCGTTGATGCTCGGCTCCGGACCGCTGCCCAAGAGCACGATCTGAGCAACATTGTGCTGCAGGCAGTAAAACAGAGTGTGCCGGATCAGGTGCAACCCTTTCTGCGTGTCCAATCGACCTATGTAGGCGATGATAGGCTTAAAATCCTTGCGCAGCAACAACCGGTCCCGCAGAGCCTCTTTGTTGCGATATTTCTCATCCAGGGTTTCGATATTGTAGCGAACGGGGATGTAGGGATCAATCTCAGGGTTCCATACCTCATAATCTATGCCGTTGAGCACTCCATCGAACTTGACCTGGTGAGTCTGCAATGTACGCCCCAAGCCAAAAGCCTGGTCGCTGAAGCTCGCCTCCCAGGCGTGATGGGGTGAAACGGTGGTCACAAAATTCGAATAGACAATGCCACCCTTCATCAAGTTCACTGCGGTTGGGTTGAACTCATCGCGCAAGCGGTCGTAGTGCATGAAGTAATCCGGGCGGTTTAGACCGGTGGCCCACAACACATCCTGCCCGGTAATCCCCTGGTGCTTGAAGTTGTGAACGGTGTAACAAACCCGCTGATTCCACATCCCGGCGGACTTGTATATTTCGAAGAGCAGAACCGGCAGGATTCCGGTTTGCCAGTCGTGGCAGTGGATGACGTCGGGGCGCCGGTTACTTTTGAGCAAGAACTCCAGTGCAGCCTTGCTGAAGAAAGTAAAGCGCTTCACTTCGTCCAGGTAGCCGTAAAAGCTGCCGCGATTGAAGAAGTTGTCCTGAGAGTGCGGCTCGATAAAGAAGCAGCGCACACCATGCACCTCGCCATACCACACCGAGCACTGAATTGCTCCGCGATACCAGGGCACCCACATGTCATGAAGAATCTTCGTCAGCCCCCAGATCTGGTCATAGCGCATGCAGTCATACTTGGGCAAAATGACTTCCACATGGTTGCCCCGGACTTGCAGCTCTCGACTGAGGCCGAAAACCACGTCGCCCAAGCCTCCGACTTTGGCGGCCGGGGCACACTCCGAAGCGATTTGAACAACGTACATTTTTCTGCTCCCAATTCGCAGTCTGGATATAAAGAGTGCAAAGTTCTTAGGGGATATCGACGTATTGCCGATTCAAACCATCCGATGAGATCATGCGGTTTCTTCACGCTTCAGGAAGATCACACCCAGGGGCGGCAGAGTGATCATGATCATGTGCGGCTGGCCCTGGCAGGGCGTAGGTTCCGAGTATACTCCCTCGAAATTGATAGTATTGCTGCCGCCATAGCGTGCCGAGTCGCTATTCAGCAATTCACGGTAGAAGCCCGGCTCCGGCACCCCCATGAGGTAGCCCTTCCGAACCACCGGCGTGAAATTCGCCACCACTAAGACAGAATCGTCGGGGTTGCTGGCCCTGCGAATAAACGAGACAATGCTGTTGTCCACGTCGTGGAAGTCGATCCACTGAAATCCCTCCCAACTGAAATCCACCTCATGGAGCGCAGGCTCAGAAACGTAGATCCTGTTCAAATCCTTGACGTACTGCTGCAGGCCGCGGTGTGACTCAAAATCGAGCAGTATCCAATCCATCTGGCCGTCGTGATTCCACTCATTCCATTGCCCGAACTCACAACCCATGAAGAGCAGTTTCTTGCCGGGATGGCCATACATATATCCGTAGAGTGCGCGCAAGTTGGCGAACTTCTGCCAGTAGTCGCCGGGCATTTTGGCAAGCATCGCACCCTTGCCGTGCACCACCTCGTCGTGGGAGAAGGGCAGGATGAAATTTTCATTGAATGCGTAGAGCAACGAAAAGGTCAGGTGGTTGTGGTGATACTTACGGTGGATGGGATCTTCATGAAAGTACTCAAGCATATCATGCATCCAGCCCATGTTCCACTTGAGATCGAACCCCAGACCACCAACGTAGGTCGGGCGCGAAACCATCGCCCAGGCTGTGGATTCTTCGGCAAACGTAAGCACATCAGGGAACTGTTCGTGAACGAGTTCGTTGAAGCGCTTGAGGAAACTAACCGCATCCAGGTTCTCGCGGCCGCCGTATTTATTGGGAATCCACTCCCCCGGCTTGCGGGAGTAGTCCAGGTACAGCATCGAGGCGACAGCATCCAACCGCAGGCCGTCGACGTGATATTTGTCGAGCCAGAACAGTGAGTTGGAAAGCAGGAAGGCGCGCACTTCGTTTCGACCGTAATTGTAGATCAGCGTGTGCCAATCCATGTGTTCGGCCTGCCGCGGGTCGGCATGTTCGTAAAGATGCGTGCCGTCGAAGAACGACAGACCATGGGCGTCTTTGGGGAAGTGCGCAGGCACCCAGTCCACGATCACGCCCAGTCCGGCCTGGTGGGCGGCATCCATAAAATACCGGAAATCGTCAGGATTCCCGTGCCGTGAAGTAGGGGCAAAGTATCCGGTAGTCTGGTAGCCCCATGAGCCGTCGAAAGGATGCTCCGTAATTGGCATGAGCTCAATGTGCGTGTAACCCATCTCCTTTACGTAGGGCACCAGCTTCTCGGCCAGTTCGCGGTAGGTAAGCCACCGATCTCCCAAATCCTTATCAGGCATTCTCCGCCAGGAACCGAGATGCACTTCGTAAATGCTTATCGGGGCATCAAATGTTTGGTGTTCTTTGCGCGTAGCCATCCATTCAGCATCGTTCCACTGGTAGCGGTCCAGGTCCCAGACAACGGAAGCCGTTTTGGGGCGCAACTCGGACAGGAAACCGAAAGGATCGGACTTTATCGCTGTGTAGCCCTTGTAGCGGGTCTTGATTTCATATTTGTAGAGATCACCTTGAGCCAGACCGGGGATGAAGAGTTCCCACAGACCGGTTCCCCCTCGCGGCCGCATGGGGTGGCGTCTCCCGTCCCACTGGTTGAAATCACCTATCACGCTCACCCGCTCGCTGCTGGGCGCCCACACTGTAAAATGAACCCCGGTCACGCCCTCGCAGTCGACCACGTGCGCACCGAGTTTGTCGTACAACTTGAAGTGATTGCCTTCAGAAAAAAGGTACAGATCGAACTCGGTCAGGAGCGGCGGGAAGCGGTACGGGTCTTCGATCAGATACGTCCGACCGTCAGGAAGAGAAATGGAAAGCTCATAGCGGAAAAATTCAGTCTCGCCAGGAAAGATCGCTTCAAATACGCCGTCGGAATGCACGCGCTTCATGGGGTACTCAGTGCCGGAGCGCACCACGGAAACGCGTCGGGCCTGCGGTTGAACGGTGCGGACAACCAGCCCGGGGGCGCCGGTCATAGGCAGAGAGTGAATCCCGAGGATGTCGAATGGAGTAGCGTGATATCCTCCTGCGACGGCAGCAATGACCTCGGCATCGGCTGTGGATTCAAAGATAACCTCGTTGATCGGTTCGTAAGTCAGAGTAGAACCGGAAGGAACCTGGGAGGGTGAGGGGGCAGGTTCAACAGTGATTGCCGCAACCGGCGCCGCAGTATCACCTCCAGCATCCGCCTCCGGCTTGACCGGTCTACTCGAAGAAATCTTGGAATCATCGGCAGGTCCAACGGCAATGGCGGAATCGGCGGATTTGTCGGGTGTGTCATTCGAATTGGCGGCAGACTTGACCTGGTCGGTCCCGGATGAGGTATCGGCAGCAGTCATCGTTCATTTCCTTCGCTTTTATGTCCATGGGTTCCCTCGTGCGGCTTTGAGCGTCTGATGCGACGACTCTAGATGATCAGAAAGCCCAAGCTCAGTCTGGAGGAGCAAGTGCTCATTCTTCCAGAGAGGCTGTCCGAAGGTTGTTCTATCTTTGCTTCCGCTCGAGAAAGGCAACGCGAAGCCCGCAACGGCATCTGGCCACCATCGGCTGGGTCGCGCTGGTAATGCGGCTCTGGAAGCCCACGAATTGGTAAGCTGATAGATGCATCTGAATTAAATTACTCTCGATTGTGCAGGCCGTCAACGGCAGACTTAAAGGTTTCTGAACAGCAGGTCCTCTGTGGAGGCGGTTCAGATCATTTTTGTCCCAATTTGTAGCTTTGAGGTGGGTCTTTGTCACGATTCCAACGCGAACTGCTTCCGGGGGGATGGCGGCGCCTATCTCCGGCACTGGATATTTTTTCGAACGCAACTTGCAACCTGGCATCACTGCTCAGCAGAGCTTTGGCCAACGTCAGAAGCTTTTCGAGGAACCATGAGCATGAAAATCAGCCCCAGGATGAACAGCGTCTCCAGCGACAGCAGGGCTATTCGCGGGTTGTCGGTCCGGCTGGATATGGTCCCGTAGAGCAGGGGGCCGAAGATCGCGGCTATCTTCGTGCTGAAGGTCATAAAGCCGAAAAACTCCGCTTTCTTTCCTTCAGGGGCCTCGATTGCCATGTAGCTCCGCGCTGTTGCCTGGGTGCCCCCCAGAACCAATCCGGCGCAAACCGAAAGCGCGTAGAAAGCCGAGATGCCCGAAAAAGCGATTATCCCGAGCAGGGCCAATATCCAGATTACTATTGTAATGACGATCGTGCGCAGTACTCCGATCCGGTTCGCGAGCAACCCGGCGCCCACGGCGCCGGCCGCTGCGGACAACTGGATAAGCATGAGGAGCAAAACATTCTGTTTTACGGTGAACTGCAGAGTGTGAACGGTATAGGAGGAGAAAAAAACGATTACGGTGGATATGGCGTCGCTTACGAAGAAATAAGCTATAAGAAACGTGAAAATGTTTTTTAGAGATCGAATTTCCCGGAAAGTCAGCATAAGCCGGGAGAATCCTTCACGTATAGCCGTTCCGGCAGTTGCGCCTCCATGCGGCGAGTCTTTGAAAACGAGGAACGAGGGAAGCGCAAAGATCCCGTAAACCGCCCCGGCCAGCAGAAGGATCGATTTGCCTCCGGCCACGCTCGGGACCATAAAGGCCATGCAAACAAGGGCCACAAGTCCCCCTATGTAGCCAAGCCCCCAGCCGACCCCTGACAACCTCTCGATAGAACCGGGAGCGGCTATCTCCGGAAGAAAGGCATTATAGAATGTCATCGCCAGCGTGTAGCCCACATATCCTGCGCTTACCAGAAATACCGCCCACGCTTTTTGGCCCGGTCCGGTGAAATAGAGAAGCAAGGTGCTCAGTATGGATATGCCCGCGAACGCCACAAGGAAGCTCTTTTTCTTTCCGCTTGCGTCGGCAGTTGCCCCCAGGAGAGGCGAAAGGAGCACCGAAACGGCCATGGCTATGGAGACGGCCACACCCCAAAGGAAATCTGCATAACCCTTTTCCCCGACTATGACTTCCTCGAAATAGAGAATGAAATAAGCGGTGAGGACGACCATTGAAAACCAGGCATTAGCGAAATCATACAGCAGCCAGGAGATTACCCTTACCCGGAGATTGGAAGTCGGACGGCGCATATCGGAATTGACGGCAGCGCGCCCCGGGCGCGAAAAAATCTTTAGGCCCCGCGAGGTGCTATTCGCCGATCCATCCTTTTGAGATTGCATCTTTGATCATTCTTTCCGCGTAGTCCCACAGAACGGCCGACCCTTGCTCCATGGGGCTGTTTCACGAGTAAACCTGCTCTTTTCTTATCCCGTGTTTCAGCCACATGACCCCACCCGCTCTGAAATTATTCAAAAGCGGTTGGAGCCTGTCAAGGGCGGCGGCAAAAATCGCATCCGCCGTTTGCCTCGATTCGAACTCCTCCCAGAGCGAGCGAAACTCAACGGCCTGGTCTCGGGGCAAAAGACTGAAAATCCGATCCGCCGCCCTTTGCTCGCGTTCGGCTTTGTCCCTGTTTCCTTTTTCGTCGTAGCAGTAAGTGTCTCCTGCATCGATTTCGACTACGTCGTGGACCAGGATCATTTTAAGGACCCGGGAGAGGTCAACCGGCGCTCTGGCATGCTCTGCCAGTACCATCGCCAGAACCGCCAGATGCCACGAGTGCTCGGCTGAATTTTCGTGCCTGGAACCATCCACCAGAAGGGTCTGGCGCACTATGCTCTTAAGCCTGTCTATCTCGACCAGGAATTCGATTTGCTGTGAAAGGCGTTCTAAATCCATTAAAAATGTATCCTCCTGCATGTTTGTGCCGCATAAATCAATGTGGCGGCACAAAAAAAGATGTTGACTGTATAAAAAGTTTGGTGTACCTAATTAACTGTTCTCGAAATAAAGAGGTGACCCATGCTTTCCAATCTGATCGGCAAGAAGCCTTACACACTCTACGAAAGGCCGTCAAGTCCTGAATGCGGCCAGGTACCTCTTTGCAAAGCCGAATCCGGCAAGAAGGTCAAAGTTGCCTGTGTCAACGGGGAGCGAGGATTGTGCGCGCGGATGGCCGCTCTGGGAATTTATCCGGGAGTCGAGATGCTGATGCTTTGCAGCGGGTGCGTTCGTGTGAACGGCGGGACTCTGAGTTTGGGAAAAGAAATTTCAAACAAGATTTTTGTAACCCTTTCCGCATAAGATGGTACTGGCAGACGGCGTTTTCAGCGCTGTTTTTTTTCTCGGCACAAGTTAGCTGCCCCTAACTTTAGGGCGTTGTCAAAGGGATTGCTTATGGCCGTTGTTCCGCTGCGCAGAATGGCAAAGGGACAGAAAGGAATAATTCACCGCGTTACCGCCTCCGGCGAGATCGGACGCCGCCTTCTGGACATGGGACTTGTCCCTGGAACCCCGTTCCAGGTGCAGGGACGAGCGCCTCTAAAGGACCCGGTTGCGATCAGGATCAGAAGTTTTACCCTGATGCTTCGCAATAGCGAATCGGATTTTATCGAGGCCGAGGTAGAAGAAGTCTCATGAATCCCCATCGCGAAACCATGATCGCGCTGGCCGGGAATCCGAACTGTGGGAAGACGACGCTTTTCAACGCTATCACGGGTGCGCGGCAGCATGTTGGAAACTATCCAGGAATAACGGTCGAAAAAAAGGAAGGATACTGCCAGGTAAACGGCAGACATATCCAGTTGGTTGATCTCCCCGGCACCTATTCACTGACCGCGTATTCGCTGGAGGAACTCGTAGCTCGCAATTTTCTAATCCAGGACCGCCCAAGCGCGGTTATCAACATAGTCGATTCATCCAACCTGGAGCGAAATCTCTACCTTACCATCCAGCTTCTGGAACTCGGTATTCCGGTATTGGTAGCCTTGAACATGGTCGATATGGCCGCCGCGAGAGGCCTCGCGATCAATTCCGAAGAACTCGGACGCAGGTTGCGGCTGCCGGTTATCCCCACGGTTGCGCGCACTGGCAAGGGTAAAGAGGCACTCCTGGAGGCGGCCGCGCAACTGGGGCAAGAAGATGCTGTCTGGGAGCCGCTCCACATCTCTTACGGACCCGATATCGATCCAGTTCTCGACACAATGGAAGCGCAAATTCGGGCTGCGGCTTTTTTTACAGATTCTCTGCCTGCACGGTGGACCGCTCTCAAGTACCTTGAAGCCGACGAGGAGGTAATACGAAAAGGCAAGGAAAAGAACCCGGCCCTTTCCAGTAAACTCATTGAATTAGCTGAACAAGTCACGCAACACCTCCAGAAAACCCTGGACAGCTACCCTGAGGCCATTATAGCCGATCACCGCTACGGTTTCATCGCCGCCCTGCTAAAGGAAGGGGTCGTCAAACATAGCCATAAAGCAGACCGGCTCTACCTCACGGATCAGATCGACCGGGTGCTCACCAATCGTTTCCTCGGCCCCATCCTCATGATGCTGATAATTTTCGCAGCCTATAAATTCACCTTCACATACAGCAAGGCACCCGTGGCATGGCTGGAGGTCGGCTTTTCAGCGCTGGGACGATTTGCGGACTCTTCACTGCCTCCAGGACCTCTGAAGTCGCTGATAGTCTCAGGCGTGATCGACGGAGTGGGCGGGGTCCTCGGGTTTGTGCCGCTTATCCTGTTCATGTTCTTTGCAATCGCATTTCTCGAGGATACTGGATACCTTGCCCGAGTAGCCTATATGCTCGACCGTATTTTCCGCACTTTCGGCCTCCACGGCAGTTCGGTCATGGCCTATATCATATCGGGTGGGATAGCCGGGGGCTGCGCCGTTCCAGGGGTGCTTGCCACCAGGACCCTCAGAAGCTCCCGCGAACGGCTCGCAACCCTGCTCACCGCGCCTTTTATGAATTGCGGGGCCAAGGTCCCTGTTTTCGCGATGCTCATTGGTGCGTTTTTCTCTGCAAAACAGGCTCAAGTCATGTTCCTTCTGACCATCCTGTCATGGGTGGCTGCCCTGCTGATCGCAAAGCTGATCCGCTCAACAATTCTGCGGGGGCCAAGCACGCCTTTCCTGCTGGAACTGCCTCCTTACAGAATGCCGACTTTCAAGGGGTTGCTCATCCACACATGGGAAAGGGCATGGCAATATATACGCAAGGCCGGTACGATCATCCTTGCTATTTCAATCATTTTCTGGGCCCTTATGTCCTTCCCCGCACTTCCGGAAACGGAGAAAAAGATTTATGACGAGGAGCGTGCCTCCATCCTGGCCGGCGGCGAGGCCACGCAGGGCGCCGGTTTCACCGCCCGCCTCCAGGCGGTTGATTCTGAAGAGGCCCGGGCGACCTTGAAAAACTCGATTGCAGGCCGAATAGGGTCGGGCCTCACCGTTATTACCGCTGCAAATGGATTTGACTGGCGCATCAACGTCGCCCTGCTCTCCGGGATTGCGGCCAAAGAGGTCATCATATCGACGATGGGTACCGCTTACTCGCTCGGGCAGTCCAGAAGAGGGGAAGATACACCTCTGAGCAGCCGTCTGGCGGCTGATGTGTCATGGAGCCCGCTAAAGGCGTTTTCACTGATTATTTTTATTATGTTATACGCGCCTTGTATGGCGACCATAACCTGCATCATCCGAGAATCTACGTGGAAATGGGGGCTTTTTTCGTTTACGTTCAACACTGTGACTGCGTTCATCATATCCGCGCTGGTTTACCGCGGCGGGGTATGGCTGGGGCTGGGATAGGATCTCTCAGATGTGGCAGACCGCAACAACACTGATCATTATCGCGGCGGTATTGGCGTTCCTGATTAGGCGAATGTCAAGGGCCTTCCGGTCGGAGTCCACCATATGCTCATCATGCTCATCGTGCCCGGCACACCCAACGGGGGATCGAGATGATGCCGGGACCACCGGGACTGTGGAGTGTAAATGCCCGAAGCCGCCTGGCGAGCAAAATCCTTAAGGCGGGAGGTCCGATCAGCAATGAAAATTAATATAGCTCTGGCGGGAACTCCTCCCCATATCTCAGAAGTATTCATAGGTGGAGACGTGATGGAGCGCATCGCAGGAGGTCTTGAGGCTTGCCTCGGAGGGCGCTCCGCCTATTGGATATGGGACGAATCCGTATGGTCGCTCTGGGGGCGCAAGGTGCGCGAGCTTGGATGGCCCACCCAGACGGATGGGCGCGTTACCCTGTTTACAGCGTCGGAACCCAATAAGCGCCTCACATCGGTCGAGTTTCTCGCGAGGCGTTTAGTGAATGCAGGGGCCAATCGCGACAGCGCAATAGTTGCTGTCGGCGGGGGTGTGACCGGAGACGTAGCAGGCTTTATCGCGTCGATTTACATGCGCGGCATCCCATGCTTTCAAATCCCGACAACCCTTCTTGCCCAAGTGGATAGCAGCATCGGCGGCAAGACAGGAGTGGACCTTCCGGAAGGCAAAAACCTGCTCGGAACCTTCCAGCAGCCAAGACAGGTCTATATAGACCCCCGATTCCTCACAACTTTGCCCGATGAGGAATTAAGGCAGGGAATGGCCGAGGTGATCAAGTCTGCCATGATTGGCGATGAAGTTCTGTGGAAATTCGTGGAAAACAGCTCCGAGGCCATCAGGAAGCGAGACCCCGACGCGCTGCTGAGAATAATTTCGGCAAGCTGCATGCTTAAATCCCGAATCGTTGAGGCCGACGAAAAAGAATCCGGACACAGGCGCGTTTTGAACCTTGGTCACACCGTGGGCCATGCGATCGAGAAACTTAGCGGCTTCAAGCTGAGACACGGTGACTGCGTTGCGACCGGCATGATGGCGGCCGCAACCCTTGCGCACCAGTTGGGAAAGATGCAGACCGGTGAATTGGAGCGGCTGGAAAGCATCTGCGAACTCTGGGAAATGCCGGTCCGCATCGCTGCCTCGACAGAATCCCAGTCTATTATCGACGCAATCCAGACCGACAAGAAGCGTATCGGGGAAAAGCTCCATTTCATAATGCCGGTACGCATAGGCAAGGTCATCGAGGTTACGGACATAGATCAGGGTGAACTCAACAGAGCTCTGAAGTCTCTTGGGGCGGGTTGAAAAAGTGAGCAGTGAACAGTGAGCGGTGAGCAGTAGAGAGGAAGGGCGATCAGTGGCGAACCATAAGGATCTGGAGGTATGGAAACAGGGTATTGAGCTTGCAAAGGCAGTGTATGAGCTTACCGCCAGCTTCCCAGCGTCAGAAATCTACGGACTGGTGTCTCAAATGAGGCGCTCAGCCATCTCGGTCGCCAGTAATATTGCCGAAGGCGCCGCCAGAAATACCGATAAAGAATTCATACAGTTCCTATACATTACCATGGGCTCGATAGCCGAGCTTGAGACTCAATACATACTGTCAAAAGAACTCCAACTTACGGAGGGATCTGCTGGGATCGAGGGAAACATAGAAGGTGTGCGGAAAATGCCAGTTGGCCTCATTAGACATCTGAAGAACAAGTGAACTGTGAGCAGGAGGCGAACCATCAAATAGAAAACAGTCTGCTCACTGCTCACTGCTCACTGCCTAATGCTGCCGCGAAATTTCCGCGTCCTTGAGGGTCGTGAAAATAAGCCTGCCAGCGGTAGTCTGCAGTATGCTGGTCACCGAGACCTCGACTTCCTTTCCGAGATGCCTGCTGGCGTTTTCCACGACCACCATGGTTCCGTCTTCCAGATAAGCTATCCCCTGCCCTTGCTCCTTGCCTTCTTTCAGAATATGGAGCCTGAGCACTTCACCGGGAAGAACCACCGGTTTCAGTGCATTGGCAAGCTGGTTGATGTTCAAAATGCGAATTCCCTGGACCTCTGCCACCTTCGCAAGGTTGTAATCGTTGGTTACTATCTTTGCATTTAGCCTCAACGCAAGGGCCACGAGTTTTGCATCGACCTCGTTCAGATTCTCGAAGTCCTGTCTGTCGATCCGAACCTCAACGAGTTTCTCCTGCTGAAGGCGCTTGATGATGTCGAGCCCTCGCCGACCCCGTACTCTCCTCGTGGGATCGGGACTGTCCGCAATGTGCTGAAGTTCTTGCAGCACGAACTCGGGAATCACCAGCACACCTCCAAGGAAGCCGGTCTCCACTATATCTGCGATTCGTCCATCTATGATTACGCTCGTATCGAGAATCTTGGTAAGTGGACTTCCGCGCGTTCCCCTGACCAACCAGGCCCAATTCGGGAATCGCAGTTCCTCGATCTTAATACTGCCCAGCACCATCCCTATGTAACCAAAAATGCAGGATAATATAATATAGATGACAACGTTGACCGTGGTGTTCTGGATGGAGGCAAATCCCACGCCGATCAGTTTGGCAATGAAAAGTCCGAGAACCAAGCCAATAGTCCCGCCTGCAAGGACTTTCAGAGGGATATGCTTGACCAGTTTCTCGACACTAAGGCCCGCGAGACCGGCAATCGTACCTGCCAGCAAACCAGCCCATGGAGCCCAATTATACTGGACTACATTTTCATTGTTCAGGTTTACGCCTATAAGGTACCCTCCAAAGGCGCAAATGACCATCAGGGTCAATTTCAAAATGAGCCAACCCCATTTCACACTTCTCACCCCCCTTCTCATAATAATATGCGGGTAAAAGCAAAAAATGCCAGTTCCAGGAAGGAATCTTTAGTGGAAAGATAGGATGGAAATGAAAGATTCAGCCGGACCCGGCTATCTCAACAAATCGCAAATAGACTGTTCGATTTGGTCTTCAGTGACGTCCTGGACAATGGAGAGTTCTTTGAGAAGCAGCGTTCTTGCCGTATCCAGCATCTTTCTTTCGCCGAAGGAAAGTTCTTTGTCCCCTTTGAGGACGGTCAGATCACGGAGCACCTCCGCAAGCTCGTATATGGATCCGGTCTTGATCTTTTCCATATATTCGCGGTAGCGCCTGTTCCACGTACCCCCGTTAACCGAAACTTCCCTGCGCAGCAGAATGTCGAAGACCCTGGGGATGTCGGTCTGGGTGATCAGGCCTCGCAACCCAACCGTTTGAGCGTTCGGCACCGGGATCATGATTTTCATACCATTGTCAAGAATGCGCATGATATAGAAATCCTGGCGCTTGCCACCGATACTTTTCGACTCGATGGATTCGATTTTCCCTACGCCATGAGCCGGGTAAACAGCCAGATCGCCGATTTTAAACATAAAACCTCCAGAGTGCGGAGAAAAAGGTCCAGAAAGCAAAGCAGTCTAATTTTATCATTAACTGGGATATTTGCAAAGAGTTAATCTGGTTCCGGAAGGGATTGAGTCAAAAAGCAAGCGATACAGCAAAAGATGTGAAGTAAATAGCATTACGATCCTGCAGAGGTGAAGAAAAGAGAATAATTCCGGCGTGTATCCGCGCAGGGCAGCTTTACGCCGCCCGTGGCAGGGCTGGAATCAAGTCAGTAATTATTTTACACCATCGGGACGAAATAATACATAGTAAATGAGTCTATCCCAGGAAATACGGCGTATAGCCGCCCAGTCGTTCATTCGGCAGGCTTGGCCTGTGGAGCCGATTGCAATGGGGCCTGCGGTTGTTGCGGCGTCTGCATCAGAGGGGCAAACCTTTTGTCCACGCGCTCAACTTCCGATTTTATTCGTTGATGCAAATGGGCGTAGGCATCTTCAAGCGATTTTTCCATGACCACAATTTGCCCCTGGCTTACAATCAACCGCTTAAGTTCCGGAATTTTGAGCTGTGTCGCTGACTTGAGATAAACGGGCTGAATATAGAGTATCACCTTGCCGACCGGCAGAACTATTATCTTGCCCCTGTCCACCTGCGATCCCGCCTGGTCCCAGAGCGTAAACTGCTGGGCGATCTCCGTGTCCTGGTTTGCGAGGGCGTAAATCTGGGAAGGGCCGTAGATGAGTTCTCCTTTCGGAAAATTGTAAACGATAATCTTGCCATAATAGGGACGGTCGCAGCCAACAAGCGTCAGGGACCGGAGATTATCACGCCCGCTCGGTCTCATGGGCAGCAGCAGCAAAAAGTCGAACCTGCCGGGCTTTATCAGATCCAATGTCAGGTAATAAGGGTTGACTTGTAAGGACTCACTGCCCCTGTACGTATTTGCGAAATCCCAAACGTCCTCTTGTTGATAGAACACTTCCGGGTCGGTCTGGTGATATTTGGCATAGATAGCCATCTGAATCTGAAAAAGCGTCATCGGATAGCGCACGTGCGGTTGCAGTTGTTCGGGCATCTGTGCCGCGTTCTTGAAAATGCCGGGATAGATTCGGCTATATGCCATGACGATGGGATCGTGAGGGTCGTAAAGATAGAAATCGACACTTCCATCGTAGGCATCCATTATGATTTTAACCGAATTGCGGATGTAATTTATTTCTCCATTTTGCCAATTGGAATGCATGGATATCGGGTACATGTCCGAGGCCGTGTATGCGTCCTGAATCCAGTAGAGCTTTTTTTCGGTGACCACCATGTATGGTTCGGAGTCAAGAATCAGATAGGGCGCCAAGGTCTGAACACGTTCGGCCAGCGAGCGCCGAAGGAGTATCCTGGAATCAGGAGTCATCTTGGTTGTGAAAAAAATGTTCTTGTCCTTGAAAAAATCCGCAAAAACCAAGCGTTTGAGAAGGGAATCGAGCGGAACTCCCCCCTTTCCGCTGTAGGAAGTCATGTTGTTGGTCGCGCCCTTGGGATAGTCTATTTCACCGGAGCTGTTCGGCGCGATTACATAGTTACTGGCATTTTCCCCGAAATAGATACCCGGCTGCTCGATTTTGAATCCGTACTCCGACTCTGGCGGAATCCCATGTATGAACCAGACCAACGGTTCGCCACCGGCCTGGTCCGCTGGAGTCATTACGGCCCCATATCCATGAGTGTAGGAAAGGTGTTCGTTCACCCAGTTCTTGGCGCCTTCCGGAATTAGGTTGTAGTTCAGTTCGCGGGCTGAAAGAAAAACCTGCTGATAAAAGTCGTTTACGGTATACCGATCGACGTCTATGTTCGGGAAGTCGTAGTAGGTCCTAAGGTTCTGGAGCTGTTTGTAAACGTCGTCAAGCATGTCGCCGTCCCAAACCGGGGTGTTTCTCAAAATTGTCTGGACGTCCGGTACCGAAATCTCCGTAGGAATACGTTCGGGAGAGAAGTCACGAATTTCCACATCGTCCAGCCTGTAGGCCGAAAGAGTCGATTCGATATTGTTCTGGATGAAGGGGCGCTCCTTTGAACTTTCGTTTGGCTTAACGATATATTTTTCGACCTCCTGTGGGAGGAAATCCGAGTACGTGGCGCCCAGGGCAAGGGCAAACACGACAGCGAAGCCGGCAAAAACCCGGATGCCCCTGTGTGTATTGATGAGGTAGATCAGGGAAACAGCGGTCCCAACCAGCAGGATGAGGCAAATCCAGATCAGGGGCTTTGTGATGTTCATTTCGACGTAACCCGGACCGTAAAAAAGCGGCAGATGACTTCTGGAATAGAGAAGGCCATAGAGCTGAAGAGCAAAATCCCATATTTCAATCAGCAACACCGCCAGGACCAGTAAGTTCAGGTGTATCCGCGCCCCGGCGGGAAGCCCTTTCTCCTGGCGGCCAAGGATGCGCCTCTCGATCAGGTACAGGAGCGCCATTGAAGCCAGCAGAACGCCGAAAGCCATTAGCAGGCGCCGCTGAATGAGTGTGTATATCGGGTAGGCAAAAAGATAATAGGAGATGTCCTTCCCGTATACCGGGTCGGCCACCCCGGCGTTGCGGGAAAAAATATAGAGCAGGAAAGACTCCCACCGATTGTAAAGAGGCAGGGCGACCACCACGGAAAGGACGATCGAAAGGGGCGTATAGACCCACATCGAGCCGGTCCTGAATCCCCTGAGCAGATGCCGGTATGATTTGAGCGAGGCGTCCGTTGCGGTTTTGCCCGGCACGTTGGCCCCAAGGAAGCGGGAAGCCACCCAGAAATTCAAGAAGAATATCAAAAAGAAGAACAGGGAGACCGACCCGAAAACAGCATATCTGTAAAGGGTCCGCTGCCAGAAATAGGCTTCGTAGCCAAGAGACCCGAACCACCAGATATCGACCAGGAAGTCTGCGAAAAAGAAGCTGAGCAATAGTATGATACAGGCAAGAGCAAGAATCGACAAAACGCAGGCGACCAGCCATCGTCTCCAGTGGACCATTCCATTCTCCTCGATTGTGGAATTGCATGGCGGAACAGTTTGAACAAGTTTAATCATTCGTAAAATAATCGAAATATATCTTCAAAGCATTTCCACCTTTTTGTGCAAAAAAAGCTTATATCAGCGCCCCTGTAGACCTCATCCCAATTCAGAGACAATAGTATATACGCGGCGACATAAATAATTTCGAAACAACCGGTTTGCTTGACTCATGCGGGAGCCAGGTCAGAACCTGTCCCGGACTCAATCCGGGATCGGGGTCGCCCGGGGGGTAGCGGGCAGTGAGGGTTTGCGCAAGTATTATCGACGCCGCCAAAAAAATCCCCGCACAGGTGCAGGGATTTCGTCCAAACAGGAGAGGCGGCAATCGCTTGCCGCCTCCTGTTTACATAGTCTTTACAGCCAGGCTTTTACACCACTTTGAGACCTCTAGCGGGCCTTGGCTGAAGCTGCTGCAAGCATGTCCTTGACGCCTGCCTGTTCTTCCAGCAGTTCCTTCAGGGTGAAGTCCATCTTTTCGCGCGAGAACGCGTCGATCTCCAGGCCCTTTACCCTTTCATACTTACCGGGCGTGCAGGTGACCGGCACTCCATACATGACGCCCTCGGGGATACCGTAGGAGCCGTCAGAGGCAAGGCCCATGGTCACCCATTTGCCGTCGGTGCCCAGAGCCCAGTCGTGCATGTGCATAATTGCCGCGTTGGCGGCTGAAGCTGCAGAAGACAGGCCGCGGGCTTCGATGATCACAGCGCCGCGCTTGCCGACCTTGGGAATGTATTCGGTTTTGTACCAGTTTTCGTCAACGAGCTTGTTGGCGGGCTTACCGTCAACACTCGCGAAGCGGATGTCAGGATACATGGTGGGTGAATGATTGCCCCACACTATCATCTTCTCGACTGAATCGACCGGCTTGCCAACCTTACCGGCGAGCATAGACTTGGCACGGTTGTGGTCAAGGCGCAGCATCGCCGTGAAATTAGCCTTCGGCAGGTCCGGGGCCGAATTCATGGCAATCCAGGAATTGGTGTTGGCCGGGTTTCCGACCACGATCACGCGGATGTCGCGCGATGCAACTTCATTCATAGCCTTGCCCTGCTCGATGAATATCTTTGCATTTTCCATCAGCAGGTCCTTGCGCTCCATGCCCGGGCCGCGCGGCCTCGCTCCAACCAGAAGCGCGTAGTCCGCGTCCTTGAAAGCAACCAGGGGGTCTCCGGTGCCGACCATTCCAGCCAGAAGCGGGAACGCACAGTCGTCAAGTTCCATCATGACGCCTTTGAGCGCCTGTTGGATCTTATCTATCGGCAGTTCCAGCATCTGCAGGATGACTGGCTGGTCTTTGCCAAGCATTTCGCCGCTGGCGACGCGGAACAAAACGGCGTAGCCTATCTGCCCGGCGGCTCCGGTAACTGTAACACGTACGGGGGGTTTGGCCATTTTACTACTCCTCTTTTAGCTTGAGTGCGGTTGCAAATCACTTACCCGATTACCGCGAGTACGTCGCCTTTCTGAACGCTCGAACCCTCTTTGCAGCATATCTGCTTTACAGTTCCAGAGACCGGCGCCAGGATTGAGTTTTCCATCTTCATGGCCTCGAGGACCATTACGACGTCACCCTCTTTTACCGTGTCGCCCTCTTTCACCGCATATTTCATGACCATGCCCGGCATTGGGGCTTCGAGCTTTGTGCCGCCGGCAACCGGAGCGGCTGCCTTGGGTGCGGCAGCCGGGGCTGCAGCGGGGGCTGCCGCAGGCTTGGGAGCGGCCGCAGGAGCCCGCGTCGGAGCGGCTGCAGGCATCGGGGCGATTCCAGTGATCATCGGAGCGCCGCCGATTGCCTCAACTTCTACCGAGAAGTAATCGCCATCGACAAAAACGTTGAACTGGCGGGCTGCATCGCCCTTCGGAGGAACTTCCTTCTTGGGCTTCTCAACCAGCAATCCGGCCTTGGCCTTCTTGACCAGGTCGGCTTCCTTCGCGCAGTCCTCAAGGGTCTTGGGCATAACCTCAGGCGGAATGGGCTCCTTGCCGTACTTCCAGTTAAGGAAACGCTTTCCGGTCATCGGGTACATACCATAGATAAGGACGTCGTCGATGTCCTTGGCCAATCCCTTGGTATCCTCCCAGTTCTTGGGCATTTCATCTTCGAGAATCTCAGCGGGACGACCGGCGAAGGGGGTCTCGCCTCTCGGGTAACCTTTAAGGGCCTTTTTCTGGATTACCTGATCGACGGGAACCGGCGTATGACCATAGAGGCCGAAGAACAGATCCTTGCTCTGGGCGGAAATCATCTTATAGCGCTCTTCGGGCGTGTCGAAGAGAACATTGTTCACTGCCTGGATACCGACGATCTGGCTGGTGGGAGTTACCAGAGGAACCTGGCCCATCTCTTTGCGGACCTGGGGCAGCGCTTTGAAAACGGCATCGAGCTTTTCGGACGCGCCCATCTCGCGGAGTTGGTTAATAAGGTTGGAGAGCATGCCCCCCGGTGTCTGATGGAGCAGAACGCCGATGTCTATCGTGGACATGCGGTCATCGAGAAGGTGGCGATACTTGGGCGAAATCTTCTCGAACCACGCGCTGCACTTGGCAAGCTGATGCAGGTCAAAACCGGTGTCTCTGTTGGTGTGCCTCAGAGTCATTACAAGAGGCTCGATGGCCGGGTGCGAGCTGCGGTATGCCCACGGGGACAGACAGGTGTCAACTATGTCCACGCCGGCCTCGATTGCCTTGAGCAGCGCCAGGTCAGCCATACCGGAGGTGAAATGGCTGTGGAGATGGATGGGGATCTTTACGTTTTCTTTGAGGGCTTTGACCAGGTAGTAGGCATCATAAGGAGCAATGAGGCCCGCCATGTCCTTGATGCAGAACGAATCCGAGCCCATGTCCTCAAGCTGTTTCGCACACTTTACCCAATACTCGAGGTTGTAAACCGCGCCGCCCATCCGGGGTTCGGTGAGCGAATAGGACATGGTTCCCTGGAAGTGCATCCCGTTTTTCTTGATCGGTTTGATAACCGTTTCGAAGTTCCGGAAGTCATTTAGTGCGTCAAAGGTCCGGAAGACCTCGATTCCGTTTGCGCATGCGCGATCGACGAAGGCCTCGGCCATATCGTCGGCGTAGTTGCGGTACCCTACGAGATTCTGGCCGCGCAGCAGCATCATCAGCTTGGTCTTCTTGAGGTATTTCTTCAGTTGGCGGGGTCTTTCCCACGGGTCTTCATTAAGGAAACGATGCATGGTATCAAATGTTGCGCCGCCCCATACCTCCATTGACCAGTATCCGACCTTTTCCATCTCCTCGGCGATGGGCAGCAGGTCTTCAGTCCTTCCGCGGGTGGCGAAAAGCGACTGATGACCATCGCGGAAAGTCAAATCGCCTATCTTGATAGGGTTATCCACCTTGACCTGTGGCTCATCAAGCAGTTTCGCAATTAGTGAAGTACCGTGCAGATGTGAATTCTCCATTCCTCTGTCTCCTTTTTCAATTCGAGATAATCTCAGTTTAGCATCAGCTTACTTCAGAACCGGACTTTGAACCCCAGAAGTCAGTTCGCAAGGAAACATGCCCGAAAAACTGCCGCTATCTTAATTTGACCTTCGCGCTTCAACAGTAGACGAATCAAAGCCGGAAAGGTCAAAGGCCGAACTGCCTAACGAGGCAAGCGCATCTGCCAGGTCCACCTGATGTCCATGGCGGCCTTTCTTCCGGCTAGGGCAAATGGGCTGCTCATGACGAGCGGCGGCTGTGCGGGCCGGCTCAATCGCTGCGCAAGTAACGCCTCCTGCTCGGCCTGAAGGTAAAACCCGATAGCGGACGAAATAGCCGCAATCACCTTTTGATCAACACTCATCAGTAACCTCCATCTTCGTCATCGAGTACAATCAGGTTCAGCTCCAACACCCCTTCAGCATATGAAAAATCAGCCCGGCAAGAGTCCGAGATCCGCCTTAGCTCATGCAGCCCGGCGGGTCTTTTTCTTCAGGTTGCTGATCCGTCGGCGAAAAGAGTCGGCCAGCTTTTTCTTTCCTTCTCCGGCGGCCTTTTCCCGCTTATCCTTCAACTCCCCGATTTTTGCCTTGAGGCTGCGGACATCGACATCTTTTTTCTTGGTCTTCTCATCGACGATACCACGCACTTCTTTGATCCCAGCGATCAACTCGGCCTTATTCATCGCATGCACGCCAACCAGACCGCCGGTAGAAAGGGCCAAATCGCGAAGTTCTTTCGCGGTCATCCTATCGAGCGGTTTTTCCTTCTTTTCTTTTTCCTTTTTGCCCATTTTCTCTATTCCTTATCCTTCTGTTGTTGTTTATCAAACATGTCCGCTATTTTGAGAAAGGGCCTGAACAAATCTATCGGGATCGGAAAAAGCGTAGTCGAATTGTGTTCAGAGGCTATCTCGCGTAACGTCTGTAAATAACGAAGCTGAAGCGCAATGGGGCTCTTCTCGATAATATCGGCAGCCGCTGCGAGCCGGTCCGCGGCCTGGAACTCTCCCTCGGCGGCGATCACCTTGGCCCGTCGTTCGCGTTCGGCTTCAGCCTGCTTCGCCATTGCCCTCTGCATCTCCTGGGGCAGGTCGATCTGTTTGAGTTCGACAAGTGAGACTTTTATTCCCCAGGGATCGGTATGGCTGTCGAGAATTTCCTGAATATGAGCATTTACTTTGTCTTTTTCCGAAAGCAGAGTGTCGAGTTCTTCGTGGCCGCAAACCGTGCGCAATGTCGTCTGAGCAAGCTGGCTTGTAGCGTAGAGAAAATTTTCGACAGAGACGACCGCCTTGACCGGATCGACTACCCGGAAATAAATTACGGCGCTCACCTTAACAGAAACATTATCACGCGTGATAACGTCCTGTGTCGGCACCTCCTGGACGATGACGCGAAGACTGACCTTCTGAAGCCTGTCGAGCACCGGGATAAGGAGGATAATCCCCGGCCCTTTTGCACGAATAACCCGCCCGAGGCGGAAGATCACACCCCGTTCGTATTCGTTTAGAATACGAATGGCATTTGCCAGGAACAGAATCGCGAAAATGATTATCGCGATAAACGAAGCACTCAGGTTAAAAAACATTCACCCCTCCTGCAACCCTTCCATCGGCATGAAGACGATAGAACTTATTTTCACTATCTACCACCGATCTTTTTTACTTTCAACTTTAAATTATGCACTTCCAACACTTCGACCTTTTCTCCCACTTCGATTCTCTGCTCGGCCTGTGCATTCCACAATTCGCCGTTCACAAATACCCTGCCTTCGGGGGCAATTTCCATGCACACTTCGCCAATCATCCCCACCATAGCCTCCTGGCCGGTCTGTGGTTTTCTCATCTGAGCCCTGAAGGCAAGGCGTGCTACCGCGGCAAAAAATACGGAGACCGCCACTGTGGTCGGCAGAAAAACCGATAGAGAGATCTGCATTGGTTCCTCCGGATACCGGAACAGCATGAGCGAGCCCAGCACCAGGCACAGGACCCCGGCCAGGCTGAGAAGACCGTGCGAAGCGATTTTCATTTCAAGGATGAAAAAGATAATCGCCAGAAGGATTATCAAAAACCCGGCGTAGTTCACCGGAAGGGTCTGCATGGCATAAAGCGCAAGTACGATCGAAATGCCCCCGATGACTCCCGGCAAGACCGCACCAGGGCTGGACAGCTCGAAATAAAGCCCAGCCAATCCTATCATCAGAAGGATGTAGGCAAGATTAGGGTCGCTTATGGTGCGCAGGATGCGGTGCTGAAAGCCCGGCAAGATGGTGCGCTGCTCTGCTCCCTGGGTTTTGAGAACGACCTTTGTCCCCCCGCGCTGGAGCGTCCAGCCGTCAAGCTTGTTTATCAAAGCGGGCAAACTGTCGGCTTCGAAGTCTATGACATTTAGCCTGAATGCTTCTTCGGCGGTCGCTGATACGCTTTTCCTGACGGCATCCTCCATCCATTCGGCATTTCTTCCCCGCTGAGCGGCGATGCTTCTGGCGAAAGCGAGGGTATCGTTGAGGATTTTTTCACTCATGGAAGAAGACAACTCGCCGCCTGCGCCAGTTACCGGGTGGGCTGCACCTATGTTTGTGCCTGGCGCCATTGCAGCAATATCGGCGGCGGCCGTAATAAACATACCGGCGGAGGCGGCCTGTGCGCCACTGGGATATACATAGACGACGGTTGGAACTTCGGAATTGAGAATCGCCTGAGTGATTCCACGCATCGAGGTCATCAGCCCGCCCGGCGTGTCCAGAAGAATAATCAGGCATACGGCCTTGTCGTCTACCGAGCGTTTAATAGCGTATTTTATGAAATCCTCAACCCCGGGATTTATCGAGTCCTTGATCTGGACTATATTGATGTGGGACTGTTGCGGTTCGACCGGCGCGATATAAAAAAGAAAAACCGCGATCACGAAAAGGGCCGAAAGCAAAAAGATTTGCCTGGTATTCATGTCAAGTGACCGCCTTTTTTTGCAATGAATCCATCTGCCCCGGCGCTGGCGAAATTCGCTGGGACCTTATGCCCGCAGGACTCTGAGCACTTCTTTCAGGTCCTGCCATGCCGCCGCTTTTTGGGAAGGGCTCCTCAACAAATAAGCGGGATGGTATGTGCATATCAGAGGAATCCCGCGCCAGATGTGGACCTTGCCGCGAAGCTGGAACATCGGGCGTGTGTTCCCCAGAAGGCCTTGGGCCGCACTCAGTCCGAGCGCGCAAATTACCTTGGGGCCAAGGGCCTCGATCTGCCTGAACAGGAAAGGAGAACAAGCGGCCGCTTCGTCCGGCTGCGGTGCCCGGTTCTCCGGCGGGCGGCACTTTACGACATTGCAGATATAGACTGCCTGGCGCTCGAAACCGATTGCAAAGATCATTTTATCGAGCAGCTTTCCTGCGCGGCCGACAAAAGGGCGTCCCTGCCGGTCTTCTTCGGCCCCCGGCCCCTCACCGACAAAAACCAGGCCGCTTTTGGCCGAACCTTCCCCAAATACCAGGTTAGTACGGCCGGAATGAAGCCTGCACCTGGTGCACCCGGTCAGTTCATTGCTTATCAGCGTGAGTTGTTGTTCCCCGGTTTGGCAAGCTGCCGCACGCTGGATTACATCCCGGGTTGTTTGAGACCTGTATGCCCAGTCCCGGAGACCTCCGGCCTTAAAACCCTCGAAAATCAACCGCAGCTTCTGCAAACATTGGGCAAGCTCACCGTCCGTCATTTCCTGAATCAACTCCAGCACCTCCGAGGAGCCGCTCCACTCTGTCCCATATTTCCGAGGCAACCTGCTCCTTTGTAAGGGGAGGCAGGTCGGTAACGGCGCCATTGCGTTCGATAATCTTTACCTCGTTTGTGTCGCAGCCGAACCCGGAGCCTGATTTGGAAAGGTCGTTGGCCACGATGAAATCGAGATTCTTTCGGATCAGCTTGCCCTTTGCATTTTCAAGAAGATTTTCGGTTTCCGCCGCAAATCCTACCAACACCTGAGCCGGCGGCTTGATGTCTCCAAGAGCGGCCAGAATGTCAGGATTGGGCTCGAGCAGAACCGTGTGTGCTTCGGTAACCTTTTTGAGCTTCTGAGGGGCTCTTTGCGAAGGCCTGTAGTCGCTCACGGCGGCGGCCATCACTACGGCGTCGAGTTCAGGGGAAAGCCCGGCAATAACGTCCCTCATCTCCAGCGCGCTCGTAACGCAGGTTCGCTCGACCCCGGCAGGGGCCTCAAGAAAACAGGGCCCTGAAACAAGGTGGACCCTGGCGGACCTGCGTGCGGCAATCTTTGCCAGGGCATAGCCCATCTTCCCGCTTGAGGGATTGCTCATAAAGCGGACGGGATCGAAAGGCTCCCAGGTGGGACCGGCACTGACTAAAACGCGCCTGCCGGCAAGAGTTGGCGGCGTCAACATCTTAACAGCCTTCTCCAAAATGTCTGTGATCTCTGCCAGACGGCCGGCTCCTTCCTCCTGGCAGGCAAGCCAGCCAACACCCGGCGGCTGGATTTGGTAGCCAAGTTCGGCCAGAGTCTTCAGGTTCCGTTGTGTGGCCGGATGCTCCCACATCTTGACGTTCATCGCCGGACAGACCAGCACCGGAGCGGTTGTGGCGAGCAATATGGTCGTAAGGTAGTCATCGGCAATCCCTGCGGCCATTTTTGCCATGAGATCGGCCGTGGCAGGGGCAAGAATAACCAAGTCCGGAAGCCTCGCCTTTTCAATATGGCTAATCCGCGACTCGGATTCCATACTGAACAGGTCTATTCCCACCGCATTGTTCGAAAGCGCCTGGAAAGTAAGAGGGGTTACGAACTGCTGCGCGTTTGCAGTCATCACTACGTAAACCGAAGCGCCCTGCTTGACCAGAAGCCGCACCAGTTCTGCTGCCTTGTATGCGGCTATACCGCCGCTCACACCCAAAAGGATCGATTTCCCATTCAACATAGCGTCAAACCATTATTAAACCTTATCAGCCCTTGGCTTCCAAATGGAGAACCCTAAGTTAAGTTCCCGCAACAGGCGATACATAGATTTCGACATAAGTATAATATGTATCTTCCTTCACCAGTATCACGCAAATCTTGTCCGGCTTGTCGAAAATGAGAAGCGACCGGTTGTACCTGAACTCACCTTTCAATCTCCAGCCTTCGCGAGGGAGCCCCGATGCAAAAAAGTTCATCAAGGAATTAGAATCGACTCTGCCCCGCAACGTCAAGAACCCCATTTTTATCTGGCCGGACTGGAAAACATATGAATTCTTTGATTGTATATTAATTTCAGGCGGAATAGGGATATCGTTGAAATCGAGAAATTTGGCCCTGGGCCCGGAAGGAGCAGCGGGAGGCGGAGTGGAAGCGGGCCCGGCAGAGGGTCCGTAGGCCGGTCCGGGTCCTGCGGAAGGTTCGGGCGGCGGCTGAGATTGGGTCACCGGGTTGGGTGGCGGAGCGTTCGACCCAGCGCAGCCGTAAGCGGTCACCAGACAAACACACAGAGCCATTATCGAGTATATCTTGGCGTACTTCCTAATTCGCACAGCCTTCTCCTATGTGTAAACGACAAGCTGCCAACGAGCACTTTATGTGTTCATCCTGATTTGCGCAAAAAAAACGGATTGTGCTTCTTCTCCATGCCCACCGTAGTGCCTGGACCGTGGCCGGGATAGATAAGAGTTTCGTCCGGAAGCGTGAAAATTTTGGTGCGAACCGAATCCATGAGTTGTTGGAACGAACCTCCGGCCAGGTCGGTCCTCCCAATTGAGCCGGCAAATATGAGGTCTCCGGAAAAAAGGATACCCTGCTCTCTCCAGTAGAAAGAAACGTGTCCCGGAGTATGGCCCGGAGTGGAAAGAACCTCCATGCAAATGGCGCCGAACTGCAACTGATCGCCTTGCGCCAGAGACCTGTCGACTTCATAGGGTGAAACCGGGCGGATTTCCGGAAAAAAGCGCGCCGCAAACCCGAAAATGACCTGAAGCAGCGAATTCCGGTCTTCCGAATTGAGGTATATTTCGCCGCCGCACTGCTTTTTGAGGGTCCATGCAGCCGTAGTGTGATCGAAATGGGCGTGAGTGACAAGAATCGCTGAAAGTTTGAGCCCAAGCTCCCGGAGCTTCGCGCAAATGCGCTCGCCTTCCGCCCCCGGATCTATCAGGACCGCCTTTCCGCTCTCCCTGTCGCCAATCAGGTAGCAGTTGGTCTGGAACATGCCAACGATCAGGTGCTCGAAAATCATCGGGGTTTATCCGCTCAATACAGCTACACATTGGGCCACATCGCACGGCTTTTCAAAACTGCCGCAGACAGAGCAGGTTTCGAATCCCCGCGGCTTGCTATTTTTCCGATATAATCAATTCCTCGATTGGCCGCCTGTGCGAGCTCTGGTTGGAGTGAGCCGGATACCCGACGGCCACGATAGCCATAAGCTCCAGCCGCTCGGGGAGTTTCAGAACCTCTATGACACGGTCCCCGTTTTTAAGGATTTCACCGATCCAGACAGCGCCCAGATCAAATGAATGCAGCGCCAGGAGCAGGTTTTGCAAACAAGCCCCGACCGCCTGGCAATCTTTCGTGCGGTCGTACGAGGCATCCTTGTCCAGGAAAACCGCAACAAGCGCGGCGGCTGATTCGAGAGTTGAGGAATATCTCGTAAGGGCGGCTAGAGCTTCTTTGGTCTCCCTCTCCCAGATAAGCGCGAAGCGCCAGGGCTGGTTGTTCAATCCCGAAGGCGCCCAGGATGCGGCTTTCAAGGCGGCCATCAACAAATCTCGAGAAACCGGCGCATCCTCAAAGCGGCGAATACTGCGACGTTCATAAATCGCCTTCATTATAGGAGAATCAGGTGTTTGCATTGATTTGTCCCCCCTGCTTTCTTAAGGCAAAGTATCCCACAGAACCAGTTCAGTACAAAAGAAATAATTTTGCTTCGCCCCCTGCCGAACTGGAAACTGCTAAGGGGGAAGATGATGCATAGCGAATTTATGGATTTATATTTCAAGGATTGTCTTCTATAATGCGTGACTTTGATCTCAGATCGGATTCACGGGGAAGGAGGGCTGAATTGCCCTGCTTCGTGCATTATTTATGTCGCACCGGAAAGACCTGGCTTTGGATTACGGCATGTCTAACGAGAATTTAATTGAAATACGCAGCCTCAATAGTTTCTACAACACGCTCCAGGTGCTGTTCGATATAAGTTTCGCAATACCGAAACGCCGCGTCACCGTAATTATGGGGGTGAGCGGCTGTGGGAAAACTACCCTTCTCCGTCACCTTACCGGCCTGAAAGAAACAGGCGCGAACCAGATCTTCATCGAGGGTGAGGATTTGGGCGCATTTTCCGAAACCATGCTCATGAAATACAGGCGCAGAATTGGCGTCCTGTTCCAGAGCGGCGCCCTCTTCAATTCCTTGTCTCTCACCGAAAATATCTCCATACCCCTGAAGGTCCATACCAAACTGGCTGATGAAACGATCCGGATCATGTCTGTAATGAAGCTCAATCTGGTCGGGCTGGCCGAATTTTGCGGCTATATGCCTTCCCAGATCAGCGGGGGGATGAAAAAAAGGGCTGGGCTGGCAAGGGCGCTGATCATGGACCCCGAGATACTGTTTGTGGATGAACCGTCTTCCGGTCTCGACCCCATTACGGCCGCAGGCCTGGATCGCTTGATCCTGGAATTGCGCGAAACCTTGGGAATGACTGTAGTAGTAGTCACCCATGAACTTGCGAGCGCTTTCAAAATAGCAGATCATATCCTTGTGATGGACGGGGGCAAAATCCTGGCCGCCGGCAATCCGGAAGAGGTCCGAAACAGCGCAGACGAGCGTGTGCAGCAATTCCTGAACCGTAAGGCCGACACCTACAAAAAACACATGGACACCTATTACGAGCGCCTGCTCGATGCTACTGGGAAATGTCCTCTTGAGTAAAAATCGTGCAGGAGCGCTTTGATGATCAATCCTATTCAGTTACTTGGCGCTTACGCATTGAGGCGGGTAATTTCGGCCGGCCGTATGGGATTGTTTTTCGCTTACACGATCCGCGGCATTTTCCTGCCACCTGGAAAATTCTGGCCCACTGTAAAGCAGATAGAGTTCATAGGTACCAAGTCGTTCGTGGTGATAGGCTTTACCGCCGCTTTCACCGGTATGGTGCTCGCTCTGCAGGGCTACCACACACTGACCAAGTTCGGTTCTGAAGGCTGGTTGGGGTCTGCGGTGGGATTGTCTTTGGTCCGCGAGCTTGGGCCTGTCCTCACGGCATTAATGGTAACGGGCAGGGCCGGGTCAGCCATGGCCGCGGAAATCGGGATAATGAGGATCGAAGAACAGATTGACGCCCTGCAGTGCATGGCAATCGACCCTTTTTCCTATCTTATTACACCCAGGTTCATTGCAAGTGTGATCGCTCTTCCACTCCTTACTGCGTTTTGCGATGTTATCGGAATTCTGGGAGGCTATTTCATAGGAGTAGGTTTATTAGGGGTAAACGCTGGAGCTTTTTGGGACGGGATTATTTCCAGCGTTGACTGGAGCGATCTCTACATGGGACTTGTAAAATCTGCCTGTTTCTCGGTCCTGATTGTATGGGTATGCACCTACAAGGGTTTTTATGCGGGGGTCGATCAGGGCAGCTTCGGGCCGGAGCAGGTGGGGCGGGCGACCACCGATGCAGTAGTGATTTCATCAATTGCCGTGCTTATAGGCGATTATGTGATCACTTCGATCATGCTTTGACAAACCGAAAAAAGAGGAAAACTCTAATATGGGACTTGATCGAAAGCGCCTGGAGTTTAGCGTTGGGATCTTCGTAATAATCGGTGTGTTTTGCCTGGGGTACCTTTCCTTCACCCTGGGGAACTTCAGCATCAGCAGAGACCGCTATGAAGTGAGCGCCGTATTTTCCACGGTCTCCGGTTTGAAGACGAAGGCCCAGGTAATGCTGGCCGGGGTCAATATCGGCGAAGTCAACAAGGTCCAACTCAAGGACGACCGCGCCGAAATTATCATGAGCATAGACAAGACTGTGAAGATTGAGGAAGACTCAATCGCCAGCATCAAGACCATGGGCATAATCGGGGAAAAATATGTAACGATCACTCCAGGGTCCTCGGACACTTACATTAAAAACGGCGGAGTCATACGGGAAACAGAGCCTCCCCTGGACATCGAATCTCTGATCTCCAAGTTTGTCTTCGGCAGCATGGACAACAAGAAAGACGGCGAAACCAACAAAGGCGGGGAGTAAGAGCCATCTTTGTACAACGGTTCATGGGAAAAGCTTACCATCGAGGAAACCGGCATGAAGATATTCGTTACCGGTGGAACTGGTTTTGTCGGAAGATATGTGACCAGAAGGCTTACCGAGTCGGGCCATGAAGTATTCATACTCACCCGTTCCCCTTCGAGAGCAAAGGAATTGGTCCCATGGGCGGCCATCGTCGAAGGTGATCCCAAAATACCAGGGGGGTGGCAGCAACGGGCCTCGGTTAGCGGCGCGGCGATTAACCTCGCCGGAAGCTCCATTTCTACCCTCTGGACCGATGCGGCGCGAAAGTCCATTATGGACAGCCGAATTCTTACTACGCGAAATCTCGTTGAGGCGCTTTGTTCTTCAGGCAACGAAAAGGTTTTGATTAACGCCTCCGGGGTCGGCTATTACGGAAGCCGCCTGGACGACGAAATTTTGGACGAAGACTCTGCTCCCGGCGCCGAATTCATGTCCCGGGTCACTATAGAATGGGAAGATGAGGCGAAAAAAGCGGCTCAGTGTGGGACCAGGGTAGCTCTGTGCCGCTTTGGGATCGTTCTGGGCAGGGGAGGAGGCGCTCTTTCGCTGATGCTGCCCGCCTTCCGCTACCTGCTTGGAAGCTCGATGGGCAGCGGCGGCCAATGGATGTCATGGATTCACCAGGAAGATCTACTCAATATTTTTTCACTCCTATTAAGTGACAGGAAAATGTCAGGTCCGGTAAACTGTGTATCGCCAAACCCTATCAGAAACGCTGAATTTGCGAAGACTCTGGCAAGAACCCTGGGCCGCCCTCTTGTCCTTCCAGCGGTACCCGCCTTTTTGCTGCGGACCCTGCTGGGCGAATTCGCAAACGTCGTCTTAAAGGGGCAAAGGGTTATTCCAAAAAGATTGATGGAGAAGGGCTTTTCCTTCCGGTTTCCAACTCTTCAACAGGCCCTTGAAAACTTGATCGAGTGATCTTTTCGATATTTAATCTCTAATTGTCAGTAAGTATAGGAACTTCCTGTTATATATAGCACATACAGTCTCAGGACAAATCCCCCGCTTCGAACAGAACCAGTCAACAAACCAGCATTCAATAATTATTTCCAACAAGAGCCGAGCCTGCCGACTATATGTAATTCCAGGTCTATTAACACTTGACATTTTTTATTTTCTACCGTAGGAGCATATAATTAGCATCGGGGAGTGTCTGGTTCGATGTTTGGGGGAAGTGGGATGGAGTTTTGCAAGGATTGCTCGAAGTAGCGAAACTGCAAGCAACGGGAACAGTACCAGAGAACGAAAGGACTTAGAGAGATGTCGGAAGGCCGCGTGAAATGGTTCAACGACAAAAAGGGTTACGGTTTCATTGAAACGAAGGAGCAGGGAGACGTTTTCGTCCACTACAGTGCCATTTCGTCTGAAGGGTTTCGTTCTTTGAGCGAAGGAGATCGCGTAAGTTTCGAGGTGGAACGTGGACCAAAGGGACCGCAGGCGGTTAACGTCAAGAAACTCGTTTAACTAAATTCTTCCAAATCCAGTCAGATGAAGGGCCGGGCATTTTTACCGGCTCTCATATTTTTGTCGAGCCTCTTGAAAAAGTCCGGGGCCCCATGGGTGGAACCTCGGCAAACGATCCTTCCCTTATCCAATCCCGGTATTCGTATTCGGTCCAATTATTCCAATTCAATGGCCGCCGCCGCATCATCCTGTTTTCCCAGTTCAAAACGGACGCATTCCCATTGTGGGGACTGGCGGAGCTTTCGACAGCTTTCGAGCACCAGGTCGGGGTGATTGTTGGTCTCACTCAAGTGGGCAAGGATTACGCAGCGCAAACCTTCGTGATGCACGGCCTCCAGCAGATTGCAAGCGTCTTCATTTGACAGGTGGCCGTGGGCGCTTCGTATTCGCTGTTTAAGAAACCAGGGGTATGGGCCTTCGAGCAGCCTGCCCAGGTCGTGGTTGGCTTCCAACACGAGTCCGTGGCAACCCTGCAGTCTGACTTTAACCAGGTTGGTGGCAACTCCGAGGTCCGTGCATATCCCAAGCCGTAGCCCGTCGTTTTCAATGATGAACCCGGCTGGTTCGCCGGCGTCATGGGAGATGGCGAATGGGTGGATGCGCAGATCGCCGATCTCGAAGCATCGTCCGGTCCCAAAGACTGTAGCCGAAGCGCACTGCCCGACGTTCGGGGGCAGGTTTTCCAAAGTCCCTCTGGTCATGTAAGCCGGCAGGTTGAATTTTCTACTCAATGTTCCTGCCGCGCTGACATGGTCACTGTGTTCGTGGGTTATGAGGATCGCGTCGAGGGTTTTCGCCGGCGCCGGTGTCCTTTCGAGGCGACGCGTCAGCTCTTTGCAGGTGGTTCCAGCGTCGACAAGAATCCGCGTCTTGGCGCTGCACACCAGGACCGCATTCCCACGGGAGCCGCTCGCGAGCACCTGGAAAAACAGAGGCATCAGGCTTTATCCTTGAGCCAGAGAGTTTTGCAGTGCTTGTGATTCCATTTCCACAGGTCCGTAGAGCATGGCGGCAATTCTATCAGGGCTGTAAATGCCTCGGAACCAGGTCTGGATATCTTCGGAGGTAATGCTGTTTATTTTTTTTTCGATTTCTTCGAAAGGAACATAGCGCCCGAACAGAAATTCATTTTTGGCGAGACGGCTCATGCGCGAATCGTTGCTCTCGGCGTTAATATACATATTGCCTTTGATGTATTCCTTGGCCGAACTAAGTTCGGCCTCGGGAATAGGCTCCTGGGCAAGTATCGAGAGCTGCCCGTTAATGAGATGCAGGACTTCCTCTATGTTCTCCGGAGAGATACCGGCGTAGAGGCCGAGCATCCCGGTATCTTCGTGGCTATGGGAAAAGGAGTACACTGAGTAGGCCAGGCCGCGTTTTTCCCTGATTTCCTGGAAAAGGCGGCTGCTCATACTGCTCCCCAGTATGGTATTGAGCAGGTGTGATGCGAACCGTGTTTCATCGATCTGCGAAGTCCCCCGCATGCCCATTGCCAGGTGCACCTGTTCGAGGTCCTTTTTTACGACTCTAGAGGAGAAATGATGAACGGGAGGAGTCCGCTCGACTATTGGGCTTGCATGGTTGAGAGTTTCCATCGCGGGAGCGATCAGGTCGAGAAAAACATGATGATCGAGGTTTCCTGCGGCGGCTACCACGATTCTTTCCGGGTTGAAACGGCTCGAGACAAAGTCGAGCATCTGCTGGCGGCCGGTCTTTTCAACGGTCTCAACAGTGCCATAGATAGGCAGGCCCAACGGGTTTTCCTTCCAGAAATCTTCCTGGAAAAGAACATGGATGAACTCATCGGGCGTGTCCTCGACCATCCGGATTTCCTGAAGGATGACATTCTGCTCGCGTTCGATCTCCACGGGGGCAAAGACCGATTTGAGAAAGATGTCCGTAAGAAGATCGGCCAACAGTGGAAGGTGGGCGGCAAGGACTTTAGCGTGAAAACAGACATGCTCCTTTGAGGTGAAAGCATTGGCAAAGCCGCCGACTGCATCGAATTCCTTGGCGATGTCCAGGGCACTTCGGCGTTTTGTGCCCTTGAAGAGCATGTGTTCAATGAAATGAGTGATCCCACGCTCAGGGGGGTCTTCATCGCGGGAGCCGGTATTTACCCAGATTCCGGTAGAAACCGAATGGGCGAAAGGAATTTTTTCCGTAACCACCCTGATCCCATTGCGGAGAACCGTTTTCTGGTACAATTTCACCCCTTGCGCAGAACCAGGGGGATTAACCCGCCCCTGCTTCTGATGTAAATGACGATTAAGCGTTGAGACAGGTCTCTCCACGCAAGCCGGAGAGCTCCTGTCAATACAAAATCCCTGCACAAAAGCCGCAGATCACTCTTATTCGTTTTGTTCCGGAGGCAATGCGGCTTTTCGGCTAAGCCGAATCCGGCCGTCTTTGTCGATATCGATCACCTTAACCAGAACTTCGTCGCCTTCGTTTACAACGTCGGTAACCTTGCGAACCCGCCTGTTTTCGAGCTGAGAGATATGGATCAGGCCCTCTGTATTGGGCAAAATTTCAGCAAACGCGCCGAAGTCCGTCACTCGCACTATTTTTGCCATATAGAGTTCGCCGATTTCCGGCTCCGCGGTGATATTCCGGATCTTCTCAATTGCTTTGTCACACGCTTCGGCATCAGGGCTCATTACAACGACTCGGCCACTGTCGTCAATGTCGATTTTCGCTCCCGTTTCGGCGACAATCGCTCGGATCACCTTGCCTCCCGGACCGATAACGTCTCGGATCTTATCGGGATTTATCTGAATAGTCTCGACTCTGGGCGCATACCGTGAGAGCTGGGACCTGGGTTCCGAGATGGCTTCCTTCATTTTTCCAAGTATGTGGAGCCGCCCTGCCCTGGCCTGATCGAGGGCTTTTTTTAATATTTCCCGGTTGACTCCGGATATTTTTACGTCCATCTGGAAGGCGGTGATTCCCTTGTCGGTCCCTGTAACTTTGAAATCCATATCCCCAAGATGGTCCTCGTCTCCAAGGATGTCCGAAAGGACTATGAACTCATCGCCTTCTTTGATCAGCCCCATGGCTATGCCCGCCACCGAATCCGAAACCGGCACTCCTGCGTCCAAAAGGGCCAAGGAAGCTCCGCAGACAGTAGCCATCGAACTCGACCCGTTTGATTCAAGCACCTCGGATACCACTCGGATCGTGTAAGGGAACTCACCGTTTTTAGGCAAAGACGGTTTAATCGCCCTTTCGGCAAGCGCTCCGTGGCCTATTTCCCGGCGCCCTGGTCCTCTGAGAGGCCTTACCTCACCGACCGAAAATGGAGGAAAGTTATAATGAAGCATAAATGACTTGAAAGTCTCGCCTGAAAGGGCGTCGATCTTCTGCTCGTCCGAAGAGGAACCAAGCGTGATAACGGCTATCACCTGGGTCTCGCCCCGCGTAAAAAGCGCTGAACCGTGGGTGCGAGGCAGTTTTCCAACTTCGATCGAAATGGGGCGAATCTCATCGAAGGCGCGCCCGTCGATCCTGCGGCGCTGCTCGACCATCATGGTGCGAACTACCTTTTTCTCAAGCTCGTCGAGTGCCGCCGCGATTTCTTTTTCCCTGCCTTCATAATCTGAGGCAAGCTCTTCCTTTACACGTGCTTTGAGCTCTTTTTTGCGGTCCCGCCTGGCGTGCTTTTCCGCAACGGTCATTACTTGTTTCATCTCGGCCAGGGCCACATCCGATATCCTGTCGACGAGAACCTGGTCAATCACGACCTCCGGGGGAACTTCCTTTGTATTGGCCACCAGCTTCTGCAGTTCATCCTGAGCATCGACGACCGGCACTATGGCCTTGTGAGCGAACATGATAGCATCCGCGATGCCTTCTTCGGGCACAAATTCCGCTCCGCCTTCAACCATTACGACAGCGTCGCGGCTTCCTGCCACAACGATGTTCATATCGCTTTGCTCGAGCTGGGCGGCTGAAGGATTTATTATGAATTCGCCATCGACCCGGCCCACACGCACTGCAGCAACCGGCCCGTCAAAAGGGATGGACGATACGTGCAAAGCGGCCGAGGCGCCGATTAAGGCTATCACATCAGGTTCATTTTCCATGTCCACCGACACGACAGTAGCGATTACCTGCGTCTCAAAGGGCCATTTTTTCGGGAAAAGAGGGCGAATAGGGCGGTCGATGAAACGGGAGGTCAAAGTCTCCTTTTCACTCGGGCGGCCGATCTCACGCCGGAAAAAGCCTCCCGGAATACGCCCGGCCGCGTAGCTCATCTCGTGGTAGTCTACCGATAGCGGAAGGAAATCAATTCCTTCCCTTACCCGGTCCTCTTTAGTGGCAGCCACGATTACCACCGTATCGCCATATCTCATAAGAACGGAGCCGCCGGCCTGCCTGGCCACCTCTCCGGTCTCGAATATGAGGGGACGTCCGCCAACCTCAACTTGTACTGTATGTTTCATCTAAGTTCCTTCTGTTATAAGTATATTAGCTCCGCGCTCTCTGGAAAGGCGGGCTATCCTGCAGTCGCAGCAAAAAGTTATCGGCGCAATCCAAGCCGCTCGATTACGGCGTTGTAGCGTTCGACGCTTTTTCTCTTTAGATAGTTGAGAAGCTGCCTGCGCTGTCCGACCAGCTTCAAAAGCCCTCTTCGCGAATGGTGATCTTTCTTATGGCTTTTGAAATGCTCGGTCAGATAAGTAATCCTTTCACTGAGAAGAGCAATCTGCACCTCGGGAGATCCCGTATCGGCAGGATGTACTCTGAAATCATCAATAATTTCCTTCTTCTTATCAGGGGTCATTACCACGGCTGTTCCTCCTTGATGTTAACCAGAATAATACTTGTGCGGATACCGCTCGCACGCACCGATTTCCGGACCGGGCCCCAAAGATGGTAAGTCTTTAAAGGCACATATTTTTCTGTTGCGGGTCGAAAGTCGGATATCCGCTCTCCGAATTGGCAGTCTCCATGTTTAAAGCCTACATTCTCCATAGCGATTTACTTGACTGTCATACACTTGCCTGCAAATTTCCCGATTCGCGAACAACTTCAGAACGGGAATACGCGCAGACGCCGCGCTCCGCCGTGAGCGGAGTTGGGCCACCATAATGCAGCCAGTCTGTTCGTACCCGTCACGATCCGTACGGCGTCAGTGCGGGCGCAAAAGTACTCTCTTTGCTTTTTTTCCCATTCCGGATCGAGCTGTCCATTCCTCAACCGGCTCAGTAGCCACTGCTCGCTCATCAAAGCAGCCGGCAAGTGGGAAAGAGCATCATTGAGCGGGATAATCCCGGCTGCGACGGACGCAGCGGAGATCTCTTCATCCATTCGGATCGCCCGCTCAAGGGTAAAAGGCCCGACGCTCGTGCGTCTGAGGGCAGACAGGTGCGCTCCGCTTCCCAACTTGTGTCCTACGTCTGAGGCCAACTGCCGGATATAAGTGCCCTTGGAACAGCAGACCTCAATCACCGCCTCCGGCCATCTGAAGTGTTGCAGCGCAATCGAGTGAATACATATCTCACGCTCGGGCCGCTCAACCTCGATCCCCTTTCGGCTGAGTTCATAAAGCCGGCGCCCCTCAACCCTGACGGCGGAAAACCTTGGCACCGTTTGCATGCACGTGCCTTCGAACGTACGCAACGCCTCGATGAGATCTTTTTCCGAAAAGATCTCATCGCTCTGCCTGACCACCTGCCCTGTCCAATCCAGGGTGTCGGTTTCAATCCCGAACCGCAGTGTCGAATGGTAAACCTTGTCCAGATTCGTGATCTGGTCAGCGGCTCGGGTCGCATCATTGAGACAGAGTACCAGCACGCCCGTCGCAAACGGATCAAGGGTCCCGGTATGGCCGATTTTGTTTTGTGAGAGCAGCTTCTTTATCCTGGCAGCAGCTTTTGCGGAAGTAAATCCCGCGGGCTTGTCCAAAACCAGAATGCCGCCCGTTTCCACCTCTGTGGCAGAATCCCGGCCCGAAACCAACGCTCCATGTTGCAAGATGTTTCCCATTTTTCCCAAACTCAACTAATGTAGCTTGCCGCCTCGCCGATAAACTGCGACCTGACCGCAGAAAGGCTGCCTTGAATCCGGCACGCAGCGGCCTGTCTGTGTCCGCCTCCTCCGTGCCGCTGGGCCAGTTTGGCTACATTTATACCTTCCCTGGACCGCATGCTGACATGGACTTGTCCGTCGCCGCCTTCCCGGAACAGGATTGCCAGATCGACTGATTTTACCGAGCGCAGGTGATTTATGAACCCTTCGCTATCCATGTAAGATGCCGAAGAGTTTGCAAGCATGGAGCGCGTCAGTTCCGCTGTTGCTATCCTCGAGCCGGCATGGAACTCCATGGTTCCGAGCACCTGCGCAAGCAGCTTCAGCTTCTCCGGGGTGGCCGAATCATAGACCTGTGTCGATATATAGGCCGGATCGGCACCCGCTTCGACCAGAATTGAAATCATCTCGAAGACACGCTTGTTCGTGTTCGAAAACCTGAACGAACCCGTGTCGGTCATAATCCCCGTATAGAGCAGAGTTGACAGGTCAGCGTCAGGGGCAAGCGAAAGATTCATGCAAAGATCGAACAACATCTCGCAGGTGCTGCTTGCCGAAGTCTCCACCCAGTAGATATTTCCAAACGGTTTGTTTGGGACATGATGGTCGATATTTATGACGAAAGGCACACGCCTGGAGATGAACTCCGAAAGCTCGTCGCCCACCCTTTCGAAATCACCACAGTCAACAAGAATCGCTGCTTCATATTCAACTGATTCTATCGGTTTGTTCTGGATTGCCAGGACGTCGGGCAAAAACTCGAATTCCGGAGGAACCCGGTCCTGGGCATATGCATCGGCTCTCTTCCCGAGGCGCTGGAGAATGAGCCTGGTTGCTAGAAGGGAGCCAATTGCATCTCCGTCCGGACGAACGTGGGTAGCGATCATAAAGCGTTCGTTATTCCGAATGGCCGAAATTAGTTCCCGAATTTCCAAAATTTTTTGCTCACTCATCCTTGTGCAGCTCTTTCAGTAGCCTCTCTATTTTGTCGCCATAGTCGAAGGAAGCATCGTACTCGAACTCGAGCTGAGGAACATATCTGAGGCTCAATCTCCGGCCAAGTTCCAGGCGTATGAAGCCTTTTGCTTTCTCCAGCCCCGTCGCTGCGTTTTTTTTGGCGTCTTCCCCTGCGCTCCCTGCCATAACGCAGAAAAAAATCCTGGCATGCTTGAGATCGCCTGATACCTGGACCCCACTGATGGTTATGTTAGCAACGCGCGGGTCTTTCACGCGGCGCAAAACAAGGTCCGCGATTTCTTTTTGGAGCACGTCCGCAACTCTGTCGGAACGTTTATATTCCATTTCCAGATTTATCCTGCCCTGGTTCCGGATACCGGTTCAGGCAACCTTGCCTGGCATTGAATTCTTATGCGGGTCGAGGTATCCGGCATCCAGTTTAAATTGGAATCAACTCTATTTCGCGGCTGACCAGATCGGCCAGGCTCAGCGAATCCATGAAATCGATTATCCTGTCCAGAAGCGAATTCAAAACTCGCCCATCATTGCCGATTACAGCAATGCCGATGGAGGCCTTCTGATGAACATCCTGGTCCTCCACCTCCGCAACCGCCACATTAAAACGGCTACGGCTTTTCTCCACCAGGCTTTTCACTATTCTCCGCTTATCTTTGAGAGAATGGATTTCATGAAGCCTGAAGCTGACAAGAGCCACACCCACGGTCATGATCGCCTCACGAACCAGCCCTGCGCTCCGACTCGGGTTCAAAGACCTGTTTTATTTCCTGAATCTCATAGGCCTCAAGGATGTCTCTTTCCTTGAGATCGTTAAAGTTCTCGATCCCGATACCGCATTCAAATCCCGCCTTGACTTCCTTGACGTCATCCTTGAAGCGTCTGAGGGAGCTGATCTTTCCGTCGTAGACAATTACACTGTCACGAAGCACCCTTGTTCTGGCATTTCTTTCCACCCGGCCGTCGAGCACCGAGCAGCCTGCAATCATCCCCATTTTCGGAACGTGGAAAGTCTGTCGTACTTCTGCCCTGCCTATCACATTCTCTTTGTAGATGGGCTTGAGCATGCCGAATATGGCGGCCCTGATGTCATCGATTAGCTGATAAATGACATCGTAGAAACGAACGTCCACAGTTTCCTGCTCGGCCAGTTCGTGCACCTTCGAATCCGATCGGATATTGAAGCCGATTACTATGGCATTGGAGGCCGAAGCGAGCATGATGTCGGTTTCCGTGATCGCGCCGGTACCGCTGTGAATGATATTGACTTTGACCTCGGAAGTTGAGAGCTTGAGCAGCGAATCGGCGATTGCCTCCAGAGAACCATGAACGTCGGTCTTGAGAATGAGTTTGAGCTCCTTTACCTCGCCTTCCTGAATCTGATCGAACAGGTTCTCGAGAGTAATCTTGCTCGAGCGTGAAAGCTCCTTTTCCCTGAGCTTGAGAAGCCTGTGCTCGGCAACGCTTCTGGCCTGCTTTTCATCGGCCAGGATGATAAAATCGTCACCGGCGTTTGGCACGCCTGAAAAGCCGAGAACCTCGACCGGGATGGACGGTTGGGCTGCTTCTATCCTCTGGCCGCGTCCATCGAACATATTGCGGACGCGTCCCGAATAGATTCCGCAGACATAAACGTCACCCGCCCTGAGCGTGCCTTCCTGAACCAAGACCGTAGCAACCGGGCCCCGGCCTTTGTCCAGCTTGGCCTCGATGACCCTGCCCCGGGCCATTTTCTCCGGGTTAGCCTTGAGTTCAAGCAGTTCGGCCTGGAGGAGCACCATCTCGAGCAGGTCCTCGATAGCGACCCGCTTTTTGGCCGATATTTCGACCATCGTCGTGCTTCCGCCCCATTCTTCGGCAATGAGTCCATGCTCGGAGAGTTCGCGCTTAACTCTTTCGACGTTCGCGTTGGGCTTGTCGATTTTGTTGATGGCCACAATTATAGGGACCTCGGCGGCCTTGGCGTGATTTATTGCCTCGACTGTCTGCTGCATAACGCCGTCATCGGCCGCCACCACCAGGATAACGATATCGGTAACTTTGGCGCCCCTTGCCCGCATGGACGTAAAGGCTTCATGGCCGGGAGTGTCGAGGAAAACGATGTCGCCCTTATCCAGCCTCACATGGTAAGCCCCTATGTGCTGGGTAATGCCTCCCGCCTCGCCTTCGATAACTTTGGTATCTCTAATAGCATCGAGCAGGGACGTCTTGCCGTGGTCGACATGGCCCATGACCGTGACAACCGGCGGCCTGGGAACCAATTCCTCAGCGCGGTCCTCCTTGATCTGGAGCACCTCCTCTTCTTCGAAAGCGGTTTTTTCCACCTCATATTCGAAATCGGAGGCCACGAGCGACGCCGTATCGAAGTCGAGGGCCTGGTTTATGTTGGCCTGAATCCCAAGAAGCAGTAATTTCTTTATAACCTCGCTTGCTTTCATGCCCATCTGCTTGGCAAGATTCGCCACCGTAATGGCCTCATCTATCTTGATGCGCTTCTTGCCGACCTTTTGGGCGGCAAGCTCAGGTTTAGGCGCCTCTCTTAACGGCTGCCTGCCAGGTCTGGCCCGGCCACGGTCACCTTGGGCGGCAAGCTCTTTTTTCGTATAGAGGTCTTCTTTCTGGAAGACTTTGCGACGGCCGGGTTTGGCTTTCTCCGCCTCTTCGGGCTTGCGCCGCTTCTGCTCCTTTAGAGCCGGATCGATAATTTCGGTCCCTCTGGCCATGAAGCGAGCGGCCAGTTCGGTGAGGTCCGGTTCCTCTTCACCTTCGGCTTCCTCGGCCATAACTTCCGGGAGCTTGATGATCTTTGCCGGTTCCTCTTTCTTTGATTTTTTTCGCCTTCTCTTCTTGCCTCTTTTTCTGCCCTTGCCTTCTTCTTCCTCATCTTCAGAAATTTCGGCGGCCTTTGCCGGGACGGCCGCTTTGAGCGGCAGATCCCCTGGTTCAACACTGACAGGCTGGACCGGCGGCGGGACAGGCTTAACGGGTCGAGCCGGCTCAACCACAGCGGCGGGCTTTAACTCTTCCATAGGCACAGGCTCAGGGGGTTTGGGCTCCACCCTTACCGGCGCAGGTTTTATTATCCTCGCGGCATCGTGTTTGCGTTCGGGGGGCGCAACCGGTTTTACCTTCTCGGGAACTACTTCAATCTCAGGGGCGGTTTCGCGCAGAGCGGTTTCGGCGGGGGCTTCCGAAACGGACTCGATCTCAACCGGGGCTTCGACCGGCGGTTTTTCCAGAACTTCCACGACAGCCTGGGCCGGCTGTTCTGCAACGGGAGAAACCTGGGGTGCTTCAGGCTCCGGCTCCAGCTCAACTCTCTTGCGCCTGCGGATTACTTCCCGCCCGATGCGCTTCTCTTCCACTTTTTCGGACCCGGATCTTACTTCCGAAAACTGCTGCCTTATCTTGAGCACAGCGCTGTCGGTAAGCGTGCTCATGTGATTCTTGACCTGAATGCCCAATTTATCGATTCGGTCGATCAGATCTTTATTTTCCATGTTCAATTCTCTTGCGAGTTCATGCACCCTTAATCTCGTCATGAAAACTTCCCCCTTTGAAACACTTTCTTCAGTATTCATTTCACCTTCCGGGCCGATATCGAGATCGGAACAGATCTGGATTTATCTCTTCAATAGTAAGTCTTCCGCCAGACAGAGTTGTCTGGCCCCGTTGCGGAAGGCCCTCTGAATACGCTTGTTGAGGCGCAAGCCGGGCAGACATTCACGGCAGGCATACCCGCCGCGTCCTTCCATCCGTCCCTTGATGTCCGCCAAAACGCATCCGCTCTCGGGGTCCAGTGCAAGGCGCACCAGTTGCCCTTTGGGCTTTTTCCGCATGCACGCAAGACATGTTCGCACTGGTATGTGGCCACACTTTGGCAGTATGGTCTATCCTTCCCGGACCTGGTCGGAATCGGCCGGCAGCTCCTGCGGGCTTTCGGTTTCGGAATCTGCCGCCAGGTCCTGCGTGCTTTCTGTTTCGGAATCTGCCGCCAGCTCCTGCGCGCTTTCGGTTTCTTCTTCGGGACCCTCTCCAGCGTCCTCTTTCTCGTCTTTCTGGAGCAGTTTCCGGGCTTCGGTCCTCATCATTTCCAGGGTCGAAGCGGATAGACGAGTCGTGTCCTCCAGTTCGACCGGTGAAGTTTCGAGAAATTCCTCAAGAGATCCGATCCCCGATTCATAAAGCTTATCGGCAATCTCAGAGGAAAGACCGGGAATTCGCAGAAGTGACTGATAGCCCACCTGCTTTTGCCGCTCGTACCGGCTCTCGCTCTTTACGTCGATTCGCCAGTTTGTAAGCTTGGAGGCAAGGCGCACGTTCTGCCCTCTTTTGCCTATGGCAAGCGAAAGCTGATCGTCCGGCACAATAACCTCCATGCTCCGGTTTGCCTGGTCGATTATAACCTTTGAGATAATGGCCGGAGCGAGCCCATTTACAACGAATTTGGCAGGGTCCATGTTCCAGGGGATTATATCTATCTTTTCACCCCGGAGTTCCTGTACCACGTTCTGAACCCTTGTCCCCTTCATTCCCACGCAGGCGCCGACCGGATCGACGTCGGAATCTTTCGAGATTACCGCGATTTTTGCCCTGGACCCAGGCTCGCGCGCTGCACTGATGACGCTCACAATCCCTTCGCTGATCTCGGGCACTTCCGAATGAAAGAGCTGAATCAAAAAGTGCGGATGAGTCCGGCTGAGGACAATCTGAGGGCCCTTGCTGATCTTTTTAACGTCCAGAATATATGATCTTATGCGGTCTCCCTGCCTGAAAACCTCTCTTGGAATCTGCTCCTTCTGGGGCAGGATGGCTTCGGCTTGCCCGATATTGACCAAAATGGCGCCTTTATCCACTCTCTGGATAATGCCGTTTACCACCTCACCCTTGCGGCCCTTGAACTCGTCATAGACGACTTCCCGCTCGGCATCTTTCATCTTCTGGATTATGACCTGCTTGGCCGATTGCGCCGCTATCCGGCCCAAGGTCTCCGTATCCATCTTGATGCCGAGTTCGTCCCCAATCTCGCTCTCGCTGTCCAGCTTCAACGCCTCCGCCAGAAGCACCTGCTTGTCCGGATCGACCACCTCTTCAACGACCTCCTTGAACTGGAAGGCCTCGATCTCCCCGTATTCCTCATTGAAGGTGACATCCAGGTCCAGCTTGGAGCCGAATTTCTTCCTGATGGCCGATTTGATGGCCTCTTCAAGAGTGTGAATCAGGGTCTGGCGGTCTATGCCCTTTTCTCTGCTGACCTGCTCGATCAACCGCTTGAGTTCACTGGCCATAAGTAGAAAATACCTCCATATTCAAGATAATTCTTTTTTCGTAACCGCCGATAATTGCGCTTTGCGCTCCATGGATTCGAAATATAAAAGCCGGGCTCGCTCGATAAGCGACATCGGCATCGAATAGTTCATTGCATCGCACTCGATGACTACACCCTCAGAAGAGGCCTCTTTCAGTTCACCTTTGAAGTTGCGCCGGTTCTGTATCGGAGATATCGTGCGGACCTCAATTATGTGCCCGATATACTTTTGAAAGTGCTCGAGCCTTCGCAGAGGCCGGTCTATACCCGGCGAGGAAACCTCCAGGGTGTAAGGGTTTGGGATTACGTCGGTTACATCGAGCAAATCCCCCGCAGTGCGGCTCACTGCAGCACAATCCTCAACCGATATTCCCCGCTCGCTGTCAAGAAAGATTCGCAGCACCCACCCGGCCGATTCGCGACGATATTCGACCTCCAGTATCTCCATGCCCTGCGCGGCAATTACCGGCTCAAGAAGATTCCATATTTCACTAACCAGTTCGTCTTCTTCTTTTTTCAGCAACTGAGCCAATCTACGCCTCTTCCAAATCCTGTCCTGTTCGATCACAAAAAAAAAGCGGGTCGTTAAACCCACTTCTTCCAGCAGACCGGCAATTTTCAAATTCCAGTTAGGAACAAACTTTAACTCAGAATCCAGAATAGTTGTCATCCGCTAATCGAAGCAGGCCTGCGTTCAAGCCCCCTCAAAAAGGGAAACCCTTCTCCGGAAAGAAGGGGAACTTCTCGACCTGGAGCGGGCGACGGGATTCGAACCCGCGACCCCAAGCTTGGGAAGCTTGTGCTCTACCAACTGAGCTACACCCGCAAGTGAGCCAGAATGTGAGATTATAAATGAACTAAAGTGCACAGGTCAAGCGAAAACCGTGCTGCCACGCAGACGGGACGGGACTTAAAAGCCCGGGATGCTGGAAAGAAAGGGGGCTGAAACCACTTTACGTATTGAATATCATAAACACTATAATGGCAATACATGTAATCCACGCTTGAATCTACCCTGCCCGCGGCAGCAACTTGAGCAACCATGCGACAATCGCCCAGCGGCGGGTGATGTAGGCATGTTTGGCCCGTCTCCTGACAGCACGCAGGATTTGTCTGGCAGCGACCTCCGGCGTGGCGACCCAGAAGGGGCGGGAGGCCTTCATCATGGCGGTGTCAACAAAGCCGGGTTGTGCTTCTGTTACCGTTATGGGAAGCCTGCGCAGTCTGGCAAGGTCCCGGAGGCTATCGAGATAAACCGACTGGAAGGCTTTCGAAGCAGCATAGGAAGCGGCGGCGGCGGAACCTCGCAGAGCGGCGATTGACGAAATTCCAACCAGATGCCCATGCCTTTGTCGCAAAAAATGCCGCATTGCCACCTGCGCAAGGGAAACGAACCCCATAACGTTGACAAGCAAGGTGTCGCGGTCCGGGCTCCATTCCAGCTCAGGATTTATATAGCCGGTTCCCGCGCTTATGATGAACAGATCAACCGTCCCGAGTTCATCGAGAAGAGATTGGACTGCAGCGGCGGCTTTTTCGCTTTCCGTAAGATCAACGCGCCGGATAAGTGTGTCGGGGCCGCAGGAGGCAGCTATCCTTTCCAAAAGGTCCAACCGCCTGGCCGCGAGGGCAAGACGCCAGCCATCTCTGCTCAATTCGCTCGCGAGAGTTTTGCCTATTCCGGATGAAGCTCCTATAATGACCGCTATGCGCTTATTATTTTCCGGGAAACGGCCGGTTTTTGTCATTGCGGTTCCTGTGTGCCGATCCGCTGAGTTGATCTTTATATAGACGCCGGAAAGAAAGTGTCAATACTTCTCTTTACCTCATCGAGCCATTGCTTTCGTTGATCTGCCGTGCTTCCAACGATGGTGCTGAAGGTTCTGCGGTAAAAACCGGTGACGCCACAAAGGCCGAAGATGCAGTTGCGCCAAATTGTCTCGAGAGGGTCGCCAAAGGAATTTATCTCCCTTTCGGCTTCGGTGTTGGACGTATTGAATACCATCGCTGTTTCCGCTTTTAATAATCCGTTTGGTATTCCCTCACCCGAATCCCCTTCAACAAACTCGTAGGCAACACCGGCACGAAGCACTCTGTCGACCCAGCCTTTCAGTATGGCCGGAGGCTGGCCCCACCAGTTCGGATGAACCACGACAATACCCCGGGCTTCGGCAATTTCCCTGCAATGCATCATGACCGGCTCCGGCACATGAGCGTTTTCCGGGATTTCCCCGCTGATTAGCAAGGGATCGAATTTTTCCTTGTACAAATCATGGAAGAAGACCTCGTGTCCACGGCTCCCCAGTTGCTCGATCGCTGCGTGCGCAATAGCGTGGTTGAAACTGCGCTCATCGGGATGAGCAAGAATGACCGATACCCTCATCGTGCGGTTACCCTCAATGATGCAGTAAAAGGTCCTCAAACGGGCGGACACCCGAACAACGAAAGAAGCCGGCCTTATTTCTAACCGGTCTTGTCAAGCAGCTTTCTTACCAGTTCCGCTATGTCTTTTGCAATATAGGGTTTCATAATAAGTCCCCCGAACTCTTCGGCAGTGCCCGGGGCAACTTTTTCCGTGAATCCGGTGCACATTATTATTGGAATACCAGGTCGAATTCGTCGGATTTCTTTTGCCATATCGGTCCCGGTCATATCAGGCATGCTACAATCGGTAATGATCAGATCGAACCGGTCGGCATTGGCGCGAAACAATTCCAGAGCCTGCAGACTGCCCGTTGCGGGAGTAACCTGATACCCCAGTCGCTCCAAAATCATGGTCCCCAGTTCCACCATGATTTGCTCATCATCTATAAGTAATATACTTTCTTTACCCCCGGCGATCCCATCCAAGGACATCGAACTGTCCTCATCTTCCCCTTCTATTGCGGGAATATAAATGCTGAATGTAGTTCCCTTTGCGACAATGCTTTGGACCGAAACAGCCCCTTCGAACCTTTTGACTATCCCATGCACGACCGACAATCCGAGACCGGTTCCTTTTCCTACTTCCTTCGTGGTGAAATAAGGTTCGAAGATTCGATGTATGGTCGCCGCATCCATTCCACGTCCCGAATCAGAAACACTTAGTGGCCGCTATCATAAATACGATGACGTATATATTGCATAATTCTTTCGACGGTGGCATACTTCCCGCTCCAAGGGGGGGGGGATATGCCACGGAAAAGCCCGTACTCGATTGAACTGTCTCA
>JBKQLC010000179.1:0-39446 GCA_052147195.1 Syntrophobacteraceae bacterium
GACATTATCGCCCATTAAGCTGCCAGTTCTGTAATTTTTTGGGCTCCGGCGCCGTGTTTTAGTGAAAAAATGAATCCGAAGGGTTCGATAAGTAACCTCGCTCAATTTGAGTTCACGGATTCAGGTAAATCTTAAGATTGGATCTGCCGATCACGATATCTCCAGGCAACCCGGGGCCGAATCGGGGAGCCGCTCACGCCCGCAGTTGTTCGGGCGCGCGGGCGCCCAGGTCAGCCGCCAGTTCGAGGGAACTGCGAACGCTCAATAGCGGATAGAGGGGATTACGGCGGTAGACATCTACGGTGCGGCTATGGATATCTTCCGACCAACTAGCGGAACAGTCTTGTAGGGTGGGCACAACTTTATCGTGCCCACCAATGTGCGTAGATGAGTCAAAAACGGTGGGCACGGAAAAGCTGTGCCCACCCTACTGGACTCCGCAGTGATCACGTAAAAAAACCCGGCGAATCAAAAGCACCGGGGTTCGTAGTTTGCTTGATTGAAGCCGCAAGAGTTTAATCACGGCTGCGTCAGCCACTTCTTAGGCATGGAACGACATGCAAGCCCCAGATTAATAAGCGCCCGTGGCTTGGTTTTGTGGAACCTGTGTCGCGACCGCCTTGTTCATATCCTGCGCATTCGAGACTTGTTTTGAGCCGCAACCACAGGAGGGGAAGTGCCAGCCGCATGGATTCAAGTTCAAGTTGCAAAGAGAGGGGAAGTGCCAGCCGCATGGATTTAAGTTTAAGTGCCAGCCACAGGGATTTAGGCCACAATCTGCCTGTGCGCTGAAAAGGCCGCCGCTGACTAGGACCAGCGAAAGCGCCATTGCAACAATCAGTTTCTTGCTCATTTTATATCTCCTCAAGATCAAATAGTCATTCTCTTACATTCTACAACCACATGTCACCACACTATAAAATTTCTTAAAATAATCTTAAGGCTGCTTAACTGCCTGTCAACTGTCAAAAGGTGTAATGTTGAATAGTAGCAGGAAAGGAAAGATCAAATATTATATATTTATAATGTAATATCAGGCGGTTAAAATAATTATGGGATTATTAAGGCTACGGCCTGAATAAATTAGCATTTAACCTGAATTGAACGATTGTTGCGAATGCGCCAGGAGCCTGTCGGAGAAAGATGTCGCGAGAAGTCTTGTAGGGTGGGCACAACCTCATCGTGCCCACCAATGTGCGTAGATGGGCACGGAAAAGCTGTGCCCACCCTGGGAGCCGCTCACGCCCGCAGTTGTTCGGGGGCGCGGGCGCCCAGGTCAGCCGCCAGTTCGATGGAACTGCGAACGCTCAATAGCGGATAGAGGGGATTACGGCGGTAGACGTCCAGGGTGCGGCTATGGATTTCTTCCGACCAACTGGCCGAACAGTCTTCCAGCAAGACGGCCTGAAAATCGTTGCAGATGGCGTCCATAACGGTGGTAAGGACGCAGAAGTTGGTCGCAATTCCCCCCACCGCGCAGAGTGTAACCTTATCTTTTTTCAGCGTCTGAGCCAGGTCGGTGCCAAAAAAGGCGGAAAACCTCGGTTTTGGCAGCCACAGGTCCTCCGGCCTCATGTCGAGGTCTTCGACAACTTCGGCCCCTTGGGTCCCAGCCAGGGAGTGGGGCTTCATTCGACCCGTAAAAATGAAATCCTCTTTTCGAAATGAGTCCGTCGAGAAAATAACGGGCCACTTCTCCTTCCTGAAAACACCGATCAGGTTGTTTATCGGACCAATAATCCTTCGAGCGAAGGGGGTAATGGGAAGGTTTTTCCCTTTGTCGAAATTATCCTTGACCATATCTATTATCAGGAGTGCCGGCCTTTGCTGACTATCCATCGTATCTCCTTGCGAAACCAAAAGATTAAAAGCTATTCACCGCAGAGAACGCTGAGAGCGCTGAGAAAAACGCAGAGAAAAGAAAATAGCAGTTTATATAAAAATCTTTACAGAACATCGAGTTCCTGTAAATCTTTATTTATCTGCGATCTTTAAAGATCGACCCTAGCCCATCGGAGCAGGCCACCGGGTTTTTGGAATTATCGAACGTACTCTGCGGTGAAAAAGGCGCCTCGAAGCTCATTTGTTTTTCCAGACGGGCTTGCATTTTTCTTCAAAACTCCGGATTCCCTCCAGGGTGTCTTCCGTCTTCATGAGCGAGTTGAGGAAATAGTCGTTTGCCTTTTTTGCAGCTTCCCTGAATTCACACCCTTTGGTCATATTTACCGCGCGCTTGTTCATGCGGATAATCAGCGGACTGGCGGCGCAGATCTCCTCGACCAGGCCGTCGATCTTTTGGCTGAAGTTTTCCTCGTCTGTAACACTGCTGACGAACCCCAGGTCCAAGGCTTCGCCGGCGGTGTAAATTTTCCCGGTGGTGCAGATTTCAATCGCCTTCGCGGTCCCAATCAGTTCCGGAAGCCGCACCACCGCATATGGCGGGAAAAAGCCCAGCTTGATTTCCGGCTGGCCGAACCTGGCGTTTGACGAAGCGGCCACGATGTCACAAGCTATGGCAAGCTCCATGCCTCCGCCCAGGCAGGCGCCATGGACCGCGGCAATGGTGGGTACATCCAACCGGTGGATCAGCTCAAAAATGCGGTCGAAAACGGCTATCATGCCGGGGGCCATCTCGGGCTTGTGATCGCCGACTTCAACTCCGGCACACCAGCTCTTGCCCTCGCCTAGGAACACCAGGCATTTGAGTTCGTCGTCCGAACCCAGCGCTTCGAGCACGGAATTGAGTTCGTTCATCATCTCCATGTTCATCACGTTATGCTTTGGACGAGCCAAAGTGATCCGCGCCACGCCGTTTGTTTTTTCAAACTTGATAAACTTGAGTTCGGACATATCGGTTCTCCCATCTCCCTAATTGAGGAATTCAGGAATTGAGGAATTAATTCCTGAATCCCTTAATCCGTAATCCCTTTTCAGATGTATTGCCCTCCATCGACCCTGATGACCTCACCGGTTATGTGACGTGCCTTGTCCGAAGCAAGAAACACGACGAGGTTTGCAAGGTCCTCCGGCTGGCCCAGCCGCTTGAGGACGATTTCCCCCATTGCCATGTCAACGACCTTGTCACGCTGGGAGGAATCCCGCAGCATGGCGGTTTCAATCAGGCCCGGGGCTACCGCGTTGACGTTGACGTTAAACGCCCCGAGTTCTCTGGCCAATGCCTTGGTATAGCCGATTATGCCCGCCTTGGAGGCCGAATAGTTCGACTGACCGAACTTTCCGCGAAGACCGTTTATCGAGGTAATATTTATTATCTTTCCATATTGCTGTTCCTTGAACAGCGGGGCCGCATGGCGGGTGAAATTGAAGTAGCCCTTCAAGTTGACTTCAATGACCCTGTCCCACTGCTCTTCGGTCATTTTCCAGGATACGGCGTCCCAGTTCATCCCGGCGTTGTTGACCAGGATGTCTATACGGCCGAACGTCTCGACGGCCTTCTTTACGACCTGTTCGGCCTGGGCAAATACCGCGATGTCGCACTCGAGCGCGATCGCCTGGCGGCCCATCTCCCGGATCTGCCGGGCATAGGACTCTGCCTCATCCCCATGCTTGCGGTATGTCAGGCACACATTCGCCCCTTCACGGGCAAGTTCTAAAGAGGTGGCGGCGCCGATACCCTGCGACCCACCCGTTACAATCGCATTTTTTCCTTCAAGTAACATAGCTTTTCCTGTTCCCATTCTGGAGATGATTACCCTGGGCCCATCTTGCCAAGGATACTTTTTGCTTGGTCATAACGAAGTTAAGAGCTATAATACAGCTATAATGTATTTAGTCAAGATCAACTTGCAAGGGAAAAAATCCGAAATGGAAACTGCCGAGGTGAAGCAGATCGATACCGATCCTTCGCCGGAGGACAAGACCGAAGCCGCCGGCTACAAGGTTAAATTCGAGGTCTTCGGAAAAGAGATGGTCGAAAAGCTGGTCAAACCCAGCGGCAACAGCGGCAGGGTTTACCTGCCTCCTGACTGGGTCGGCTGCCGGGTAAAGGTCATAAGGACAGGATGAGGTGCGGGATTGAGGGATTGAGGGATTGAGGAATTAAATCCCTGGATCACTTTAGCGAAATGCTTTTCAACTTCAATCTTATCAGCGTCCCCTGTTCCTTCGCGGTGGATTTTTCGGTCCCCGCGCTTTTTAAGCGTCGAGCCACAATGCCTTGACCTTTTCCACAGGCTGATGGTACCCTGAAATTGGGCAGTTAATATGCTCCTTTAACGGCAATTGACCCTCGGGCCGACGGAGGGTTTTGCTTGCAGCAGGAGCTGTCACGCAGGCAGGTAAATGAGCCGATGGGAAAAAACACATACACTGAAGACAGCCCGCGCGATCCGGAAAACCTTCCCGAGGCTGCGCACAATATGGTCAAGTTCGAAGTCTTCGGCGAAGAGATGCTTGAGAAACAGGTCAAGCTCAGCGGAAACAGCGGCAGGATTTACCTGCCTCCCGATTGGGTCGGCCATCGAGTGAAAGTAATACGAATAGACTGAAAATCCCACGGAAAAAGCATAGGGAAGATATGGACCCGGATGACAGAATCGCAAACATCAGGCCGATGAGATCGGAAGACTCCGATGAAATATCCAGGATCTACGGCGATATAACGAAAACACCCGGCGAGACCGATTTCGCCACACTGATACAGGCACACGCTCAAGGGAAGGATTCCGCCTGCTTTGTCGCGGAATTGGACGGCATGGTCGTAGGGTTCATGATCAGCTACATCCTGACGCTGGGTTTCGGGATAGAAAAAAGCGCCTGGATCGCGACCATGGGAGTGCACCCCAAGTACATGGGGCAGGGCATAGGCGCCCGCCTGGCCGAGGAAATCTTTAAATCCTACAAAGCGCAGGGGATCAAGCGAGTTTATACGTCGGTCAGGTGGGATTCCACGGATTTGCTTTCCTTTTTCAGGACCCTGGATTTTGAGAGAAGCGATTTCATCAACCTGACAAAAAAGATTGGCTAGTTCCACCCGGCGGGGCCGCCGGTCCTTACCGTTAAAATCTCCCGGCATTTACGAAATGCGACACTGAATCCGGGCCACTTTACTTATGCCCGCTCCCTGCCCTGCCGGATCAGCCGCATCTTCCGTCCAACACCTGCCATACCCGTCCTGATACCACTTCGATACATTGCCGCGCATATCGTGGAGGCGCTATGCGTTGGGAAGCTTTTGAGGCGCCGGGTGAGTCCGAAGACCGGAATTGGCGTGATGCCGGCCAGAGTCATCCAATAGAGCTTCACTTATAAATGTCTTGGTCGATTGGCCAACGGAAAGGGGGCGCACGTTGTCGAAACCTCGGAAAACAGAGGGGGTACGGAAATATTTACGAACCTTCTGCTCCTTAACTTCCGCCCGGACAGCGAATATACCGGCACCGGTGCGCTCGGATCGTGGCAAACTCCACATATGATCTGAAGAATATGTGGATTTCAGGGGTTCGTTTTTCTCAAGGATAGGAGAGCAATGCTAATAATCTCAAGGGAAAATCCCGGGCTTGGCCTGGACGACTCGCAGAGGTTTGACCGTGTGAAACAGTAGCTAATAAAGAGAGCTCCCAAAGGGGAAATCGAAACTTTAACCAGGAATAATGCACGTGCCCGACCCTATTCCGGAATTAGAACTCCGGCTACATGTTTCCCCCATGGCTTCCCAAATAGTTCTTTGCATCTTCGTTGCCGAGTTTTGCCGCTGTTTTTATATCCTCAATGGCCTGCCTGAGGTTGCCAAGTTTGCCATAGGCGAATCCCCGGTTGTAATAGGCCGTGGCATATTTTGGATTGATTTCAATGGCCTTGTCAAAATCCTCAATCGCCTGCCCGGGGTTCTCAAGCATGCCATAGGCAATACCCCGGTTACTATAGGCCTCGGCATATTTTGGATTGATTTCGATGGCCCTGCTATGATCATGAATCGCCTGCCTGTAGTTGCCAAGTTCAGTATAGGCGAATCCCCGGTTATTATAGGCCTCGGCATATCTTGGATTGACTTCGATGGCGCTATTATAATCAAGGATCGCCTGCTCCCGGTTGCCAAGCATGTCATAGACAGTACCCCGGTTATTATAGGCCCCGACATGTTTTGGATTGACTTCAATGGCCCTGTTATAATCAAGGATCGCCTGCTCCCGGTTGCCAAGTTCGCTATAGGCAACGCCCCGATTGTAATAGGCATCAACATATTTTGGATTGACTTCGATGGCCCTGTTATAATCAAGGATTGCCTGCCCCCGGTTGCCAAGTTCGCCATAGGCAACGCCCCGATTGTAATAGGCATCAGCATATTTTGGATTGATTTCAATGGCCTTGTCAAAATCCTCAATCGCCTGCCCCACATTGCCAAGTCTGTCATAGGCAGCACCCCGGTTACGGTAAATATGGTCATTACGGCTTGTAACTTTGATGGCATGATCATACACGGTAAGGTTATTTCGCCAGTACCCAACCTGTATGCATGTAACAATTAAAAGGCATGGAAGGATTAATGCCGACGACGCAAAAAGCGCCTCTTTGCGGTAGCGCCATTTTTTCAGAAGTTCCGGAATGCCCCATGCCGCCATGATAAACAAGCCGATGAGTGGGACATAGGTATAGCGGTCAGCCAGGGCCTGCCCGCCGACTTGCACAATCCCTATGACAGGCACGAGTGTACCCGCAAACCACAGCCATCCCACTGCCAGGTACGGAAATCTTTTCGCCGTCCGAATAACCATTAAGGTCACAGCGGTAAGGAGAACAACCGCCCCGAGGACCTGCCAGAATGGTCGCATCCCGGGATGAGGATAAAGAAAAGCAAGATTTTCAGGCCAGATCGTTTTGCTGACATAGACGATATAGGCAACAAAGGCATTAGCTATACGAACACCAGTTGGCAATACATTGAGAGATGTAACCGCTCCTCCTTTTTGCTGGACTACGAATGTTACGATACATGAGAGGGCTGCAAGTGCAAAAAGTGGGATTTTCTCCCGGAGCAGAGGTCGAATCAATGCCCGCTGATATATATGATCTGCCGGTTTTGCCTCTTTCATCCTTGCTTGCACCGTGTGCTTTCCGCTCGATTTCCTTTTTCTTTTATTCGCAGACAGTGGTTTATTCGCCTCTGTGCGAATTTCCTGGGCTGGTTTCTTTTGCTCGAAGCGCTGCAGAGGCCAGTAGTCCAGGAGCAGCAGGACAAAAGGAAGGGTTACCAGCATGGGTTTTGCCATCAAGCCTAAAGCAAAAAATATGAGAACAGCCAGGTAATTCTTAAGCCGCGGATGCTCGACATAATGGATATACGCGCCCATTGTAAGCATCCAGAAAAAAGTGGAGAGAACGTCCTTGCGTTCGGCCACCCATGCGACGGATTCAACGTGGAGGGGGTGGACCGCAAACAAAGCCGCCACGAAAGCGCTCTTCCAGGGCGATTTGGTCATCCGGTGAAAGATGAAAAAGAGTAACAGTGTATTTGCAACGTGGAACAGGAGATTAGTCAGATGATGCCACTGGGGGTTCAATCCGAACAGCTGGACATCTAGCATGTGGGACATCCAGGTCAGGGGATGCCAGTTTGCTGCACAACCGGTTGTGAACGCCCATCGGATTGCCTCCATCGTAACGCCGTCCTGAATATGAATGTTATCGGTCACGTACACGTCATCGTCGCAATTGATAAAATCGCACCGATTGACCTGCCAGAATGCTGTGAGGGTAATAAGCGTCAGAAAAAGGTAAATCGCCAGGATTTGCTTCTTTCTTGTTAACATAAACCTCATCCCATCATCCGGAGTAATGCATCAATATGGGGGCTATGCATCAAAACCGCATTTTCGAGTCGGATTCTGCCCGAAAAAACTTCTGGAACAATCCCAAAGCCAGTAAAACCTTACTATTACCCATTCGGACTGGCAAGAAATATGCCAATGAGACCGGTTTTTGCAATCTCAGGACACACCTCCTTCCCAGCATTTGACAGCCTTGTTTCCCGCCTGCCGACTGGCCTGAGGCGAATAGGATGCGATAATAAAAGGCCAGAGGAAAAGCTGAGGCCTCATTCAAATGCAACTTTCTGGCATTGTAGACTGCTCTAGCCCCAACCCTTACAAGCCGCAAGATGATCAGTCAAAGTTCCTTGCCAACCTCGAAATAGTCAGTTTGCAGCAATTCGGTAAACAAATGATTCGAAAATGGCGAGGATTTTGGCGTTCCATTTCTCAAGTATGAGGAGAGCTGTCGTGACGTTTTCACGATGAATGCCCTGCCCGGGTGATATTCCATGATGGAGACCACCGGGGAGGGGGCAGTGGGGTGTTTCCACACTCTGAAAAAAAAGAAAAGGGGTCACCTGTTTGACCATAACCTTAAGCCTGGACTGTGACCCCAGCCCCTACATTCCGTGCTGCCGAGAACCGGGAAACACCGTAATGGTCTACCCGTGCATCAAAATAATCACGAATCGGCAGAATAGGTCAAACGGAGACTTGACCCCCAGCACCCACACTTAAGAGACCCGATTATCTCGTCTCGTCAACAGAGGATAGACAGATCAATATGTGCGGCAGTAAGGACTCCATGAGATTGAGAGCAGTTTGCGTTACCTCCATGACGTCTTGCGGTTGAGGCATCTGCATCTCAATTATCAGCCTGGTCTCATTTTCGATTTCGCCGAGATATTCGTGGCTTTTTACATAATCGAAGCACGACTGGACACAAAAGAAACTCCCTATGTCCAACATGAACCAGGGCCGCTCTAAGCCAACAAAAAAGGACATGAACGTTCTCAAGTTCGACCGCTCGAAACCAAAAAACAGTTTATTTTTCGTGAGAGGCTTGCAGAAGGTTCTCACGCCGAGGGCGGGTTTGTTCCGGGCAGGCTTGCTTTGCGGATAGCGCTTCAAAAAGGCCCCTCTAATGATGTTGTTCACATCAAGAGAAGGCTCGGGCCGGTAGGACCTGATGAAGGGCATGGGGCTTATCCCCTCTTTTTCGCTTAGCCAGTCCCCGAATTTCTTTTTGGCCACCATCGCTTCGGGAAATCTGTCTGCGAATGATGTTTTCCCGTAGAGGCCAAATGCCCATCTTAAACTTTCCTGACAAGACTTCACGACGTAATCAACAAACTCTCTTTCCATGCGACTCGGTATTTCCGACCGGTACTGATGAAATTTGGAGACAAGGCAATTGAGAACTCCGTTGGGCCAGTCGAGATTCCGGAAGGGAGGTTCCCTAAGCATTATTTTGCAGGCGAGCGTAGAAAGTGCTGTTGCGACCTGGAGATCGGCCTCGTTTTGCATCGAATCACCTCAAAGACAAGGCGGAGAAATCAGCAAACACCTGTATATTAAATACCGCAAACCCTGTATAGTACAAGAGACGGATATGAAATCAACCGTTTTTGAGACTTCTGCAGATTTTCTGTATCTTGCCACTGTACGCAATAAACCCCGAGAATTCCGATCAGCTAGTCCCATGGAAAGTTGCTGTTCTTTGCCAACATCGAGAATTATGCTCAGGCCGAGGTGCATAACGACAATGATACCAATATGCTAATCTGGCAGCCGCCTCCCTCCATAACGCCACATAGGAGAGGTATTGAGATCTTACTCCATGTATTATTGAAGGGATTCCGCTACCTACCGGGAATCAGCCTCCGGATGCGGAGTCAGAGAAACTCGATATGGTTGATTTTTTTGCATTGACAGTGGCCGGCGATAGATATAAAAAAGATTGTCGACAATCGACAATCTACAGAGAGCGTGAGCTGAAGCACCTCCTTGTGATGACTATCTCCTGACTCGTAACACGATTTTCCCTCTCAGCCTTCCTTCAGCGCCGTTTATTGCACCGTAAACAGTTATTGGCCTCCGGTCGGGATCTCTGCCAACGATTCGTCATACCGGCCGTCTGAAAACATGGGGCCCCGCAGATGCATGGAGTACGGACTGCCGGCCTGCTTTTCGGCATCTCCGCATTATCCGTCTCCTTCACACGCAAGAAGACTGACGGACATGGAGTTTCGAGGTGGAGCCAATAGGAATACCCAAACCCTCATCCCTGGCGGAGCAAATCCATCGAGCCCTCTCGAAAGCCATTCTCACCAACGAGTTGAAACCGGGAACCCCCCTCACAGAGGCGGAGTTGCAGAAATGGTTTGGCGTGAGCCGCGCTCCCATCAGGGAGGCCATTCGCCTGCTCGAGTCCGAGGGGCTCGTCGTTACGAACGCATTCAAAACGAGACATGTCCGAAAGCTCACCGCCGAAGAGCTTCAGGAAACTTACACGGTCCTGGCCTGCCTGGAAGGGTTTGCCGCCAATCTTGCAACAAATCAAATCAGCCGGGAGCAGATGGGGGACCTTGAAAAGAATATTGGAAAGATGCAGGAAGTATACCGCGGCGGGGACCTGGATTCCTGCAGCAAGCTTAATTTCGAATTCCACAGGACGATCAACCGGGCCGCGAACAACAGTGTGCTCAGGAGGAGCATCTCGAACATCATGAAGAGCCCCGGCTGGTACTGGCTCACTCGGGTTTACTACGACGACAATCCTGGCCTGGTGTTGTCTTCCATAGCCGATCACACCGAGATTCTGAAGGGTCTCCGGACGGGGGTCCCCGAGCTGGCTGAGGCTGCCGTTCGGCTCCACATGTTCAACATCAGGTCCAACTGGCAGGATCAAATGTGAAGCGCTGGAGAACCGGTCGTCCGGTACTGGCCTTGTCTTTACTTTGTCCATATCTGGAAGGCGGAGAAGACCGGGGCCGCCGGCGTGAGGTGATTTTATTCCCGAATCGTTGATGAGTGTCTGTCGGCTGGCAGCCCGCCGGTGCGTTGCTGCCGGTTTCGTTTGAAGATCAACAGTCTGCTGAATGAATGGAGAGATGAAGGGACCATGGAAGCAAATACACACCTCAAAAACAGCGGCAAATTCATGAGCCTGAAGGAAGCGGTGAGTCTGATAAAGGACGGCGATCAGATCACCCTCGGCGGTTTCACGACCAACCGGAACCCTATGGCCCTGTGCAGGGAAATTATCCGCCAGGGCAAGAAGGACATTTACCTGGTAGTGCATTCTCACGGTCAGGGATTGGATCTCATGATAGGCGCGGGATGCGTGAGCCGGGTGGAGCTGGCTTACGGAGGCGTCGCACGTTTTGCCCCGACGGGCATCCGGTTCAAGAAAGCCGCCTGTTCCGGGAAGCTCCAGGTGGAGGATTACTCCAATTTCCACATGATCCTTCGATTCATGGCCGGGGCCATGGGGTTGCCCTTTGTCGCCACCACCTCGGGGCTCGAAACCGATATCGTAAAGAAAATGGGTTTCCCGGACGAAGTGAGGGGGAAGGGCCAGGTCCCTCACAAGAAGCTCAAGGTTATGCGAAATCCCTGGAAAGAAGAGGACGGGGACGTGGTCCTGCTTCCCCCACTCAATCCCGACGTGGCGCTGATCCATGTGCAGTACGTAGGCGAGGACGGGACTGCGCGAATACAAGGCCTCACTTTTGCGGACCTGGAAGAGGCAAAGGCTTCAAAACTTGTCATTTTAACCTGTGAGGAAATCGTTCCGACTGAATACATTCGCCGTGATCCCGACCAGAACAGCCTTCCCCATTTCCTGGTGGATGCGGTTGTGCGCGCGCCGTTTGGGGCCCACCCGACCGCGTGTCATTTTTTCTATGACTACGACTCGAAACATCTGCGCCTCAGCGCTGAGATGTCAAGAGACGACGATGATTTCAAGAGATATCTGGACGAGTGGGTTTATCCCTTCGAGACCCAGCAAGAATATCTGGCCAAGGTTGGAATAGAAGATCTTTTGAATATTAAAGCCAACCCGGCGATCGGGTATGCGCCGGGCATTGACAGACGCTAGGAGGGCGAAATGGAGAACTATACGTCTCGAGAAATCATGGCCCTAAGCGCCGGCCGTCTGGCAAAAGACGGTGACATCCTGTTTGCCGGAACCGGTGTGTCGTTGCTTGCAGCCACTGTAGCCAAGCGCATCCACGCACCCAGGGCGGTCGTTTTTTTTGAAACCGGCGGAATCGATCCCTCACTGGACGAGCTTCCAATGTCAGTCGGCGACGGGCGCGTGATGGTCGGGACCTCGGTCAATTCGGGGCTTGCCGAAGCCCTGTCGCTTCTCGCTCATCCGAAGCTGCGGACCATCGGCTTTGTGGGAGCGGCCCAGATCGACAGGTTCGGAAATATCAATTCCACCTGCCTGGGCGAATACCGGAAGCCCCGCAACCGCTTTCCCGGAGCAGGGGGCGCCTGCGACGCTTTCAGCTTCGCCTTCGGCATGGTGATCTTCATGAGCCATGAGAAGCGGAGGTTTGTTGAAAAGGTTGACTACCTCAGCAGCCCGGGATGGCTTACGGGCGGAGACTCCCGAAAAAGGGCCGGGTTCAGGAGGGGAGGTCCCCTGGCGGTGGTCACCAACATGGGGGTTATGAAATTTGATGATGTAACCAAGGAGATGTACTTGGCGGAGTACTATCCGGGGGTCGCGCCGGAACAGATTGCCGAAACCACAGGTTTTCCAATCGACCTGAGCCGGGCCGTGGAGTTCGAAGCACCCACCAAAGAGGAGCTTAGTATCCTGCGGGAAGAAGTCGATCCCCAGCGCCTGATCCTGGGGGGTGCCGGCGACTAGCTCGATTCCATCCGGAAACCCCGGATGAGAAACGCCCCGCGAGGTTCCTGTTCGCAAAAAGAGGCGCCTTTGTCCTCGCAGGGAAATCGCGATCCCCCTTTCCTGAAGGGGATAGGGGGGATTTTGGCATGGAGGCGTGCGGGATTGAATCAGTGTAAGGGGGAGGGAGCATGATGAGTGTCGACAAAGTGTTCATAGTTGGAAGCGGATTGATGGGTAGCGGTATAGCACAGGTATGCGCCCAGGCGGGGTTGAGTGTGGTCCTGCACGACGAGAAACCCGAAGCCGTCGAAAAGGCGCTGAAAAGCATATCGTGGTCGGTCGGCAAGCTGGTAGAAAAGGGGACTGTGGCCGACCCGGCGGAGGCTGTCACCGCGCGCATCAGTTCGGCCGGCAGTCTGGAAGCAGCAAGTAATGCCGATATGGTTATCGAAGCAGTTTTCGAAAATTCGGACCTCAAACGCGAGATTTTCCACAAGCTGGACAGCGCGGCAAATCCGGCAGCAATCCTGGCGAGTAACACAAGCGCAATTTCCATTTCCAACCTGGCCGCTGAGACGCGGCGGCCTGACAAGGTGCTGGGCATCCATTTCTTTTCTCCGGTGCCGATGATGGCTGCCGCCGAGGTGATAAGAGGAATGTACACCAGCGATGAGACCTTTGCTTCAGGCGTGGACTTCGTCAGGAGGGTGGGAAAGGAGCCTATACCGGTTATGCGCGATATTCCCGCCTTCGTCATCAATCGCATTAATTACAGGGCCAATATCGAGGCGATGCAACTGGTCGAGGATGGGGTGACCACCGTGGAAAGTATCGACAAGGGGTTGCGGCTGGCCTCCGGGAGGAAAATGGGGCCTTTTGAAATCGGTGACATGGTAGGTCTGGACGTAACCTGTGGCGCCCTGATGTCAATCTATGAGGAAACCAAAGATCCTTCTTTCTATCCGCCGGCCATTCTTCGGCGGAAGGTCAAAATGGGACATCTGGGCAGGAAGACCGGCAGAGGCTGGTACGAATATAATCCCGATGGAAGTATGAGGAAGAGCTGAACTTGTCACGCCGATTGAACAGCAGTGAAAAAAGGTGGGATCGATGCTCACAAAACTGATTCAATCGAGACGAGCGGGTTAACAGGTGCAGGGCGAATGGCTTTTTCCTATTCACCTTCTCACCTACTTACCTAATCTCCAAATCACCCATTTAGCCGCTCTTTTGGAGGATAATAAAATGGAAAGAGTAGTAATCCTTTCCGGAGTGCGCACGCCTATCGGCGCCTTTGGAGGAAGCATGAAAGCGGTCCCGGTCTATGAACTCGGCGCTTTGGTGCTCAATGAGGCTATCAAGCGGTCCGGCCTTCAACCCGCCCAGGTGGAAGAGGTCGTTATGGGCCAATCCTACCAGAATGGAGAATGCGCCAATGCCGCCAGGTTCGCTATCCTGGCTGCGGGTTGGCCTGAAACGGTTCCAGCCATAACAATTGACCGGCGCTGTTGCTCGGGTGTTGACAGCGTCATTTTCGCCGCACTCAAAATCCAGACGGGTAACGCCCGGGTAGTTGTAGCTGGAGGCCTGGAATCGATGAGTCAGGCCGAACTCTATGTGCCGGGGGATATCCGGTGGGGATTGGGAGGACGCATGGACCCCAAATGGGGCTTCATGCCGAGGGGCCACGGAGCGCTTCCGATGTGGGGGCTCCCGTTTTTCGACCGCATTCAGCGCGCCCGCCCGATGTCTCAGCCGATCGAACGCTATGGCGAGCTCAATTCGATGATGACGTGGGCGGAAGCGGCGGCGAAGGCAGAGGGCATTACCAGGCAATCTGCCGACGAGTGGTCTCTTAGAAGCCATCAGCGGGCCTGTGCCGCCATTAAGGAAGGGAAGTTCGGGGAAGAAATCGTCCCGGTCCCGATCGCATTGGAAAAAGGTCAGAAGGGCTATTTCAGCGAAGACGAAACCCCTCGCCCGGACACCAGTCTCGAGAGACTGGCCAGGCTCAAAGCGGTCTATCCCGGCGGCATATGCACGGCTGGGAATTCTTCTTCGGAAAACGACGGAGCTGCGGCGGTCGTGCTTGCCTCCGAGAGCCTGGCCCGCGAAATGGGACTCAAACCCATTGCCCGGTTCGTAGCCGGCGCGAATGCGGCTTGCGATCCAACATTGACCTATCCGGCTGTCAAAACGGCCGTCGATAAGGCGCTTGTTAAAGCAGGACTGGCGTTGAACGATTGCGCGTTGATCGAGATTCAGGAGGCGTTTGCCGCTCAGATGCTTGCGGACGCAAGGATCATGGGTCTTACCGAGCGGGACCGTGATCTCAAGGTCAATGTGAATGGTTCGGGAATTTCGCTTGGGCACCCTATTGGCGCCACCGGTACAATGCGCATGGTGACTCTTGTGAATGAAATGAAACGGCGGGGGGCAACTTTCGGGCTTGAGACCATCTGCGGGGGCGGAGGTCAGGGGGTGGCCATGGTCCTGGAAGGGGTCTCCTGATTCAAACAGGAGGCAACAGCCGGGAAATAATCATTTAATGGCATCAGAAGAGCTGGAGGTTTAAAAAATGAGCGAGAAAAGCGGCCAGACAACTAATGGGTCCGTTACGTCCTCTGCAGGAGCGCCCGGATCTGTTGCTCAGCCGGGTGAGCACATTTGGATAGCAGTATTCATTTTCGGTTTCCTGGCTATGGTGGCCGACGGCATGGCCCTGATGTTTTTATCTTACAGCCTTCCGAGCCTGATGCCGGACCTTGGTTTCTCGAAGGTGGAAGCCGGAGCGCTGGCCAGTTACTCGCTTTTAGGAATGGCAATTGGGGGCCTTATGGGCGGCTGGTATGCCGACCGGTACGGGCGGGTTCGCACCGTTGTCTGGACAATCGCTATTTTTTCAATCGGAACAGCCTTCCTTGGTCTGACCCAAAACTATTGGCAGTTTGCCGTGCTCAGATTCATTTCATCCATTGGGCTCGGAGCGGTGTATGTCGTCTGTAATACCCTTATGTCCGAGTACGTCCCTACCAGCAGGCGCACCACTGTTCTTGGGGCCCTCCAGGCCGGCTGGTCTGTCGGTTATGTGGTCTCAACCGTGCTGGCGGGACTCATAATCCCGGTATATGGCTGGCGCTTTCTCTTTGCCACGGGTATCGTACCGGTGATTTTCGCTATACTGATGAAGCGCATCGTTCCCGAGCCTGTAAGCTGGGTCGAAGCTTCGAAAAATCAGGCCGCGGCTGCAAAAGAGCAAAAAACTAAGGCAACAAATCAGTGGAAGGTCATTTTCGCGGACCAGGGTTATCGAAAGAACTTCATTTTATGGACGTTGGTATCCGGGTTCCTGCAGTTCGGCTACTACGGGGTGAATAACTGGCTTCCGACCTATGTTGTGAACGAACTTCACTTCGACTTCAGAAAAATGACAGGGTACCTTGTGGGTACCTACGTTGCCATGATTCTGGGCAAAATCGTAGCGGGGTACACGGCCGATATTTTCGGACGCCGATGGATATATGCTTTCGGCGGCGTGGCAACGGCTCTTTTTCTGCCCATTATCGTTAATTATCACAGCCCGGGAAACATCGTCGCCCTGCTTGTCTTTTTTGGCTTTCTCTATGGTGTGCCGTACGGTGTAGCCGCCACGTACATGACTGAAAGCTTTGCGACCCCGATAAGGGGAACAGCAGTTGGAGGCTCATACAATATAGGCCGCGTGGGAGCGGCGATCGCGCCCACGGTTATAGGCATGATTGCGATGCAGTATTCTATTGGCGCCGGGCTGATCGTGATGGGAGGGGCATACTTTTTGACGGGAATCATTCCGGCACTTTTCATAAAGGAGAAAATGTACGATCCGCAGAAGGCTGCCTGACGTCGTATAGTTTCGGAAATTTATAAAGGTGTTGTGATAGTGCATACCTCAGTATTGAACTTGCAGCAGCATAATTGGCGACTGGACACTCAATTCGACGACTCATTTTTGCGAGGAAAACTCAGATGGACTTCAGTTTAAACGAGGAACAGCGAATAGTTCAAGAACAGGCCAGGCGGTTTTGCGAAAATGAAATCCGGCCTACGATGGAGCAAGACGAAAAGAACCACACTTTCCGGCCGGAACTGGTGAAAAAGATGGGAGACCTGGGCTTTTTCGGGTGTTGCATTCCCGAAGAATATGGCGGTAACGGGATGGGGTTTTTGGAGTCCGTCCTGATGACCGAGCAAGCTGCCATGGTCTCACCGTCCTGGCGGCTTCCTTTCAATCTTCAGAATATAGGACCGGCCGTAACGGTGAATCAGTTCGGGACCAAGGAGCAGAAAGAGAAGTACATCCCGGGGTGGGTTTCCGGCGAGAAAATCGGATTTTTTGCGATTACCGAGCCTAATGTCGGCTCCGATGTCTCCAGCATCAGGCTCTCCGCCAAAGACGCAGGCGACCACTGGGTGCTCAACGGCCAGAAAATGTGGATCAGCAACGCCCCGGTCGGCGATTACGGCCTGGTCTACGCTTGTACTGACCGCGAAGCCCGGAACAAGGGTTTAAGCTGCTTCGTAGTCGATATCAAGAACACTCCGGGACTCATCACAACGGCCATCGAGACCAAGCTGGGGCTCTATTCGTCGCCCACCGGCGAGATTGTTTTCGAGGACGCCCGGATACCCAAAGACTGCATCTTGGGTAAGCCTGGCGATGGTTTTGCTATCTGCATGTGGATGCTTGGCAATACCCGCATCAGTTGCGCAGCGGGCGCCCTTGGCGTTGGTGGGGCCTGCGTCGATCTGGCGATCAAGTACGCCAACGAAAGGTCCCAGTTTGGACAGCCCGTCTCCAAATTCCAGCTCGTTCAAGGCCAGATTGCCGAGATGGTGGCCGAGCACCAGGCATCCCAGCTTCTGGTCTACAACGCGGCGTTCCTCAAAGACAAGGGGCTGCCCAGCCAGCTTCAGACCTCCATCGCCAAGTACTACGCCACGGAGTCGGCGGTCAGGGCCGCCAATGAAGCCATGAAGATTTACGGCGCCTATGGCTTCTCCACCGAATACCCCATAGAGCGCTTTTACCGGGACGTGAAGTCGTTCCAGATGGTCGAGGGGACCACGAATATCCAGAAGCTCATCATCGGAGGAATCGCCTGCGGGCATTCTCCCAACCGATAGAGATTCGCGGGTGTCAAGTGTTTTGCTAGGCGGATATGAATTAACACCTTTTCCAGAGGGGTACGACTTATGGCTTTTCAAGGATTGCATTTGTTTTAAGCTCGGTGCTCTCAGTCGGAAGATCACCCGGACTTACAAGGACAGCCTGGCCTCGATAGGGCTCACGCACGGGCAATTCTTCATGCTGATCGCACTTTATGAAGAGAATGGATTGCTGCCTAGCCAGCTTGCAGACAAAGTATCCTTGGACCGGCCCACGACGACAGGGCTTCTCTAGCGGATCGAGCGTGACGGTTGGATCGAGCGCAGGTTCGATCCTGCAAACCGAAGAATCGTTCGAGTTCATCTCACCCCGAAGGCCTAAGAACAGCGTTTGGCCATCGTGGCGACCTATGAAAAGATCAATGGCCACTTTCTGGAGAAGTATTCCAATGAGGAATGGTTGCTGTTGCAATCTCTTTTGGAGAGGCTCGACGACGACGAACTAGCGGCTTCCGACACCGATGGCTGACAGGTAGCCGGTGCGAGCAAGGAATTCCAGGACCCCGTTTCGTCCGGCAGATACACATGGCTGCTGAATGGAACACGTGTGCCACTTGTTTAACGAGAGGAGTATCATGGAATACAAATTCCTGATCTTTGAACGCGAGAACGGCATCGGTATTGTGACGGTCAATCGGCCCGAAACCAGAAACGTGATGAATCGAGAGGCATGGCTCGAAATAGAAGATGCGATCGAACAGTCCGACAAGGACGAGGAGATCCATGTCCTGGTGATTACCGGAGCAGGAGACAAGGCTTTCATCGGCGGTGCGGACATTCGAGACCTGCGCGAACGTTCACTGCTGGAGACCCTCGGACATGGGAATCAATCCATTTTGATCCGCCTGGCATCGATGGAAAAAATCACCATTGCTGCGATCAATGGCTACGCAATTGGTGGAGGGTGTGAACTGGCGATGGCCTGTGACATCCGCATCGCAGAAGAAAACGCTGTTATCGGTCAGCCGGAGTTAAACCTGGGGATTCTGCCTGGAGCTGGAGGTACCCAAAGACTTACTCGCCTCGTAGGCGCTGCAAAGGCTAAGGAACTGATCCTGACTGGAGACCTTATCGACGCACGGGAAGCCCACCGGATAGGGCTGATCAACAAGGTCGTTCCGAAAGGGAAAGCGCTGAGTGCAGCGAAAGAGATGGCCGCAAAGATGCTTAAGAAAGGCCCGCTCGCTGTACGTTTGACCAAAGCGGCAGTCGACGTGGGAGGTGATAGCAGCCTTACGGCCGGCCTGTTCATTGAAAAGCTTGCACAGGCTGTACTTTTTACTACCGAGGATCATCTGGAAGGACTGACGGCTTTTCTGGAAAAAAGACCACCGGTTTATAAGAATCGATAAACGTGTGACCGGTGATGTGGCTTTCCGAAGCTAGAGTGGCTGACTTGCCAACATATTGATTTCACATAAGATTAATGTATGGAACGGAAATGGTGAGTATTTTAGCGTCTCATTTATCAAAGATGAGGAGAGAAATCTTAATCCGGATACATTTTTTTATAATACTCCGGATACAATTTTTTTGCACATTCCGGGCAAACACTGTGGGTGAATTCAGCGTCTGAATGACTCCTTATATAAGATTCAATTTGATTCCAGTAACCCTTATCATCGCGGATTTTTTTACAGGAAGCACAAATAGGAAGCATTCCACTCAAAGTTTTGATTTTAGACATGGCATCACTAAGTTCATGGATAAGCTTCTCCCTCTCTTCTTCCACCCGCTTGCGCTCAGTAATGTCGGTTAATGTACCTGCTGTCCCTGTAGCATTACCTTTCTCATCAAGCGTTAGCCGCGCCCATACCTCAATCCAGCGAAACTCTCCGTTTTTATTCATATACCGAATCTCGTGCCGACAATAGTCCTTCTTCCTCTCCATTAATGGTCTGAAGAGCTCAAGGTTCAGTTGCCGGTCTTCAGGATAAACGTATTCCAAAAATACCATGCCAAGACTCTCTTCCACAGCAAAGCCCGTTACCTCGGCCCAAGCAGAATTCAGAAATGTCCAGTGCCCTTCTGCATCAGTACGAAAGACAACTTCCTTTAAGTTCTCCACAACAAACTGGTATTGCTCCTTACTATCTCGCAATGCCTCCTCCGCTTGCTTGCGCTCAGTAATGTCGGTTAACGTACCTGCTGTCCCTGTAGCATTACCTTTCTCATCAAGCGTTAGCCGTGCCCATACCTCAATCCAGCGAAACTCTCCGTTTTTATTCATATACCGAATCTCGTGCCGACAATAGTCCTTCTTCCTCTCGATTAATGGTCTGAAGAGCTCAAGGTTCAGTTGCCGGTCTTCAGGATAAACGTATTCCAAAAATACCATGCCAAGACTTTCTTCCACAGCAAAGCCCGTTACCTCAGCCCAAGCAGAATTAAGAAATGTCCAGTGCCCTTCTGCATCAGTACGAAAGACAACTTCCTTTAAGTTCTCCACAACAAACTGGTATAGCTCCTTACTATCTTGCAATGCCTCCTCCGCTTGCTTGCGCTCTAATTCAGATTGCTCCAGATCCTGGATTTTCTGTTTTGATAAGGCATTCTCTTCGATCAGTTCGGAATTTATCCTGGTGTGATCATGCATCTGGTACCCCCTCCGTCGTGATGAACGGTGATGGTTGGAAACAAAAACGGGTGATATTTGTTCCGGAATAATGCCTCAACCTCTGCGCTATTCCTCCAAACCGCATGTTGAGATCCGATTTTTGCCCGAAAAAACTTCCTTTGGACCCGTGAAGCCCCGATAGCATACAAGCCTACCCACAAAATGCGCAAGTGAAACGTGAATCAGGCCGGTTTTTGCGATTTTCCGACACACCTCCCCCCGCATTTGCTGAACCCGCTCCGCCACGTCGCCGTGTCACAGGCTCAGGCGAATAGAATGCGATAGTAACGAGCAACAGGAAAAGCGGACGCAACATGGACATACCACCTTCGGGCGTGATAGACGACTCTAGCTCCAACCTTTACAAACCGCCTGATGATCGAGTCTAAGGACGGTTTGACGTTCTCGCCACTGTACGTAACAATCCTTGAAAATCGGCTTCTGCTCTGTGTATTGGAAAGTTGCTACTTCTTGCCGGAACCTTGAGGCCTTAATAAGCAGCGGAGCACAACGGAAATGATTTTAATATGTTGACATGGCTTTGCTGAAGAACGGTAACGTTTGGAATCCCATCGAGCAATATCAGCCCTACTTATGACGGTTCCTTTCGTTCCGTGTTGTCTTTTTTTCTGCCAGGGGCAAATCGAGCCAAATCCAAGCGATTATTTGAATATCTTCTTGAGCGGGCTGCGTGAGATTATGTGATTCTTCACAAAGTGGAGGTAACGGGCTGGGTGTAGATAAGGAAGATCATGTGATTTCGCCACAGGGTATTCCATGGTTGAAACCACGTAGGAGGGATCAGGCTGGGTGAATCCACACTTGCGGCCTCCGGTAGTTGCATCCGAAGAAAAGAACTTCATGGAACCTGGCACGCCAATAACGCTTACCGATTATGAGGCCATCGATTGTATATCCCATTGACATATCCATAGTAAATTTTATAATATTTCCGAGAACAATAAAATCTTTTATGGGGGTGGCGTTGTGACTTGCGTGAAAACCAGAATTTTTAAAAGCAACCGGAGTCAGGCTGTTCGCCTGCCCAAGGAAGTTGCCTTTCCGGAATCCGTGAAGGATGTTGAAATCACTGCGGTTGGCAACAAACGCATGATTGAACCTGTGGGCCAATCTTGGGATGAGTGGTTCAATGCACCGGGGGTTTCCAGTGATTTCATGATAGAGCGAAAGCAACCGGAAGACCAGCGACGCGAGACCATGGAATGCTGAAATACCTGCTGGACACCAATATTATCATCTACACTCTGAAAAACCGTCCTCAGCAGGTGAAAAGGCGCTTTCAGAATCATCACGGCCGGATGTGCATTTCCGCTGTAACCTTGGGGGAATTGGTGTTTGGGGCGGAACATTCACAACAGGTGGAACGGAATCTGGCGGACATCGAAGCCATGGTCGCCCGGCTTGAAGTGCTGCCCTTTGACGACAAAGCCGCATATCATTTCGGACAGATACGGGCCGCGCTTTATCGTACGGGTCAGCCCATTGGACCTTACGATATGATGATAGCCGGTCAAGCCAGGGCGTCAGGCCTGATATTAGTGACAAACAATAAAAAAGAATTTGAGCGGGTGCCGGGACTGGTGCTCGAAGACTGGAGCGAAGCATAAAGCGTTTATGAGATGCGGAAAAGTCGCGCAGGAAGCTCAGGGCTGCATTCAGATCGGATTTTGATCACCTCTATAAGCTTGTTTCTCTACGTGGCGCTCTTCCCCAAGCGATACTCAACGATTGAGACCACGTAGGAGGAGGTCAGGGGGTGTGCTTCATCATGAAGATCATGTGATTTCCCCACAGGGTATTCCACGACCGAGACCACGTAGGACGGGTCAGGCGCAATGCCGCTAGCTTAAGCCGGACTTAAGCTCAGCGCAGCATAGCAGCAAGCAAACTTCGTGTTCTCCTGCCCCTTCGTGAGACTAGCGTTTGGAGCGGTCAGGAAGGCCCGCCAGGGTTATGAAGAACACGAAGGGACACGAAGGTGCACAAAGAAAACCGATCTGGAGAAGCACCTTTGTGGGCTTTCGAACCTGAAAAATATGGGTCGAACACGAAGAAGAGAAAGCACACGAAAACCTTTCTCATACAAGATCCCTGACAATGATTTTCCTTCATGCACTTCGTGTATCCTTCGTGCTCTTCGTGACCAAAAAAGCATTCGAATCTAAGTTAACAGCATTGGGTCAGGCGTGGCGCGGATCATAAAGATCATGTGACTTTCCTGTGGGATATTCCATGATTGAGACCACCGGAGAGGGGGCAGTGGGGTGTTTCCACACTTCGCCAAAAAGAAACGGGAAACAACGTAATGGTCTACCAGTGCATCAAAATAATCACGAATCGGTAGAATAGGTCAAACGGAGACTTGACCCCCGGCATTTCCGTCAGACGAGAAAGATGAATTTGAATTGGATTAACTTTGTCGCCAAATTTTCACATTCTCGTCATGAATACGTGATGAAAATCTGGGAGGGTGCCGCTCGACGGTACGTTTTTGGAGAGGGTTTGCAAAAGACCGGAACGATTTGAATTTATGAAGCGTCTTGGATATTCAAGTCCAAAATTAACAGCTCTTAAATCGGTGAGCCTAAAGTCTCCGGCCAGGCTCTCGATCCAGTCCACGATCAAGGCAACTATTCAGCCTGATCGCAAAGCATGCTACGGCCGATATGATCCTAGAGTAGCTTGGACCGCATTAAAGCTCTTGCAGGCATGGCGAAACCACCCGGAAATGACCAAATGCTTTGATTCCGAAGACTACGAGATGGCGCTTTTGGGTTATTGGGTGGAGAAAGGCTACGTACGGCCACAGAACCAGCCAGCGAGTCCAGCCACAGATGAAAAGGAAACCCTTGCCTGTTGAAAAACGCGAATCTTGCGTGTTTTTAAGATGACAGCCCTATAGATGTTCCCCCCCACCATCACTTACTGCTCAGACACCCGAACACTATAAATACGTCAGAGGCAAGAATACACCAACGAGACCGTGGTTCTGACGCGTCTTGGGGTTGTTCAAGAAGTTTTGTGGCAGAATCCGACCCGAAAATGCCATTCGGATGCGTAGAGCACAACTTCACTACTAAGCTTACACAGGAGAGGTATTTGCTTTCCTGAACCTCTCGCTGAACGCTCTTTCTGTCTTAATAGACCAGTCGGCAAATACTGGAACTAGGCCAATGTAATACCTGAGCCGAAATCCTGGTCAAGCTGCTGCATTTACCCATCGCTATTCATTCTGGCAATCAACTCATCAAGTATTCTTTCACCATTCTCAGTGGGCACCTGGCATGTCCCCACCTTTTTATGGCCTCCCCCGCCGTATTTCAGCATAAGACTGCCGACATCCGTTTTGCTCGTCCTGTTAATAATGCTATGGCCGCAGGTAAAGACAATGTTTTGCTTATTCTTGCCCCAGATGACTTGGATGCTGATGTTACACTCCGGATACATGGTGTACAGCAAAAAGCGATTGCCCGTATAGATTTCGGTCGCCGCTCGCAGATCCAACACGACCACATTGGCTACCGGCCAAGAGTTTCTGTTGAGCATGTCCCGGAAGAGCATATCCTGCTCCATGTAACGTTTGGCCCGCTCCTGCACATCTGAGACGGCCAGAATTTCTTCTGCGTTCATGGTGCGGCAGTACTCGATCATATCCTCCATGAGCTTGTAGTTGCTTATTCCGTAGTCGCGATATCGCCCAAGGCCGGTGCGGGGATCCATGATAAAGCTAAGAAGAATCCAACCGTCCGGGTTTTGAATCTCTTCCACGGTGAGATTGGCGCTATCACTCCTATCGACTGCATCCATCATGGCCTCAAGGCGCTTGGAGAACGTCTTGTGTCCACCATAGTACTCCCAGATCACCCTTGCACAACTCGGGGCCTCCTTCGACAGGCCCTTAAAATCAAAATCCCAACCCACCCGCTCCCTCTCACTCGTATGGTGATCAAACCACATGCCGCATCCGGGCACATAGGGAATATTAGTCAACACGTCGTTTTCGCCCACGTTGATCAGTCCATCCTGGATATCTTTTGGATGAACGAAGTAATATTCATCGATGAGCCCGACTTCCTTCAAGAGCACAGCGCAGCATAAACCGTCAAAGTCCGATCTGGTAACAAGCCTCATTATGAAAGCCTCCTAACTTAAGAATTTAAAGCTGTTGACTGCTCTCCTCCGGACAGTGGAGGCTCAACCCCGTAAAGGGCAATGTCGCGAATAAACAGGCGCAGCCGTTCACTAAAAAAGGCTGGGTTGACGGCTTGCGACCTAACACCACTGAGTGGGTAATGACATCATCCGGTTTGCCTTTGCTGGCTGCGTGGGGTCAAACCCTGCGCTGGCCCAATAAACGCGCATTGCAGAACAAATTCTCGATAGCGAGATGTTTCACTGCATCGGCACTTACTTAGCAACCTGCCAACCCTTTAATCGGATGAGATCAGTCGAATCTTAAATACGAAGTGCAAGACTAAAATGCTCCAGTGTTCTTAAGAAAACGCGCTAACTGCGTTCGTCCTGCCGGGGTCCTTCTTGGGGAGCCGAAGCAGAAACTCGGTCCCTTTTTACGGATCTCTTCTTATGAGGGGCTGGCTCGACGACGGGACTAGGGTGTCATTCACAACGACGCATAGAGCGGCTGATGAGCAGATAGGGATCCAAAGAAGCAAAAAAGGGGGCAAGTCTCCGTTCGACCATAACCTTAAGCCTGGACTGTGACCCCAGCCCCTACATTCCGTGCTGCCGAAAACCGGGAAACACCGTAATGGTCTACCCGTGCATCAAAATAATCACGAATCGGTAGAATAGGTCAAACGGAGACTTCACCCCCAGCAATCAAGGATTGCCACACAGAACTTCGAAAGCATATCGGTCAAATCCTCGAATATCTCAGGTTTTGCGTGAAAGGAGCAGGCGCAGTACCCCCTGAACAGAATCGACTTCATCCTCTGTGGTCCATCTTGATCGTCCGGGCATGAAGCGCCCCGGCGTCAATAACGCAGCGGGCCTCTGGGAATAAATAGAACGCGCCTCGCGCAGGGGCCGTCATTCCGTAGAAGTGGCCATCCTTCTCACGCTGAACCAAGGGAATTCTTCTTCGTTATGTTTTTATTGACACAACGGATCAATTTTGCTACATTATAGCTACATTCTAGCTTTATTTATCATGATTTTACTTGGCAGTAGTGTTACGAGAGAAGGAATGAGTCACTATGGAAGCGCGCAAAATTGTCGAAGAATGTGAAGACATCCTTAATGATCTGGAGTTCACTTCAGTCCGAGAGTGGAAGGCCCGAACGGGGGGGACGGTCGTCGGTTACCTGCCCACTTATGTCCCGCTGGAGGTAATTCATGCCGCCGGCGCCCTCGCGGTGGGGATATTCGGGGGGGGCGACAAGATGGAGATCATCAAGGGTGATGCCTTTTACCAATCTTATATCTGCCATCTTCCAAGATCGACTCTCGAACTCGGTCTAAGCGGTCGGCTGGATTTCCTCGATGTCCTCCTGTCTCCGTCGCTGTGCGACGTGGTCCGCAATCTATCGGGCGTCTGGCAGCTCCAGTTTCCAAACGTAAAAACCAAATATATCGACATGCCCCAGAACTTCGATCAGGAAGTCGGAGGCCGCTTCTTCATTTCGGTTATGAAGGAACTCGCCCTGCTGCTGGAATCCCTTGGATGCCGGCCAGTGACAAACGAGCTGCTGCGGCAATCCATCATCCTCTACAACGAAAACCGCCGCCTGGTTGATGCCCTCTATGACTACCGCGCCGAAGCGCCGCACAAGGTGCCCACCGCCGAACTGTATGTTGTGTTGCGCGCCGGTCTCATCCAGCCGGTGGAAAAGTCTAACGAGACGTTGGCCAACTACCTTGCGGCGGTCAGAAATCGTGATGTCAAGCCACTGGACAACGTTCGGGTGGTGGTCGTTGGTTCCTTTTGCGAACAGCCACCTTTGAATCTGATAAAAACCCTTGAAAAGGCGGGTTGTTACATTGTCGACGACGATTTTATACAAATTGCCCGCTGGTTCAGGCGGCCCGTAGCCGTTGATGGCGATGGTTACGGGGCTATTTCTGAAGCCTTCCTCAGCGCCAGCCGTCCCTCGTCGTCGGTATTCGAAGGTGATAAACCGAAGAGTGAGGATCTTGTGCAGCGGATTCGCGATCGAAATGCTGAAGGGGTCATCTTTGCGGCTCCAAGCTTCTGCGATCCTGCGCTGCTCGATCTCCCGTTCTACCAGGAGGCGCTCGACCGGCTGGGAATCAACTACACGCAGTTTCAATTCTCCGAGAACACCGGTCAGTTCCAGACCATTAAGGAGCAAACCGGGACGTTCTCCGATTCCATTAAATTATGGAGTGAAGCGTGACGGTTCAGTGTTCTCTGAGTTGCAGCCGTCGCCGGCCCCTCATCGTCCAAACGTTTATCCATTTATTGTGCGAGGTCATCGGTAATGAGTGATCAACCCGTGGTTCAAGATGTAGTCAAAGACGAAAGCATGCTTATACAGAAAAAAATGCTGGATGGCTGGTACCGGGAGATAGGCAGCGCACGGGAGAGCGGCAGGCCGGTCGTATACAGCTTTGTGCCAGGCAATCTCACCGAATTCATTCTCAGTTTCGACTGCGTTCCGGTGCTTCCCGAGATCAACGCCCTGCACTCGGGGATGAAGAAAATGAGTGACGGCTTCATCCTCGAGGCCGAACGCAGGGGACATTCCGAGGATGTCTGCACCTATGTCAAATGCGATCTTGGGATGTTTCTCGGAGGCAATCTCGGACCTTACGGCAAAGTTCCGCCGCCTGACCTGCTGCTCCTGAGCTACACCGGCTGCTTTACTTTCCTGAAATGGTTCGAGGCGTTGAAGAAGGTTTACGACTGCCCGGTGGTGATGGTCCATACCCCTTACCAGGACCAGGGTGTGATCACATCCGACATGGTGGAGTACCTTGTTGGCCAGTTCGAGAGCGATCTGATTCCTGCGCTGGAGAAGATTTCAGGCAAAAAATTCGATATCGACCGGCTGCGTTCATTGTTGCAGGAATCGAAGCGCGCCGAGGATGATTTGGTGTACTGCTTCCAGTCGGGCAAAAACATTCCGTCGCCCATCGATGGTTTCTTTGCCGGTGTCTACTACGTCGGTCCGATTTTCACCGCCTTTCGCGGGACGCCGGAGTGCACCGAATACTATCGAACGGTTCGACGCGAGATCGAGTACCGGGTGGCAAATAAACTTGGACCCATGACGCCGGCCGGGACCCTGGCCGAAGAGAAGTTCCGCCTGGTAATCGACGGCACCCCAAACTGGACGGATTTCCGGGATTTCTGGAAGATTTTTTATGAGGAGGGCGCGGTGTTTGTTGCCTCCACCTATACAAAAGTCGGCGGCCTCTACGATACCGGTTTTCGACATGATCCCGGCCAGCCCCTGAAAACCATGGCGGAGTACTGTCTCAACGTCTACACCAACAACTCCCTGCCTGCGCGCACAAGATTGATGGAAGACTACATCCGCGACTACCACGCCGACGGCTTCGTCTTTCATTCTATCAAAAGCTGCAACTCTTTTTCCGCGGGGATGCTGGCCATGATGCGGGAGTTGGAGCAACGGACAGGCCTGCCGGGCTGCTTCATCGAATCCGATCTGGTCGATTCGCGTTATTTCTCCTATGCCAATATCAAGAACCGTGTCGAGTCGTACCTGCAAATGGTGGAACAGAAAAAAAGCGACAGGGGGGCGGCATGACGAACTACTATCTTGGGATTGACCTGGGCTCGACGACGTCCAAGGCGATCATTATCGATGACCGGCACCAGATTGTCGGCAGGGGGATCACCAATACGCGCAGCAATTATGACGTGGCCGTCGAGGTGGCGAAGAATGAGGCGAAAATCAATGCCCGCTTTACCTTCATGCGCCAGGAACTGGATGGGCCTCACCGCCGCGATGCCGGGCTTGAAGCGGTGTTTGCCGATCTGGAAATCCACTTTCGCTACGAACAGCATCTTGACAAGCTGCTGCGGCTCAAAGAGCGCGCCCTCCGGGAAGCGAAACAATCGGCTTTCGATCCTCAAATCGTCGTTGATATTTTTGCCCGGATGGTTCCGGAATCATACGAGGTGTTTCTCAGCCTTGGAACCGACAAGTCCAGGTTTTTCCGTGATATCGCCGGAATGAGCTTTATGCGCCTTGCGGAGGAAATCAGCGCCCGGAGCGAATTATTCGATTTCGAAACGCTGATGTCCATTTATGACAAGTCCATCGTACCCATAGAAAATGAATTGGTTGAGATCGATTTTCTGCACTTTATCAACCGGGCTGTCGAGCGCATGGGAGACCGGATCACCTTGGACCTTCAGGATGAATTTCGCCGGGCATCGCTGAAGGCTGTCGAGCGCCCCTTTGAGATTGCCACCATGGTGGGTACCGGCTATGGACGCACTCGACTGCCGTTCCCGCGGGAATGCATCAAGTCGGAAATTCTCTGCCACGGCCTCGGCGCCCATTATATGTATCCTGAAACCGCGACGGTGCTCGATATCGGCGGTCAGGACACCAAGGCCATTCAACTGGATAAACAGGGCGTGGTAACATCGTTTCACATGAACGACCGGTGTGCTGCGGGCTGCGGCCGCTTCCTCGGCTACATCGCCGACGAACTGAATATCGGACTTCATGAACTTGGTCCGCTTGCCATGCAGCATGATCATGTGACCAGGGTGAATTCCACCTGCACCGTCTTCTCAGGAGTTGAGCTTCGTGAGCGGCTTTCCCTTGGCGAGCGGCGGGAGAATGTGCTGGCCGGCCTGCACCGGGCGATGGTTCTTCGGGCAATGTCGCTGCTGGCTCGTTCGGGGGGAATCCACAGCGAATTTACTTTCACCGGCGGAGTAGCGAAGAACATAGCGGTGGTATATTTCCTCAAGGAACTGATGTACACAAACTATGGCAGGGATATCACCCTCAACATCAACCCGGACTCCATTTATACCGGGGCGGTGGGTGGTTCGATCTTTGCCAAACGTATTAGGGAGACCTCGTAATGGCAATTACAGGTGGTGTTGATGTCGGCAGCAGCTCTATCAAGGTGGTGCTCATGGAAGTGGCCCGTGGCAAAGAAGATATTCTGGCGCGGGTCGTGGAACGGATTCGCAAACGCGATCCTCGCAAGGTGGTCGGGATTGCGCTCGCCAAGGCGCTTGTCACAGCTGGTCTGAACCGGGAAGATATCGACTACCTGGCGTCAACCGGCGAGGGCGAGATGGTCGACGACAGGGATGGCCACTTCTACGGAATGACGACCCATGCGCGAGGCGCGTTTTATTTATTCCCGGAGGCCCGCTGCGTTATTGACGCCGGCGCGCTTCATGCCCGGACAATCAAGATGGACCACCGCTCCAAGGTGTTGCAATACAAGATGACCGGCCAGTGCGCCTCCGGATCTGGCCAGTTTCTCGAAAACATTACCCGCTACCTCGGGGTGTCCCTAAGCGAAGTGGGAGATCTGTCGATGCGAGCTGATGCGCCCGAGATGGTCTCCGGTATTTGCGCGGTGCTTGCGGAAACCGACGTCATCAACATGGTCTCGAGGGGGATTTCAACATCGAACATCCTCAAGGGAATTCATCAGTCCATCAGCAACCGGCTGGTGAAACTTTTGCGTTCCCTTAACCCGGAACCGCCGTTGGTCATTACCGGTGGCTCGGCGCTTGACCAGGGGTTGGTGGAGACGTTGCGCCAGAAACTGGCCGCGGACAAAGTCGACATGGATGTCCTGGTGCACCCGGATTCAATTCTCGCCGGCGCCATTGGTGCGGCGTTATGGGGCGCCTTTCGCTACGCAAGGCGGCAACGACAGGCAGCATGAATTTGTGGAAAGGGCGCACGAAGGGGCGTGAAAACCCGATGCGGATGGCGGCCCTTTGGTTCAGGGCCGCCGGCAGGCGGTTCGAGAGGATCATGTGCGTTTTGAAAGGATGGAACATGAGTTTATTATGATGAATGTTCAGCGATCTGTGTGACGTCGATGAAGGTTACTGCAACAGTGTGGTTAGCCGACTAACCTGTTGAAGGCAATTTATACTCGGAATCTCTGATGATTATATCGTTCAGCCGTTAGGCGATCGGATTGCTGATAAGGAGGGTAATGCTATGGCTCAATTTGTCGTCCGGCCCGTGCAAATGGAAGATCTGGAAACAATTGTGCAGATCGATGCCCAGATCATGGATGTCCGTCGGCCTGATTACTACCGAACCAAGATGACACGAATGCTGGCCGGTGAGAACATCCTGGCCTCTCTAGTGGTCGAGGAGGGCAGCCAGGTGGTTGGGTTCATCATGGGCGAGGTATTTGTCGGCGAGTTCGGTCTCAAGGAACGCTCGGCGACCATTGACACCGTTGGTGTGGCGCCCCAAAATCAGGGATTTGGTGTTGCCGCCCTGCTGCTGGAAACTTTTTTAAGCAATATGAAGAAGGCTGAGATTACAAAGGTGTACAGCCTCGTCGATTGGGATGATTGGGACCTGTTGCGATTTTTCCAGAAATCCGGTTTCATACCTGCGCGGAAGCTGTGTCTGGAACGCACCGTCGGTTGATTGCGTTTAATGGCCGGCCATCGGGCGAATTCCTGGTTTGCCCCGGTCCTTGAGGAGAAATATTACTGAACTCACATCAACGCATGCTGGAGCGGACGCGCTTTTCGGGATATTTGTCCTGGAAGGATGCCGCAAATCTGTTTAGGGAATGGGTGGTCATCAGAATTTGATCTGATGCGTAGCAGAAATAAAACGGCAGGACCGGTCATCGAGAACCGACCCTGCCGTTTTCCTCCACCGGTATGAAACGAACTACCCAAAATGATTTCACTCTTAAAGCCGATCAGCCCAGCCTTGTTATTCTTCGAGAGGCAGACCGATCGGCTGGTCCCGGTATAAGAGCCGGTACCGCTACTTCGAGCATTTTGAAGGACCGGTGCTGACCGGCCAGACATAATTATAGTAATCCTTATGCGTGAAGAACTGGTAACCCCAGTTTGTGGAGAAGAACCAGGCATAATTCACATTCGGGGCGTACTCGCTCCCAAACCAATAGCCCGCATTACCGTACTGAACATTGCTGAAGGTTCCGCCAGGCATCGTGCTGCCTGCTGTCGCGCCGAGCGTAACGTAATATAACTTGCCAAAGGCGTTGTCGATCTGATTGTAACCCAATGACTCATCGTATGAGACAGAGGGCAGGGCCCAGTGATTTGAACCATTATATTTGATCGAATTAAGATAATTTATAAAGGCGATAGCACCCCAATAGTCCGCTGTCCCATTTGGCCCGAAGTCCGCAGTCGTCAGAACGTGTACATAGCTGTCGCCATCGAAGTAGTTGGGAGAGTCACTTACGACACCGTTATTTGCGGCAATGATAAGGTTCACGAGATTGCTGTTCTCACTCTCCAAAGTGTTTAACAGATTGGCGTCCTGCGCCCATGTGACATTAGTGTTTGCAACCACGCTCCCGGCGGCTTTGGCCGGAAAATCAAAATAGGGGCGAGTCTGGTAGATCGCCACCGAGGCCGCCTGGTTGGGCGCGCCACCCCCAATGTAGAGAAGTCCGCTCTTTTGATCGATCGCTATTGAACGAGGGCCGGAAAACACGTTGAATGTACCGGTCACAGTATCAGTTTGCTCGTCGATGACCAATGCGGTCGTGCCGTTGGCAAACCCCGGATCTTTGGCGCGGTTCACCACATATACTGCTCCGTTGACGCTATCGGCGACCATCGCTTTAGGGTGATAACCGGTATCGGGGATGGTGGCGATCACGCTTTCGCTGTTTTCATCGATGACCGAAATTGTTTCGGCGAAGTAGTTCGCCACGTAGACTTTTCCGGTCTTCGGATCGAGCGCCATCCCAATCGGGTTGGCGCCTCCCGTGCCAACAGGAATGGTGGCGATCACGCTGTTAGTTTGCGTGCTGATGACAGAAATTGTGCCGCCGGGATAGTTGGCCACGTAAACTTTCTGTCTCTTCGGGTCAACGGCCACTACTTGCGGGCCAGGGCCCACGGGGATGGTGGCAACAATGCTATTCGTCTTTTCGTCGATCACTGACACGGTGCTGGTGGAATAGCTACTAACGTAGACCATTCCCTTCTCTGAGTCGACCGCCGGGTAACGCGGGTCAGTCATCGAGATAGTGGTGATCACGCTGTTGGTTTTTTCATTGATGACGTTTACGGTGTCGTAAGGGGCCTCGCTTGCGACGTAAACGTTACCGGTCTTTGGATCGAGCGCTATCCCTTGGGAGTAAGTGCCCTGTGTGGGAGCGACAGTGTTCACGGAAATGATCGATTCGGGCAAGAAGGACCGGTAGATGGCCTGCAAGTCCGGGTTCATGTTCACGTCATTTATTATCCAGTGGGGCGCCGCGCCTTGGGTAATGAGTGAAACGTGACCATTAAAATCTGTCGCGTAGACTTTCCCGGTATTTGAGTCGACCGCCAACCCGACCTCCTCGCCGTTTCCGCCTTGGGTTCCCCAAGCGAGATTGACGGCGTTAACCAAGGTCGGCAGCGGAACCGAACTGTCACATGCCCAAACCGGCCCGGTTAGCGCCAACGCCACCAGCGCGATTATGAGTGTGTACGCTATTTTGTTAATACAATTATCAAAACTTAACATCTAAACTCCCCCTCTTTTTCTAAGAAAAAAGTTGAATTTTCCTCAGGTAACCCGGCCGTCCGATGCCCCGTTTTCATGCAGGCTGTTTTTCTCTTCGAGCTTTGAGCCCTCTCATTCCTGCGTTCCGGCCGTCATCGGATCCGTTGGTTTTCCGTCACCCGGTCGCCCTGGGTTTTGGCTTTATCTAAGGCCGGGCTGTTTTTCAGCCCTAAGTGGTCACTCCTGCTGTTGCCCAGACTGGTGAATCCGTTTTTCGACGCCACCCCCTTTCGTTTAGACAGCGGACCGTGAGGCATTACAACTTTCGTAACGAGTACGCTCAAGCGCAGTGCGTTATGTTATTTTTAGCATAACGACTGCGCAGCATTCGGCGAATTGCCGGCGCCTGCCCTTACTAGGCGGCAATACTCGGCAATGAAACGGCACCCCAACGGAAATCCTTGATTTTCGGGCGGAATGAGAAAACAGTAAGTCTACAAAATATATAACGTCATTTTTAGATTACATAATGTCTGCTTTAAACGTCAAGCACCAAATCAGAGCGTTGAGTGCGAACTGCAACCCCAGTTTAGGAGATGAAGCATGGAAACAAGTATCCGTAATCATATCTCCATGTAACTTCAGCCTGACGTCGCCAAGGGGCAACTTTTGCCCCGGTTATGCCTCATCCCCGGGAAGCCGCAACCTCATATTGGCTTGGCTGAGGTCGACCGAACTGAGATTGGCTCGATAGAGAAAAGCCCAGAGATAGGCTCCGTTGAGGTTGGCCCCGCTCAGATTGGTCCAACTGAGATTGGTGTAATAAAGATACGCTCGACTAAAATTTACGCCGCTCAAATTGGCCCCCCGAAAATCGGTCCCGCAAAGATCGGCGTCACTGAAATCGGCGCCGCTTAGATCGGCCCAATGTCGATTGAAGTCACAAAGTTTGGCGCCGCTCAGGTCTGCCCCACGCAGGTTTGCACCGAGGAAATCGGCCTTACGAAGATCGGCGCCCCGGAGGTAGGCCTTCTCCATGTTCACGTTTTGGAGCAGCACGGGTTGCTTCGGGTTACGTATTCTCCACTCGTTCCACTCCATCATGTCGTGCCTGGTGGAACACTTCATCAGCAGATCGAACTGCTCCCGGCTAAACGTTGCACCCGCTCTTAGCGTCTTGGCTTCCATCCGGAACATGCCGAACTGCTCCTGGCTGAACGCCACACTCGCTCTTTGGCTTTTGACCCCTATGTTGAACATTTTAAACCTCCCGGGTTAGGGTGAATGGTGATTCTCAATTCTTGGAGACAATGGCCGCACCAACGCTTCCTGCCTCCGGCAAAGGGGAGAAGTCCGTCGCCGTGGGTCGAACTTGCGTTCAGGAGTATCCAACGCCGCCGGGTCCGCTCTCTGCTGGGACTCGCGCATTAAGCTGATATCACGCCGTCGACGCAAGCGGCCTGCAGACATTTTCCGGGCAACCCGGCGTCCATCGATATTATGCAGCCAGGGTAATCTCGATTTTTTCCACGCCTTTCACATACCTCGATCCGGTAAAGTAGTCCTCCGAGGAGACGAGGTCCAACCTGTCATGCCCTCCCCGTAAGGGTATGCCGTTTTTTTCGATCAGGAGTATGACGCCATCGCCAATTGGGGTGTTGAATATCTCCTGCCAGGAAAAAACCACCTTGTAGCCGTCCCCGGCCGTGACGACGACGAACATCCTTTTCGTGTCGTTATCCTCTTCCGTGATCACCTCGGCTCGTCTGATCACGTCTTCGAGAAACACTCCCCTGCAATGAGCAATGCGGCCCTTGGGGTCACCGCTGCCGCAGATAATCTGAAGGTCTTTTACCTCCCTGGCTTCCATTCGGCAAAGTTCGCTGAGGGGAAGCATGAAAGGACGCTTGACTCTTCCGGTCACTGTAAGTGCGCTTTCCTCCCTGATAATTTTCGGACTCATTATCTTGTCGCTCACAAAACCCTCCTTTCATCTGTTCTCAAGACTGGTCTGTTTTTCCTGTTGGCGCCATCTCTCTATATAAGCCGTTCGTGACCCGGACCGGGCAAGATGCCGTATTCCGCGTCGTAATAGTCCTTCCCAAGCGAGCAGGGCCTGCATACCGCTTTACCGTCAAGCAACACTTGGCGCGAATCCTTGACCAGCTCGCCACACATTCCGCAGATCACCTGATCCAGGGTCTTTCCTGGGAGGTCCCGGGGTGGAATCCTGACGCTCACTGATTGAATATTGAAAAGGTCATTCCGAGCCATGGTCTTAAGCGCAGCCAACTTCGCCTGCCGGTCGTCCGGACCGTGCATGCCGATACTTGTGATTGCGGCCAATCGTTCGACATAATCCCCCCTGGCGCTCACACGGACACCCCTGCCGCATCGGGCGTCGACAAAAGTGGCGGCAATCTTGCCGTAGTCCATCATTTTAATACTGCGTTTCCCGGGAGTTCGGCCGGTCACGGCTATGATGCCGTCCACTGGACACCGATCGATCTCGACGAATATGACCAAATCCCTTCCTTCCCGGCTTTTCGGGTCTTTAATGCCCAGCTCATCCAGACCGGCGACGGCCATTCTCACACCGAGCACCAGCCCTTCACACAAATGCCCATGGAGCCTGGCTGCTTCATCCAGAACATCTTGAAAATCTCGATTCGACCTCTGCATCCTGCCCCCAAAAATTGAATATCCCCGCAACGTCTACTATCATCCTTCGGACTTGTCGCACGCAGTGGAAGAAGGAAACAACGCTTAAACAGTCTATCTTCAAGTCTGCGGTCCTCTTTCAGCGGAGTTCTAAAAGCAAAAGGCGTACCGATGTAATGCATACGCGACATATAGTACGTCTTCAAAGACATCAGGCAAAGCCATGGAGCTGCAAAAAGTACTCTATACCTTACATTTATGCAAGTAAACCTTACATTTTTGAAGATATCTTCCCAATGGGAGACGCGGCGATGGGAAGAAGGACGGAGAGAAAGAACGCCGGCTGCTCCTTGGGGTAAAGCGCCAGGGCTCAGCCAGGCGCCATGTTCCCACGGGGTCGTCGTGACAACCGAAAAATCACCCACCGTGATCATCGAAATCTCACCCACCCCGGTTTGTGTTTCCATTTGATCCTGGGGCGAGATCAGGGGTACCGGTAGAGGGGGAAACGGAAGGAGCCCATAGGGCGACTGGAGTTTCCCCCTCTACCGGCGGAAGCATTCGTAATTATGCTTGACCTGCCACCATCTGCTTATCAGCCGATCGCTTCTTTGTCTTCAATGTCTCTTTGAGCCTGTAGCTGTCCCAATTGCAATGGATGATATGGGCCTTGTGTGTCAGGCGATCCAGGAGTGCAGCCGTTAGTGTTGCATCGCCAAAAACTTGAGTCCAATCGGCAAATCCCAGATTTGTCGTGACAATCACGGACCTCCTCTCATGGCGCTCAGCCAGAACCTGAAACAGCAACTGAGCTCCTTCTTTTGAAAACGGGACATAGCCGAGTTCATCGAGAACGAGCAGGTCGTTGCGTGCGGTCCGCTGGATTACACGACTGAGGGTTTTTGCCGTTTGGGCCTCTATGAGTTCGTTGGCCAGTCCACAGCCGGTCACAAATCGCGTAGTGGATCCCTGGCCACAGGCCGTAACACCCGAACCCGGCGGCAGATGGGTTTTCCCAGTTCCGCTATTGCCAAGCAAGATAATGTTGCGATGTTCCCGAATATAATCGCCGGTTTCCAACTCGCGAAGTAAACGCAGATCCAGTCCGGGAGCGGCGGTGTAATCAAAGGTCTCCAACGTCTTTATGAGAGGAAATTTTGCCTCGCGTACTCTGCGCTTCAGACGGTTTTCCGCCCTCATCTGAAGCTCCATCTCCGTTAGACTCAGGAGAAACTCCCCGTAATCGGTACCGCTCTCTTTTGCCTGGCGGACAAAGGTTTCCAGTTGGCGGAGCACGTTGGAGAGTTTCAACAACTTCAGATTCTCTTTGAGAAGCACTTCGGTGCTCGGTTTCATTGCACACCTCCCAACTGTCCGTAAACGGAAACGTTAGCGGGAGCAGTCGCCGGCCAATTGGGAAGTGGTGGTATCGTCTCCTTAGGGCTTGAATGCAACAGGAGGTGTTTGACCCCTGAACTCGAACCGAGACCGTTCTCCAGTGCGAGATCAACCGCAGCATACACCTGATCTGCTTCATGATCGCGCAGGAGCATCAAAACAGAGACAAAGTCTTTTATGCCGTCCGTTGGTCCGTGGGTTTCCTGGAATTTTGCCAAAAGATGTTCCATGCTCGCAGGCCACCTTTGGCGCCATTGCCGGATCGGCCTGGCCGAATCAAAGGCCTGCGGCCTTTGCTGCAAAAGCTCCAGGTAATGGTCGGGATCGAGTTGCCAGTTGTTATTTGCAAAAGCTCTCTTGTGGGTTGCTATCCTTTTGCGATCACTATAGATCTCAATCTCTGAAACCTTCATCACCGCTTGCACTCTCAAACCTACATAGCGGGTTGGAACCGAATAGTGATTTTTGTCCACCAAAACCGTTGAGTACGGATTAACCCTGGCATCGGTCGTTTGAATATTGCTGAATGCAACTTCAGGAACTGAGACTAAATGGGCTTTTTCTTTTTCGAACAGCTCACCGACGGTCTCATTTTGCCCCTGAAGTCTATGCCGGCCATAGCTCAAGCAATCCTTAAGCAGCTTTTGGTTTAACTCTTCAAAGCTCTCTGCCTGTGGGATCGGCACCATGTAGTTGCGCCTGACATAGCCAACCATCCCTTCTACGCCCCCTTTCTCGTGCCCTGAACCGGGATTGCAGAATCGAGGAGAAAAGTTGTAATAGCTGCGAAACTTAATGAATGATTCCTGCTCTTTGCGGCTCTTGCCTTTGAGAACTTTCTGAACGGCACTCGTCAGATTGTCATAGATAAGGGTAGAGAACACACCGCCAAAGAAACTGAAGGCGTGCATATGCCCATCGAAAAAAGCCTGCTGGCGCTCACAGGGGTAGCAGCCAACGAAATGCTTTCCGGAATACTTGGAGCGCATGCAGAAAAACTTCATCCGAACCCGCTCCCCGGAGATGATGCCCTCGGCAGTACCCCAGTCCACCTCTGCCTCTTGCCCACAGTCCGGCTCTAATGGTAGAAAAGCCTTACACTCACTCATCCCGAGCAAACGTTTTACCTCCCGTACCTGCCGGCGGATGGTGACTTCACTGCCTTTGTAGTCATGTTCGCTCACCAGTCGATGATAGATCCTTCTCGCCGTGTGACGCTGCTTTTTTTGAACCTCCTTATCAGCCGAAAGCCATCTCTGGATGATCTCCAGGTATGGTCCAGTTATCGGAACAGGCTGGTGATCCCTCTTTGAATAACCATACGGTTCCTCCCTCAAGGCTTTCCGGATGGTCTTGCGATCATGGCCCGTTTCCCTTTGAATCTGCCGAATCCCTTTGTCGTACACGCGGTGTGCAATGCGTATGTACTCATACTGATCCATCGTGATCATTACCTCCCACCCTCCAGCAACACGTTAGCCCCTGCCAAATCGTGTCCGTGTTACCAGAAGTGCGCTATGGGGTGGGGGAGTTTGGCGTGATCATTTTGCCCTTAGGTGGGTGAATTTTGGATTATCACAATCAACGGGGGGATTGCCGAAAGATTTCGGCGCCAAAGAATATCAGGGAAAGGAAACATCGCGATAGCCGCCCGAGGCACTTTTAAGGATCGAGGATAAAGTCCATCCGGAAACACCGGATGACGCATTGACGGTTTCCGAACGGAAACCGGGACAGGCGCCGGGCATGATGATCACGTCCAGCGGGAAGCTTTTGCTCCCTGCGTCATGTGTTGCAAAGACATTCTTTCACGCGAAGACGCGTTTTTTGACGTCGAAGGATGTGAAAAAGTCCCGAAGTGATGTGAATAACTGCTTCCAAAAGACTTGATGGGTTTCCCTTCGATTCACCCAGTTGCTACGGGTCTGCTTCCCGCTTCCTGCTCCCCGCTCCCCGCTTCCTGTTCACTGCTCACTGCCCCAAAAGGGTAGGTCTTCAACCGCATCTGCCACTAACCATGAGAATTGCAGATATGAGATAGACGATTGTACGAGTCGCGAAGCGCATTCGTGTAATCGATATCATGAACTAAGGCCAGGGAATAAGCGGAGCCTTTCTTCATGGGCTATGGGGATTCAAAGGATAGTGCAGGAAAATATATGAGAGTAATTGGGAACAGGGGAGAGGATAATTCAAGCATGTGAGCGGAGAGGTCGGGATAAGAGGAGGGAGCTGGGTGAGAT
>JBKQLC010000180.1:0-59495 GCA_052147195.1 Syntrophobacteraceae bacterium
CAAGCTCCTGGCGTTCTTCTTCCGTCAAGGTTACTCGGTATCGTGGTGCCATGGCGAATCCCTCCCCCTGGAATTTGCCATGATTATACCGTATTATACGAAAAAAACAATGTTACGTGGTACTAGCGCCGCCTTCCACGGCGGCGTTTTTCGTATCACGCAAAAGTGTCTTATGTGCGAACCACCATCGCCACGGTTCCTTTTCATCATTTACCAATAGATACGCCGCCATGGAAGACGCCGCTACCGAAGGAATACGCACGTATTAGAGATGTTGGAGGGTAATCTTCTTCGTTTCGGACCCGATGGTCCATAAACCGCTTTTGCCGACGAATGACCTTTGTGCGCTATCGTCCCTTCTGCCCGCAACCCGCGGGCTTTTTCCAGTCAAGGAAACCTCATGTTTTTCCGATTAATTGCTATCGTGGAATAGTTTGCAAAAGGGATGTACGGCGAGGCACTGCCTCTCGATTCCGCATCCTTGACATGAACAGGTGTGCATGTTGATTCAGACTGAAGAGATCGGAGCCGGCGCTCGATCAATAAGCCTTCATTGGGAGATATGGATGCCCGGTAAGAAAAGTCTTTCCCCGGTGTCTATTACGCAGAAACTATGGCTGATTATGATGCTTCTATTAGCTGCTGCATCGTGCATTGTAATTATTTCAAGATTAAGCCAGCGAACGCAGGAAATCGAAACAACTGACAATAATGCCATATTGCCGGCTCAAAGGCTGGAAGCCCGGCGGAAGCAATTTGTCATTGGAACGAGACGGACGCTCAGCACATTGGCGCTTTTGCCTGAGGTTAGGAAACCGGATAGTGAGGTCTGCAGTGGATAATACAGAATGCGGGAAGGCTGAAGCCGAGCCTCAGGATGTGTATGAAGGCCTGGAGGCCGTAGTCGCCGAGCGGACCTTTGCGCTTGAGGCTGCCAATGACCGGTTGCGAGAGGAAATAGAAACGCGCAAAGAGGCTGAGGAGGCCCTTCGTGAAAGTGAACAACGTTTCCGTTCTCTTTTTGAACGCCATCGAGCCACCATGCTCTTAATTGACCCGGATTCGGGTGCGATTTTGGATGTCAATGCTGCGGCGGAGCAATTCTACGGGTTTTCCAGGGCAGAGCTGTGCGCGATGAACATTTCGGAAATCAATCAACTGTCCGGGGCGGAAATTGCTGAGGCGTGTCAGCGCATTGTAAAACGAGAGATACATGGTTTCGTTTTCCCGCACCGGCTCCGCAGCGGAGAAATCCGGACGGTGGAAGTTTATTCCTCTCCTGTGGAGATGGGGGGCCGCACGGTACTGTTTTCAATAGTGCACGACATCACGGGGCGAAAACGCGCCGAGGACAAGCTTGCACAAATGAATGAGTCCCGCCAGGCTTCTCACGAGCAATTGCAAAAGGAAATCGCCTTTCGGCTGGAGGCGGAGGAGGCGCTCAAAGAATCGCGTCAGAAATTGGCAAACATTATCGACTTTCTGCCCGATGCGACCTTCGTGATCGACGATCAGGGAAAAGTCATCGCCTGGAACAAGGCGATCGAAGGAATGACGGGGATCAAGGCATCGGATATGCTCGGTAAGAGCAATTACGAATACTCGCTTGCATTTTACGGGGAAAGAAGGCCCATACTCATAGATCTCGCTCTTAAACCTCAGGAAGAAATCGAAGCGAAATATATAATGGTGGAAAGAGGCGATACGGTCCTCACAGGCAAAACTTACACACCCGCTCTCAAGAAAGAAAAAGCATGTTTTGTCGGGAGGGCAAGTGTTTTGCGCGACTCAAACGGGAGTATCATGGGGGCCATCGAATCGATACGCGATATTACCGAGACTAAAAAAGCCGAGGAGGAGCTGCGCCGGACAAATCTCGAGATGGCTCAACTGGTTGCTTCCATTCCATCCTTCCTGATCGGTTTGACGCCGCAACATCAAATAACGCGGTGGAATCGCGCGGCGGAGAAGATGTTCGGAATCAGTGGTGACAGTGTGCTGGGAAAACCGGTTGATGGGTGTGGAATCCAGTGGGAGCTGCAAAAAATAGCCGAAGCCATTTCCTTGTGCCGGGAAAACGAAGAGTCAGTGCTGCTCGAGGACATCCGTTACCTGCGGCCGGACGGCAAAAAGGGTTTCCTGTGTGTTACGGTAAATTCCATTGAAGGCGCCAACGATGGGCCTCCAGGAATACTTTTGCTGGGCAATGATGTTACTCATCGAAAGATCCTGGAGAGCCAACTGGTTCAGGCGCAAAAGCTGGAGTCAATCGGGCAGCTTGCGGCCGGAATTGCCCACGAGATAAACACCCCTGCGCAGTACGTGGGAGATAACACCCGTTTTCTTCAGGAAGCCCACCGTGACCTGGAAGGCGTTCATGATCTTTATGATCAGCTCCTTGGGGCACTAAGGTCCGGTAACCCGACGGAAGATCTGGTCCGAAAGATTGAAGCCGTGGCCGAAGAGGTTGATTTGGAATACATAAGGCAAGAAGCCCCGAAGGCTGTTCAGCAGTCACTCGACGGCATCGGCCGCATAAGCAGAATTGTCCGGGCCATGAAGGGTTTCTCTCACCCCGGAACCGAAGTGAAAACCAACATAGACCTGAATAAGGCAATCGAGAGCACGATCACGGTCGCCAGACACGAATGGAAATATGTCGCTGAAATGGTGACCGACTTTGATCCCGGCCTGCCGCTTGTTCCCTGCCTTCCCGCTGAGATCAACCAAGTCATTTTGAACATTATAATCAATGCGGGTCACGCGGTTGCAGACGCCCTGAAGCAAAACGGATCGGATCAAAAGGGAACCATAACGATAGGGACACGCGCTCTGGGCGAACATGCCGAAATCCGTATCAGCGACACTGGAACTGGAATTCCGGAGAATATCAGGTCCAAAATCTTCGATCCATTCTTTACGACCAAGGAGGTGGGGAAAGGGACCGGCCAGGGTCTGGCCATTTCTCATTCGGTTGTTGTGGACAAACACGGCGGAACGATCACTTTTGACTCCGAAGTTGGCAAAGGCGCCTCCTTTGTCATCAGACTGCCATTCAACCAAAATGGTTCGGAGAAGTGATGAAGAGCATACTCTTTGTCGATGATGAGCCGATGGTGCTCGACGGCCTCCGCAGAATGCTTCGGGGGATGCGAAACGAATGGGAGATGGAGTTTGTCACAAACGGGCATGATGCGCTTAAAATCCTGGATACCAAACGATTCAACGTTATAGTCACCGATATGCGCATGCCCGGCATGGATGGCTGCCAACTGCTCAATCACGTAAAAGAATTGCATCCACAGCTCGTGCGTATTGTCCTTTCTGGACACTCGGACAAGGATATGATCCTGAAATCCATCGGTCCGGCACACCAGTTTCTTTCCAAACCCTGCGACGCAGAGACCATCAAGACTACCGTAGCCCGTGTATGTTCAATGCGGGAAATCATGGAGGACGAAACCCTAATAAAGGTAGTCTCTGCAGTGGAATCTCTTCCCAGTCTGCCGGAATTCTATTCTGAGGTCGTCGACGAAGTGAACTCAGCGGAAGGCTCACTCGACAGGGTAGGAGAAATCATATCAAGAGATTCCGGCATGTCGGCAAAAATTCTGCAACTGGTTAATTCGGCTTTCTTTGGACTTCCCAGACAAGTGACCAACCCGGTTAAGGCAGTCCAACTCCTCGGCCTCGATACAGTCAAAGCCCTCATTCTTTCGATCAAGGTCTTTTCAATGTTTTCACGATCCGATTTGGCATTCTATTCAGTAGACCATCTTTGGCATCATAGCCTTGGGACGGGGCTCTGGGCCAAGGCAATAGCGGAGAGGGAAAAATGGGGGCAGGAGTTAAAAGACGAAGCTTTCATGGCCGGTCTGCTCCACGATATCGGCAAACTCATCCTTGTGGAAAAGTTCCCTGCCCAATGCCGCAACGTGGTTGAGAGAGTTGACCATACAAATTGCAGCATCCATGAGGCCGAACAGGATATATTCGGAACAACTCATACTCAGGTTGGGGCTTACCTGTTGGGAATATGGGGTTTTTCCGAGTCGATCACCAAAACGGTGGCCTATCACCATAGTCCCGGCCGTTGCCCCTGTCCGGCTTCCGACACCCTTGCCGTTGTCTATCTGGCTAATATTTTCGAACGTAAAAGGCTCTCCGGCCCTGAGATGGAATCGGCGCCCCAACTAGACACTGAATGCCTGGAGAGGCTGGGGATTGCTGACCGGGTCGCAATATGGCGAATGATTTGCGCACAATCGGATGGAGAAGGCGATGCCTGCCAAAATTCTATTTGTTGATGATGATCCCAATATATTGGCTGCGTTCGAGCGGCAGTTGAGGAAGGATTTCTCGGTCCACACGGCGCTTGGCGGTGAGGAAGGGCTCAGGGCTATATCGGCCCACAATCCTTTCGCTGTCATTGTCTCCGACTTGCGCATGCCCGGGATGGACGGAATTCAATTCCTCTCCAGGGTACGTCAAACCGCTGCGGACAGCGTTCGAATTATGCTTACGGGAAATGCCGACTTAGCAACGGCGATCGATGCAGTGAACCAGGGAAACGTCTTCAGGTTTCTGACCAAACCATGCGAACAGCAGGTCCTGTTTAACGCTCTTTCGGATGGGGTCCGGCAATATAAGTTGATAACCGCGGAGCGTGAACTCCTGGAAAAAACTCTTCGGGGCAGCATCAAAGTTCTTTCTGAAATTCTCCATCTGCTCAATCCCGAAGCATTCGGCAGGGCCTCCCGGATAACAAGGTACGCTCGCGAGATTGCGTCTGCGATGGGTGTCTCCGGTATCTGGCAGATCGAAACTGCGGCTGCGCTTTCCCAGATCGGATGTGTCATTTTGCCCGAGGCTGCCCTGAAGAAGCTTTACAGAGGGCAGGAACTAACCGGGGAAGAGTCCCAGCTTTTTGCAATGCATCCCTGTATAGGCTCGGACCTGCTCTCCCACATTCCACGAATGAAGACTATCGCCAAGATTATCGCCGACCAGGAGAAGAATTTCGATGGTTCGGATTCCCCGCAGGAATCTAATGGAGGCGAGGAGATTCCGCTTGGGGCGAGAATTCTCAAAGTTGTCCTTGACTTCGATACCCTTAAAGCCAGGGGAGTATCCAACAGCGAAGCATCCGGGAAAATGGCAAAGAGCACCGGCCGGTATGATCCTGATGTGCTTTCGGCCCTGCGTCGAATTTTGGCGGCTGAGTTACACGATGAGGAAAGGACCGTGAAGTCGAATGAACTGGTGGACGGTATGATTCTTGCCCAGGATATCAGGTTTCTGGATGGCCGCATATTTGTTGGCAGAGGCTATGAGGTCAATCTAACTCTGCGGGAACGCATCAAGAATTTCTCTCAAAAGCCTGGCCTGCAAGAACCTGTAAGGGTGACCGTTCCGGCAAAATTAGTTTCAGAAGGCAAATGAGTAAAAATCGCCATTACTCACACTGTTCCGGAGCAATAGATATCTTGGGAGGACGATGTCATCGAGACATTGCTTGAAAATATAGATGCGGTAGTGGAGAGGAGCCAATCGTTTTTCAGAAGTCCCACCGATTGATGTTGAGCAAGCCCCAACGTCCTGTCTTTTGCGGCATCTTGTTGAAGGCATTCGACATTGAAGTGCAAATGCCTTATCTTCCCCCGTTGATAACTTTTCGGCGAATCTGGCCACCTGCAGACAGCCCGCCGCGTCTGAAAGAGGCGCTCTGCGGCCGCCTGAGCCGACGGCATTGCGTATGCGGACAAGCCGCCGCCGAAGATATGAGTGGCCATTCCCGGCTGCGGCCCCGCCGCTACTCCGGTAGGAATTTCTACATGAGCTTGAAAAATATCCTGGGCCGCTCCTTGATCTCTGCCGCCTTGATCATCTTTGGATACTTTTACCTGGACACCAGACTTGCGGAATTCGTATCGGAAGAAGTCGGTTCCGGTTTCCTTCTCTCCGAGCAGGTATCCAATTTGCCGGACCTTCTGCTTTTGCTGGTGATCATCATAACTGTTGTGAGTTGGACCGGGCGCCTGTACCTGGCAGCAAAACACGTCAATGGCCCGATTTTGAATTTCCTGGAATATATCGGTTTGGCCGTTCCAGTCGCGTTTATCTCCAAACACTTTTTAAAACAACTGTTCGGAAGAATGAATTCGCGCATGTGGATTTTGCATCCTGATCGGTTCGGCTTTAATTGGTTTCAGGGTGGAGGAGACTTTTCGAGCTTCCCATCGGGGCATATGGCGGTCATAACCGTTTTGATGCTGGGGATCGGCCGGTACTTACCACGGCTGCGTCCCGCATGCGCAACAGTGCTCTTTGTCCTTGCAGCGGCCTTGATTATAACCGAATATCATTTTTTCAGTGACATAGTAGCCGGAGTCTATCTTGGTCTGATTATCGATTTGCTGACTTGGCGGGGCCTGGCATATTTGCGCCATTCGGGCAGTGAATAGTGAGCAGTGAGCAGTGAACAGTGAGCAGAAAAAGCAAAAGAAAATAATTCCTTTTGGTTCTATCGCTTCGCGAGGAGCAGTGAACAGTGAACAGAAAAGAACAAATGCGATAGGCAGGAATGGTAGCCGGCGAAGGTGGATTTTCACTGCTCACTGCTCACTGGTTCTGTGGGGTTGATGATGAACAGTCGCGAAAGGTTTTTGGAAGTGATGCGCTTTGGCAGCCCTGACCGTGTTCCTTATTTCGAAGAGGGGATAAGGGATGAGGTTTTGAAGGTCTGGCGCAAACAGGGTCTTGGGCGTGGAGTTGATATACGGCGGCTGTTTCCCCTTGATCGTCATGAGGAACTGGAGCCCGATGTCGAGCCTGTTCCAATGATTGCAAATTGGCCTGCCTCAATCTCCGAGCTGGGGGTTTTGAGAAAAAGTCTCGATCCCCGTGACGATGGCCGTCTTCCGGGAGATTTGGCCGCTCATGTAAGGGCAGGGAAGGCGCGGGATTACACACTCTTCTTGCGGGTGCATCGCGGGTTTTTTCTTTCGATGGGTGTCCGGGGCTGGAACCGGTTTAATGAACTGATCAAGCTGCTCATATTCGATCCTCAGTTAGTGCGCGAGAGCATGTCGATTCAGGGTGAATTTGCAGCCAGACTCACGGAACGCGTACTTCGGATGGTCGATGTAGACGCGGTCGTGTTCAGCGAACCTATCGGCGGTAATGACAAGCCGTTGATCTCACCACGAATGTATGAGGAATTCGTGCTGAAGAGCTATGAGCCGATTCTTGCTGTAATCAGACAATATGGTGTGGAGACCATAATATTTCGCACTTATGCGAATGCGCGCATATTGATTCCAAGTATTCTGAAGTGGGGATTCAACTGCCTGTGGGCTTGCGAGGTGAATACATCGACAATGGACTATCGTGAGGTGCGTAAAGAACTCGGCCGTGATTTGCGCCTCATAGGAGGTATCGATCTCGATGCGCTTCGGCACGGCAAAGAAGCGATCAAACGGGAGATCGAAGAGAAGGTCCCTGCGCTTCTCGCTGAGGGTGGATACGTGCCCCTGGCTGACGGCAGGATTCGCGATGACGTGCCCTTTGAAAATTATGCTTACTACAGGCGTTTGCTCGAAACAGTTACGCAGAGATAAAATTTGAGTTTTTTGAACAATCCACCCAGTACGTTTCCGCTCACTGCAGCACCTTTACGACGATTTTCCTGACATGCTGTTTTTTATGCAAGTCACAGTTCGGACGATGAGCCTCCCCGGGGTAGATCACGGCAAAATACCCTTGCCTCATTACCAGTGAAGCTGAGTCACCGGGCGATTCCATAAGTACCTTATCCTTTGCATCGGAGTATTCGCTCACCGTCTTCAGTTCCGATGATAATGAAATCTCGATCTTTTCCTCCCCTTTGAGAACAACCTGGACGTCGGCGTACTTCCGGTGTACTTCGAATCTATTCTCCGGCGCAGGGGAAGTTTCATATGAAGAAACCAGGGCATATATTTTTTCGCCCTCGATCTCGTATCTTCCGTCGGATTTGGAACGGTCGAATTCAAGTGCGAAGGAAAGGGCCTTGCATATGGGGCTTTCCGCGTGGAAATACTTTCTGAAATTTTCAAATATATCGTAAATCATCGGCTCCGATTCTCCTTTGCTTCTAAGGACGGCAAAAGCTTGCCGGGCGGCAGGCTGAAAAGCCTCTCCCGCACCTGATTCAGTTTGCTCTTAAGTCAACAGAATTGGGAACCAGGTTCGACCTGATGCCAGCTAATGGCACTAATCTCAAAGAGCTACGCGACAGAAAAATTCTTAGCGGTTATGTATCCAAAGCATCGAGCAAGATATCAAGCGTTCGCTTTGGATTTACCATAAAGTCGTGCATCACGCGGTAGTGCTCGGTCTCATAGTAATCGATTAGCTCAACCCCACTGGTAGAAATATTGTAGATCCAGGCATTCGGGTAGGCCATAAGGATCGGCGAGTGCGTGGCAATGACAAACTGTGAGCTGTCCTTAACGAGATCGTGAAGCCGGGCAAGAATGGCTAGTTGGCGATGGGGCGACAGAGCGGCCTCTGGCTCATCGAGGAGGTAAAGACCATGGCCTCCAAAGCGCCTGAGCATTAAAGTCAGAATGGACTCACCATGAGACTGCTCATGCAGGGATAGTCCGCCATATGAATTGATGATCGGCGGACCCAAAGACGGCTCGGAATCGAGTTTTTCTATTTCCGTCGCCACATTGAAGAAACTTTCAGCTCGAAGGAAGAATCCGTCGCGGGGTCTCTTTATTCCCTTAGCAAGACGTATGTAATCGTGCAGTTCGGAATGAGATGCCCGAGTACCAAAATGAAAATTCTTCGTCCCGCCTTCCGGGTTAAAACCAAGAGAAACTGCAACCGCCTCAAGGAGGGTCGATTTTCCGGAACCATTCTCCCCGACTAGAAAGGTCACCTGTGGGTGAAAATCGAGCACATCCAGGTGACGCACTGCCGGCAGTGCGAATGGGTAGTGGTCGAAAGATGGAACATCGTCCCGCCTCAATCGAAGCTGCGATAAGTATTGCCTGGAAATCATGCCGGAATGTCCCATGTTAAGACGATCTAAAGGGCCACATAGGGCTCGTTGGGGAAAATCGTGGGAAGTTGTTAATGATAGGACCGGGCCGGTTATGAAATATGCCGAGAGGAGAACACCCCGATATCATGCGCTGTGCCTGACGCGCCTGAACCTTTACAAGAGCTTTTAGTCAACTTGAAACGGTCTGCCGGGAGTAGATCCTGTATTGCTTCAAGATCCTCCCGGTCAGCTTCCGAATCAATTGTACACCACCCCCTCAACTCAATCCCATGAGGTCGGCAGTTTGAGTGGATTTTTCAACCAGCCGGCAACAGCAAACAATTGACCATCCGCACAGTCCAGCGGGTTCGGCCATTTGAGCGCCGGCTTCCCGGCAGACTCAAGCCGATCATGCATCGCAGATCATTTCGAGACGGCCGGTTTCTCCTCTGATCCAGTTGAACAGCGCAAATCAGCTTATTCCGCTTTTGGCTTGCGGCGTCTTTTCGCGGCAGGAGCGTTTGAAACCGGCGCTACACTCTGAGTCTTGCTCTGCCTTCTTGCTTCAATCGCTTTCACCAGATTCGCGGGTAACCCCCTCTTTTTTGCAGCCTTGCTTCGAGCCCTGGTTAACGACTTTGCAGCCAAAGGAGTTCGCATTGGGAAACCGTATTTCTTCTTGTACTCTCTTGGGGTGATGCCATGAGATGTCAGATGTTTCTGTGTCAATTGTTTCATCTCGGCGCCGCATTCAAGGCAGATCACCTTGTCGTTCTGAATTGAATTTTCCGGTGTTACTGGTCCAGCAGCTTTTTCCAGTGCAGCGGCCGTATCCTGTGCGGGAAGTTCTATTTCGCCGGATTCCGCCTTTTGCAGTTCCAGGAGAGTTCCAAAAACTTGCCGGAGTGACGACGTGATTTCAGAAGCTGACATAGAAGCTAATGAAACCTGTGTTTGCACTATCTCTGAGGCGATTTCGATAATCTTTCTTGTCATAGGTGCAGTCTCCTTTGTGAAGGTGATACTCTTCAACCGAAAAATAGAGTTTAGTGAACCCTGTTAAGCGCGAACAACTGAGAGTTGAAAATATTATAAATATGTTTTGGCCTGATGCAATACAAAAGTGGACAATAATCATCTTAGATGCTCGAAATCCAGTGCGAAATCAGGGTCTAGGCGAGTGGCATGGAAGAAAATCTGTTCCGGTTACGCCTGCTATGAGGCGCGCTCAATGATCTTAACTGAGGCGCCTTTTACAAAAATCATAACATTGCTTAAAATAGCTATAATTATTCCTGCTACAATTGCGATGTCTGCCAAGTTGAAAATGTAGGGACGCAATCCAGGCAGACCGAGATTGAGAAAGTCGACCGTCCCTTCGAATGCGATTCGATCAAGCAAGTTGGACAGACTCCCTCCGCAAAACAGGGAGAGGCCAAATACCGTTAGATAGCGAAGTCCAGTGGCAACCATCAGAAAAACAACAGTCAGACCAAGGAACACAGCGACTCCCATAGTGACGTTTTTCCCGCGCCACTTTTCCGGTAGAAGTCACTCAAAAGCGAAAACTGCACCTTTGTTCTCGATATAGTCGAGACTCAGCATCCCTTTAACCAACGTTAAAGGCTTCGTTCTCGGCAGGTGCGATCTAACTATCTCTTTTGTGATTTGATCGGTCCCAATGCAAAAAATTATAGTGAACAAAACGAGAAAAATTCTTTTCTTACTTTTCATGCTTCACCCATGAGCTTCCTGTCGGGCCGGCGCAAATAAATTAGTGGTTTCACTGTTGGAACCTTTGGCAGAGCTACATTTTAAAAACCGCCCGCGCGTTTTGCGTAGTCTGAGCTGCCACTTTTTCGAAAACTTCTTTCCTGCATTCGGCGACTTTTCTGGCCGTATGGAGGACGAACGCGGGTTCGTTTGTTTTGCCCCTGTACGGGACGGGGGCGAGATAGGGTGAGTCGGTTTCCACGAGCAACCGGTCCAACGGCGCGCGCTTCACGACGTCCTGCAGGAATTCAGCTTTGGGGAACGTGACCACCCCGGGGATCGAGAGGTAAAATCCCAAGTCCAGACATTTGCGCGCAACTTTCCAGTCTCCTGAAAAACAATGCATGACTGAGGGCGGCAGGGCATGGGCAAATTCCGGGACGATTCGAAAAAAATCCTCCCACGCATCCCGGATATGAAAAATCACAGGTTTTGCGGTTTTGACAGCCGTCTCGATCTGACGTTTCATGCACTCTATCTGGATCGGATGTGGTTGTCTGTTTCGGAAATAGTCAAGCCCGATTTCACCGATCGCAACAACTCGCGGGTTGGCCGCAATTTTCTCCAACTCCTGGAGAGCGCGAGCATCCGGGCTAAAGGAAGCGTGCGGATGAATCCCGGCCGAGGCGTATATACGGTCGTAGCTCCCGGCTATCTCGACCGCTTTGCGGCTGGTTTCAATATCGATGCCTATGGTCACGATAGTTGAGACTCCGGCCCGCAACGCCCGTTGGATAACGGCCGGGATGGAGTCGGCGAATTCGGGGAAGTCCAGATGAGCGTGTGTGTCGATCAATTCAGGAAGTTCTTCCATATGTTTGTGACTTTCGGCCTTGAGAACAGGTGAAATTGAGCCATATCGGCTTTTTACTTGCTCGGCTCAGGATGCGACTCTATAATGTCCCCCGTTCAATATATAGTCTATCTTACGAGGTTGTGAGGCAAAATAATATGAATAGATTGCGATCCGCACTTGCATTGGCGGCTGCCCTGGCCATCCTGGTCCCGGCCAGCGCCGCACTGGCTGCTAAAGCATACACGACCGACACCCAGGAACTCCCGCTACGGGACACTCCATCGAGCACCGGGAAAACGCTTCTCATGGTTCCCCCCTCATCCGCCGTCGAGCTGGCGAACCCCAACTCATATACCAAGGTGCGTTACGCAAAACCTGACGGCGGGATTCGCGAAGGGTGGATTGCCTCCAGGTTTCTCAGTTCTCAGCCGCCCGATTCGTCGATCGCCAGGGAGTTCGGAGCGGAAAATGAGCAATTGAAGCAACGCCTGGAGGAACTTGAGAAGGGGAATGCGGCGCTTTCGCAAAGAGAAAAAGAATTAACTGACAAACTCACCCGGCTCAACGCGGCTTACGAGGAACTCAAGGACGGTTCGGCAAATTACGTGAAGCTCAAGTCTGAGTACGATGCCGCAAAGGCGAGCCTGGCAAGCGCTCAGGAAAATATTCAGACGATGATTCAGGAGAACGAAAACCTCAAATTTTCCCATGGCCTCCAGTGGTTTGTGGTAGGAGCGGGTGTCCTGCTTTTGGGCTGTTTATTGGGATGGGCTACGGGCCGGCGCAACAAGAGAAAGAAGGGGTCTTACTACTACTAACACTGTGAAGATTCTATTCTGCAATAAAAATTCTATGCAGAGGAATCGATTATGGACGAAAAGGAGGGATGTTTGTAGACCAGGATTCAGGAATTAGGATTCATGCGTAGATTGAAATTTATTTAATGTCGCTCGCCGATCCGTCATCTCGAAGGCCGTTTAAGGCCCTGTCGAATTCCTTTTCCAGCGATTCGATGAGTTCCCTGACCGAGAAAATCCGGTTCACCCGGTAGGCGTTTTTTCCTGCAAAAGCGAACCCGCCTTTGAGTTTTCCCTTCACGGCGTTATTCAGGGCCATGGCTATACAGTAGAGGCTGTCCGTACAGTTGCACGAGGTGATGCAGTGGTAAATGCATTTGAAAGGTTTTTTCAGCCCGCCCTGGATGCTCTCTATGAAATCGTTTCTTATGGCCCTGCCGGGAAGCCCTACCGGACTTTCTATAATTACCAGGTCGTCTTTCGTGGCGTTTATATAGGCTTTCTTGAATCTGATATCAGCGTCGCACTCGTGGGTAGCGACAAATCGGGTACCCATCTGTACCCCGGCCGCGCCGAGCTTCATGAACTCGAGAATGTCCGCGCCTGTATATATCCCGCCTGCTGCTATCACGGGGATTTTGACCCCGTGTTCCCGCTCAAAAACACTGACCGCCTCGACAACTTCAGGAATAATCTTTTCCAGGGCATACCCCGGGTCGTCCAGTTGCTCCGGACTGAAACCCAGGTGGCCTCCGGCCATAGGACCTTCCACGACGAAGGCGTCCGGGAGCTTGTTATATCGCGTGAGCCACCTTTTGCAGATAATGCGCGCTGCTTTGGCCGAAGATATTATGGGGACCAGCTTTGTTTGTATCCCGTCCTTCAGGTACTTGGGAAGGTCAAGCGGAAGCCCTGCGCCGGACAGGATGACGTCAACTCCCTCCGCTATCGAGGTTTCGACCATATCGGCAAAGTTGGTCAGGGCGACCATTATATTTACGCCGAGAATGCCCTTGGTGGCCTCTTTGGCTTTTCTGATCTCTTCGCGCAGAATATTGATGCTGGCTTCGAGGTAATTAGATTCTTTATCGGTACACAAGACACCCAGCCCGGCAGTCGCTATCACACCGACCCCACCCTGGTTGGCTACCGCTGAAGCGAGACCCGAGAGGGATACTCCAATTCCCATTCCGCCTTGGATGATGGGGACTTTGGCGACGAGATCCCCAATTGTTAAATTCGGAAAGCTCAAATAAGCTCCAATTTCTGCAAATGTTCAACTATTGACAAGTATTCCTTTTCGGCGAGGTCCGATAAGGGTTAATTCGCACTTGCGGATACCTCGAGAACTGATCGTGATTTCCCTCGTAACCAATTCTAAATGTGTGCGAGAAGAAAAGCAACTCATTCTTATATGACAGTCACACAGTTTTTTCCATATTCAATTTTGGACCGGGGGCGAGCCGGATCAGAAGATTTATTTTTGGGATTGCGGCGCTATCGCTGTTCGTTAAGAGGCGATATCTCGACGAAATCCTGGAGTTTTTGGGCGGTTTTCGAACCGACGCCACGGATTTCAGTCAAATCATCCACTTGTTCCCATGCTTTTTCTCGCCGTCTTTCTACAATGCAGGCTGCAATTTTGGAGCGCATCTGAGGAATAAGGAGAAGCTCGTCAAGAGAGGCTGAATTTAAATCCAGCTTCAGCCCACAGGCCAGCAGGACTTCGCCGGGCATGCGGCCAAATCTTATGGTGATCCCCTGCTCATTACGAAGAATGTCCAGTGATTGTCCGGATACGAGCTGTCGGCGCGCGATATCGGCCGGAATATCACATGAGCAGCCGGCCATGTGCGCGGCCGTGGCGACAGTGGCTGTCGCGCTCTCAAATGTGTATATTCCCGGCTTTGGAATATCCCCTTTCACCTCCACCATCACGGCAGGGATGACGGCGCATTCCGGGTGAGGTGCGTTCGTGCGGGAGCGCGCCAGGAAAAACACAAAGAGCGCGGTGGACACGATCAGAATGGCGGCGCCGATTTTCCTATGCTCTTTTTCCATTACAAAGGTCGCTATCCGGTTCTCATTTTCCGCAAAAAGGGATAAATTTCGGCCCGAATTCCACCGTGAACGAATTATTCATATTTTGTATAAGTAATAGAGGGTCGCTCTCATGAGAGATTCTATAGCAGGCAGATTCAATTTCAAAGTGATAATCCAATCCATTCATGTTATGGCTGCATGGGTTCGCTCTTTTTGCTGTTCTCGCTATATTTGGGCTAATCCTTATTTCCGCTTTTTCCGTAACTGTTATCATGGGGCCGGTCCTTTTCCCGAGCGACCGGGAGTCGCTTCGGGCCTGGTGGCCGGGTTCGCCGTCTGGCTGGAGGGATCGGTGTAACCCTGCCGGGAGTCATAGAAGGACCATCGGGGTCCCTGTTGAAGTAAAATGCATAGGTGCGCTCCCTGTTTCGGGATTGCTGCTTGCAATAGTCCCGCGCTATCCTGCCGCCGAACGGCTGAAGAAGCGCTACCGGTTCAGGGCGTTAAATAAATCGGACATCCATCCCGGAATTTGGAAATGATGCTTTTTGTTAAACTTCTAATTTTGTTATGGCTCGTCAACTTTGTCCCGCCTTTTCTGGCTCTGATATTTGAATCGAAATGGAACTGGCCGGTTGATCGTGGCTATCGGTGCCCTGATGGCAGGCTGCTGTTCGGAAGCCATAAAACCATCCGGGGCGCTCTGGGAGGAATAATCTCCGGCGGGGTGATCTGCCTGGCGTTGGGTTTTCCCTTGTGGATCGGTCTTGCCGCAGGGTTTTTGAGTATGCTTGGAGACCTTTTTTCGAGTTTTGTGAAAAGACGCTTCTCTTTTAGCAGCGGCGACGCGGTCCCCGGACTTGATCAGATCCCGGAGGGCCTTTTACCGTTTCTATTGATCGCCCCTTATTATTCGCTCTCAGCCGGATACGTCATGCTGTTTGGCTTTGTATTCGGGTTGGTGGCCTATTATGGATCAGTTTTCCTGAACCGGATTCTTCTTCGGAGGCCATTTGAGTCATATCCTAGGCGGATCAGGGGTATAACGAGGTTTCGGGAACTTATTTCGTGCCAGATAACCGCTAAACCCTTTCCTTACCTCCTCAATTTCGAAGATGCGGTTTATTATCACCTGATCATGAAGACCGCGTTCAAGGCTGTGGGCATCTATGAGCGCGGCAAGCGGAACGCCCTGGCCATTGAGAAGCGGGAGGTCTCATTCCACCTCTCCGATCTTCCGCCTGCGTTTAACGGCTATAAAATCCTGTTTCTTTCCGATCTGCACCTCGACGGCCTCAATGGCCTGACTGAAAAAACCATTGAAATAGTCCGCCAAACCCCGGCCGACTTGTGCATCCTGGGAGGCGACTTCAGGATGGAGACTTACGGTCCGTTCGCCGCCGGGCTTCGCGAGACACTGCGCCTCATCCCTGAGATTCATGCGAAGGACGGAATCTTAGGGGTGCTTGGAAATCACGATTGCCTTGAAATAGTTGACTCGTTGAAGGGGCATGGGGTTACGTTTCTTGTAAACGACTCCCGTGAAATCAAGCGGGATGGACAGTGCATATGGATCGCAGGCGTCGACGACTGCCACTACTTTAAGGCCCACGACCTGGAGAACGCCTTCGGTGGATTGCTGCCAATGGCTTTCTCCATCTTCATCTCTCATTCAAATGAAACTTACAGAGAGGCGCTCCAATACCGGCCGAACCTTTTCCTGTGCGGCCATACTCACGCCGGGCAAATACAGATTCCTCCGCTTGGTCCGATATTTACCCACAGCAGAGCCCCCAGACGGTTTTGCCACGGAAAATGGGATTATAAAGGCATGCCTGGTTATACGAGCGCCGGGGTAGGGGTCTCAGGAGTGCCGGTGAGGTTTAATACGAAGGGAGAGGTAACCGTTGTCACCCTCTGGGCAGGCCGGGATTAGCCTGATCGAACTCTTAACGGTGTTTGACTGAATTTAGATATTGAATCGGAAATTAATCACATCTCCATCCTGGACGAGGTAATTCTTCCCCTCCAGCCTGACCGTGCCGTGCTTTCGCGCGGTGGCGTAATCGCCGGCTTTTTTCAGATCCTCATATGCGACAACCTCGGCCCGGATGAATCCCCTCTGTATATCCGAGTGAATAGCCCCCGCGGCTTCGACGGCATTTGTATTTCTGGCGATCGTCCAGGCCCTCACCTCGTCCTCGCCGACCGTTAGAAACGTGATCTGGTCGAGAAGGGCGAAGGAACTCTTTATAACCCTATCCAGGGCCGATTCGGCTATTCCAAAATCCTGCCTGAAAGATTCGGCCTCCTCGCTTGAGAGTTGGGCAAGCTCCATCTCAATCTTTCCGCGGACCACGATCCCCTCCGCCGATCTGAGGGAGACGGACGGCATAGCGTCATCTTCATCCGAATTGTTCACCATCACCAGCAGAGGTTTTGCGGAAAGAAAGGTGTAGCCCCTCAGCTCCGGCGCGTTGGCAAGATCTGGGTGTGTTCGGAGGGGCTGCTCGGCATTGAGGATTTCGGCGCATTTTTCGAGGAGTTCTTTTTCAGCGCCGGTTGGTTTTTTGCCTCGCTTGAGTTCGGCGTCCAATTTCTCGAGCCGCTTTTCAACCGATGCCAGATCGGCGATGAGAAACTCGTCCTCCAGTTCCCTCAAGTCCTTTGCCGAGTCGGAAGCTCCCAGCACGGAGTCGGGAAAATTCCGCACGACCATTATAAGGGCATCCATCGGTCTCATGTGAGTCAGGAGGAGCGACATATACTCGCGCTTGTTGTCAGCCATCCCCGGAATGCCCTGAAGGTCCATATAGGTAATCTGCGCGTGCGTAGTTTTCTTTGGATGATAGAGGGCGCTAAGCCAGTCCACCCTTGGGTCCGGTACCGCCACGACCCCGAGCGCCGGCACGACCTGCCCCCCTGACGGGACCGATTCGCCGCTCCTCCTGGTCAGAGCGTTAAACACCGTGGTCTTGCCGGCCCTGCCCAAACCTGTTATTCCAAGTTTCATTTTGAATCCCCTCACCTGTTGGATTGAAACCCAACTGAATGTATGCGCTTGAAGATTTTTTGAAAAGGGCAATTATCAGGTTCGCAGGAATATTTCGATCCGGAACGGTCCCTGTTCGCACATTCCCGATATTGCGGTTTATGAGACTTGGAATCGATCTCATTTGTAGTATTCTTAAACCCGCGCAAAAGATCAATTTGTGTCCACTCTGAAACTCGCTCGGAGCGTAAGAAGCACATGGCATTCTGGAAGACCCGCCAGCAGATCGGGCTGGCTGCACTGATTGTAGGCGGTGGGATACTGCTCTCACGGTTTATGGGGCTTTTTCGTGACAAGCTGATATCGCTTCTTTTCGGGGCGACACAGGAGTCGGACCTCTATTTTGCCGCTTTCGTAATCCCGGATTTCATAAATTACATGCTCGCCGGCGGCTATTTTTCGATCACCCTGATTCCCTTTCTCACCAAATACTTCGAAGAAGACGAAGAGGACGGCTGGAGATTTTTTTCAAGCGTTTTTTTCTGGGTAGCAATTTCGATCTGTGCACTTACTTTAGTTGCATTCATCTCCGCGCCAAGGCTTGCCCGCCTCGCTGCGCCAGGGCTCAGCGCCGAAGCACTTTCGCGCCTCGCCTTCTTCCTGCGGATCATTCTGCCGGCGCAAGTATTCTTCCTCTGCGGTTCGTGCCTGAGCGCGGTCCTCTTTATGCGAAAGCAGTTTTTCATACCGGCCATGGTCTCGATAGTCTACAACCTGTTCATCATAATCGGGGGAGTCCTGTTGCGGGCAAGAGGAATGGAAGGTTTTTGCTGGGGCGTTCTCGTCGGGTCTTTTATCGGGAACTTTTTGCTCCCATTGCTTGCGGTAAAGTCGGGAGGCGGTTTGAACATCAGGTTGTCGGTTTTCCACCCCGGATTGAAGAAATATTTCCTTGTGGCCCTACCGCTCATGATCGGACAATCCATCACTGTCGTAGACGAGCAGTTTGTGAGGATATTCGGCTCTCTTGCCGGAGTCGGAGCGATCAGTTGGCTGAGCTACGCGCGCCGGATCATGATGGTCCCGGTGAGCGTGGTGGCCCAGGCCGCCGGGATGGCTTCCTATCCGTTTATGGCGGAGCTGTTCGTAAAAAATGATTTCTACAGGTTCAACAAAACGATAAACTCTGCTCTGCAAAATGTGATGACCCTGCTCGTTCCGCTTTCGATATGGATGATCCTTGCAGCCGAGCCGACAATACGGCTGATTTTCCAGCAGGGCCGGTTCGGCGTCTCCGACACCGCCCACACTGCCCGGCTGCTTCAGGTAATGCTTATTTGCGTCTCCTGCTGGGGATACCAGCAGGTGCTGAGCAGAGCTTTTTACGCAAGGCTCGATACGCTGACCCCGGCTGTGCTTGGGACCTCCGTAACCATACTCATGATCCCGGCATTCTATTTCTTGACGGTCCGTATCGGCGCCCTGGGAGTGGCATGCGCAAGCGCTGCTTCCCTCTTTTTTTACAGCGCAGCCCTGACGTTCTGGTGGAAAGTAAGGTCCGGAAACGCCGCCTTTTCCGGGCTGCTGCAGGCTACGGGCAAAGTAGCCGTTTTGTCCGCGATCTCGATTTTGCCGGCCTGGGGCGCTGGAAAGGCAAACCTGTTCGATCTGCAATCTTCGCCTTACCTGGCCGCCTTTTCTGAAATTATTTTGAGCGGATTGTGCTTCGGGGTCGTCTTTGCACTCCTTTCGGCTTATTTCATCCCGGAGCTGGCGAGGCCTTTTCTGGACCGGATCGGGCCTATTGGAAGGCTCCTTTTGAGAGGAAAGCCTTCTGGTAATTAATCCCAAAACGTCTTATACAGTGCGGTGATTTTGAACCGGCAGTGTGATCGACATGCTGGAGGATTGATAATGGAAAGAGGCGAAAATCTCAGGCTGCTCCCGAACAGGGACGGTCATAGCTGTTTCGGGTGTAGCCCGACCAACGCTCACGGGCTTCGGATGAAGTTTTTCACGGATGAGAAGTCTCTTTTCTCATGGGTAACAATTCCCGGCCACCTGTGCGGGTGGGACAACCTGGCTCATGGAGGCGTTATTTCTACGATATTGGACGAAATCATGGGATGGACGACTATTCACTTCTTGAAGAAATTCGCCCTTACCAATGCAATGTCGGTCAAGTTCCATAAACCTGTCTATATTGGTGATGAGATTCGGGCGGAAGGCAGGGTAGTCGAAGTCGAGGGAGAACGGCACGCCGAGGCGGAGGGCCTTATTTATAAAGGGGAAAATACGCTCTGCGCGGAGTCAACGGGGACATTCAGGCTTTTCAACGCAGAGGCGATAGTAAGGCTGGGTATCATGGATGAGGAGGCCATAAAACGGTTCAATTTTCTGATCGAGCCGTAGCGAAGGGAGGGCATCCCGGCAATTCTCGCACCCAGCACCATAACCACACCAACTTTGGCCTTCGTCAAGTTATCTCCTTCACGGTAGCCTCAAAAACATCGTTTTAGGCAAGCTGCAGAGCAGTGAAAAATTGGCTGTCAGGCGAATGAGCCTGAAATGGGAAAGGAAAAAGTGACTCAGTCTTCGGAGTAGCGCTGGTGAAAGGGGGACGGATTGATTCGGTCAGAATGAAAGAGGCTTTATAGATCGGTGAGGCCGTAGCGCTTAATGCGGTTCCAAACGGTTACGCGGCTTATTCCCAGAATGTCGGCAGTCTTGGATTTGTTGCCCTTTGCCTGGGCAAGCGCATCAACGAGCTGCTTTTTCTTTAGTTCTTCCCTGGAGAGGTTTATCACCCTTGTACCGCTGGAATCATCTTTCCCTCTGAGAATGTCCGGCGGAAGATGGAGCGGTTGGATGTATCGCTCGTCGCAAGTTGCGAATATATAATCGAAAACACTCTTTAATTCACGTACATTGCCTGGCCAGGAATAATTCATGAGGATTTCCATCGTGCTGTTTGCGATCCCCTCTATAGTCTTCCCGGTTTTGAGCCGCAGTTTGTGGAAGAAATGCTCCACCAGAAGAGGAATATCCCCGGCCCTCTCCCGAAGTGGCGGAAGGTTTATCGGTATTACATTGATCCGGAAGTAGAAGTCTTTCCTAAAACTGCCTTTTTCCAGGAGACTCAATGGGTGTCTGTTAGTGGCCGATATGATCCGCACGTCGACCGGAATTGGTCTTGGGTCACCCACCCGTTCAATTACCTTCTCTTCCAGAACGCGGAGGAGTTTCACCTGCACAGAGGGAGCAAGGTCGCCAATTTCGTCGAGAAAGATATCCCCGCCTTGAGCCAATTCAAACCTTCCAGTTTGGCTCTTGTACGCACCGGTATAGGCGCCTTTTACGTGTCCGAAAAGCTCGTTCTCCAGAAGGGATTCTGTCAGTGCAGCGCAATTGACGCAGACAAGCGGCTCTTTATTGCGATCACCTAGCTCGTGGATTGCCTTGGCGACTAATCCCTTTCCGGTACCGCTCTCGCCCATGATGAGGACTGGGGCGTCAGAGCGGGCGGCACTCTCAATGACTTTGTAGACCTGCAACATAACGGGTGAAGCACTGATTATTCCATAGAACGAGTCTTCAGACCGAAGGCGCTGGCGAAATTCGGCAAGTTGCTTGTCTTTCTGGACTATCTCCGTGATATCGGTAAGAATTTCGACTCCGCCGATTATTTTGCCGCTGCTGTCACGAAGCGCAGACGCATTTTTCAATACCGGAACGTAAGATCCATCCTCTTTCATGATGGTGCACCGGCGCTGATCCAGATTTCCGGTCCTCAACAATACGCACCATTTGTCCTCTCCCTGTTCACGGGCCATGTTGAATAGATCGCAATTCAAGATGGAGCACTGCTGACCAACAAGTTCTTCTCGCTCATAGCCCGTAATGCTTTCCATCGCCTCGTTGGCGAAAACAATACAGCCGGTAGTATCTACAATCATGACCCCATCCTTGATGGTGCTCACGACCGTTTCCCAGTATTTCTCGAGGTCTCCATGTGATATCGTTGAATTTGGCATCTTCGCACCTGACGCTATTGAATCCGGTACGTTGAAAGAATGATGAACGCGAAATCAACTTAGAGTGTTAAGTCTTTGCAGTTGTTAAAAACTTAACACTTTTCCATTTTAACACATATATGTAAAAATTTTAACACTTCCAATTTTCCCACGAGCCGCTCATCCCTGGCTCATCTTGTTCAAGAGTGGAATGGACAACCCTTTTCGACTGCCATTGGCATTTGGCACCGAACTTGCCGAATAGATTCGAATAGAAGCAGGGATAAAGGAGTTTTTAATTTGGAGCACAGTGCCTTAACACTGGTGCTTATAGCATTCTCTTTGAAGCTCGGTGAGAAAATTCTCGACGCGCTATCCGGCACCGTGGAATTCTTCTCATGGAGAATTTCTGCTGAACCGCATCAAACATTTTCCACAGGAGGCTGATATGCAGATACTGGAGAGAAAAAACAAGAGTTACCTCCTTGATAACGATGGTTTCCTGGTTAATCCGGAGCAATGGGATGAGGAGTTTGCTGAAGGGATGGCGCCAGGGGTGGGAATAACGGGCGGTCTTACCCCTTCCCACTGGGACGTCTTGAGGTTCATCCGTGAGGCTTATCGGGAAACCGGTTCATGCCCGATAGTCCATAAGACATGCAAGGCCCACAGACTGAGCTTTAAGGACTTGCAAAGGCTTTTTCCATCCGGCTACCAGCGTGGGGCGTGCAAGCTTGCCGGCTTGTCCTTCATGGCCGGGGGAGTATCCACTCCGTTTTATTCAACACCAGAGGCCAAGATTGGACCGGTCCCGCTCGACGAACGGGTTTATCAGGTGAATTTGCAGGGTTTTCTTATCAACCCCAATGATTGGGATGAGGAATATGCGGTATTCAAAGCTCGCGAACTACAAATGGCCGCCCCCCTCGGCGAAAAGCACTGGCAGATAATCAGGTACATGCGCTCGGAAAGTGAAAAAAAAGATGAGATCCCAACGGTTTATGCAACTTGCGAGGCTGTTGGGATAGATATCGATGAACTCGCGGAGCTTTTTCCCTCCGGCTATCATCGCGGGGCTGTCAAGATAGCGGGACTGAACCTGGCTTCAAAGAGGCGCCGAGACGCACCGGTCGTGGTAGTACCCATGAGATGATACCTAGACAAGTTTCGTTTAAGGTCAATGGGGACAATTGTGCAAACTGTTATTATGCCTCATAAACTGCCGGACCTGGTCATAGACCATCTAGCCGGGCTGAATTTTGACCGCTGTCTTACCTGTGGCACATGCACCAGCGGTTGCCCCGTCACAGAAACGCCCGGAATGGAGAAGTGGGACATAAGGAAGGTCCTGAGGATGCTCTATTACGGGATGATCGATGAGGTGGTCGAATCTCCATTTCCCTGGGTTTGTACCGGATGCGGCCGTTGCGCTCACGCATGCCCCATGGGTATCGATATCCCATATGTCATGCTGCATATGAAGTCCCTGCGCCCCAGAGACAAGGTGCCCGGAATTCTCCACAAGGGCGCCGAAAACTGTTTCAAAACCGGGAACAACATGGCGATTCCAAAAGATGATTACCTGTTTCTCATGAACGATATGGGGAAAGAACTGGCGCAGGAGTGTTGTCCGGGGTTTTACGTGCCCATCGATAAAAAGGGGGCCGATATCGTCTTTTTCCCGAACTCCAAGGAAGTTTTCGCAGACAATGACGACATGAAATGGTGGTGGAAGATCTTCTACGCTGCCAAGGAAAACTGGACGATTCCGTCCGAGAACTGGGAGTCGGTAGATTGGGGTCTTTTCACCGGCAATTACGAGTACATCAAAGTCTTTGCAAAGCGGAAGATAGATTTTGTCAAGGAATACGGCATCAAGCGGATGATCATGCCGGACTGCGGCGGCGCATCTTACGGCTGCCGCGTTGGAATGAAGGAGTGCGTTAAAGAGGACCCGGCCAACAAAGTTCATTATCTGTATCTTTACGAATACCTGATCGAACTTATTCAGTCAGGCAGGATAAAGCTGGACAAGAGCGTGAATGCTGGAAAAATCTTCACTTGGCATGACTCCTGTAAAGAGAACTCGAGCGCCACTTCGGCAAGGGTTTTTATGAAGAGCCGCGATGGATCATAAACCAGTGTGTGGATAGCTTCACCGAAATGGAGCCAAATCGCGGCAACGGTTACTGCTGTGGGGCGGGTGGCGGAATGTGGCCAGGTCCTTATCCGGATGAATCGGCGTGGCACGGACGCCAAAAATATTATTCAATCAGGGACAGCGGCGCTAGCGTGGTTGTCGTCGGATGCTCCAACTGCCATAGCCAGATAATGAAGCGGCTTCCAAAAAATTACGAAGACTGCCGCTACGGGGTGAAATACATCTGGGAACTCGTGGCCGAGACTCTCGTTATCGAGCTTTGGAGCGATGAAGAAATTTCCAGGGCGGCATTCGATGCCAAAGACCAGTGGGAGAGGCTCGGCGTCGAGAATGATGAAGGATAAAAATGGAAAGCAAGGCAAGGAAAAGGGGAAAATAGCATCGATGATCTCCCTCTCCTCCGCCCGGACCTTTCAGCATCTCATTGTTTTATGAAAAATTTGTCGGGTCTGTATCATCGAAAGAGACAGTGTCGGAGCATTTTCTTTTCTCGAGCTGAATTCGGCAAAAATCCTCCTCTTTGTTCAATTCCATTCCGACCAGTTCGCAACCCGGAACGATCTTCAACACGTCCGACCTAATATCGGAATCCGTTACGATGATCTCGAGGAGTTCATGGGGTTTCATCTGCTTGACCAGTTGGCCTACTCTCAGCAGAGAAAGAGGAGTGATGCTTTCCCGGAAATCGATGACGTAGTCAGGTTTGTCTTTCATTTTCGAAGCGGCCCCCTCTGGTTGGGTTTGCTGAAGTTAAAGGCAAACTTAATGCCACATTATGGTGCCGGTACGTTTTATTTGATACCTATGCCTCAGTTAGGCGGCGAGCGCATCTAATCGACAGGATTTCTGCCCGAAATTGAAACTTAGCGACTGGAAAGATCAAATTGTTAAGAAATGCAAGTTAACAATTGTTTAAAAGTGAACTCCCATGTTTGAAACAGATCTGGATACCTACTGGAAAACCGTTGTGAATACTATGCGAGACGGGATAATGATCGTTGACACAACGGGTTCCATCATTTCTGTAAACAGGGCCCTTGAGGCGATCACAGGCTACTCGCGCGAGGAACTCATTGGCCAGAAATGTTCGATCCTTAACTGCAGCATTTACAAGATGGCCCGTGAAAAGGGGGGGGTGTTCTGGTGCAAGCTGTTCAAATATGGTTCTCTGGATGTAGCCAGGTGCACAATTATGAACAAGAGCGGCACATACATTCACGTCTTAAAGAATGCGTCTCAGCTTTGCGACAGGAAGGGAAATGTCATTGGGGCAGTTGAAACCGTCACGGATATAACAGAGCTCGTCGAAAAGGATGAACAGATAGCGGCCTTTCGCCGTACACTCAAGTCGGAGGACGGTTTCCATGAAATAATCGGCACCTCGGCGGCGATGATGAGTGTGTACGACCTTATACAAAATGCCGCCTTTTCGGATGCTCCGGTGATCATATTGGGTGAGAGTGGCACCGGAAAAGAATTGGTGGCCAAGGCCATTCACCAGATCGGTGTGAGGAAGGGTGGTCCTTTTGTCAAGGTGAACTGTGCGGCCCTGACTGAAACTCTTTTGGAAAGCGAGCTTTTCGGGCATGTTAAAGGCGCCTACACCGGTGCCTACAAGGACCGGGCCGGCAGATTCGAAATGGCTCAGACCGGGGATATTTTTCTTGATGAGATCGGCGATTTGCCACTTTCCACCCAGGTAAAGATGCTTCGAGTATTGGAAGACAAGATCATCGAGCGGGTCGGCGACAGCAAACCTATAGCGGTTGATGTCAGAATCATTTCGGCCACCAATCGAGACCTCCCTTCACTCATTGAAAAGAGGACATTCAGACAAGATCTTTTCTTTCGAATCAATGTGATTCCGATCCACCTGCCGCCCTTGAGAGAGCGGTTGGATGATATACCTATTCTTGCCGAATCCTTTTTCCGGAAGATTCAGATGAAGAGTGGGAAGGATATCAAGGGCATCAGCAAGGACCTGATTGATTGTCTTATGAACTATACCTGGCCCGGCAACGTCCGGGAACTGAAGAGCGCTTTCGAGTATGCCGTTGTTGTTTGCCAGGAAACGATGATCCGGGCCCACCACCTGCCTCCGGGTATTCTTCAGGAAAAAACGGCGATAAGGCACGGTAAGCCACTGGCGCAAAGTAAGGAAGAAATTAAGAAAAGAGAGCTTATAAGCACCCTGAACCGCTCAAAAGGCAACCAGTCATTAGCCGCTGAGATGTTAGGTATTTCCCGCGTCACCATTTGGAACCGCATGAGAAAATACGGGGTCAGATCAGTCTATAATGCTAATGTAACCAATGAAAATAGTAATGTAGACGAAACCACCTGAATCGTCCTCACTGTGTTAAAAAATGAAGTCAAGTTTAACAGGTGTTTAATTCTTAACAGTTGAAGACCCACCCCGATCGTTAGGTCCCTCCCTCAAGAATCTCACTGGACATAGCACACTCTTTGATGTTTGCAGCCTTAGGAAGCGCTGGTCTGCCGTTTGCAATATCTTGCAGTTGCCTCACTTCATGCTGAACCTCAAATTGTCAATGCAGATGAGAGCTAAGTGTAAGGCTTTGACAGGAAATAGATGGCCGGGCAAGGAACCGGTCACGCCGCGATTTACTCATGGAGAAGTAAAATAATGAATGAAAACAGTCAAGCAAGGTACTTTACGGGTGCCGTCATGGTTGTGGGAGGAGGCATAGCAGGGACCCAGGCTGCCCTCGACCTTGCCGAATCGGGATTCTTCGTCTACCTCGTCGAGAGCTCTACCGCCATCGGCGGGGCTATGGCTCAACTGGACAAGACCTTTCCCACTAACGACTGCTCCATGTGCATTCTTTCCCCAAAGCTCGTGGAATGCGGGCGGCATCTCAACATCAAGCTTCTGACCCTATCGGAAGTTCAGCAAGTTAGCGGTGAACCGGGAAATTTCAAGGTAAAGCTCCTTCAAAAACCCCGCTACATCGACATTTCAAAGTGCACCGGCTGCGGTGAATGCGCTCGTGTCTGCCCGGTCGCACGCAAGAACGAGTACGACATGGAGATGAGCGAGCGCCGGGCGGCATTCCGCAAGTATGCCCAAGCAGTACCCGGAGCATTTGCCATTGAAAAACGCGGCGCCTCCCCATGCAAGACGACCTGCCCGGCGCACATTTCGGTCCAGGGGTATGTGGCTTTGACTGCTCAGGGCAAATATCAGGAGGCCCTAGAGCTTATCAAGGAAGAAAACCCCCTGCCTGCCATCTGCGGCCGTGTTTGCCACCATCCCTGCGAGACCGCCTGCACGAGGGGCGAGCTTGACAAGCCGGTGGCAATCGATTCGATCAAGCGCTTTCTGGCCGATCTGGATTTGAGCTCCGAAACCAGGTTCGTCCCGCAGATAAAGGAGAAACGCAACGAGAAGGTCGCAGTCATCGGTTCGGGTCCGGCAGGCTTATCGTGCGCCTATTATATGGCAATCGAAGGTTACCGGGTAACGGTTTTTGAAAAGCTGCCGGTGCTCGGAGGCATGCTGAGCGTTGGCATTCCTTCCTACAGGCTACCGAAAAACACAATCGAAGCCGAAATCCAGGTCATACGGGATATGGGCGTAGAGTTCAAAACGGGGGTGGAGATCGGCAAAGACTTTACTATCTCTCAACTCAGAGACCAGGGATACAAGGCATTCTTCATGGGCATAGGCGCCCAGGAATGCAAAGCGCTCGGCATCCCGGGTGAAGAGCTTGAAGGGGTGGTCCCCGGTGTTCAATACTTAAGAGACATAAATCTGGGCAAAAAGGTCCCCCTGGGTGATCGCGTCGCGGTGATAGGCGGTGGAAACGCTGCGATGGATACCGTGCGAACAGCCCTTCGCAACGGCTCGATCAAGCCTTTTATTGCCTGTCGCAGAAGCGAGAAGGAAATGCCCGCCAACGAGGAAGAGATCCAAGAGTGCCGCGAAGAAGGCATCGAGATCATGACCCTCACCAGCCCTAAGCGAATTATCGGGGAAAACGGGCGGGTAAAGGCTGTTGAATGCATGAGGATGGAACTCGGCGAGCTGGATGCAAGCGGACGAAGGCGGCCGGTGGCCGTTGAGGGGTCTGAGTTCATCATGGAGGTGGACGCTGTGGTTCCTGCCATCGGCCAGGAATCCGACTGGGCATGCCTTACCGAAGAGTGCGCCTGCCGCCTTACCGATTTGGGCACGATGAGAATCGACCCGCTCACCTTGCAGACCCACGATCCTGACATTTTTGCAGGCGGGGATGCGGTGACCGGCCCAAGGACGGTAATCGAAGCAATTGCCGCCGGCAAGCAGGCGGCAATTTCGATTGGCCGATACATACGAGGGGAAGATCTTAGCGCCGGGCGTAAAAAGGAATGGCAGGCGGTCAAGCAAGTCTCGACCGAAGGCTATGACACAATGCCGCGCTCGCGTATGCCTGTCCTTTCTCCGGAAATCCGCACCGGCAATTTCGAAGAAGTGCAGCTCGGGTTTACCGAAGAGCAGGTCAGGGCCGAAGCGACGCGCTGTCTTAGCTGCGGCGTGTGTTCCGAATGCTACCAGTGTGTCAAGGCCTGTCTTGCAAAGGCTATCGATCACGACGAGCCGCCCAAAGAGCTGGAGATAAATGTCGGCGCAATCATCCTCGCGCCGGGCTTTCAGCCGTTCGACCCCTCCAAATACGACACCTATGGCTACGCGAACCTGCTGAATGTGGTGACCTCGATGGAGTTCGAGCGCATCCTTTCGGCTTCGGGCCCCACTCAGGGGCGCCTCGTGCGCCCATCGGACCACCGGCAGCCCAAAAAAATCGCTTGGCTCCAGTGCGTGGGATCTCGAGATTCACACCAGTATGCCCACGAGTACTGCTCGGGGGTTTGTTGTATGTATGCCATTAAAGAGGCCGTGATTGCAAAGGAACACGCCAAAGATGAGCTCGATACCGCAATCTTCTTTATGGACATGCGTACATGTGGAAAAGATTTCGAACGCTATTACAACCGAGCCAAGGAGGAGATAGGGGTCCGTTTTATCCGCTGCCGGGTACACTCGATAGTCCGGGCAGTACCGAACTCCGATGACCTCAGGATCGAATATGTCGACGAGACCGGGAAGATGCATGCCGAAATTTTCGATCTGGTAGTTCTGTCCATAGGGCTTGAGGTTTCAAAGGAATCAAAGACGCTTGCCGAAAGAATCGGGATCGAGATTGACGCAAGCGGATTTGCTCGTGCGAGCAGCTTTTCCCCTGTTGCCTCTTCCCGGCCCGGCGTTTTTACCTGTGGGGCCTTCTGCGGTCCAAAAGATATCCCCCTCTCAGTAATGGAGGCATCGGCAGCATCTGCGGGATCGGCTGCTCTTCTCTCCGAATCGCGAAATTCTCTGACTCGGGAAAAGACCTATCCGCCTGAAGACCCTTCCATACATGCCGAACCTCGGATCGGTGTTTTTGTATGCCACTGCGGAGTCAATATCGCGAGTGTGGTGAACGTACCGGAGGTCCGCGACTATGCAAGTGGCCTTTCCAACGTGGCCTATGTTTCGGACAACATGTTCACCTGCAGCCAGGACACCCAGAAGCTGATTATCGAGGCCATAAAGCAACACAGGTTAAACCGGATCGTGGTTGCAGCCTGTACGCCCAGGACCCATGAAACCCTCTTTCAGGAAACGATCCGGGAAGCAGGCCTTAATCCGTATCTTTTTGAGTTTGCAAACATCCGTGACCAGGATTCCTGGGTGCATCAGGCAGAGCCAGAGAAGGCCACAGACAAGGCTAAAGACCTTGTCCGGATGGCTGTCGCCAAGGCGGCCCTGCTCGAGCCCATAGAAAAGCTCCAGGTTGCTTTAACCCAATCAGCGCTGGTTATCGGAAGCGGGATTGCCGGCATGAATGCGGCGCTCAATTTGGGAACTCAAGGCTTTAAAACCTACCTTGTCGAGGAAAAGGCAAACCTCGGCGGCCATGCCTTAAAGCTCAGAAAGACCTGGAAGGGTGAAGACATACGTACATACGTGGAAGAGCTTAAGGGCACGGTGCTGGGCAACAGAAACATCGAGGTCCTTACCGGGGCGAAAATGCTGGCGGTCAAGGGGTTTGTCGGTCAGTTCACCACTACGGTTCAAGTAAACGGCGAAAATCGGGAAATCCAGCACGGTGTAGCCATACTCGCAACAGGGGCGCACTCCTTAGAACCCCTGGAGTACCTGTACGGCCAAACCGAACGGGTAACCCGGTGGCACGAACTCGAAAAGCTTTTCGAAGATGACCCGAAGCGGCTGGATTCTTCCGAAGGAATTGCGTTTATCCAGTGCGTCGGTTCCAGAGAACCTGAACGCCCCTACTGTTCAAAAATCTGCTGTACGGCATCCGTGCAACAGGCAATCGATCTCAAGGAAAAAAAGCCGGACCTCAACGTCTATATACTCTACCGGGACATTCGCACCTACGGCAGCAGGGAAGATCTCTACACCAGGGCGAGAAAGCATGGGATTCTCTTCATCCGGTATAACGCCGGCGAAAAACCAGTCGTAGAGAAGGTGACCGTGGCCGGAAAAGAAAAGCTGCGGATAAGGGTCAGGGATCAAGTTCTTGGGAATCCCGTTGAGATTTCTGTAGATTACCTCAACTTGGCTACCGCCATAATCCCAAAGGGACTCGATGAGTTAGCCAGGTTTTTCAAGGTGCCTCTAAACCAGGACGGGTTTTTCCTTGAGGCCCACATGAAGCTTCGGTCCGTGGACTCTGCAACCGATGGCGTCTTTGTTGCCGGCCTTGCTCACTATCCCAAACCCATAGATGAGTCCATCGCCCAGGCTCAGGCCGCCGCTGCGCGTGCTGCGAGCTTTCTGGCAAAGCCATATGTCGAAGTTGAGCCCATTGCGTCAGTGGTTGACCAGGAGCTTTGCATCGGGTGCGGGATGTGTGAGGCGAACTGCGCGTTCGGGGCGATAAGACTTCACGAGATAGAAGGAAAAGGGTACCGGGCGGAAACCGTTTCCGCATCTTGCAAGGGCTGTGGTGTTTGCGCGGCGGGCTGTCCACAGAAAGCAATCGATATGAAGCATTTCAGAGACTGCCAGATCAGCGCGGCTATCCAGGCCGGCGGCGCTGGGTTTAAGTAGATGAGAAGATTGGGGTTTGTCCATTGGGGATGCGAAAGGTGTCTCAGGGAGAACAGGAATGAGCTCAAGTTCTCTTGAGCCAAAGGTGCTGGCTTTTTTGTGCAACTGGTGCTCGTACGCGGGAGCGGACGTGGCTGGTGTGTCCCGTTTCCAGTACCCGCCAACGATCCGCGTGCTGCGCACGATGTGCTCGGGAAGAGTCGATCCTCTCTATCTGACAAAAGGGTTAAAGAGCGGTTTTGACGGCGTGTTCGTCTTCGGATGTCACCCCGGAGACTGTCATTACCTGGAAGGTAATGTGTACGCGCAAAAGAGGGAGCGGATCGTCGAAAATCTGCTTGACCTGTCCAGGATCGGCCGAGGTCGTGTTCGGCTCCGGTGGGTTAGCGCCGCCGAAGGGCAGCTCTTCGCAAACTACATAAAGGAGTTGAGCGGCGAATTGGCGGAACTTGGTCCGTTTGATGCCTCAAAATTCACTCTTGAGCTTTCAGCGGTGGAGAGCGTTCTAAGCTCGCCTCGGGTCCGATGGCTTGCAGGCATTGACCGCCAGGTCACAGAACGTGGGAATGTCTACAACGAAACGATGGACTCGGTCGTGTTCGACCAGCTCCTCGGATCGGTATGCGAAAGCGAGTATGAAAACGCCCTGATCCTCGAGGTTTTGCGGACCGGCCCGCAGTCTGTCCGGGAGATTTCCGCAAAGACGGGGCTTGGGGTCTATAAAGTTTCGCAACGCTTAGTCGATGTTGAAAAGTGGGGTCCTGTAGAGATCCATGGATATGACAGCACCACGCCGAAGTTTATCCGCACGGATGCATGAAGCAATAAATCCGGAGCACCTGATGGAAAAGTTCACTTTGCCTGAAATAGAAAAATCGGCAGCAGGAGTGGACATGGCAAAAACTGATAACGATCGGAATATTGGGGCTGTCATGGTGGTTGGCGCCGGCATTGCCGGCATGCAGGCATCCCTGGATCTGGCCGATGCCGGGTACTATATCTACCTGGTGGATCAGTCACCAACAGTCGGAGGTCTGATGTCGCAATTGGACAAGACCTTTCCGACAAACGACTGCGCGATGTGAGTCATCTCGCCCAAACTGGTCGAGGTCGGCCGTCATCTGAACATCAGTATCGTAACACATTCAAAAGTCGAATCACTTGACGGTGGGCCGGGCCGGTTCATTGCCAAGTTGAGCCAGTCCCCTCGCTATATTGACAGATCCAAATGCACGGGCTGTGGTGCATGCGCTCAGGCCTGCCCCCTGAGAGCCGCAAACGATTACAACTGCGGCCTCGACCACAGAGCCGCCGCCTACATCCCTTACACCCAGGCAGTACCGATGGTCTATGCCATTGACCCCAATACCTGCATCGGCTGCGGCCTTTGCGAAAAGGTCTGTTTGGCCGGGGCCGTCCTGTATGCGGATACGCTCCGCATCACTGAACTGGAGGTTGGAGCGGTGGTGCTCGCAGCGGGAAGCGGAGTTTTCGATCCGTCTTGTCTCGATTCCTACCATTACGCCAACCATCCCAATGTTGTATCCAGCCTTGAATTTGAACGGATACTGAGCGCGTCGGGGCCTTACCGCGGCCACCTCATGCGGCCCTACGATCGGGAAGAACCAAGAAAGATAGCCTGGCTTCAGTGCGTGGGTTCACGCGACCTAAACCACTGTGACAATTCCTACTGCTCAGGTGTCTGCTGCATGTATGCCATCAAGGAGGCCGTCATCGCCAAAGAGCATGCACACGGCGGTCTTGATACGGCAATTTTCTTCATGGACATGCGGACCTACGGGAAGGATTTCGAAAAATATTACCTGCGTGCAAAACGCGAAGGCGTTCGGTTCATCCGCTCTCGCGTGCACACGGTAAAGCCCGTTGGCGACGGGGACCTCGAGATCTCTTACGTGGGCGAAGAAGGCCGTATGCATACTGATGTCTACAACCTTGTAGTGCTTTCGGTCGGTCTGGACGCGGGTGAACAGTCGGTGGACCTCGCCAGGCGGCTTGGCATCGATCTCAACCAAAACCGCTTTGTGAACACGGACTGCTTTACCCCCGTATCCACGTCCAGGCCTGGAGTTTTTGCCTGCGGCACCATCCAGGGGCCAAAAGACATCCCTCAGTCCATCATGGAGGCGTCGGCAGCGGCATGTGCCTGCAGTGCATCTTTGAGCGAAACCCGCTGGTCCGTGGCCAGAGTCAAAGAAAAGCATCCCGAAAAAGACGTCAGCGATGAACCTCCCCGAGTGGGGGTGTTCGTCTGCCGGTGCGGTACCAATATCGGCGGCATCGTTGATGTGCCCGAGGTGAGGGAGTACGCACGGTCCCTGCCGAATGTCGTTTATGTCGAAGACAATCTCTACACCTGCTCGCAGGATACCCAGGTGAAAATGGCTCAGGTGATAAAAGAACAGGGTATTAATCGAGTCGTCGTTGCAGCCTGTACGCCGCGAACCCATGAGCCTCTGTTCCAGGAGACCCTCATGAATGCCGGCTTAAACAAATACCTCTTCGAGATGGCAAACATCCGGAATCAGAATTCATGGTGCCATAGCAACGCAAAAGCAGTCGCAACACCAAAGGCAAAGGACCTGGTTCGGATGGCCGTCGCCAGGGCGGCCTTGCTCGATCCTCTATTTGAGCGGCCCCTCGATATCGTCCAGAGCGGACTGGTAATCGGAGGCGGGGTGGCCGGCATGACCGCTGCACTTGGACTGGCGCGGCAGGGCTTTGAAGTTGCCCTCATCGAGAAAGAAAAGGAACTCGGCGGTCTAAGCCGCAGAATCGCTCATACTATAGAAGGAAAAGACGTACAGGAGTTCCTCGCAGGTTTGATCGAAGAGGTCAAGACTCACAGAAAAATTGAAGTCATGACCGATACCCGCATTACCGGTTTCTCAGGCTATAAGGGCAATTTCTTCACCCAGGTCCAAACCTGTGAAAGCTCGATCAGGGAAATCAGCCACGGTTGCGCCATTCTGGCCACCGGCGCCCGTGAAGATCAGCCCAAAGCATTTGGCTACGGTGCAAATGGCGGCGTCATGACCCAACTCGAACTGGATGAACTCATGCGTAACGAACCAGCCAGGGCCGCTGCCTGGGATCGAGTTGTTATGATCCAGTGCGTCGGCTCAAGAACCGACGATAACCCGAACTGTAGCCGTGTTTGCTGTCAGAGCGCAGTGAAGCATGCTCGCGAGCTGAAAAAACTCAATCCCCATACGGACGTCATGATCCTGTATCGAGATATGATGATGTATGGCCTGCTCGAGAATTACTATGCCCTGGCGAGGACCGAACGTATCCTTTTTTCACGCTATGACCTGGAAAATCCACCGCAGGTAAACATAAACGGTGCAGGGCTTTCTGTGGTGTTCACCGACCACGTTCTGAACCATCCGGTTGAGATGCGGGCTGATGCTGTAATCCTCAGCGCAGCGACCCTCGCCGCCGAAAACGGCGAACTTGCGTCCATGCTGAAAATTCAGAGTAGCCCGGATGGGTACTTTATCGAAGCCCACGCAAAGCTGAGGCCGGTGGATTTCGCATCGGAAGGCCTCTATATGTGCGGCATGGCTCATAGCCCGAAGCTCATCACCGAAAGTATTTCCCAGGCGCTGGCGGCCGCCTCCAGGGCAGGCGCATTCCTTGCCGCCAGGGACCAGACCGTCGGGGGTGTGGTGGCTAAGGTAGATCCCAAGCTCTGCGCCACTTGCATGGTTTGCGTACGCTCGTGCCCTTATGGAGTTCCGCAGATAGTCGACTATGTCTCGGAAATCAACGAGGCGCTCTGCCGAGGGTGCGGCACATGCGTATCGGAATGCCCTGCAAAAGCCATCCACCTCGCAAACTACACTGACAACCAGATCATGATCAAGGTGGAGGCCCTTTTGGAAGACGTAATGTAAATCGAAAGCTTTGAACCGGCTTCAGTTATTCGCCTGTAACTGTCGCTACCGACTCGAAATGGGACGAGGATTTTGCCGTATACAAAGTTATGAGATGAAGATGCCAACTCCTCTCACGGAAAAACACTCGAATATAATAAGATATTTACGGGCGTAGTTTGCGGAAAACGGCAGGATTCCCACAGTCTATGAAACCTGCACGGCGAGCCATATAGACATAACAGACCTGGGAGGACTCTTTCCGGATGGCCATAATAGGGGAACCTCGAAAATAGCCGGTCTGTGCGAGTAGTTTGCCCCGTGCAATGGAGGGGCTTCTTTTTGAAGGCGAGAAGACACCGCGCGCAAAAGCAAAGGGAACTCTCGCCGACTTCTCTCCTGAATCTGCCGGAAAGATCGGCATCATGGATGAATTCACCCTAATTTCTCGATTCTGACTGACTCGTTATAAAGCGCTGTAGCTGAAAAACACTCCGCTCCACTTTTTGCCGTAACTGGCCGGACCTATATTATGGTTATAGAATCCCGGCGCCATATTCATTGACAAACCATGTTGGGCAGAATATCCTTCACTGATTTGCTAAAAATCGGCGTGTCATCCGGAGGGGAAAATGATGTGGTGGCGATTTAAAAAAGACAAGTTCTTGCTGAAACTGGTTTTCATAGTTTTACTTCTTATCTCTCCGCAATTTGCTTTCGCGGCGGATTCCAAGCCAACCGGTGTTTCGAAGCCAATTGATGTCATAAAGACCGGCTCTCAAGAGGTGCTCAAGATTTTGCGCGAGTCTCGAGGGGATAAAGGGCCCTCTTTGCGCCAACGGCAGGATGAAATCCTAAATGTTGTGAGTCAGTATTTCAACTTCGAAGAAATGGCCAGAAGAGCGCTGGGTCACCCCTGGAAAGACCAGCCTCCTGAAAAGCGCCAGGAGTTCGCCCAACTTTTCAAACGGCTTCTCTATACTACTTACATCAGCCGAATCGAGCATTATACAGGCTCCGATGAACAGATCTTCTATGATTACGAAAGAGTGCAGGGTGAATACGCGCTTGTCAAAACGCACATCCTGTATCAGGGCAACAGCAACGTTTCGATCGACTACAGGCTCCACCTTGAGGGGGGAGACTGGAAAGTATATGACGTGGTAGTCGAGGGAATGAGCTTTGTCGAGAACTATCGGGGCCAATTCGCTTCAATCCTGGCCAATGAGTCTTTTGACTCCCTGCTCAGCCGGCTTCGCCAGAAAGTAGAGCACCCTGGCTGAGGTTTTGAAAGTTCCTCAAGTTTCTCTTTCTCGATAAACGGTGCCCGGATATTGTGAAAAACTCTTCTCCTCGGGAATCGTCTGAAAAGTCTATCCTGGCAAAAGCGAGCCTGGAAGGCCACCGGCGCAGACTGCGGGAAAGATTCGCCAAAAGCGGTCTTGCCGGGTTCCACGACCATGAAATCCTCGAACTTCTGCTCACCTATGCGATTCCCAGAAGAGATGTCAAGACGATTGCCAAAGACCTTCTCGGTGAGTTCGGAAACAACCTTGCCTCAGTGTTCGACGCCCCGGCCGAGGCGCTTCAACGTGTCGAAGGAATTGGAGAAAACGCCGCGGTTCTGATTGGCCTGATGCCCCGGCTCTTCGATTCTTACCAGTCGAGCCGCTGGGTGCGCCACGAGACTTTTGCTTCAACTGAATCTGCGGTCTCATATCTCAGGGCACTTCTGGGGACCCAAAGAAACGAAGTCTTCTGCGTGCTGGCTCTGGATAGCAAAAACCGGTTGATCGCTGTGGAGAGTGTACAGAAAGGAAGCGTAAACAGGACTGCCGTCTTCCCGAGGCAGGTCGTCGAAGCCAGTCTGAAACATCGTGCAACCGCTGTGATCCTGGCTCACAATCACCCCGGCGGAGGCCCCCTGCCTTCGGCCGCCGACAGGCAGCTCACCCGGAGACTCAAGAAAATACTCGACGATCTTGACATCGTGGTTCACGATCACATCATCATAGCTGGGAACGACCAATTTTACTCATTTGCCCAAACCGAAGGACTGGAATGAACGCAGGAGAATTTCACCTTATGCGCGCTCAATCGATGCCGGCAGTCATAGTGGGTGAGGGGGCAAAAAAGGGCGAATGGAACCACGTCAGCCTGGAGACGGTAGAAATACCCGCTCTGAGAGAAAGGGAAGCCTTGGTGCAGGTTGAAGCCTGTTCCGTGAATCGGGCCGACCTGCTCCAGAGGCGGGGGTTGTACCCGCCTCCACCCGGAGCGTCCCGGGTGCTCGGGCTCGATTTCGCCGGGTATGTGGTTAAGGGGCCCGGGGATTCGGCTTTTAAGGAAAACGATAGGGTCTTCGGGATAGTCGCCGGGGGCGGATGTGGAAGGTATGTTGCCGTTGCGGCAGACCATCTGGTTCCTATTCCTGAAAACCTCAGTTTCACCGAAGCGGCTGCGGCTGCCGAGGTCTTCTTCACGGCGTATTACAATCTTTTCAGCCAGGCCGGAATGAAAACCGGAGATGTGCTTCTTCTTCACGGAGGTGGCAGCGGAGTTGGGACCGCCGCCATACAGCTTGGCTCATCGATTGGGGCAGAAGTAATCATTACAGCAGGCGCGGAAGACAAAATAAAACGGGCGCTCGGTCTGGGTGCTTCCTCGGGCATTAACTACAAGCAGGAGGATTTCGCCGGGCGGGTTCTGGATATAACCGCGGGCAAGGGTGTGGATATCATTCTCGACTGGATCGGGGCGTCTTATCTGCGCAAGCATCTGGAGATCCTGAAAACCGGGGGACGCCTTGTCATTATAGGTTTGATGGGAGGGAGCGGGGGAGAAATAAACCTTGCTCCGGTTGTCTCCAAAAGGCTAAAAATTATCGGCTCCGTTTTGCGCAGCCAGTCCAGGGAGGAGAAGGCCGCGATCACTCGCGGGTTCATCGATATTGTGCTCCCGTTGCTCAAATCAGGCCGAGTAAAGCCTGTAATAGATCGGATATTTTCAATGCGCGAAGTGGAGGATGCTCACCGGTATCTCAGTAAAGGAGAGCATTTCGGAAAAATCGTGCTTACGTGGGAATCGTTCAGTTAGTCTCCATCGGAATAGTTTATGGATGGGGAGCACCTGTTTGGCGTGAAATGGAAAATAGCTGGATCAGCATCAAAGGCGTTCGGTTCGTAAGGAACCGGAGGCTTATTCTGGAAGATATTTCCTGGGATATCAAGCCCGGTGAGCACTGGGTCGTCCTTGGCGCCAATGGGTCGGGCAAGACGACCATGCTTCAGATTCTTGCCGGCTATCTCTGGCCGACCTCAGGCGAAGTCACCGTATTGGGTGAGCGCTTCGGTGAAGTTGACCTTCGCGCTTTGCGAAAGAGTATCGGCTGGGTCGGGTCTTTTCTTCAGGCTCAGGTTCCTCCCTCGCAGAAGCCTCTCGACTTCATTGTGAGTGGAAAGTATGCCTCGATCGGGATATTCGACAAGCCTGAGGCGGAGGATTTCGAGGAAGCCGCCAGGCTTGCCGCAAGACTCGACTGCGGTAACATACTCGATCTTCCTTACGCGGTGCTCTCGCAAGGAGAGAAGCAGCGCCTGCTGATCGCAAGGGCGCTCATCCATAAACCTCGCCTTCTGATCCTGGATGAACCCTGCGGTGGGCTGGACCTGGTCTCCAGAGAGCATCTGCTGTCCACCCTTGAAAGCCTGGGCCGGATGCCCGGCGGCCCAACCATGATCCTGGTCACCCATTATCTCGAAGAAATTATGCCTGCCTTCACCCATGTCTTTTTGCTGAAGGCGGGGGGCTGCGCTGCAAAAGGCGAAAAGGAACAGGTATTGAAGCCCGATCTCCTGACGCAGGCTTTTGACATCCCTATTGAATGCGGCGCCGCTAACGGCCGCTACTGGTCACGGGTGCGAGGGTTGGGGTAGAGAGGCATACGGCTCGCCGGTCCCCGTCTCGGGGCACAGGATGCTTACCGGTTATTGTAAATCGAGCAAAACCCCACTTTAGGGTAAGCCGCTCTCAAATCTCCCTTAAGCAGACCTGCATTGCCCATGGGGCAAACATTAAACAAAACAATTGAACCCTTAACCTTTCAATCTTACTTCTCCAGGTTCAGGATAGGATAGCCAACGAGTTGGCCGGGGCCGTGGAACGTGATGCCGCCGCCCCGGTCAACGTTGATTACGGCTGCCCCCTGCCGAATCAGGGACTCTCGGGAATCGAGCATCTTGGCCTCGCTTCCTCGAAGTCCCAGAGTATAGGCCGGCGGGTGTTCGAGCAAAAGTAGAACGTCCTGGTCCGCCGAAAGCCACCTTTTCGGCCAGCTTCTTCTGAAGCTCCCATGCCCGCATGTAATCGAGGCAACCAATCAGGCTATAATGACAGGTGTCTTTTTTTAAGTCGTGCCCCACATGGATTCACCTCGCGGGGATAATAGGCCATCATGGCTGCGGCCCCGCCGCTTAATCGATCTGTTCCACCAGGTAATTCGGGACGCCCATCTGCTTGATCTGGTCGAGTTGCGCTTCGATCCAGTCGATATGCTCTTCCTCATCCTTCAATATGGAATCCATGAGTTCCCGCGAGCCGTTGTCGCCGAGTTCATAAGCGAGCTTGATTCCGTCATTGTAGCTTGCGATGGCTCCCTTTTCGGCTTCCCAGTCGTTCTTATGATGAGCCGGGACTTCTGCGCCGATGTGAATCGCTTTCAGATTACTGACGATCGGCTTGCCCTCCAGATACAATATGCGGGCAATCAACTTCTCGGCATGTTTCATCTCGTCGATCGATCGCTCCCTGATCTTTTTATGAAGCCGCTCATAGCCCCAATTCTCGCACATTTCCGCGTGAACGAAGTACTGGTTGATAGCCGTCAGTTCGTCTGAAAGCAGGTCATTCAGCTTCGCAATGATTTTCTCGTTGCCCTTCATTTCGTACTCCTTTTTTGTGTGAGTTATCAGTCGGCCGCAAAAAATTCATTTTTTCTGCGGAAGTATGTGCGTTGAGCTGCCGAGGAAGGCTTCCGCCACCTCCTCCTCGGTTTCAGAAAGGGTCGGATGGGGGTGAATCGAAAGGGCCAGGTATTCTGCGAGTGCGCCCATCTCGATTGCCATGACGCCCTCGGATATCATTTCTCCGGCATCCCGTCCGACAATACCAAGGCCCAGCACCCGTTGAGAATCGGGGTCTATTATCATCTTGGTCATTCCTCCGACTCCCATGGATACGGCCCGCCCGGATGCCGACCAGGGAAACCGGGTTACCTTGACATTGCGCCCGCGCTTTCGTGCGGCCTCTTCGCTCAGCCCGCAGACCGCAATCTGAGGATCGGTGTAAACGACCGCAGGTATGGCCTGAAAATCGAAGGCCGAGGGCATTCCCGAGATCACTTCGGCGGCTACTTTGCCCTCGTGCATGGACTTGTGGGCGAGCATAGCCCCGCCCGCCACGTCACCTACGGCAAAGATTTTTTCGTCGGTTGTGCGCCTCTGTTGGTCAACTATTATGAACCCGCGCTCGTTTAACTTCACTTTTGTGTTCTCGAGGCCAATTCCCTCTGAATTAGGGACTCTCCCGACGGCTATGAGCACGCGGTCGAATCGCTGGTTCTTCTCCTCGATTTCTCCGCTGAAGGTCACGTTAACGCCGCTCTCATCCTCCACGAGCGAGGTAACGTTCGTGTTCAGGTGGATGGATTCGAAGAGCGCTTCGAGCCGGGTCAAAAGAGGCCGGGTCAGATCCTGATCTATACCGCTCATGATCCGCCCGTTATATTCGACAAGGACCGTCTTGCTCCCCAATGACGCGTAAACGGACCCGGTTTCAAGTCCGACAAAGCCGCCACCGACAACGAGCAGCCGTTTCGGGATATCTGCGAGTTCCAGGGCGCCGGTTGAATCCATGATTCGCCCGCGTGGTTTGAACTGCACCCCGTCCGGGGCTCGCGTGGAAGAACCGGTGGCGATGATAGCGTGTTTGAACCTGACATGGCTGGACCCGGTGTTCTGGACTCGCGCGTGGCTTGAGTCCTCCAATACCGCTTTTCCCTGAATGAACAGAACGCCGCGTTTCCGTGTAAGCTCAACCAGCCCGTTGGCCAGCTTGTCAATAACCGCGTCCTTCCATGCGCGCAGGCGATCGATGTCTATTCTCGGCTCGGCGAAGGTGATGCCCATCTCACTGGAGCGCCGGGCGTCGTGCATTAGTTCCGTAACGTAGAGCAGGGTCTTTGATGGGATGCAGCCTCTGAACAGGCATACTCCGCCCGGCCTGGGGTCCATTTCGACCATCGTTACGTCCATGCCCAGATCAGCCGCCCGAAAAGCCGCGGCATAACCTCCCGGACCTCCGCCTATTACAAGGAGGTCGGTTTCCTGGGTAAACTCGCCCATTACCATTTGATGAAAACTCCAATCAGCAATTTAAAGCTCTATGCATAATCTGTTCAGTCCGCTTAACGGAATTAGCCGGAAGCTCTGCGGTGGAATTTGACATGGAAACTAGCTCATCATAAGCAGGTTTTCCGGGTTTTCCAGTCCCTCTATGATCATGTTGAGGAACCTGGCCGCTTCAGCGCCGTCGAGAACGCGATGATCGATAGTGATGTTGAGAGGCATCATCAGGCGGGGGACGATTTCATGCTTTTTTTCATCTCCCACTACGACAGGCTGAAATCTTGCCTGGGCCATTCCCATGATGGCCACTTCCGGGTAATTGATGATCGGAGAAAATCCCGTTCCGCCTATCGAGCCGATGTTGGTTATCGTGAAAGTCCCCCCGGACATGTCATCCTTGGTTGCCTTCCCCTGGCGGGTCTTTTCCGCAAGGGCTTTGAGTTCGATCGCCAGATCGAAGATGCTTTTGCAGTCTACATCCCGCACCACTGAAACGAGCAGGCCGCGTTCGGTGTCAACAGCGAACCCGATGTTATGGTAATGTTTAATAATGATTTCTTCAGATTCCATATCGAGGCTGGAATTGAATCGCGGGAATTTTTTCAGCGCTGCGGCCGCTGCTTTCATTGCGAAAACCGTAAGGGTCAAAGCCCCGCCCTGGGCCGCGACCTGCTGTTTGTGTTTGCGCCGGAACGCTTCGAGTTCGGTCAGGTCGGCCACGTCCGCGTGCGTGACGTGAGGAATTTGCGACCAGGCAACAGCGAGATGTTTTGCAATGGTGCGCCGCACCGAACGGAGCGGGATTCGCTCGACCGGGCCGATCTGGTCGAATTGGGGGAGAGCTGCGGCCTCGGGGGGCGCGGGAGGCTTTTTCTCTTCGGCTTCGGGGAGCGCCTCTTTAGCCTCTGGTCGCCTGGCGCCTTCGGCGTGCGCTCGCACGTCCTCGGGGGTAACCCGTCCACCTGGGCCGCTTGGTTTTACCTGGTTAATATCTATACCAAGCTCGCGAGCCAGGCGGCGGGTGGAAGGCGCGGCGGGAACCGGCCCTTCGAGGGGCCTTGCAGGGGCCTTTGCCGCCTCAGTTTTGATGCTTGCTTCCTCGGTTTTCCCGGCAAGGGCTTCTGCCTTTTTTCCCTTTTCCTCAGGCGGCGGCGTTTCGCGCTTCTCTTGGGGCGTTATTGGCGGCGGTGCTTTTGCCCCCTCTTCGCCTTCGCCCTCCTTTATGAAAACAATGAGCACTTCTCCGACGCGGACCATTTGCCCGGATTTTACCCTTATTTCCTTAACGACTCCGGTAACCGGCGAGGGGACCTCTGCGGTCGCTTTGTCTGTCTCGACGATCAGTACCGTTTGTCCGTCTTCGACTCTGTCCCCGATGTGAACGAGAACTTCGATTATCTCACCTTCGTGGATGCCTTCTCCCAGATCGGGCAGCTTGAACTCGACCGGCATACGATCCTCCAGAGCTAAAATGCCAAGGTTTCGCGAACGGCGTTTTTGATCCTGAGCACACCGGGTAAATAATCCTGCTCGCGCTGATAAAACGGTATAACAATGTCGAACCCGGTTTCTCTGCGGATGGGGGCTTCGAGGTAGAGCAAGGCCTTCTCCACTATTCTGGCTACGATTTCGGCCCCCGCTCCATATGTGCGGTGGGCCTCGTGCACCACGACGGCTCGCCCGGTCTTTTTTACGGATTCAACGAAGAGTTGGTCGTCGAGAGGAGAAATTGAAAGCAGATCGACAACTTCACACTTTATCCCATCCTTCTCATTCAGTTCCGACGCGGCTTCCAGGGTCGGCCTCAGGCTCGCCCCGTAGGATATGAGGGTTATGTCGCTCCCCTCCAGGGCTATCCTGGACTTGCCGACGGGAAGAGTTTCCTCTTCCTCGGGCACTTCTTCTCTGAAGGCGCGATAGAGTGCTTTTGGCTCATAGAAAATGACCGGGTCAGGGTCCCGTATGGCGCTTATCAGAAGTGCGCGGGCCGTGCGCGGAGTTGACGGGATTATCATCTTCAGCCCGGGCGTATGGGCCCAATAGATTTCCCGGCTTTCGGAATGGTGTTCGAGCGCTCTTACTCCTCCGCCATAGGGCGCTCTCAGCACCATTGGAACTGTGTATCGGCCCTGTGATCTTTGCCTCATCCTGGCCGCATGAGCTTCCATCTGGTGGAAAGCGAAGTAGCTGAAGCCGGAAAACTGCATCTCGCATACTGGTCGAAGCCCGTATACCGCCATTCCAATTGAGATTCCGGCAATTGCGGATTCGGCCAGCGGCGTGTCCATAACTCGTTGGGGCCCGAATTTGTCAAGCAGCCCGTCCGTTACACGGAACACTCCGCCGTCTTTCCCGATATCTTCACCCAGCAGTATAACCCTGTCGTCTTTTTCCATCTCCTGACGCAGCGCCATGTTTATAGCTTCGACCATATTCATTTTAGGCATCTGTGAAATCTCCCCGGCCCGGAAAAGAGCAATCTATCGTTAAGCAGCTTTGCAATCAAAGAAAGGTCCTCAAAACCTGTCGGGATTTAGTCCCTGGCAACGGCCGGCTTCTCGGCTGAGGCGTGCTTTTCTTCCAGTTCCTTTTTGAGCATTTTCTTCTGATCGAGCAGCGTCGGAGAGAGTTCCGCATAGGCATGATCGAACATGGCCAACGGGTTGACCCCATTTTCCACAACCTCCGACCACCTGCGCTCGGCCGAGCCGATTTCGTTTTTGACTTCCTCCGCGGCCGACTGGACTTTCTGGTCGTCCAGAATTTGCTTGTCCCTCAGGTATTTTTCAAACCGGGTGAGGGGATCGCGTTTCTCCCATTCAGCAACTTCTTCCTGCGTGCGGTACTTTTTCGGATCATCTGCGGTGGTGTGCATGGAGAGGCGGTAAGTTACCATTTCAATAAGAGTCGGTCCTTCGCCCCTTCTGGCGCGCTCCGCCGCGTCTTTAGCCGCCTTGTAGACGGCAAGAACATCGTTTCCGTCCACCTGAAGACCCGGCATGTCGTAGGCAAGCGCTTTTTGAGCCAGAGTTCTCGAACGGGTTTGCTGGTTCCTGGGTAGTGATATCGCCCAGTGGTTGTTCTGGCATACGAAAATGACCGGGGTCTGATAGACCGAGGCATAATTCATAGCTTCGTGGAAATCGCCCTGGGAGGTCGCCCCATCGCCAAAAAATGTCGCTACGACCGAATTTTGCCCTCGGTATTTCATCGCGTACCCGAGACCCACAGCATGGAGCATTTGCGAGCCGACGGGAACCGAAATGGGAAGCAGGTTCAGCCCTTCCGGTATGTTCCCGCCCTCGTTATAGCCGCTGTAATAGAGAAGAATGAGCTCCATCGGCTTTCCGAGCCAGATTTCGACAGGAGTTTCCCGGAAGGATGGGACGACCCAGTCCTCAGGATTCAATGCGGCGGCGGCTCCGACTTGCGCCTCCTGCCCCTTGACGGGCGCAAAAGTTCCGATCTTGCCCTGCCTTTGAAGAATCAACATGCGTTCGTCGAATCTCCGCCCGAGCAGCATTGCCCGATAGAGTTTGAGCAGCATCTCGTCTGAGAGCTGCGGTTCGAGTGATTTGTCAACCTGCCCGTTTTGGTCCAGGATTGAAAGGTATTCGACCCGGTATGGGAGATCGATTTCTCTGGTCGGCATGACTCTTTATCTCACCTCGAAATTGGTTGAAAACGGGGGTGAATAATGAACAGAAAAAATGTGAACTTACATATCCCGAGTATTGAGCAAACAATATAAGTACAAGCCTTTTTTTTGCCAGAGGGCAAAAGCTTGCCTGTTGCGGATAGATGCAAAATTTGGTTTAGAACTGGAATTCCAAACGCGAGTAACTATTTTAGTAACTATCCTTATTATTATCCGAACTGCAAAGGTTGCAGTCCTATTGACTCTAATATGTCTGCCCGCAATCTCACAAAAGTGATGTTGATTAAGAGTCGGGCAGGTGAGTCCTCTCGTACGGAATTCAGAGGGAAATATGAAAATTCCGCTGGTAAAAACGCATCTGCCCGGACCCAAAGCTTCGGAATTCATCCGAGAGGACGCCGAGTTCGTTTCTCCATCCTATACAAGGGTTTACCCGCTGGTTGTTGAGGAAGCGCAGGGACTGTGGGTCCGGGATGTTGACGGTAATCAGTTCCTGGATTTCACGGCCGGCATTGCCGTAAACTCGACCGGTCATTGTCATCCGGAGGTTGTGGAGGCAATCAGGGACCAGGCCGCAAAATTGATTCACATGTCAGGAACGGATTTTTACTATTCTCCCCAGATAGTTCTTGCCCGAAAGCTGGCAGAAATTGCGAATGTGACGGGGAGAGCCAAAGTCTTCTTCGGCAATTCCGGTGCGGAGGCTGTGGAAGCCTCGTTCAAGCTCGCCCGCTATCATACCAGGCGCGAACAAACGATCTCTTTTTTCGGCTCATTTCACGGCAGGACGATGGGGGCCCTTTCGCTTACCGCAAGCAAAGCCTATCAGAAAAAATACTACCACCCGTTCGTGCCGGGAGTTACCCACGTGCCATACCCGAACTGCTACCGCTGCCCCCAGGGGGCATGCTATCCGACCTGCGGTTCGGCCTGCGTGCGGTGGATAGAAGACCCGCTTTTCCGCACCTGCATCCCTCCGGAGGAGGTCGCTGCCATATTTGTCGAACCGATTCAGGGAGAGGGCGGGTATATCGTACCACCGCCGGAATTCCATGTGGAACTGAGCAAACTGGCAAAAAAATACGGCATCCTCCTCGTTGCCGACGAGATTCAATCCGGGATGGGAAGAACGGGCAAAATGTTTGCTATGGAACACTTCGGCGTTAAACCGGACATAATCGCCCTTGCCAAGGGAATTGCTTCCGGTATGCCGCTCGGTGCTATGATCGCAAATGGTGAACTTATGGACTGGCATGCCGGATCGCACGCATCGACTTTCGGAGGAAACCCCGTTTCCTGCAGGGCTGCCCTGGCAACCATCGACCTTCTCCAAAGAGGTCTGATCGAAAATGCAAAAACCAGGGGGGAACAGCTTATGGCAGGGCTGAGCCGGATGCAGAAAAGCTTTGAGTGTATGGGAGACGTGCGTGGAAAGGGATTGATGGTGGGTGTTGAGCTCGTGAAAGACCGCATCACCAAAGAAAGTGCCCCTGATTTGCGTGACCTCGTCATTCGGAGCGCATTCCACAGGGGTTTGCTCCTGCTCGGCTGCGGTGAAAGCACGGTCCGTTTTTGCCCGGCTCTTATCATCAGCGCCGAGGAAATGGATACCGGGCTTTCTATTTTCGAGGAAATTCTAAGGAAGATCGCCGGCTAAGATAACTCAAATTTAACCGCAGAGACGCAGAGAGCGCAGAGAGAAAAACAAGTTGAACGAACAGACAAAATCAAAAGCCAAGTCCATGTTTGCTTCCGGTCTTCCTGCATTTCTATTTTCTTTTCTCCGCGTTCTCTGCATCTCTGCGGTGAACCCTTACTGGAAAGTGAATCAATGAAGAGTCTGTTGGAAAAGCTCGGTATTGAGGAACTGAACCAGGGTGCTCTCAGTGGACTGGACCGCCTGGACTGCGAGGGAGAGATTCTCGAATCCATATCTCCCATTGATGGGAGAATCCTCGCCAAAATCCGGCAGGCTGATCCCACCGCCTATGATGAGGTTGCGCAAGCAGCGCAGGCAGCCTTCATGCAGTGGCGGGATGTCCCGGCCCCGAAGCGCGGGGAGGTGGTCCGCAGGATCGGGGACGCCTTCCGCGAGCGCAAAAAAGACCTTGGCGCGTTGATTTCTCTGGAGATGGGGAAAATCCTTGCGGAGGGCGAAGGCGAGGTCCAGGAATTAATAGATCTCTGCGACTTTGCAGTCGGCCAGTCGCGGATGCTCTACGGTTTTTCCATGCACAGCGAGAGACCCGGGCATCGCATGTTGGAACAATATCATCCGCTCGGCCCTGTAGGTGTCATCACGGCGTTCAACTTTCCGGTTGCCGTATGGGCCTGGAACGCCATAATCGCGCTGATTGCAGGCGACACCGTCGTCTGGAAGCCCTCCAGCAAAGTCCCGCTCTGTGCCATTGCTGCAAACACGATAGCCAGCCGCGTGATAAGGGATTGCGGCTTTCCGGAAGGGATTTTGAACGTCGTGATCGGTGCGGGAGAGCAGATTGGCGAGCGATTGGTTTCGGACGGGAGGCTGCCGCTGATCTCCGCCACCGGCAGCGTGCCGATGGGGAGGCGTGTCGGCCGGACTGTTTTGGCTCGACTGGGAAAGCCTCTGCTGGAGCTTGGAGGCAACAACGCCGTAATAGTTACTCCAGGCGCCGACCTTAACCTCGCCCTGCGGGCCATCCTGTTCGGCGCCGTTGGGACCGCCGGGCAAAGGTGCACCACCATCAGGCGGCTGATCGTGCAAAACTCTATCTTCGACCGGCTCAAGGAACTGCTCATTTCAGCCTACAGCCAGGTCAAGATTGGGAACCCGCTGGAAGACGGAGTTCTCATGGGGCCTCTCATTGACACAAAAGCCGTCGAAGAGATGAGTAAGGCGCTCGAAGAAATCAGAAAAGAGGGCGGAAAGGTCCTCTGCGGAGGTGAAGTCCTCTCCGGTGGTATATATGATGCGGGTACGTACGTTTCACCCTGCATCTGCGAGGTGGAAAACAGCTATCCTATCGTAAAAAAGGAAACTTTTGCGCCCATTTTATACATGATCCGCTATGACACCCTGGAACAGGCGATAGAGTTTCATAACGACGTTCCCCAGGGGCTTACTTCGGCAATTTTTACAAACGACCTGCGCGAATCTGAACTCTTCATCAGCAGCCGGGGGAGCGATTGCGGTATTGCCAACGTCAACGTCAGCACCTCAGGGGCCGAAATCGGCGGCGCCTTCGGAGGTGAGAAGGAAAGCGGCGGCGGCCGGGAGTCCGGGTCGGATTCCTGGAAAGCCTACATGCGGCGCCAAACCTGCACGATCAACTGGTCCGGACAAATGCCACTTGCACAGGGAATAAAATTTGGTGAACCTTAACCGCAGAGGCGTAGCGCAGCGCCAAATTGACGCACGTAGCTACGATGGGGGTGTGGATGGCGGAACTCCCCACGCTTTTAATTTTTATATCTCCGCGTTGTCTGCGTATGCAGTGAAGGCTTATGATGTGAGATAGTCTCAGTACGGGAGGAACCTTAATGGCAACTGAACGAAAACGAGACCCATCCAAAAAATCCTGGGCCGAGCCCTGGAAGGTCAAGGTGGTGGAACCCGTTCGCTGGACTACACGTCAAAACCGCCAGGAGTGTCTGGAAGAGGCCGGGTACAATACTTTTCTGCTTAAATCCGATGACGTCTACATCGATCTGCTCACCGACTCGGGCACATCGGCGATGAGCGACTACCAGTGGGCCGGCCTGATGCTCGGCGATGAGGCTTACGCCGGGAGCCGGAATTTCTATCACCTGGAGGCAAACATCCGGAAGTATTATGGATATAAATATATTGTTCCCACCCACCAGGGGCGCGGCGCCGAGCATCTGGTTTCGAAAATCTACATAAAAAAAGGAGATTACATACCGGGCAATATGTACTTCACGACAACGAGGGTTCACCAGGAGCTTGCGGGAGGAACTTTCGCGGATGTGATCGTAGACGAAGCGCACGATCCTGAAAACGAGCACCCCTTTAAGGGTAACGTTGATTTAGGCAAACTCGATGACCTCATAAAGAAAGTCGGCAGCGACAGAATTCCCTACGTGAGCCTCGCCGCAACCGTTAATATGGCCGGGGGGCAGCCCGTATCGATGCAAAACGTGCGCGAGTTGCGCACCCTTTGCGACGGATACGGCATTCCAGTCCTGCTGGATGCGACCAGGGCAATCGAAAACGCATACTTTATCCAGCAAAGAGAGGAAGGGTATCGGAACAGGAAAGTCGCCGAGATCCTATTGGAGTTCTGCTCATATACCCAGGGATCGTGGATGAGCGCAAAAAAGGACTCTCTTGTGAACATCGGCGGCTGGCTTGCTCTGAACGACTGGGATAAGTTCGAGGACGCTCGAAATCTCGTCGTGGTCTACGAAGGGCTTCACACCTACGGCGGGCTTGCCGGGCGGGACATGGAAGCAATGGCGCGCGGCATCGAAGAATCGGTTGATGACGACCACATCCGGGCGCGTGTCGGGCAGGTGGAGTACCTGGGTAAAAAGCTGCTCGACTGGGATGTGCCGATTGTGCTCCCGATTGGGGGGCATGCCGTTTTTCTGGATGCAAAGCGCTTTTATCCACATATTCCGCAGGACCAGTTTCCCGCCCAAACCCTGGCGGCCGAGATCTATCTCGAAGCCGGGGTGCGAACCATGGAAAGAGGCATCCTTTCGGCCGGCCGGGACCCGGAGACCGGGAAACACCGCTACCCCAGGCTCGAGCTTGTGCGAGTCACCATTCCACGCCGGGTCTATACGCAGGCCCACATGGACGTTACCGCAGAAGCAATCGAGGAAGTCTTGTGGAACCGGGACAGGGCAAAAGGGCTCAAGCTCGTTTTCGAACCCAAATACCTGCGATTTTTCCAGGCCCGCCTGGAGCCTGTCTGATTGAATCTGAACTTTAGCGCGGACTGGATTTGACCTTGCCCATTTCTAATAACTCTCAAACTTGAACACGGTTTCAGGGAATCATGGCAATGGGCCTTACCCAACCCGCACTTGCCGCTTTGATCTTGATTGGAAAGCATGCCACTTTAAACCCATAGGGCGGGAGCTTGTCAATGTTGGTCATTTTTTCCATGTGATAATATTCCTTCTCGATACCGGCAAAATGACCCTCCCAGATAAGGGATGCATCCTTGGTTTTAGAGTATTCTTCAGCGATCAGAGAAAGTGGCCGGTCCCAGCTCCAGGCATCGGTTCCCACGATTTTTACACCCCTGTCCAGTAGCCAGAGAGTAGCCTCCCGGCCAATGCCGCAACCGTGAATAAGATAGTCGGCAGTTCCCCAGTAGCTGGCGGCTCCTGAGCAAATCAGCACAATATCCAAAGGCTTCAGCCGATATCCTATTTTTTCGAAAGCCTGCTCCATGTCCTTGGCGGTTACTTTATAACCATTCGGCTTATCGTCGAAATGAATGCTGACTCCATCGGACAGGCACCATTCCAAAGGCACCTGATCGATAGTACGGGCCGGTTCCCCGTTGTTCATCGTCGGATGAAAATGCCATGGGGCGTCTAAATGAGTTCCACTGTGGGTCGTGAGCTTCACATATTCCAAAGACCAGCCAAGGCCTTTGGGAAGATCAGCATCGCTGATTCCGGGAAAGAACCCTTTCATGTGTTGCGCACCTTTGACATGATCCCAATAGTCAATCTCCGTCGGCATGGAAGGAGGATCAGATGGGGTATTGTGTTCAATGGCGACGCTTAAGTCTATGAATTCCATTGGCTTCACTCCTTGCTCAGGGCTCATATTTACAGTTTGTCGACTATTTCCCGGCCTTGGGGTGACACTTTGACTGTCCTTCGCCACAGTCCACTTTCCAACAAATACCCATGGGTCACCAGGTGGATAATATTCTGGTTGATATTTGACCGGGCAACTCCCGAAGCCTCAGACAAACTCGTCGCATCAAAATTATTGGTCGTTGCGATATATTTCAGAATTGCGGCATCGGCCGGTGTAAGCGCGAACTTGGCGGAGAGCTGCTCTTCAGTTGACAGGGGGGGAAGCATACCATTTCCCTTTGATGTCAGGGAAAAAGTGATCTGCGATAGACTGGTCTCTCCTTCTTTTTTGACATATCCCATATCCATTAGATACTGCAAATAATGATATATGCGTTCGCCGTCCACCTTCATGCCATCGACGACTGCCCCCAGTGTCGTCCTGCCCTGTCGAAGGAGAGACATTAATTGCGTATGATACTCGTCAAGTTCAGTGGTTAAACTTTTCCTTCCCCGTTCCGATTGAGTCAGCAAGCTGACTATGACAGTAACTGCCAGCGTAACGCAGATAGCCACCCAAATCATGTGCATGGTGGTCTGCCAATAGGGACCCAGTTGCCAGGCAACGGTGGCAATCAGACCGATGACAATGCCGGTGAAACTTCCCGTAGGGGTAATGCGCGGCCAGTAGATAGTCAAAACCAGGATAACAGCAGGCGGACCGAACCACGCTGCGGCTACAGCCAGCAGCCAGGCTGCGCCGCCCGGATAAAAGATCGCCAACAGGGCGGTAAATACTCCGGCTATCAGCACTGCCACACGGCTGGGATTGACGAGTTCCTGCGGGGTCGCCCTCGGCCGAAAAAACCGCTGGTAGAAATCGCGCATCGCGGTGGAACTGGTTCCCATGAGGGCAGTCGATGCGGTGGACATGCTGGCTCCCAAGACGGCGACAATCATCCATACTCCCATCACCGAAGACAAAGAATGGCCTACCAACTGGCCCCAGGCTTGTGCCGGCGCCCATTGCCCCGGAACAAGATCAAGTGCAAGCAGACCGAGCAGAGCCAACGGTCCCATGATAAAGATGATGGCGCCAATGCCGCCCCATACAGCTCCGCCAATGGCCGCACGCTCGCTGCGAGCCGATGTGAGACGTATCCAGTAATACTGACTGCCAAATACGAATACCAGCCAGGTGATCCCCATAGTGATCATGCTTGGGAAGGTTAACCTGAATAGCGGCATATGACCGGTCAGTGAGTACAGGCGCCAGTCCGCTCCCGGCAAGTTTGCCAGCAAATTAGTTTTGGCGAGGAGCAGGCTTATTACAATGTAATATGCCGGCATTCCGATGATAATGTGAGCAACGTCGACGATAGTTACCGCCCACATTCCGCCCAGGAAAGTATACACTAGAAAAGTCCCGGTGATCGCTAAGACGTTGAGAATATATGGATAGCCGGTGATAGGAACCAGTACTGCCGAAATCCCGGCGATATTGGCAGCCATAACGCTGATTGTTCCCAGCAGTTGGCACGTAGCACAGATAACCCGGGTTTTTGTCGAGAGCCGCATGCCCAGCCACTCGGATATGGTATAAGCCCCTGTACGGCGGATAAAACCGCCGATGGTAAGACCGTAAATTATAACTGCTACCGCCCACATGGAGCCATAAAACAAAAATGACGGCCAGAACCCCAGAGTAATGCTGAACATGGGCATGGCTGCGACCACCGAAGCCGACAGGCCAATACCCCCTATGGCGCAGGCGTTGATGAGCAAACTGATTTCCCGTCCGGTAACAAAAAAGTCCGACGATGACTCGATCCACTTGCTTGTAAGACGTCCGATCCATATCACCAGGATAAGAAAACCAAAGACAGAAAGGATTAACATCCACTGTGGCAGCATAGCTGATAACCTCCTTGTCATGATTCCAACTGCAATGCGTCGTCATCAGTCGCGGGTACGGCAGGCAGGAAGCTAAACCATACAATTTCCCTATCGAACATGCAAGTGATAGGGAAAAGGGACCGGTCTCGGCAGTTTCAGGACACACCACCGGCTTCGAACGTGATATCTCCTTTGCTAAATGGGGGATCGAGTTACGAGGTTTGTTATTCAAGTTCTTTGATTGACGGGTATTAGAGTGAAGAGGTGAATCGGGCAAGGGAACAGCCGGGTAAAGGTCCGACAGTTTCACATTTCAAATTGAAAGGGAATTTAACTTCACTTCATTAAAAACGCGCTCGTTTAGAAGTTTTCAGCGGCTCTAAGATCAACTTCGCCCAGCACTTTGTCCACATCAAGGATTATCTTAATACCACTGGCCGTTTTGGCCATCCCGAGCATATAGTCGCTGTTGAACTTAAGGATGAAGTCGCTCACATCCTCGATATCGGCGCCTTGCATATGAAGAACCTCTGAAACCGAATCCACGACCGTTCCTACCAAAACATCTCTCCCGTTCATCGTGGTTTCAAGGACAATAATGCAGGTGCGATCCGTGTATTCGGACTCCAGAATCCCCAGTTTAGTCCGCAGGTCCACTACGGGTATAATCTTGCCTCGAAGATTTATAACGCCTTTCACGTATGGGGGGGCCTCGGGCATGGGCGTAATCGCCATTACCACTTTTATTTCCTTTACCTTCATTATTGAAATCCCATACTCTTCTTCCGCTAGCGAAAAGGTCAGATATTTACCGGTTTTGCGCTCGCAATTCAACTGCAGCATCTCCTGCTGCTTTTCTTCCGTGATGTCCATGATAATGCCGGTGACGAATTCAGCCGCGCCATTTTCGTCGCAGACAATCTGGCTCCATTCCCTGATCCAGAGGACCTCGGCATTTCTCGCCCGGACCCTGTACTCTCTCATGTAGGTCTTGTCTCCCTTGAGCGCCTGGACGAAGACTTGCTTTATATGTTCTTTGTCTTCTTCTAGAATCAAATCCGTCCACTTAAAGGTTTTTGAATTAAAGTCCAGCCGGCCGTAGCCTACCAGGCCCTCGATCTGGTCTCCCAGAAATTCACTGGAACCATCTTTGTAGCCTTTGAAAGCGGCGTTCCGCACTTTGGCTGTATTGCCTCGCTCCGCAACTGTCGGATTTCCCATTGGCTCCTGCCTCCCTCCTTGCGCTATACCATTCGTGATATATTCATTTCCTCAGAGGGGTTTCGAAATCCCAAACACAGGCCATCCTGGCATAGCCGCCTAAATGCTATGGAAGATCTCTCCGTCACTCGTAAATTCCGCCGGAATTCAACCGATTACGGAATCGATTGAGAAAAGCGGCAATAAATCTTCAAGCAAGGCAATTCACCCAGCTATCCACATACCTATTCGGCAGGGATTGCTGGAATCTTTAATCCTTAATAATTCCTAGACCTGGTCACCAACGGATGCTGAAGCGCATTTTGCCCCCAGTTTAAATTCTGGCTCAGAACATTAGAATTTCAGGGCTCTGAAGGAAGGCAGCGTCCTGTTTCGGAGGGCAATTCATATGGAGCTTTAGAGCTTTCATCGTGGGGCTGTGCGGGCTGACATCCGTGAGTCGCACGTAGCGTAAACTCTTCCCGGCAGCTAACCTAAGAACTCTATGGCGTCCTGATTGAATCGCTCTGATGCTTCGATAGGGGGTAAGTGCCCGACGTTAGTATAGGTAAGGAGTTTTGCGCCTCTAATTATGGTACTCAGATATAGGCCGTTACCATAGGGGACAAGTGGATCAACGACCCCGTGAACGACGAGTGTTGGCATTGAGATTCTGCTCATGCGGTCGACCATACCGGGCCACGTCATTGTTGCGCCGAGTTGACGCTGGTAGGAAGCAAGCGTCATCGGTTTGGATTTGAAATATCGCACCAGCGTATCCAGGTCTTCGGGATGGGAATTCATGTAGCCCGGCGCCGCAATACTTGGATAGACACGGCGTATCACCGTTTCAAGATTTTCCTTCTCATGGGGCAAGAGCAAGACGCCGACTTCGTGCGCAGGCGGTATATATGCCTGCCCGCCGGCCGACGTCGCGACCAGGATCAATTTGCCGACCAACCCCGGATGTCGCAGGCTTAGCTCCATGGCGATGAAACCACCCATCGACCAGCCTATCACGTGCGCTGGGCCGCACTTGAGATTTCGGATCAACCCTGCCGCATCGTCAGCCATGTCGGCGATGGTGTATGGCCCCGCGCCAGGTGCGCTATCGCCCGCGTCACGATTGTCCATGTTGATCAGGCGATACTTTCGGGAGATGATTTCAATCTGCTTCCACCACATAAGCCGGGAAGCGCCCAGCCCGGTGATGAGCAGGACCCGATGACCTGAACCGTAATCGTCATAGTAAATACTTTGAGATCCAACCAGTGTTATAGGCATATGTTCTCTATCGATCAGCACCAAAGGGTAAGAATGAATTATCCAAGTCTACGAATGGCTCGTTGAGACTTTTCCAGGTGGATGCGTATTTACCTGATAGGTCACAGTAGACGCAAACGTTACAAAACCCACCTGAGAGCATTGTCCTCTCTTGCATTTCTAAGGAAACCACTCTTTTGCTTCGTTTAAGCATCTATTTCATACCAACATTCATGAACAGGGGTTATTTGTTCACCCCCGGTGATGAAAATTTCATCGAGTCCTTTTACTTTGTTACCAGCGGCAAAGGGGAAGGACCGACGCAACTTTGGTGGTCTTTATGTCCCCGTATACCAACATGGTCCGGGTTTTCGGCACGTACCCCCGAGTGTTCCGTCTCTTTGAGACAGGACGTACGGTAATAGGACCTGCTTAGCCTTGAAGGTGACGCAAGGCCTCCCGGAAACCCTCCCGATGTCGCTAATTTCAAACCAGCCATCGGGAGGGGGTGAAGAAAATGGAGGCCATGATTAATAATTGTGCGGGTTTGGATGTCCATCGTAGACAGGTGGTTTGTACCCTGATTCAAGACACCAAACGCACGACACGGGAATACCCAACGTTTAGTCGGGAACTTAAGGAATTGGCCCGCTGGCTTCAGCGTGAGCAAGTGGGGCTCGCGGTGATGGAAAGCACGGGAATCTACTGGAAGGCTGTTTTTGCTTGTCTTGAAGCGGCCGGCATTGAAGGGCGTGTTGTGAATGCACGTCATGTCAAACAGGTCCCCGGGCGAAAGACTGACGTTTGCGACAGTGAGTGGTTGGCCGAACTGGCCCAGTTTGGTCTTTTGCGCCCCAGTTTCATTCCTCCGCGTGACTTGCGTGAGCTGCGCCTTCTTACTCGCTATCGCCGAAAGCTCAGTGGGATTCTTGCCGGAGAGAAGAACCGGCTCCACAAGGTGCTCGATGATGCGGGAATCCGTTTGGGCTCCGTGGTAAGCGACATTGACGGCGTATCGGCTCGTGCGATGGTGGAGGCCCTCATAGAAGGCGGCTCGACACCTGAGCAAATAGCCGAAAAAGCCTTGGGCCGGCTGCAAAAGAAAAAGGATGCTCTGGAGCTGGCGCTTGAAGGCGAAATCAGTGATCGACATCGGTTGGTTCTGCAGAAGATGCTGGGACACGTGAAATGGCTCCGGCGCCAAATTGCGGTGATCGATGGGCAGATCGTGGCGGCAATGAAGCCCTATCAAGAGGAATGGAAACTTTTGCAAACCATTCCCGGACTTGATGTTGTCAGTGCCGCAATGTTGATTGCCGAAACAGGTGTAGACATGAGTCGGTTTGGCAGCAAGGATCGTCTTTGTTCCTGGGCGGGAATTTGTCCGGGCAACAATGAAAGCGCTGGAAAACGAAAAAGCGGCCGAACCCGGAAAGCAAATCCCTATGTTCGCTCGCTCTTGTGCGAGATCGCCAACAGCGCAAGAAAGACCCAAAGCCAATTCCAAGGGCTGTATAAGGGGCTTGTGATCAGACGGGGACACAAGAGAGCTGTCGTAGCCGTAGGACATAGGATTCTCCAAATAGTCTATATAATACTTTCCAGGAAGGAGCCCTACAGGGATCCTGAAATCGATTATGAAGCCCTGGTCGTACATCGCAATGCGCCGAGATGGCTCAAAGCGCTACAGAAGTATGGCTATCTAACCAGTATCGTTCAGGAAAACCATTAGCCAAATAGGCTAATCTGAACGGATCAACATCCTTCATCGGTATCCCGATAAAGGCCAGGAAAAGTTTGTCCCTTGAGCACGCAACATCGCCCAAGGATTTTCACGGTAAATTGCGTTCAAGAAGATAATGAGTTCACCCCGTTCGTGGTGAGGTATCGAAGCATAAACGGGGAGTTGGCCCTTCGATACCTCAGGACGAAGATTATTTTGAACGCATCTTGATATCAGATGCAAATAGCAGATCACGCCCGATGGTTTATGTTACATCCAAAGTGTCGAAGACGAAAATGATTCAGAATCAAGAGTTCTAATCTTAGGACCTGATATATTGCCAAGAGTAAGCTTTCATAAGTTGTTAAATCTAAAAACTCGCGAATCAGACCCGGATCACGAAATTGTCCTTTCTGGGGGCTGCTTTTGGATGCTCGCAGTCGGCATATCCTAAAATGCAGGAACCCACGCCGATATAATCTCCGGTGACACCCCATTTCTTCAATAAATCCTTGCCTTCTGCGGTTTCAAACATCTGCCTTGCGCGGTGAACCCAGCAGGACCCGATGCCCAGAGATGCTGCCGCATTGAACATATTGCCAAGTGCAAGACTCGCATCCTCGATCGGTGTGACCTTGCTCCTGTCAGCAAAAACAAGTACGAGCGTCGGTGCACCGTAATAAGGATCGATATCCTTTCCCAGCACGGCTGCGTTCATGACTGATAGCTTTTTTAACGTTTCCTTATCCTGAACAACAACAAAGAGGGCTGATTGCTGGTTTGCACCGCTGGGTGCGTACATTCCGGCATCAAGAATGGTGTTCAATTCCTCTTCCTTGATTTGCGCCGGCTTGAATTTACGAATGCTTCTTCTTTCCATAAGAGTTTTAATGGTTTCGTTCATAACGCTTGGTCTCCTTTAGGTGATAAGAAATGGCTTTTCGAGTGTTTCTCCTTCATAGCTTCTACGAGGATTTCCTCGGGTTGAATAAAGGTTTGCGTTTTTCTGAAAACGCTCTCATTCCTTCAATGCCTTCAGGGTGAGCACCACAACTGGCAATGGCTCTGCGCTCCCGTTCTAAATGAGTCTCAAAAGAGCTGTCGAAGGAATCGGTGAGCAGCTTTTTTGACCATCCGAAGGAATTCAACGAGCATTCTGCAAGCTCAAGAGCCATACGGGTTGCCTCCTCAAGAGCATTCCCATCCTCTACTACTTTGGTTGCCAATCCCCAGGAAAGAGCCTGCTCTGAAGAGATGGGCCTGTCGAAAGCCATGATCTCCATAGCTCTGGCTAACCCGACCAACCTGGGGAGAGTGAAGGAACCCCCACCATCAATGCAGAGTCCGCTGGAAGTGTAGGCCTGCCGCAATGCGGCAGACTTGGCCATGACTCGAAAGTCGCAAGCCAACGCCATGGAGAAACCTGCTCCCGCCGCTATCCCGTTCACAGCCGCTATGACAGGCTTAGGCATACGGCGAATCTCCAGAATGGCCTGATGAAATCTGGCGGCCAACTCATGAAATGCGGCAGAAGGACCGTGAGGGAACCCAAGAGCCCATTTGAGGTCACCACCTGCGCAGAACGCTTTCCCCTCCCCCGAGATGATGATTCCGCGCACGCTCTCGTCTGCTGCAAGAGTAATGGCATTGGCTGCAAGGGATTCCACCAGTTCCATGTTGAATGCGTTGAATGCCTCTGGGCGGTTTAGCACCACAGATGCAATTCCATCGGATTTCTTGACTATAAGCGGTCCTGCCATCGATTCCCCCTTTTCTTGAATGAGAAAAAATCTCTGCGTCACTCTGAATCGGTGAAGCTACTGATTTTAGAGCAGATCGAAACGCTTCATAAATCCGAATAATGACGCCTGTTTTTCTCAGTGGTTTGAAGGTGGTATTGCGGCTTAGCGCTTCTATCTCCGTTCCGCTCTATCCGTTTGATTTTATCAAGTGAATAAAAAACGATGATCTCATTTAAACTTTACGTGCTAAATTGTCATTGCCGGCCCGGAGAACCTTTCGAACCAACTCGGCTATTTGTTTCATGCCGAACGGCTTTATCGCCAATTCCACACCAAGGTCCATGGCGCCTTTCTCCGTGACCTTCTCGCTGAATCCTGTACAGAGGATAATTGGTATATCAGACTGAATCCGGCGGATTTCTTTGGAAAGATCTATCCCGGTAAAGTTCGGCATCGTGTAATCTGTAATGATCAGGTCGAACTCGCCGGGCCTGGAACCAAAGATCTCGAGGGCACGCAGACTGTCTGTCTCCGGGGTAACGTCATAGCCCAGCCGTTCGAAAATTGCGATTTCCATTTCAATAACGCTCTGTTCATCATCGACGAGCAAAATCCTCTCTGTGCCGGTCGGCAGCTCCTGTCCGGTCTCAACGATTGGATCGACGATTGCTTCAATCGCCGGAATGAAAATGGAAAACGAAGTGCCTTTCCCCGGTTCGCTCTGGACGGTGACAGCCCCCCCTTGGCGTTTGACTATCCCATGTACAACAGCCAGTCCGAGCCCGCTTCCTTTTCCTACTTCCTTGGTGGTGAAATAGGGGTCGAAAATACGCTCCAGGGTGCGTGCGTGCATCCCACAGCCCGTATCTGAAACAGACAATTTCAGGTATTGTCCAGGCCTGAGAGCAACAATCGACTGTTCGGCCAAATCACTTTTTTTCAAATCGACACGGGACAGGCTGACTTCCAGAATGCCCTTGTCTCCCATTGCATGGGCAGCGTTCGTGCAAAGGTTCAGCAATATTTGGTGTATATGAGTTGGATCGGCCAACGCCACACCTTTTTGAATGTCCTGCCTGATTGCGATCGAACTTGGCAGCGAAGCACTCAATAAGTTCAATGCTTCTTTGACTATCGAGCTAATCTCTACCGGCATTTGCTGCTGCTCTTTACCTGCTCGGCCGAATGCCAGAATCTGTTTGACGAGATCTCTTGCTC
>JBKQLC010000181.1:0-3622 GCA_052147195.1 Syntrophobacteraceae bacterium
GACATTATCGCCCATTAAGCTGCCAGTTCTGTAATTTTTTGGGCTCCGGCGCCGTGTTTTAGTGAAAAAATGAATCCGAAGGGTTCGATAAGTAACCTCGCTCAATTTGAGTTCACGGATTCAGGGAGAAAGTAGATTCTCAATCTCTGTAAAGTAAAGTGCTGGACATCGAATTTTTGGTGCTTATTATTCCCAGGAGTCGGGCAATCTTATCTCCGCTACAAACGGGACCGCCGGTATAATCTGCTTGAATTCCTCTTCCATTGATTTTTCCACAATCGACTGCACCTGATCCTCTATGCCGTCTCTGGCTTCGACTATTATCTCATCGTGTAAAAAGTTAATTCACAATAAGTGCATTAACCCCCTCCAGCCCACTAGAAATGAGGTACAGGGCCAGTTTGAAAGCGTCTGCTCCGGTTGTTTGGACCGGCAGACAGAAGAGTGAAGCATCGGTTGCATTGTCTGGGACCAAAATAATCCTGCCGATCTTTGTCCTGACCAGCTTGTTGGCTCTGGTATTTGCAACAGATGACTGTCTCCACTTGGCGATGCCGGCGAACTTGGAAAAATACGCGGCCACAAGTCTCTCCACCCAAGCAAGTTTCACCGGGAGGCCCAATTTGATCGGTTCTTGATGGAGGTAATAAGCTGATCTGCCATTGTTTAGACCAATCCCGCATGAAGGTGATTTATCTGGTAAATGATCTTAGAATAGGTGAAGGGCGGCGTGATAATCCTTGGTCTATGTGAGCACGCAGGGATAGCGTTAGTGCCTTAACCGAGCACCCGGCGGAAGTAGCCACCAGGTTCCGCTCACAGAGGCATTTCTCGATTGACGGCATCCAGGAAAAAATGCCACCCAAAACTCTCGAAAAGTGATTTCTCATCACCTGAAGGAGACGAGGCAATATGAACGAAACTATTAAAATTCTTCTTGAAAGAAGAAGCATCCGTAAATTCAAGCCGGAGCAGATCAAGGAAGAGGAGCTGAACGCTATTCTTGAGGCTGGAATGTACGCGCCCAGCGGTGGAAACCAGCAGGCAGCTCTGTTGGTTGTTATCCAGAATAAGGAAACGTTAAAAAAGCTCTCAGCTATGAACGCAGCTGTGCTCGGAAAGGATATCGATCCTTATTACGGCGCACCGACGGTCATTCTCGTTTTTGCAGACAAGAGCAAGATTACACCGGTCGAGGACGCCAGTCTTGCACTTGGCAATATGTTCAATGCGGCTGCATCTCTGTGCATCGGATCCTGCTGGGTTCACCGCACAAAGCAGATGTTTGAAACCGGAGAAGGCAAGGATTTATTGAGGAAGTGGGGTGTCACCGGAGATTATATCGGCGTGGGTTCCTGCATTTTAGGATATCCCGACGGCGAGTATCCAAAAGCAGCTCCAAGAAAGGACAATTTCGTAATCCAGGTCTGATTCCCGAATTCTCATTGCCGGGAGATGAGCCCAGTGAGGGGTGGACCGGTTCTACCGATCAGAAGCGAGGAGATGGCTTAGTCTCAATCAAATGATAATTGATATGCTGAGCGTCAAAGGCGCTCTTTACGTGAAATTGAGGGAAGTGGTCTTGTGATGGATAAGAGAAAGCAAAAAACAAGCACGCTTGACTATTCAGCACTCTCCTCTATATCAGCGAACACAGAGATTAAAGTCATGCCGGGGGATAAACTGAATCAATCGGCAGTCAGTCAACGCAACCTACTGGAGAACGAGTACCTTATACAGAATGGAGTAGCGGAATGATCAGTGAGATCGTTGTTCTAGTGGCGGACGAATACTCGGCTTTTCAGAACCGCATTTTGGGATTTTTAGAAAACGAGGGTTTCAAGGTATCGGTGCTGTCGAACCCGAATGAGCGAGGCTCGGGTGCCTCTTCGGTCCAGAGGGCCGAGAGTCTTCTGCCGAGCGGCACGCGCGCAGATGACGAGGACAAATTGAGACCCCTTGCGGGAAAAGGGAACCAACCGCTCACCTGCGTTATTTTTGCCAATGCCGGTGAAGCAATTGTCTCACTTGAGAGCACATCGAGAACACGTGCCTCCGAACATCTTAAGAAGCACGTTGAATCAATCATTCGAGTGTTGATGAGAACCCCTGAACGGACGCTGACCCGATTTCAACCCCTTCCGCCCGATGAGGCTATTCGTAAGTATTGCCTTGGCGGTATGATCGGCAGAAGCCCCAAAATGCTGCAGATCTTCAGTCTCATCGAACGGCTTGGCCCAACCAGACCCACTGTGCTCATCACGGGCGAAACGGGTGTCGGGAAAGAACTGGTCGCCAGAGCCGTTCATTCCTTCGGGCCACGAAAAGAGGGACCCTTTGTGGCGATCAATTGCGGTGCATTGGCTGAAACCCTGCTTGAATCCGAGCTTTTCGGCCACGAGAAAGGGGCCTTTACTGGAGCCATAAAGACGAGGCCCGGCAAATTTGAATGCGCCCATAAGGGAACGCTCTTTCTCGATGAGATCGGGGACATTTCAACCGCGATGCAAATTAAGCTGTTGCGCGTCTTGCAGGAAAGGAAAGTGGTGAGGGTGGGCGGCAACGTTCCCATCGATGTGGACGTCGGAATCATTGCAGCAACGAATCAGGACTTGAGGGAAAGTATCAGCGAGCACAAGTTCCGGCTCGATCTGTTCTACCGGCTCAACGTAATCTCGATTCACGTGCCTCCGCTGAGGGAGCGGGGCGAGGATATCCCTCTGCTGGCTTATTACGTTCTGGATCGGCTGAATCGGATCGGTCATCACGACCAGAAGGAAATTACACCCTCAGCAATGCGGCAATTAATGGATTACAACTGGCCCGGCAACGTCCGTGAATTGGAAAATGTGATGGAAAGGGCCTTCATCACTACTGCTGGACCCATCATCGAACGGTTCGACTTCCCCAGCGCGTGCGGAAGTTCCGCGGCAGTTTTTCCCGAAATGACTGTACGGATGGACATACCCTTCAGTGATGCCCGATCAAAAGTGATCGAGCAATTTGAACGGACCTACCTGGCTGAAGCTTTGAGGCTGTGCGAAGGAAACGTTTCCAAGGTGGCCCGAATGACGGGGGTCAATCCCCGCACTTTATGGCGCAAAATAAAAGAGTTCTCCTTTGACAATCGAAATTTTAAAAAGCGCGAAAATCGGAGAAGCCTACCAGAATCCGAGTTGAGTGTCTGAATCTGAAATTAGTCACTCGGCCGGTGTTGGTTGACTTAGAGCTGTATGATCAAGGAAGCAGTCAAAACAGTTTTTCCTTAACATGACCACGGTGTTGCCTCTCTTGAGTCTTGTGGATTACCAGACTCGCCTTTTTCGGTTCGGAGGAACCGACCCGCGACCGGTCAGCGATCCCCAAAAATGACGGGACCGCCGCATAATTCCTGCCAAGGAGGTCTACATCATGAAAGCGTTGGTTGCATATTCTACCCGCACAAAGAATACTCTGAAGATTGGGGAACTTATCGCCGAAGGGATACGCTCTTCCGGTATCGAAGTAGACACAGTTCCCGTCCGCGATATAGAAACGGCAGAAGACCTTGAACGCTATGACGCCTTGGCCTTCGGGTCGCCCACAGAAGGGGAAGATGTCCAGTGGGGCATGGAGAAAATGC
>JBKQLC010000182.1:0-22485 GCA_052147195.1 Syntrophobacteraceae bacterium
ACTTCAAGGAAAATCTGGGCAACACCGTTGCGGACGTATTCGGCGTCCATCCGTTTCGGCCTTCCGGGTGCGCAAGGTATCGCCTCGTGCACTTCCCCAATGAGTTGCTTACAGCTTTCATCCATACAAACCTGCGGATAATCGGGGTCGTACGGCGGATGATAGACAGCGATGACATCTTCCATATTGGCTACGAACGCGGCACTCCCCTCCGGCGGGATTTTCCAATACTTCCTGAGGTGAGGCTTAAGTTCGTTTTTTTAAGTATGCGCTGTATTGTCATATGCGAAACGCTTCGGGCCAGATGCAGTTCAACCGCTTTTTCAGCCAGAAGCCGTACAGTCCAGCGCCGTCGTCCCTCCGGTGATTCTGAGCATGCTAAGGCGATCACTCGCGCCTCGAAAGCCCCATCAAAAATCACCTCGCGCGATGGTTGTTCCGGTTGCCTACGCTCCAGTGCAGCAGCTAATCCATCTTCTACGAAGCGCTTCTTAAGGTGCTCGATGGTGCGAGGCGTGACGCCCATGGCCTCAGCCGTATCAGCTACAGACCACGCAGGCCCCAGAGGACCTGCATCGCACAGGAGCAAAGCGCGTGCGAAGAGAAATCGTTTCGCATTGGTCTTGCCAGTTTTCGTCAGGGCCTCAAGTTCCTGGCGTTCTTGTTCCCTCAAGGTCACTCGGTATCGTGGTGACATGGCAAATCCCTCCCCCTGGTATTTGCCATGATTATAACAAATTATACGAAAAAGACAATGTTACATGGTGCTAGGTTAAATATTTGATCAGAAAGACAGGGAGGGGCAGACTCCTTGGACCGACGAATAGAGCATTTAGGGTTTTTAGAGGCGAAGTTCTTCCCCCAAACGGTCCAATAGGTTGAGTGACCATAGAATATCGCCTTCAGTTTTACTCGGGATCAGATTAGAATCTTCGTCCGTATCAATGTCGAATCAGGTGCTTCCGATTGCGACCAATCCATTATTGCCTTCATGATTTCCAGCGCCATGCTGGGCATTTTTGAGAATTTTCTTTTCCGCTCGTTCTCGATTGCCTCCCTGTCAATTATTGGCGGCTTACTCCCTTGCAAAGATTCAATCTGTCACGTTTTTGTCCTTTCGCTTTTGCAGTTCTCGACCTTGCGTTCTCTTCCTCTATCTATGAGGTATATGTCATTTAGAATGTTCGAAATCTGAAAACGGGCAAAATGGCCTGTGTTTTGAGGCTTGGTGTGGAATGATTATCAAAAGCTTGCTGAACTGATGGACCGCCAAGGATGTCGTCAATGGACTTTCGACAGACGAATTGTGGCAGGGTGCTTAATTTGCGGAAATGCATTGCCGACGAGATGGACTATCGGAGAGTATCTAGCGACGGGGCCTTGAGGATCTGCCGAGGCGAATGATTCGGTTGGCAGCGTGAAACAGTGAGGGTTGGAATGGGCCGTTTCCCACCTCCAAGCCTTTATTTCTTTCTTGCTGCCATTTATGTAGGACGCGGGGGGCGACCCCGCTGTCTCGCTTGCTAAGTGTAGCCTTTCCTCACTTGCTAAAACGAGATTCAAGATGGTTTTTGCATTGCGGCTAGTCCTGCCTATGTCCAAAAGCAATTAGGTCATCATTCAGTCACCATGACTGTCGACACCTACGGGCGTTGGGTGCCTGGAGAAGGTCGCTGGGACGTAGACCTAGCTCTGAGTGGAAAGAGCAGCGAAACGACAAGTCAAAAACCGCATCTCGTTCGAGTAAGATGACGGTGGCAAGCATTTGCCCTCACGCCACAACCCTTCTGGGCGGCTTTTTCAAAGCAGTCCATCATATCCCCGCGTGACTCTCGAAAATGTCAAAATTACTAGACTATTTCGACGCCAAAAGTGCGTTATCCTTAAACGTGCGACGCAGGCTCCTTAAAACTCCTCCTTTGTTTCTGTTCGGACTCGATCCCAGCAGCATAGCTTCTGTTGGCAGGGTAATTGCTACTCAGGCTATTCAAAGCCAGCCCGGATGTTATTCCCGACTCTCGGACAGGCTTGGGAGCTAGTAAGAGACCCCGATCAACAAGATCATGCCGTGCCCTGCTACTAGTGTCAGATTTTTGAAGAGGGAGACAAGAAATGAAGGTCGGAATTTTGGCAGGAGGGTTGGGCACCCGTCTTTCCGAAGAAACGGTCGTCAAACCTAAGCCCATGGTTGAAATTGGTGGGAAACCGCTGCTCTGGCACATTATGCGCAGCTTTGCCGATTATGGCTTTACTGAGTTCGTAATAGCGCTCGGGTATAAGGGCGAGCTCATAAAGGACTATTTCATCAACTACCGGAAAAGAACGTGCAATCTGACAGTCCGGCTCTCCACGGGGGACTTGATGGTGCACAATGGACATTCCGAGGACTGGACGATCCATCTGCTGGATACGGGCGTCAAAACACAAACCGGTGGCCGCGTAAAGAGGATTTCCCAATACATTGGGAGGGAGCCCTTTCTGTTGACTTACGGCGACGGTGTCTCAAACGTGAATATGAATAAACTCGTTGAGTTCCACCGAAGCCAGGCAAAAATCGCTACCGTTACGGCTGTTCGCCCGCCTGCCCGCTTTGGTGATCTGACCTTTGATGGCGAGATGGTATCGGCCTTTGCCGAGAAGCCGCAAACCGGAGAGGGGTGGATAAATGGCGGTTTCTTCGTGCTCGAGCCTGAAATAGTCAACTATATAGACAACGACGATACATCCTTTGAATCTACACCAATGGAGCGCCTTACAAGGGAAAATCTGCTTGTGGCTTACCGCCACAATGATTTCTGGCAATGCATGGACACATTGAGAGATGTTCACCTACTGGAAAATATGTGGGCTGCGGGAAACGCTCCCTGGAGGGTTCAAGCTTGAACGAATACTTTTGGAAGAACCGTCCCGTATTGATAACAGGCGCAACAGGGTTTCTGGGCAGTTGGCTGGTCCGCCGGCTTCTCGAAGCCGGGGCTGAGATCGTCTGTTTCGTTCGCGATTTGGGACCTCCGGGTGAGGCAGTACGATCCGGCGTCCTGGAACGGGTGAAGGTGGTTCGAGGCGACCTGAGAGATCAGGCGTGCATGGAGCGTGCTCTGGGAGAGCATCAGATCGATACGGTTTTCCATCTGGCGGCCCAGGCGATCGTGTCCGTTGCCAATCGGAACCCGGTCTCCACATTTGAGAGCAACATTCAGGGGACATGGATTCTCCTAGAATCTTGTAGGCACAGTCCGGCGGTCAAGCAAATCATCCTTGCCTCATCTGATAAAGCTTACGGCGACCACGAGCAGTTGCCTTATCATGAGGAGATTGCTTTGCAGGGCCGTCATCCATACGACGTAAGCAAATCCTGTGCTGACCTCATCGCTCAGTCTTATGCGATATCCTATGGACTGCCGGTCGCAATCACACGCTGCGGGAATTTTTTTGGGGGCGGGGACCTTAATTGGAACCGGATTGTTCCTGGGACGATCCGGTCGGTGTTTTTCGGTCAATCCCCCGTTATCCGCTCGGATGGGTCTTTTGTGCGGGATTATCTCCATGTGGAAGATGGGGCCGCAGCCAGCTTGCTTTTGGCCGAAAAGCTCGCCGAGGACCATCGTCTGCGCGGAAGAGCCTTTAACTTCTCAAACGAACTACAAATAACCGCCCTTGAGCTAGTGCGCCTAATACTTGACCTGATGGGCTCTAAGCTCGTGCCTGATGTCCGCAATGAGGCCCAAAACGAGATCCGTTATCAATATCTGAGCGCGGCAAGAGCTCGCCAAGAGCTGGGATGGAAATCCCATTTCGAGCTGGAAGATGGGCTGCGAAAAACAATCGATTGGTACAGGGAGTACTTCAATGAGCAGTGAGAGTGCATTTTCTGGAATCAGAATAAGCCAGCCGATCCCTTGTCCTGACCTGCTTGTTAGCTCTGGCATTTGCAATAGATAACTGTCTCCACATGGACATGTCTGCAAAGTTGGCAAAATATCCGACCACAAGTCCCTCAACCCAAGCAAGTTGTCCTGGGAGGTCCAATTTGACCAGTTCCTGATGGATGGAATTGCCACGCTACCTGATTGCAAAGGACCATGGATACAGGCCCCCATAAAGGTGGCCAGATCGAGGATCGCAGCTGACAGGAAGGGCAGGGCATGAGCGAGGTCATCACAGAGGACCACACGCCCTTCGGCGTTGGTACTGATGACTTCGATGGTGAGGCTGGCCACGGAATGAATGATATCGCCCGGCTTGGATGCTGTTCCAGAAAGGCATTCCATCTGGTGTCTGTGCGAAGGTTGATGGAATGGATTCTTGCTGCCGAGCGTGCGTATTACTCGTTTTCGAGATAGACATCATCACCAATCAAGACACTTCCGTGGATCTTGGCGCGGCGCAGTCGATGCAGGAAGGGTCTGAGAGTGACTGAGCCCGGGAGGAAGCGCGCCATTAGATGGAGTATACGGATAAAGCCCCTTCTCAGAAGCGTGCTTTTCAATGGTTTTCCACTCCGTGCAACATCTTTCTGGCAAAACTCAGCTTTCCCGTTGTCACAACATTGCCCTCAACCGTGACGTTCCCTTCGACAAGTGCTGCGTATTTTCAGACAGTTTCTGAGAGAGACCGGGGCGCAGGGTTGCCTGCATACGCCATTCCCGGGTAGGCGCGTGTGGCGTTAACTTAAGCTTTCTGCCACTTATCTTGGAGTGCAGCCGGAAGGGTCTCGAAGCTGTGAATCGACGAACCCACGGGGGGTGGCTCGCATTTTTCAGGGGGTGAGGCAGTCTCGGGAAAAGGTTTTTGTCAGTTCAGGGCAGCGATTAGGCTGCCTCCGTTTATAACGGCTAACATCCTAACATAACGGACTATTTATTCAATACAAGGTAAACGATATACCCAACAAGTACACCCCAAAATCCCCCTTTACCACACCCGAATGTTATGTCAGAAAACTCACGACAGCCTGTTCCAGCAGGTGATACCAAAGAGAGTAAAGAATTAATCTCAGGTAATATTTCATGTTGGATATTCGAACAACTTGTACTAAGTTGTTCGAATCCCCAAAATGAATGCTCAGCCTTTGAACGTAGTCATCGGATTCATTTAGGACTTGAAATGTAATCGAGTTGGCGGAGCTGTATCAAAACCATGTCGGTTGCTTCCTTTTTTCCCCAGTCCCATTCGCTACTCTTCCAGTAGGTTCTAATAATCAGATCAACTGAGCGAGTGGCATGTCGACCGGGGGTTCCTTGTCGCATACAATCCGACCGGCGCTAAAGGTGAGAGTACCGGTGTATACTATCTATAAAGCAGCATTATGCGGGTTCCGGTAACCAATGTATCGTCATCAGGTTGTAACGGCTGCCGACGCTCAAACCGTTATCCTGTGGCAAGCTGGAATCCAGCGCAGCCGCCACGTCCACGGACGCGGTTTGAACGGAAACTTCAACTATGCCACTGCAAGATGCTTCCACAAGTTGAAGTTTCATAAGAGTGGCCTTGAGGGTTTTTCTGACCGGCAAAGATACGCGAAACCGCGATGATATCGCTAACCTGCTGTTTATAAGTACAAAAAGGCTCTGCTTGGTGGACGAAATGTCAACAATGGCAACAAGCGTTTGGGAAATCAAATATGTGTCTAGAGTTCATATGTAACTAAAAAGTATATTGATAACCGGTATATTGGGTATTTTTTTACCCAATTCCTACCCCGCAATTTCCACTTGACTTTATCGTGATAAGGTAATATCAATGCAAAAATAGGGAAGATTTTCTCTAAACGTTTCCTGCTCGTTAGGCGCGTGTCAGCATCCAAGAGCTTTTTTTGCATTTTTCGCTGGAGCAGGTTGCCGATGATCAGTGTCTATTCGAAGAGACCATTGAAATGGGTGCCGGAATAACGGAATATTTACGAACACACCAACACACCAATCGACGCCGCTGGATCAACACTCACGAAGAACACGTTAAATGCGGCAGTCATCAGCGGGAAATAGCTGCTAAGGGATTATGAGCGTTCAGTGATGGACGCATACACACAAGCGGGAGTGCACAGAGTTGGCAAAGAAAAGTCGATTTTCGCATGTCACTGAAAATTTACTTAAATGTCACTTATTGGTAACCCCTTTGACACGACAAACGGATCGGTCCTTGTTAGCTGTACGATATCAGGGCAAGATGAGTTTATTACATAATTGTAACAGCGCCCTACGGAGTCCGATTGAGTGGCGCGATTTATGCGCCACTGAAAATTTCATTTTCGATCTTACAACGGTTTTTAGCGAGTCCGCCTGGAATTCGTCAGAGGGGGACCCTCGACTTTAGGGATGCCCTTTTGTTATTGCAAAAAGATGTATTGTGATCACCTCGCTCAAGGAATCCATGCAAGGTGAGTCGGCATGAGCCTGGCCAATGTCCAACCACAAGTGCCAAGCGAAATGCTCAGGAATTTACGATGAATGGTGAACCTAACGAAATGAAACAACTCGTACCGGGCGCGCCGATTGCCGCCCCGCCATCTCAATATTACGAACACTACACCGAAACCCCCGAATCCGGTTCACAAGGATTAAACCTCAGAGACATCCTCGTTATAGTTTGCAAACACAAATACAAGATCCTGTCAGTATTTCTTCTTTCCATTATTTGTGCATTCATCGTCCACGGCATGCTCCCGGTGCGTTATGAAGCCAAGTCCGTATTGATGTTGCGGTATGGAAGGGAATATACGACCCCGAGCGTGGGCAACGACCAGGCCCCTCTGCATATCGGCCTGCCGGAAATCATGAACTCGGAGGTATCGATTCTTTCGAGCAAGGACTTGAAAGAGACGGTAATTCGTGAGATCGGAGTGGATAAGTTTATCCCGAACGCGAATTCCAAGGCTGCCGGACCGGTAGACCCCGTTCAGGTGGCAATACTCATAATGGAAAAAAATCTCACGGTCCAGGCAGAGAAAAACGCGAACCTGATTTCCGTGGTCTACAAGAGTGAGGACCCCCGACTGACAGCCGATGTAGTAAATTCCCTGATCAATAACTACCAGGACAAAAGACTCCAGATACTCAACGACTCAAAACCCACTTTATTCCTGGAAAATAAAGTTGCAACTTCCTATAAGCGCCTCCGGGATTCCGAGAACAAGCTGGAATCATTCAAGCAAGCCAATCGTGTCTATGTCTTTGAAGATCAGCGTACCACGCTTCTTCACAACAGAGAGAGCCTGGATGCGGACACCTCGGGCTGCCAGATGCGGATGAAAGAACTTCATGAAAAACTTGCGGTTCTCGAAAAGGAGGCAAATAAAATCTCCAAAGTTGTATCCGACCCCTCCAGGCCGGGAACGGGTGACGATGCGCAGGGCCAGTTATTAACTTTAAAGCGCAAAGAGCAAGAACTTCTATCGAAGTACAAGGAGGGGAACCCGCTGATAATCAGTACCCGCCAGGAAATGAAAGTCGTAGAAGATTTCATGGCGAATAGAAAGAAGGACCCGACATTTTCAGCCAATAACACGTCTCTGGAACTGCAAAGGGATATCATCAATACAAAAGCGGAGCTGGCATCCCTTGAAGTCAGGTTCACCCAAGAGAAGCAGCAACTTGAATCCCTGAACAAAGAAATACAGGAACTGGACCTTCAAGAAAATAAAGTGCAGGACCTTCGCCGGGAGCTTGCTTCAAACGAGCAGATGTACCAAACTTACTCCAAGAGATTGGAAGATGCCCGCATCTCAGATGATATGGACCTGCAAAAGATGACCAGCATAAGCCTGGTCGAGAAGGCATCCGCTCCGATCGCGCCGGTCAGCCCCACTAAACCTCTTGGATTCTTTCTGTTGGTTTCCTCAATCGGGGGCCTCGGTGGCGGGATAGTAATCGCTTTTCTGCTCGAGTCCTTAGGACAAGGATTACTCTCGCCGCAAAAAGCGGAAAAACGACTGGATTTACCCGTTTTGCTCGTTCTGCCGAATATGAGGATCTAATCGTTAAGGGCACGCATAGCACAAACCTGGCGAAGAGCTTTTCGGGAACTCGTATCGAATGATCCGCAAAATAATGAGTGCTGAAGCCTTTGAGGTTATCTTTCACACCATGCTTTGCCGAGAACATGGACAAGATCCTATGCCGATACGGACAGTAGGGAGGAAACCATGAGCAAAATTTATAGTGCGTTAATCGAGGTCTCAAAAACGCGAAATCTGGAGAAATTGGAGCATCCCTCGAATGCTTTCCAGGTGGCAAGGAAATTCGTTGACCCTTCTGCTGTCCCCATTTTGGAAAAGGGAATGCTGGTCCTTTTTCAAAGGATCGAGGCCCTCCTTCCGGATATGGATAATAAAGTCATTCAGTTTATCGGCTCAACGCAGGGGGAAGGGACTTCCACCATCGCCAGGGAGTTCGCGAGGACCCTGGCCTTTAGTATCGGCAAAAAAGTCCTGCTCATCGATGCCGACCGGTTCCATCCGTCCCATCGCCTTTCCTTCGGAATTCAATATGAAGAGGGGTGGCAGGAAATAATCAGTAACAAGCATCCCGTCGAAGACGCTATTCACTGTTTCGAGTGTTCCAATCTCTTTTTGTGTCCCTCCTCGAATACTACCAGGTCTACGCCGGAATTATTCGATACCAGGGTAATGGACCCTTTTCTGGATGCGATCAGACGGCAGTTCGATTTTCTCATAATCGATTCCACCCCGATCACAAATTCTCCCGATGGACTTGCCATCGCGCCAAAAACGGATGGGGTTATCATTGTAGTTGAAGCGGAAAAGACCAAGTGGCCGATTATCGAAAACCTCAAGCAGCAAATCCAAAACGTCGGCGGAAACGTTCTCGGGATTGTGTTCAACAAGCGCAACTATCACATTCCCAACTTTATTTACAGATTCCTGGGATGAAAGGAAAGGCCATACTCATGGAGCTTCCATTTCTGAACAGCTTTGGCTCGTCAGCCAACGCGGAAAGCGACCATTTCCCGGAACTCGATCACTCCTTCGTTCCGGAGAAAAGTTTTAACGAGCTTCTTGCGCTGGAACGCAAGAGGACTGCAAGGTCCAAAAGACCATTCATTTTGATGCTTCTCAATATCGCTGAATTCTCAAACGGCGATAATGGCTGCCGTACCATCGAAGGTAAATTCATTTCTTACCTGAACACAATCATAAGAGACACCGATACGATAGGATGGTACCTTTGCAACAAAGTAATCGGCATCATTTTTACCGAAATAGGGGATAAATCCACAAAGCGCGCTGCGGATAAAATTGTCAGTAAGGTCAAAGGCGGTCTTTTGAAATGTCTGGGTCCCGAGAAAGCTAGTCTAATACGAATTTCTTTATTTTTTTACCCGGAGGAATCCGGCAATTCTTCAGACAAATCCAATCCGGAACCAATACTATATCATGATATCGTACGTAGACGTTCAACGAAGAAGGTGTCCTTTTTTCTAAAACGAACGATCGATATAATCGGCAGCATAGTTTTACTACTATCGTCTCTTCCCGTAATGATCACTGTAGCGCTTTTGGTACGTTTTACCTCAGAAGGACCAGTACTCTTCAAACAGGAAAGAGTAGGCCAGCTTGGCAAGAGATTTACCTTTTTAAAGTTCAGGTCGATGTGCGTAAATAACGATCCTTCCATCCACAAGAAATATATCTGCAAGTTCATCAAGTGCGCGGAAAAGCTGCCCGGTGCGAATGGAACGAACAAGGTATTCAAGATCACGGACGACCCAAGAGTCACCCCCATTGGCAGGATTTTGAGAAAGACGAGTCTTGATGAACTTCCTCAGCTCTTCAACGTTTTAAAGGGAGACATGTCACTGGTTGGTCCAAGGCCCCCCATCCCTTATGAACTCGAAAACTATGATATCTGGCATCGGAGTCGAATTCTGGAAATGAAACCGGGATTGACCGGACTCTGGCAGGTCTATGGCAGAAGCCGCTCAACCTTCGACGAGATGGTGCGGCTCGACATCCGGTACACGAATGAGTGGTCGCTCTGGATGGACATAAAACTTCTCCTGCATACACCACGGGCTGTGGTGATGAGCAAGGGAGCCTACTGATAATCTACTGTTACGAAAAGTTTCGGTGGGCTTCGCTGCGCTTAGCCCACCCTACACGCCTTTTCATGGTTTCAGGGTGTCCCGAAGGGACGTGAAAAGCTGTCTCGAAAAGTTTCGGTGGGCTTCGCTGCGCTTAGCCCACCCTACACGCCTCTACACTGTCATTAAGGTCTGAAGCCAGTTGCAAAGGAGAAGAACATGATCAGAATGGGGATCATAGGGTACGGCTACTGGGGACCCAATATCGCCCGAAACTTCAACATCGTTGAAGGGTGTAAAATCGTTGCTATCAGCGACAAGCGTGCCGAATCTCTTGAGCGCGCAAAGAGAGCTTTTCCCGGAGTCAATGCAACCCAGGACTGGCGCTCTCTCATTGAAGCGCCCGATATCGACGCTATCGGAGTAATCACGCCTGTTTCGACACATTTCGAATTAGCTAAAGCAGCTCTGGAGAACGGCAAGCACATCTTTGTGGAAAAACCGTTTACGGCGAATTGTGCCCAGGCCGAAGAACTGATCGAACTGGCCGAAAGAAAAAAACTCACGATCATGGTCGATCATACATTCATCTACACCGGCGCAGTCAGGAAGATGAAAGAGCTTGTAGACGACGGCACGCTGGGGAATCTTTACTATTATGACTCGATGCGGGTCAACCTGGGTCTTTTCCAGCACGATGTGAACGTCGTATGGGACCTTGCGCCTCACGACCTGGCCATAATGGACTACATAATAAAAGAAAAGCCGGAGGCAATCGTAACTACCGGAGAAAATCATTTCAGCGAACACGCATACGTCGCTTATACTACTATTTATTTCGAGAATCACATCATCGGCCATCTCAACGTCAATTGGCTCTCACCCGTAAAAGTTCGAACCACGCTTTTGGGGGGGGAGAAGAAAATGCTCGTGTGGAACGACCTCAACGCCGATGAAAAGATCAAGGTTTACGATAAAGGGGTGAAGATCGAAAGCCGTGACGGCGTCTATGACCTCCTGGTGGGGTACCGCTCCGGGGATATGTGGGCGCCCAAGATCGAACAAACGGAAGCCCTGAAGCTCGAGGCCGAATGTTTTGTCGATTGCGTGGTCAACGGGAAAACTCCTGTCAACGACGGCCATGCAGGATATAGAGTCGTCAAAATGCTGGAGTCTTCGGATCAATCGCTGAAAGATAGAGGAAAGCATATTTACCTATGAATTATGTTTGCATAGCGGATGATGTAAAGCTCGGAGAAGATGTCAAGCTTTCCAAGTTCATCAATCTTTACGGCTGCACGGTAGGAGACCATACCAAGATAGGCGCTTTTGTCGAAATCCAGAAGGGCGCGGTCATCGGTAAAAACTGCAAGATATCCAGCCACACCTTTATCTGTGAAGGCGTGACTATCGAAGACGACGTCTTCATCGGCCACGGAGTGATATTCATTAACGATACGTATCCGCGGGCAACGAATCCTGCCGGAGAACTCCAGACCGAAGCCGACTGGAAAGTGGAACCGATCCTGGTAAAAAAGGGGGCCAGCGTCGGTTCGAACGCAACTATTCTTTCCAACGTTGTCATTGGTGAAAAAGCAATCGTCGGCGCAGGCGCCGTGGTAACCAGGAATGTCCCGCCCAACTCCATCGTCGCCGGCAACCCTGCCGTAATTCTCCGGGTGACTTGAACATGAAAGCCTGCCTGAGAAGTGAAAGGTTTAACGGATAGAAACTATTTGACGGTAATCTACATCAAGTAGTAATCACTTGTAATGTTTTGGCTGAGATCTAAAAGTACATGCTGTTGTCAGGCCAACCATAGATGACTCACAATGCAAGGCTGCCGGTAATGTAACCGAGTTAGCGGAGCTTTGGTCAAAAGGGCAAAATAATTCTCCGGCCGGGCGCCTGGCAACTCCTTCCAAACTCACTCGGACAATTGAAAATGAATGACTCGAAAATTCCCTTTTTGGACCTGGTTACCCCTCACCTGAAATTGGAAGAAGAACTGGTCGAGGTTTTCCGGACAGCTCTCCTGAGCGCCGCTTTCATCGGCGGTCCTATGGTGGAGGGATTCGAAAACGATTTTGCCCGCTTTTGCGGTGCTAAGCATTGCATAGGCGTGGGAAGCGGCACCGATGCTCTGAGGTTTGCGCTGATAGCCGCCGGCGTCGAAGCCGGGGACATCGTCATAACGGTCCCGAACACATTCATTGCCACAACTGAGGCTATTTCCCAGGCAGGGGCCCTGCCCGGTTTCGTGGACATCATCGAATCCACCTGCAACATGGACCCGGAAAAACTCCGCGAATACGTGGAAACCCGATGCCATACCGGCAGCTCCGGCAAACCGGTGCATCGCGAAACAGGGCGCCCTGTAACGGCCGTCGTTCCCGTGCACCTCTACGGGCAACCCGCCGATATGGACCCCATCCTGGAGTTGGCCGAAGAATACGGGCTGATCGTGATCGAAGACGCCTGCCAGGCGCATGGGGCCGAATATTATTCCGAACGCGCAAAATGCTGGAAAAAGGCCGGATCTATCGGGGCCGCCGGCGCTTTCAGCTTCTACCCGGGCAAAAACCTGGGTGCTTGCGGCGAGGCCGGCGCCATAACCACCGACGATGAAGAAATTGCCCGCAAGTGCCGCATGATCCGCGACCACGGCCAGGCTAAGAAGTATTACCACGATATCGAGGGATACAACGGAAGGCTCGATGCGATCCAGGCCGGGATACTGAGCGTGAAGCTTCGGCATTTAGCGGAATGGAATGAAAAACGCAGGGAACTCGCTTCCTGTTACAATGGCCAGCTCAACAAAATCCAGGGCATCATTACTCCCGGCGAGAATTCCCTGACGAAATCGGTTTATCACCTGTATGTAATCCGTACCGAGGCAAGGGACGACCTTCAGGGATATTTGGCTGAAAACAAGGTGGCAACCGGTTTGCACTACCCCGTGCCGCTACATCTTCAAAAGAGTTATCGTACAATGAATCTGGGCCCAGGATCCTTTCCCGTAACGGAACTTACGGCATCCCAGATACTGTCGCTGCCGATGGGTCCGTCCCTTAGCATGCAGCAGGTCGAAAAAGTAACGGACCTGATCGCCGCTTTCATGGACGTCCCCGTTCACCGCAGGGAAGCAGAAACCCTTTTCCACCGCAGAGACGCAGAGGACACAGAGAAAAGAAAATAGATCAAGCATGAAAACCGGAGCAAACATAAACTTGGTTTTCAGTTTTGTCTGTTCGTTCAAATTGTTTTCTCTGCGTTCACTGCGCCTCTGCGGTGAATCGGTACAGTGAATCTTTTTGAGAATGCCCACAGAAATCATAGACCCCGTCGCCTATCCAGGTTGGGACACCCTTATCGGTTCCATGCCGGAGCACTCCTTTTTTTATTCATCGAACTGGGCCAGCGTATTAAAAGAATCCTATTCGTACAGGCCCCTCTACTTCACGCGCTCCGGAGGGCCGGAACAGGCGAAACCCTCCGTCGTGATTCCGGTAATGGAAGTAGACAGCTTTCTTACCGGCAAAAGAGGGGTTTCCATTCCTTTTACGGATTACTGTGAGCCGGTTGCGCCGGATGAGGATGGTTTTTCCTCAATGTTCGGTGAAGTGCTCCAACACGGGAGAAAGGCTGGATGGAAGTACCTGGAACTGCGAGGCGGAGCGCAGCACTTCAATAGTGCAGTTCCCTATAAAACTTACCTGAAGCATACTCTCCGAATTCATGATCAGGAAACCGGACTCTTTAATGAAATCAAGTCCAGTGCCAGGCGAAACATCCGCACGGCTCAAAAATCGGGAATCCGCATCGCTGTTTCCGACCTGGAAAGTGACTTCAGGGAGTACTACCGGCTGCATTGCCTCACCCGAAACCGCCATGGCGTGCCTCCCCAGCCATATAAATTTTTTAAAGCTATCCATCGAAATGTGATTTCAAAATCCAAGGGTTTTGTAGTCCTGGGCAGCCACCAGGGGCGGGCCATCGCGGGGGCTGTCTTTTTTCATGCCGGAAAGAAAGGCATCTATAAGTATGGCGCCTCCGATCTCAGGTACCAAAACCTCAGGGGCAGCAACCTAGTCATGTGGGAAGCCATAAGGTGGTTTTCCAGGAACGGATTTGACGAACTGTGCCTCGGGCGAACGGACGTGGAAAATGTGGGACTGGTGCGTTTTAAGAAGGGCTGGGGGACTCAGGAAAGTAAGCTTTCGTATTACCGGTTGGACCCACTCTCAGGAAGGTCGTTGGAGCGTTCCGGACATAAACTCCCTTATGGTCTTATGCGCAAAGTTCCTGTTTTTGTGTCACGAATAGCAGGATCTCTACTTTACAGACACATGGGATGAAAACAAGATTGCGCCTTCAAAGTATCATCAACCGAATTTATTATAACGTCAGGCCTTTGATCCCGCGAAGATTTCAAATTGCATTGAGAAGGATCGTTGCCTCGCGAAAACTGCTGCCGTCCCAGGATGTATGGCCTGTCGATCCTGCTTCCGGGGCAACTCCGGATGGCTGGTCCGGGTGGCCCGATGATAAGCGGTTTGCCATCGTGCTGACACATGATGTCGAGACATCTAACGGCCATGCGAAATGCCGCGATTTGGTCGCACTGGAACGAGCTTTAGGCTTCAGGTCTGCCTTCAATTTTGTCGCTGAGAGATACCCAGTTTCCGCCGGATTGAGAGACTACCTGGCCGCCAATGGTTTTGAAGTGGGGGTGCATGGTCTCTATCACGATGGGAAAAAATTCAAATCCAGAAATATATTTGATAAGCGGGTACCCAGGATCAATAAATACCTGAAAGACTGGAATGCCACCGGCTTTCGGTCCCCCTCAATGTATTGCAATCTCGACTGGCTCCATGACCTGGACATCAAGTACGACTGCTCTACCTTCGATACCGATCCCTTCGAGCCCCAATTAACCCTACAACGACTGTTAACTGGGGCCGATTCTCTTCTTGCGATGAGAGCAATAGGCCAAATGGTTTTTCCGTTGAGTCCACTTAACCAGTTGGAGCACGGTTTCAAGGTCCTTTTTCCGAACTGGCAGCAGCACCTGAAGAAGTATCCTAAGCTGCGATATGGTAATGGAAGGTGCTTTTTTCCCCCAATCTGATTTTCAAGTGCCACAGAAAAAAGTGGGCCAGGATGCATGTCAGGATATGTTGATGCCATCCACGAAATTTCCTGACCTCGTAATGGTCCATCCCCAATTCGGTCTTGGTTTCTTCGAAACATTGCTCGATGGCCCAGCGCAACCCGCTGAGCCAAACAAATCGGCTGAGTTGAGTGCTCCTGAGAGCATTGCTGATAAAATAAGAATATTCCAGCTTGTTGTTGATATGCCGGCGCCGGATTATAAGCCAGACTTCTTTGCCCGGAAGACCTTCTTGGCAGAGAGTGATGCGTCTTTTCGTAAACTCATAGCTGATTGGCCCCTTGGCACCTTCGGAAACCGTGCGTTTGTACCAGTAGAAACTGCCGAGGGACTTGGCGAAATCTGAAACTTTTATGGGGTCTTTTTTCTCCAAGAGCATTCGTTTTGTACGTTGCTTGCCCCCGGCTTGGTATTTCTTTTTTTCTACACTGGGAGGCCTGAGCCAACATAGGGTTTCTGAAGAGACGGAGACAAAATAGATTTTCCCGATCATTTTCTGGGCGGCTTCAATGAAAACCGGACTGTTGCCATAGATGGAATCTGCAAGGATGTACTTGAAGGCTAAAATTTCATTTAGAGCAATTTCCTGCAGCATCTCCGCTGCCTGTTGGGGTTTGGTCCTGAAGGAAACCTCTTCGGGTACCTCGCACTTTTCCATTTTTCCCCGATGTTGGTCTGAAAACCATCGTTGTGGAATGAATAACCTTTTATCCAAAAGAGCATAGCCATGCGGCGAAGCATAAGCGGCGAAAACACCGACCTGGCAGTTATCTATCTTGCCGAGCGTGCCGCAATATTGGCGGGCAACCCCGACGGATTCATCTCCCTTTTTGGGAAAGGACGTTTCATCGAATATTAAAGCCGCTTCCGGATCTCCCAGGTCTTCGTTGACCATGTGATGATAAGTTGTAAGGATGATTTCATGATCCCAAACTACGTCACTTACAAACCGCTGCAGGGACCGCACATTTCCTCCTTCGATGTGCAGGGCCATAGGTTCGATCGATTTTCTTTCAAGCTCACTAAACTGACCTGTCATATACCTGAAGAAGTTCTCCCGCGGCTCGCTTCGCGAAAAGCAGTCCGCAAAGTTTTGATGGAAAGCTCGCAGTTCGTCGGTGAAATCTTCTACATCTTGCGCCACCATTTCGAATTTCGGAACGCTGTAAGGATCTCCCTCGGTCCGGCATTTTGGCAACATAGTCCCCCCTCTTTGAGTTTAATGCCGAGAGGAACTTTATATTAAAGTCATTTGAGATGCAATAGTAAACGTCGTTGTAGGGTTAAGAGGCATCGGCACCATCTTCCCATTCTATGTGCACGACGGGAGCCGGGCTGGTTTTGTCGAGCTTCCATACACCTTGCCTCAGGATTTCACCCTTTTTGTAATTTTGAAACAGGAAAACATCGATATTTGGAAACGAAAACTCGACTGGATTGTCGAAAAGGGTGGAATGGCCCTGGTCCTTACTCATCCCGACTATATGAACTTTGGGAATAAGCCTGGCTGGGATGAATACCCCGCGACCCACTACACAGATTTCCTCGAGTATGTGAAGGAAAAATACAAAGGTCAATTCTGGAACCCTCTTCCCGGGGAGGTTGCCGACCACTGTGAAAAGACCTTTAAGAATTTGGTCCTACGGCAGCCAAGCCTCTGAGGGTCTGCATGCCCGTATGTTCTTGCTATGAGACGGACAACGGGGTCATGCGATATGCCGAGACCCTTGCAAACGCGGCGGCCACGTTGATGTAATCTCTCCCAGGAAAAGTGGCCAATTCCATTACGAGGTTCACAATGGCGTTCGGATTTTCAGGATTCAGGGAAGGATCAAAAATGAAAAGGGAAAGCTGGACTACCTGATCGGCCTGGTTCAGTTTTTCTTCTGTTCAGGGCAGCTTCTAACAAGCAGGCCGCTGAAGGCCCTTTACGATTTGATTCACGTGCATTCTATTTCTGATTTTCAAGCTTTCGCCGCCCCGGTGCCCTTTGTATTTCGTAGCGATAAGTTGGGACTGGTAGTGGGGAAGCAATCGCTGAACTTGGGAGAGGATATAGCGGTGGTGCACCAGTGAATCTGTTTCAATTACTTTGATGGTCTGCCAAAACGCCGTCCGGTAAAAATGAGAGTATCGGGACACAAAACATAACAGAATCCGACGTAGTTGGGGGAGTGGAAAATTGAATCCCCAAAAAGGCAAATGTCGCTTTATCACTGTGGAATCCGTGTGTTAGAGGCTAAGCTCCGAAGTTACCCGGACAGCAATGGATGAATTTCATTTGGCATTCGGTGTAAGACTCTCCTACCTTTGTCTGCTGATATATTCAGCACAGCTTATTTGGAGTTAATGGAATGAAAATCTTGATTACAGGAAATATGGGATATGTTGGACCTTCTGTAGTAAAGCAACTTCGCACATCGTATCCAAACTCCACACTTGTAGGATTCGATATCGGTTATTTTGGAAATTGCATAACGAGCGCCGAGATACTTCCTGAATGCAGAGTCGCCCACCAATTTTTTGCCGACATCAGGCAGTTGTCTGAAGATGTGCTGAGTGGAATGGATGCAGTCGTTCATCTGGCAGGCATATCGAACGACCCCATTGGGAACAGGTTTGAAGAGGTGACTCAGGATATTAATCATCGTGCGAGTGTCGCTTTGGCCAAGAAGGCCGCTGCAGCCGGAGTAAAGTCATTTGTATTTGCCTCCAGTTGCAGTATGTATGGTTCGGCTGATGATAGCGCAAGAACTGAAGAATCTACCTTAAATCCCCTTACTGCATACGCAAAATCGAAGGTATTTACTGAAAGAGATTTGCAACCATTGGCTTCTGAGCGATTTCTGGTTACCAGTCTCAGGTTTTCGACCGCTTGTGGGTGGAGCGATAGATTGAGATTAGATTTGGTGCTCAATGATTTTGTAGCGGGGGCGGTCTCTTCAAATCAGATCACAATTTTGAGCGACGGAACCCCCTGGAGACCATTGATAAATGTTAAGGATATGGCACGTGCCATAGATTGGGCCATCAGCAGGAAGATACATCAGGGGGGAGAATTTCTGGCAGTCAATGTCGGAAGCGATGAATGGAATTACCAGGTGAAAGACCTTGCTGAAGCTGTGGCCACTGTGATCCCAAAGGTTGAGATTTCCATAAACAAGGATGCTCTTCCTGATAAACGGTCTTACAGAGTGAATTTCGAGCTTTACAAGAAACTGGCCCCGGCCCATCAGCCCCGAGTCAATTTAATTGACTCTATAAAAGAACTAAAAAGTGGTTTGGAATCCATGGGATTTCACGACGGGCAATTTCGTGACTCCAGACTCATGAGGCTCAACGTCTTGATGGATCTTCAGAAAAAGGGCTTCCTGAATGAAAAACTCCAATGGAAAACGGGTGTGTGATGGCCTCGTAATTCAATGGAATGGCCAACTCGCGAAAGCAGTATCCAAATGAGGGCTGTCCGAGGACTCAAGAAAGGAATCAGGAGGGAGTAAAAGTGCAAAAAGCTCCAGCTTGTAGATTTTGTAGGTCTCCTCTGCAACATACACTGGTCGACCTTGGGATGTCGCCGCTGTGTGAGTCATACTTGACCGCAGAGCAGCTAAACCAAATGGAACCCTTTTATCCCCTGCACGTTTATGTTTGCGAAAACTGTTTTCTGGCTCAGCTCGAAGAATATGTGAGCCCAGAAGAAATATTCAGCGAATATGCCTATTTTTCTTCGTATGCTGATTCGTGGCTTCAGCATGCGAAAGACTATACGGAATTGATGATAAGGCGCTTTGCGATTGACCCTCGGAGTCATGTAGTCGAACTTGCCAGTAACGATGGCTACTTGCTTCAATATTTTGCCCAGAAAGAGATTCCCGTTTTGGGTATCGAGCCGGCAGTAAATGTGGCTCAAAGCGCGATTGCGAAGGGCGTCCCTACACTGACCAGATTTTTCGGCAGGACTTTGGCCGGAGAACTGCTAGATGACGGGAAAGCGGCCGATCTGTTGATAGGCAACAACGTCCTGGCGCAGGTACCCGATATTAACGATTTTGTGGCAGGCATGAAAATCCTTTTGAAGCCGAGGGGAGTCATCACCATGGAGTTCCCTCACCTCATGAGACTGATGGAGGAAAATCAGTTCGACACTATATACCACGAACACTTTTCGTATTTTTCCTTCATTTCCGTTGAGAAGATCTTTGCCTTTCACGGTCTGACAATATTCGACGTCGAGGAACTTTCCACTCATGGCGGCTCCTTAAGAATCTATGGCTGCAACAGTGATGATGATAGTAAGATGGTAAGTAGTAAGGTCGTGGGACTAAGGAACGAGGAGGTGGCGGGCGGATTCACGAGCATGGATTGCTACGCCTCATTCAACGAGAAGGTGAAAGCCACGAAAAGAGGACTTCTTGCTTTTTTGATAAAAGCCAAAGGGGATGGTAAAAAAATTGCCGGCTATGGCGCTCCGGGAAAAGGAAACACTCTTCTGAACTATTGTGGGATCAGAACGGATTTTATCGATTGCACGGTTGATCGCAACCCCTATAAGCATGGAAAGTTCACCCCCGGGACTCACATCCCGATTTTTCCACCTGATAAAATTCGAGAGATGCGCCCGGATTACCTCTTTATTTTACCTTGGAATTTCAAGGAAGAAATCATGAAGCAGATGTCCTACATTCGGGAATGGGGTGGGCAATTTGTTGTTCCCATTCCAGAAGTGAAAGTCTACCCATGATCTTCAGAGAAACCCCACTCAAAGGCGCGTTCGTTATCGAGATCGAGAAGCATGCGGACAATCGTGGTTTTTTCGGTCGATCATGGTGCCGGGGCGAATTCGAGGAACACGGGCTTAACCCGCGGCTGGTGCAGTGCAGCGTTTCTTTCAATCCTAAAAGGGCCACTCTGAGAGGGATGCATTTTCAGGCAGCGCCCTTTGAAGAGGCGAAGCTGATAAGATGTACAATGGGTTCGATTTACGATGTGATCGTAGATACCCGCCCTGATTCTGAGACTTTCAGGCAGTATTTCGCTATTGATCTGACTTCTGAGAATCGCAAGATGCTATATGTTCCGGAAGGTTTTGCTCATGGTTTCCTGACCACATGCGACGATTCTGAGGTCTTTTACCAAATGTCGGAATTCTATGCCCCGGACCATGGCAGAGGTTTCAGGTGGAATGATCCTGCCTTCGGAATCGATTGGCCGCTTGAAGTGGAAATCATATCCGATCGCGATAGAAACTATACCGATTTTGAAATTTGAATAAGGGGCAGGACTTTTGAACATAGTTGATCTTAAGCACTCGGTTGACCCGGTTGAAATTGGCCGAAAGATGTATGAGTTGGCAGGCGAACTCTATCCCATCTGTCGAAGCATCACCGGCAATGGGTTTCGGCAGACGGTTCAAAGGCTTCAACGTTATATCCCACTAGGGATTCATGAGGTTCTTTCAGGAACAAAGGTATTCGACTGGGTGGTACCGAAAGAGTGGAATATCAGAGACGGTTATGTAAAAACCTCGAGTGGCGAGAAAATAATCGATTTCCAAAAATCAAACTTGCATGTACTGAACTACAGTATACCCGTCCGGAAAACTGTCTCGCTCCAGGAACTCAAGGATCATCTCTTTACGCTCCCGGATCATCCGGACTGGATACCTTACAAGACATCCTACTACAAGGAGAACTGGGGCTTTTGCATAAGCTACAATGAATTCGTCAAATTAAAGGAAGGCGACTATGAGGTTTTCATTGATTCTTCGCTGGAAGACGGCGCCCTGACCTATGGGGAACTCCTTCTGGAAGGTGAAGGAGACGCAGAGATATTGATCTCTTGCCATGCGTGCCATCCCTCCCTGGCAAATGATAACCTGTCGGGTGTCAGTCTGTCGGTTTTTCTGGCGAAGTATCTCGAGACGATTTCGCGGCGTTTCTCGTATCGCTTTCTCATTATTCCCGGTACCATCGGGGCGATAACCTGGCTGTGCCTGAACGAGTCTTCAGTCAACAAGATAAAGCACGGTCTGGTAATAACCGGCGTGGGTGATTCCGGAGACATCACCTACAAGAAAAGCCGGAGGGGGAATGCAGGGATCGACAGAGCGGCTTCTCAGGTCCTGAAGCATTCAGGCCAGGGATACAGAATAGTGGATTTTCATCCCTATGGTTACGATGAACGCCAGTATTGTTCACCCGGATTTGACCTTCCAGTCGGCTGCTTTTCAAGAACGCCATACGGAAGATACCCTGAGTACCACACGTCTGCAGACGATCTCAACTTTGTGCGCCCTCAATGTCTTGGGGATAGTTTCAGTAAGGTCTTGGCGATACTGGAGGTCCTGGAAAGTGATCGCGCTTATATGAATCTGGAACCAAAGTGCGAACCGCAACTGGGCCGGAGAGGACTCTACAATTCCATCGGGTCAGATGAGTTGGCGATGTTGTGGGTCTTGAATCAATCCGATGGCAGTCGGACACTTCTCGATATTGCGGAAAGATCGGACGTGAGCTTCGATTTGCTTTCTTATGCTGCAGATAGGCTATGCGAACATGGGTTGCTCAAGCGGATTTGATGAGGTTACCCTAAACTATTTCTTGTGCACGAATCTTATCCTGCACACGGAAACCAAACAACTTATGAATTTTCATTAATCGAAGGTTTTGCAGCGAAGAGTCCATTCAGTCATTCCCAGGGGAGGAAAGAATTGAAAGTCGTTCTATTTTGTGGCGGTTTGGGTACGAGGTTGAGGGATCTGGCGACTGAGCTTCCAAAGCCGATGGTCAAAATAGGATACAGACCTATACTCTGGCATCTCATGAAGTACTATGCGCACTACGGGCATAAAGATTTCATTTTGTGCCTAGGGTACAAGGCAGATGTAATCAAGAATTACTTCTTAAACTACGATGAATGTATATCAAATGATTTTACCATGTCAAAAGGCGGCAAGGAACTCTGTCTCCATCATAGCGATATAGCAGATTGGAACATTACTTTTGTGGATACCGGCCTGAGATCGAATATAGGACAGAGACTAAAAGCGGTTGAAAAATATCTGAAGGGTGACGATACTTTCCTTGCTAACTATGCTGATGGACTAACTGATTTGCCACTGGCCGATATGATAGACTATTCAAAAAAGAGTGGAAAAATAGCATGCTTTCTCTGCGTAAAGCCGTCGCAAAGTTTTTCCGTTGTTTCACTATGCGATGAAAATCTTGTAGAAAAAATTGAATATGTTAGAGATACAAATTTCATTATAA
>JBKQLC010000183.1:0-12142 GCA_052147195.1 Syntrophobacteraceae bacterium
GTTCTTCTTCGTATCTCGCAAACCAGTGGATCGCGTAATCAACCCCGAGACCGCAGAGCATCGGCGCGAAAACGATCGAAAGGATATTCAAATGACCGATGAATAAAGCCGTCCAGCCAAAAGTCCAGCACAGGCCCACAGCAAGAGACAGGAGGATTATCAGCGGATGGCGAAAGCCTCGAAGAAAGAGCACCATTATCAGCAGGACCCCTAGCAGCGATACCCAGGTCGCATTGGTCATATCCGCCATTGCCGTGAGCATTTCATCGTTGTTTAGCGCTTCTTGCCCGGTGACTCCAGCCTCAACGTCGCCGAAGGACGATGCCCTGATTTCCTGTATGTACTCTCGCAGTCTGACCTGGGATGCTTGAGTCCTGGAAACCTGTCCGCTAACATTCAGGGGCATGACCGCTGCCAGCAGAAACTTCTTTTTGCCTTCCCAAAGGTAGCCCTCTTTTTCGAGGTCCCAGGCCCCGCTTTTGAAAAATGAGGACCAGGGGGAAGCATAAGCCGGCGTTCCGGACAGATACCGTGAAAGGCCATCCAGAACCTTTATCAGAAACTCGAGGTCCATCGGCTCGGTATCACCACCGGATTTCTCCGCGGTCACCTCATCGTCGAGAAAACCGGTAAAAAACTCGCCGACCATTCTGGACGCCATATCCTGGTTTACAAGTCTGAATAAATTGAGCAGATCCGGGTTGGCGGCCATCTTGTGAACGAGCGGCGAATTCTGTTCGAGTTTATTCCTGATGCTGACGAGTTCGTCTTCATTGAGGTAATAGAGCAGCCATTTCTTGAACTCATCCGTGTTGATCCTGTAAAAAACGTCCTGAAAATGTTCGGGGTCAGCGTGGATTTTTGTCACTATGGCGTTCATGAACTCGATGGCGCGGTCCTGGGTGGGGCCTCGAACAACGAGAGCGAACGTGGTTGTGGCGTGAAAATCAAATTGGTCTAACATATGGGACTTGGCTATAAGGGGATGTCTGGTGGAAATGAGCGAGAGTGGATCGGTTTGCACTTCGAGACGCTCAGCCGCGATCCATATCGAAGCGACTACGCTAAGAAGCGCGGCCGCCAGAATAAAACGTGGCCTGGGAAGGACCCAGACCACAAGATTTTTCAGCAAACCGTTAAAGAGATTCATCCTTGACCTGGCTGGAGACTCGTAACAATCCAAGACGACAATCAAATGTGCGCTGATGCACGTGTTTTCAAGGCGTATCGCCTCTCTGACCTATCGCGTAATCGGAACGCGCAAGCTCCACATGGTAATTATACTCGGAATAACGCATCAACTGCGCTATGCATGCAAACTGCGTGTTGGGATCGGGTTTTTACCCGAAAAAACTTCCGTTGCGTCTTGAGACCGGAGAAACAATACGATTTCCCAATTAAATAGGCAAGTGAAACGTCAATGCTCCAATTTCGGGACAATCCTCATCACCGAGATTGGTATACTAGTTCCGCCACCTCACAAGATATTGGGCGTCAGGCGAACAAGATGCGATAGTAACGGGCGAGAGGAAAAGCCGACGCGACATGAACAGGCCATTTAATGGCGTCATAGACCGCTCAGGCTTCAATTTTTACAAGTTAAATGCCGAAAAATTCTCGGGCGCCGGTTCTTACTCAAACGTTTCCATATCTCTCCTCATCTTTGAGAAATGGCGCGCCAAAATCTTCGCCGTTTTCGAATCATATCTTGAGACCAGTTCCGCTCCACCTTTGGCAAGCTGTACGGGGGGAAGTATGACACCACCACCCCCAAACGCGACACCCCTCATATTTCAAAATGAAATGTTTTTCGGCAGATTCCCACTTTGCCCCATAAACGGGGAACATATTCCCACTTTACCGTTATGGCCTCAAAAATCCAGGACTTACATATTTGGTATGAAGAGACTGCCTGATTGTCCGGGTCCAGATCGGAAGAGAGTCCAGGGGGCTTCAAGTCAGGAACCATACCAATAAGAAAAGACAGAGCAAATAGAAGATACGGCTTGCAGAATAGTCTTTAAATCCGCCATCGAGGTTCGACCCATATCTGAACACGTCCGGCAAGCGGGGGTTGCCGAAAGCAGCCATCGAAGTTTCCCTCTCGCTCGCTTCGCTCGCTCGGGGCCTTGCTTCGCTTCGGCCCTGGAAGCGGAAACGGTATCGAGGCCGGGGGGCGAGGGTTTTGTTGGCATAAACGGGAACGGGGTCAGGGTATGGATTGATGTCAACGAGGTTAAGGCTACGGTCAGCGGCAATAAGAGCAGGGTCGGGGTCCAGGCTGTTAATGTCGAGGTTGAAGGAAGCGGAAACGAAGCGGGGGTAGGTCAAGGCGGGGCTGCCGGGCATGGAGGCGGACGGGGTGAGATATGGGGAGAGGCGGGGAAACAGTTCGAATGAAGGAATTAAAAGATAGGAGGGATAGAGGGATTGCGGCATTGAGAAGCGAATTTTCAATCACGACAACAATTTTTTGAATATATTGGCGTCGTGGTCCGACAGACTAAATTTCCCAATAAGCTTATCGAGCATCTCGCCTGATTGAAACCACGATATAAATGTATCTACATTTCCTGCAAAACATCTAGCACACTTGTCAGAAATTGTTTGATAGTCTTGAACTTCTGGAAATAATTTTAATGTTTGGTGGGTTGCGATTGGGAAATCAAGGCCTTGCTTCATGAAGTAAAGAACGCCATAGATATGCCTTAACCTAATTCCTAAACGGCTTTCAAAAGGGATACTTGCTATCCTAGGCTTATCTTTAACCATTTCGATGGCAGAAGATTGAGACGCCGCATAGTGAACTGGAGGCACTTGATCGCGAAGATGACCGTTGATTATCTTTCTCTTTGGCAATCTCCCTTTTTGTTGAGCTATGGAAGTCTCTTGCTCTGCTTGGACTTTCTGTGATATCTCAATTGAAATCTGCTGAAGAGCTTCAGAAAATGTTTCATCGTCAGTATCAGGAACTTCATTCCTCAGGTAGCCGATAACCTTCTGCCTAGTTTCGTATGAGGTTAATTGCTGGATCAACATGCTAACTTGCTTAGTTTTATTGAATTTATTAAGTTTTTCATTCAGATAAACAGTGTATTTGTTTCCGATTAGACTAGCTTTATTAAAAAATGTTACAAATGTTATTCCGGATTCTGATGTTTTGTCAAAATCAATCCTTTCTATCAATATCGGATCAGAATGTGGGTTTAACGACCCATCATAATATATCCTTAAATCAGTCCCAATTAGGAATCCAAAATCTGATTTCATTTGTCTCATGTATGAGCGTAATTGCCCGATAACGTAGTCTTTTGTGATATCCTCAATGGGGCGCTTGACTTCAACGACAATCAAGCATTTATTTTCATTTCCACGGACTATCAAGTCTGGTCGGAGAGTACCTTCTCGCCCTAGTTGGATGGTTGGTTGTCTTTCAATTTCATTTCTGAATTCTCTCCATCCAAGTGCTTCTATGGCTCTCACTACCTGGCTCTCAAATTCTTTTTCAGAGGGATTTTCTCGGATATTATCCGATAACAGGAAGCAAATTTCAGCCCACTTCTCAGAGTATTCAGTCGTCATCTATTTTCCCCATATTTCACCAAACGGCTTATCTTAGAGTTTCTGTACTCTAAAACGGGGCAAAGTTCCCAATTCTACTAACTGGATAATTAAAGGGCCACAATATTAAATCAAATACGCTCAATTGTCCAGTTCCGTATGTCGTCTATATTTTATGAAAATTAAGGTAGCGGGCCATTGGTTTTTTAATTTCGAGAATATTCTCGTTAAGCCATTTCAGGTCGTCCATGGTCCGGCTGAATGGTTCTAAAACTTCCTTGCCTAATTGCTTACCATATTCCCTCATGTATTTTTTAAGCTGATACACTCCAAATGATCTTTCACCAATTTCATCGAGCAGTTCAATTATACCAGACTTATTATCAAACAAAAATTCAGCTTCCAAATGTGGAACTATAAAGTTCCTATGTCGTAAGTTGAATTCGTTGATTGAACTTTCCAAATGTTCCTCAGAAGAGTCGAATTCTAGTACAGCTTGATATAAATGCAGAGTTGTTACAAAGATTTCAAATCGTTTGTTATATAAGTCTAGGCGTAATTTGTTCTTATTTACAACATATTGATTCAACGCAATCCATCCAATACCTATAGCAATTATTATATTTATAGCAGGAATACCAATAGATGATAGTTTCCATATAGTAAGTGAATCCATAATTATTCCTTTCAATAACTCCATCGTCAAGGGAGGCCAACGTTTTAAACAGACTACTCACCGAATATGGCTCTTAAAAATATGGACACTTTACGGTCTATTGTCCAGTTCTGGTTTTAAAGCTTCGAGCAGCGTCAGAAATGAATTGTTCTGTACAGATTTTTCCTAACTCTCCTAAGCCGGAATAAAATCTTATATCGTATTTATAACCGATTTTATCATATCCATAATATTTGTGACTCTCTTTAATGTAGTCAATAACTCCCTTGTGAGTATAAAAATCCAATACTTCAGCGGCTATATAGCTTAAGCTCTCCTTATTAATAATCTTTTGTTCATAATAATTACATATTCGGTCGAATAATGTAAGCGCCTTAATTAAAGCTAGTTCGTTATCGTCATCTGGGTCTTTTACTGATTTTAGTGGAATGCTTAAGTCTTCATCTTCAATTAATAGACTGTGCAAGTTAGTAATATCTGTATCGTCATCAAAGATTTTATAAACTTCATCAATAAATTCCAGTCGTTTTATAGAACTATTTATTTTATACGTTTTGTACGCACTCACAGCAACCCCAATCACTCCTAAAGCGGCAAACGAAGCGACAATTGATGCAACATCTTTCAGGATTTCCAAAGTGTAACACATTTTTTGACCTCACACTTGAGCGGGACGATAAGTTCAAAAACGTAAGTTTTTGTTCAAATGCTCCCTCTGGTCCTAACTGGTCAAAATACAACACTGTACAGTTTCCGTGACGCAAACCGCGAACTAATTCTGTACAACTGCTCCAACGGTGTCAAGGGAATCGTTCCCGTCCGTCACGAATTTCCGATAACCATCCGGAGGAGCTTCCATACGCCGGTTTTTGAAGTTGCTTGCGAATTCTTTGACTACGCTGTTAATGTCCGAGTCCAGGGAGCGGACCAAAGGAATTATCCTCGAAGCGAGTTCCGGCATAACCTTGCAGACACCCTGCCGGGTCTCGAAAAAGTCCGACACACGAAGGGTCGTTTTTGCCATGAATTGATAAAGCATCCGATCAACGGACGGGCGGACAGGTCCCATCAAATCGTAAATAAGGCTGCTTCGATTCATGCGGGAATTCCCATGGAGAACGAGGAAAATCCATGTCGAGCCGGTAGGCTGTGCAACACCGCTTAACCCTGCTTTCGAGACAACAGTAAAGGTAATTGAGACAGACATGGAAGGGTCTTATCGCAAACCGGCCGTTCCGGCAGGTTTTTGGACTCACCCTTGCTCCAATCGACAACCAATGTTCCAGAATCGGCCTTGCTGGCGATAATTTCCATTTAAGAGGGATACCTTCGAAAGCTCCCCAATAAGACATTGCCGGCTGTGCCGGAGGGCCGCCGGGAATGGGTCAAACCGAGACTCGCCGGAGGCGGCCCGGAGCGGACATACCTCAGACGATTTGCAGCCCGCATTTTGTTTTTTCCCGAACACATTTGATAAAGACCCTGCCATCCTTTCGTTCTCCCCTGGTCGAAAGCCCAAGGAGAAGCGGCTGTTAACTATTCGGGCGCCCCAGTCGACTGCTGGGGTGAAGTACCCTGGCCTTGCCTATCACGCTGTGCTATGTACCGAGACACCGGGAATCGCGGTCACGAGCAGTTCGCAGTAGAAGGTACAGCGGGAGCATGACCGCATTGGGAGCTTTGGAAATGCGACTTCCCGCCGATGTCCGGAGACGCTCCATCCCTGACAGTCAGGAGAGGTACCGGCGTGGGTGATAAAGTTATCCCAAACCAAAAGCTATTTTCTGCACAACAAGCCTCTTCGGGCGCCTCACCTGGTCCGATAGAAAAAAGGATTGGCGCCAAACCTCACGTGAAAGTCAGACCGGATTCAATCGTCTTTACTTTGCTGCTGGCAGCCATGGCTGCGCTGCCTCCTTTGTCCATAGACTTCTATTTATCGACCCTTTCCGTTATTGCGAAATCCCTCGGAAGCTCCCCTGCTGTTGCCGGGTACACCATCAGCGTTTTTCTCGTAAGTATCTCGCTATCTCAGCTCGTGTTCGGGCCGCTTGCGGATCGCTTTGGGCGCCGCCCCGTAGGAATGTTTGGATGTACTTTATTCGCCCTTGCGGCACTTGGGTGTGCGCTGGCGCGTTCGATGGCTTTCCTGCTGTTCTGTCGTCTTCTCCAGGGCGTTGGCGCCGGCGCCGTTACGGTCCTGGCCTTTGCAATTGTTCGAGATTTGTTTTCCGGGTCCGCCGCAAATGTCAGGTACTCATATGTAAACGCGACGATGGCGTTCGTGCCGGCGATCGCACCTGTAATCGGCAGTCTGCTCTTCAAGATAGCCGGTTGGCGTCTCATCTTCGCGGCTTGTGCAGTAGTCGGCGCGGCGTTGGCGGCGGCCTTCTTCTTTTGGATCGATGAGTCTCTCCCCAAGGAAAAGCGGACCGAATTTTCGCCTGTAGCGCTGGTTCGCAACTATTTCCGGGTTGTGTCGCACCGTTCGGCGTTCGGTTATATTTTGTTGAGTGCGCTAGCCTTTGGCGCCATGCTCTCCTACGTCACGGGTTCGTCTTTCGTCTTTGTTGACCTGATGGGAATGACACGAACCCACTACGGAATCATGTTATTCTTCACTTCGTCCGGAATCGTGTCCGGATCGTTTTTGTCGGGAGTGCTCAGCAAACGCGACATATCCTACAGGAAAATCTCAACTGTAAGTGTGTTCCTCACTGTTGCGGCCACTGGCGCCCTGCTGGTTCTCAGCTTGACACACCTCTTCACGGTTGCTTCTGCGGTGCCGTTTATTTTCTTGACAACACTTTCAGTGGGATTGATTGCTCCAAACGCTGCGCACGGCGTATTGGCTCCTATGGCGGATATAGCGGGAACGGCATCTGCGCTGCTGGGGAGTTTGAGAATGCTTGGTGGATCATTGGCTTCCGCTTGCGTGTCCTACTTTACAAGACCGTCTCCAACGCCGATGACCGCTGTGATGGTTCTGTTCGACCTGCTGGCAATGATCTCATATGTGACCTTGGTACTCATGTCAACGAAAGTGCCTCCTTCCGGAGATCGAAAACCGTCTATGAGCGCCGGGGTAAAAAATAGGCCATAGCACGGCGTGTGAGCGGCATATTGCGAGTGAGCGCTAAGAATACCGCGACCCCGGAACGACCATGGTGACCGTTTTTTTTGTGTCTCCCTGGATTCTTCATTCCTCCTCATACGGTTTCACGAAGGCGTCCTATTCGGACCCGAAGGCTTCTCCACGCGAACGCCAAATGTTTGAACAACTGCTTTTGCTCCGCTTTCCGCAAAGGCATGGGAGGCCGGCAGGCAGTCTTCTGCATCGTCGCCGGCATCAAAACGGCCTTATGATTGCTGTCAAGGTCTGTACCCGGTGCGACTGGGATGGTGGTGTGTCCTGAAACCGCCAAAACCGGCCTCATCGGCGGCCTCTTGCATGTTCGATAGAGAAATCGTATAGTTTTAACGGCCTTGGGGTTGTCCCAGAAGTTTTTCAGGCAAAATCCAATTCCAAAATTCTACTCAGACTCATCGCGCATCAACTTGATGCGTTATTCATGAATGATCGGGGGGCATGATGATGAACCGTCAAAGAGTTTATATCTCATTTGTACGCCCAATTAATTGGGATACTGTGAATCCGCTGCTTGATACTTGTAACCAAGCCATAAATGATGGCGCAAGACAGTTGTACCTCCTGTTAAGCAGCCCGGGTGGAGACGTTGACCCTGGTGTCGCAGTATATAATCAGTTGCTTGGTCTGCCTGCGGATATAATTACTCACAATACCGGGTGTATCGATTCTATAGCTAACGTAATTTTCCTTGCTGGTTCCAAACGGCTGGCCTGTCCTAACTCCACTTTTTTGTTTCACGGTGTTCATTGGGATTTCTCTGATGCCGTAGAGCTTTGGAGACCGCAGTTAATGGAAATAACCAGTTCATTGCAGGCAGCGGAAAATAAGATGAGAGACATTATTGTAAACAGATCGAATTTAAGCAAGGAGGATGTTGACGCATTCTTTGCCGAAGGTGCAACGAAAGACGCAGCGTTTGCGCTGTCCAAAGGAATCATCAATGCTATTGAAGATATCAACATCCCTCAGGGAGCCCATATTGTTCAGACTTAAGTTTGTTTTAGCCTTCGGAGCCCGGGTTATGCACGGCATCATAGGCAGCAGGCAGTTCTTTTGCGCCGCCGTGGAAGACGGCGCTACCGCTTCTTCGTGTTCTTCGACGTCACAAAACGAGGCTTCGCGTGCAAACCGTCCAGGTACGCGTTTGCCGGAAGACCCGGAAAAGATCAATCCACAAGCCTCATGCTGACCCCTTTTGTCTACTTTTCTGCCCAGGTGTCCCCAACCGCAACCCCCACTTCAACCGGAACTTTACGCCGATAAGCTTTCCCTGCCTCATACCAAGTTGCGTTAAAGAACGTGCGAGAAGCGAGCATACGAAAGTAGCATAGCTTCTTGTGGGCGCTGGGAAGTGCGGACGGGCACAAGGCCCTATGCTACATCAACTTGAACGTTGGTATCAATCATGGTCTGCTCGAGAATCGCAGGTGCGCTATTTGCCAACCTGCCAGGAACTTCCAGGGTGATTTCGTCATGCACCGTTCCGGTAATCTTTGCGCCAATACCCTCCAGTCTTTGTGGGAGAAGGCCTGGCGCCTTCTCTATGATGTCTGCGGCTGTCCCTTGGACGGGTGAGTCGTAGAGTGAGTCCCGAAACTGTCAAAAACCAGTCTCATTGCGGACCTATCACTTGCAAGTTCGATTGCTAAATCGTATAGTTTTGAGACCTTTGGGGATGTTCAAGAAGCTTTTCCGGGCAGCATCCAATCCCATAATGCGGTTCGGCAACTGTTGACAACCAAGTCGATGCATTATTTAGAATCAAACCTCACCTCTATGAACCGGGAGGGAACATGAGAAAAGCTGAGATCGTCGATTTTCTGGATATCGACCGTATCGTCCATGCCTGGCAATCGAATTTTACCCTTAGCATTTCCCCCGAATCTATAATGGTGGCCTTCTTTTCCTGGGCGATACACCTTGCCAATTTACCCGGAAAAAGGGCAGAACTCCTGAAGGAATATTTGAGCAAAATATCCAAGTATTTAGAATACACTTCCCACACGGCGATGGGCCGCGAATATCCTTGTTGCTTCGAGCCATTGTATCAGGACGTTCGTTTCAGTAGCGCCGAGTGGGAAAAATGGCCTTTCAATATCATTTCCCAGGGGTTTCTCATGATGGAGAGCTGCTGGCGGAGCGCGACCACTCACGTGCACGGCCTTGAATGCCATCATGAAAACGTGGTCTCCTTCACGACGCGCCAGTTGCTCGATGTGTTTGCGCCTTCCAATTTCATTCTGACAAATCCGGAGGTATTGAAAATAACCCGTGAGCAGTGGGGCGCCAATTTGGTGCAAGGCTGGGTGAATTTTCTGGAGGACACCAAACGGGTGCTGAACCGGGAAAAACCGTCCGGCGCTGAAGCTTTTCGCGTTGGCGTAAACGTTAGCGTCACGCCGGGCAAGGTGGTTTTCCGCAACGGGTTGATGGAGTTGATTCAGTACAGTCCCATAACGGAGCAGGTTTACGCGGAACCCTTGCTCATAGTACCTGCCTGGATAATGAAGTACTACATACTTGATCTGTCCCCTCATAACTCTCTTGTCAGGTACCTGGTGGAAAAAGGATACACTGTTTTTATGATCTCGTGGAAAAACCCGGGGGCGGAGGACCGCGATATTTCAATGGACGGCTACCGCACGCAGGGGGTTATGGCTGCGCTCGATGCTATCTCCACCATAATCCCGGAGAGCAGGATTCACACTTTGGGATATTGCCTCGGCGGAAATATTCTCACGATAACGGCAGCCGCAATGGCCAGGGATGATGATACCCGGATCCGCAGTTTGACCTTGCTGGCGACCCAGAGCGACTTTACGGAAGCCGGCGAACTGATGCTCTTTATCGACGAGAGCCAAGTGTCTTATCTGGAAGACAGCATGTGGGAGAAAGGATATCTGGATACCAGGCAGATGGCCGGGGCCTTTCAGTTGCTGCGCTCCAACGACCTTATATGGTCTCAGTTCATTAATGCCTATTTGAAGGGGGAGGAGCGCCTCTCGATGTCGGACCTCATGGCGTGGAACGCTGATACTACCCGCATGCCATATCGGATGCACAGTGAGTTTCTGAGGTCCTTGTTCCTTGATAACGATCTTGCCGAGGGACGCTACCATGTGGGCGATCGTCCCGTTTTTCTCAGCGACATTAAAGCCCCGGTCTTCCTGGTGGCAACGCTTCGAGATCATGTGGCCCCCTGGCGCTCAGTCTACAAGTTCCTTTTCTTTAACGATGCGGAAGAGATAACTTTTATCCTTTGCAGCGGCGGCCACAACGCCGGCATAATCAGTGAACCCGGGCTTCCCAAACGGTCCTTTCGCGTATCTACCCGCAAGGCTGACGAGAAACACATTGACGCCGATTCCTGGCTCGAAAAGACCCCCGAGCAAAGCGGCTCCTGGTGGGTCCCCTTCGAGCGTTGGTTGGCTGAGCACTCGTCTTCGCTTGTTGCCCCGCCTTCCATAGGCGCCCCCGAAAAAGGGCTTCCACCGCTGAGCGATGCGCCCGGTACCTATGTGTTCCAGGAATAGACGCTGACACCCGGCCATGGAATCGGGCCGCGGGAAGCAGATAGTTCCTTTGTCTATGTTGAATATCTGATTGCTTACATTATGTTTGAGGCGGTCCTGCTCCTGGAGGGTTGGGGCCGGGATGGTCTACAATGCCGGAAGATGTCATGTGCACGTTGCGTCAGCTTTTCCTCCGGTTCGTTACTATCGCAACATTTTAGCCTAAGGTCTCATTAATATTGCCCCTGACCGCAGTCCTGAAATTGAGACACTTTATCCCTTCCGGAGGAGGATAATCTTGGATATCCCAAATCTTGGAACAGATCGAAAAAGAGACCTTTTTGAGGTCCTCGTCTTCCTTTTCTTTATTGTGCCTTCAATGATATTCTCCCTTTTTATTTTAGAAGGCGGAAGCCCACACTTTCCGATTATGTCATGCTCGCTCATTTTAAATGACCTTGCCTATATAAGCCTGATCGCCTTCTTTCTTTGGCGAAACGGTGAACCCTTCACAAACATTGGGTGGAAATTCGATGGAATGAAAAAAGAAGCCGCCCTGGGCGTCGGGTTATTCCTGCCCTTGATTGTTTGCGTGTCTTTGATCGAAAAAGGTTTCCAACACCTTGGATTGTCGTCCCATATGAACCATGTGCCTGAATTTCTGGCCTTCAATGGTCCTGGGGAAATCCTGCTGCTCTGCATCCTGATAATAGTAGTAGCGATAGCAGAGGAGACCATTTTTCGGGGCTACCTTATGCTTCGCTTTAGCCGCCTCACAGGCAGCCTCTCAGCTTCAGTCATAATCTCATCGGTTTTGTTTTCCCTGGGACATGGCTATGAGGGATTCGCTACTATGGTAACCATCTGCATCTCAGGCATGATTGTGGCCCTGATTTATGTCTGGAGAAAAAGTTTGGTCGCGCCCATGGTAATCCATCTACTCATCGATTTATACCCGCTCGTTTTGATGCCCCTGGCCGGAGTCCGATGAGACTCGATTGTCCATCGTGAATTACCTCATCTAAAGGAGAAGGCTTTTTTCGTGTGACCCGGGCATGGATATAGCGGAGCCCCTTCCTGGACGGCCGCCGGAAGCAGCCGATGTAATAAACCGGGCTAGTACCACGTAACATTGTTTTTTTCGTATAATACGGTATAATCATGGCAAATTCCAGGGGGAGGGATTCGCCATGGCACCACGATACCGAGTAACCTTGACGGAAGAAGAACGCCAGGAGCTTG
>JBKQLC010000184.1:0-7323 GCA_052147195.1 Syntrophobacteraceae bacterium
GCCGGTCCCGCCATTCAAATAACCGCATCTGGACCACTCTTCGCCTCCTCCCCAAAAGCAGTGTCGTTTTTTTTCCTTATGAGTGTTCATAAAAAATCCGACTTCCCTTGTGATGAAGTGGACTGAAGAGCGGGTTTAATCAGACCCGGTCGCAGAGTCGTGATTCTCTTGCAGTTTGAACACCCGGAGGCGCTTCTTAAAATGGCATTCTTTCTCGAAGATGAGGATAAGGAGTATCGTTCGCTGAGAGAATATTCCAGGGTGGAGGCATTTCTGCCTGTCAGGATTCGTCCGGTCCCGGAAGATGAGCGGCAGAACATGATGTCACGCATTGTGATCCAATCTGTTCTGACGGAGCATCCGGAGTTGCCCCAACTGGAGGACGAGGTCCTCTCGGCTTGTTTGCAAATACTCAACTCTAAACTCGACTCAATCATCAGGCTTCTTGCATTTCCGTCGAACAGCAACAAGGAACTCGATTTCGAGTTGGTCAACATCAGTGCCGGGGGACTGAGCACTTCATCGACTGAGGTGTGTGCTCAGGGCGATCTTGTCGAAATTCGGCTGATGCTGCCAACCGCCCCTTTTATGATCTTTTATGTCTATGGAAACGTGGTCAAATGCGAACCCGCCTGCCAAAAGCATGAAGTTTGTATTGAGTTTACGGAAATTGACGATGATATCCGGGAGCAGATTGCAAAATATGTTTTCCACAGGCAGCGGGAGATTCTCCGGAAAAAGAGGAGTCAAAGGCCTTAGATGTTTGTCTTCATTGGAATGGCAATAGTTATCGGTGCGGTCCTTGGCGGATATCTGATGGAAGAGGGCAATATCAGTCTTCTGATCCAGCCTGCAGAACTCATCATTATTTTCGGCGCCGCCATAGGCGGTTTTGTCATTGCCTCACCCATGAAGGTTATCAAAGCAGTTCAGGGCGGCCTCCTACGCATATTTATAAGCAACATCTATTCCCGCGCCGACTACATGGATGCGTTGGTCCTGCTCAGTGAGATATTTTACAAGATCAGAAAGGAAGGGCTCGTTTCCATCGAAGCGGATCTGGACGATCCTGAAAAAAGCGCAATTTTTAAAAAATATCCCAAGTTTCTCAAGAACCATCACGCTCTGGACTTTCTGGCCGACACCCTGCGCACTCTCACCATAACGGACATAGAAGCGCACGAACTGGGGGCTCTTCTCGACTACGAAATCGAGGCTCATTTCGAGGAAGCCCTCATACCGGCCAAGAGCATCGCCAATGTCGCGGACTCACTGCCTGGGCTGGGTATTGTGGCCGCCGTGCTTGGCGTCGTACTCACGATGAAAAAAATCAGCGAACCTCCCGAAGTGCTCGGCCACAGTATAGGCGCAGCCCTGGTCGGTACTTTCCTAGGCGTTCTCTTGTGCTATGGTTTTGTAGGACCGATGTCCCGCAACCTTGAAGCTGTAGCCAATGAAGACCGGGAGTTTCTGACCGTCGTCAAAGCAGCCTTGCTCGCGTTTGTTAATACCCCTTCTCCTCAGGTGGCCATTGAGTTTGCGAGAAGGGTTGTTCCGGGCGATCTGAGGCCTTCATTTCTCGAACTCGAAACCGTCATAAAGAACTCCAGGAAAAAATAAAAATGGAAGATAGCCCCAAAAAAATCATCATAAAAAGAGTAAAAAAGGTCCATGGCGGAAGCCATGGCGGAAGCTGGAAGGTGGCCTACGCCGATTTTGTTACCGCCATGATGGCCTTCTTTCTGCTGATGTGGCTCCTGAACATGAGCTCTCAGGAAAAAAGGGCAGTTCTGGCCTTGTATTTCAAGCATTTCAGCCTTTTTGAAAAGAGTGGAAAATCCTTTATGCACGAGGGTGGGATAAGGCCCACCGGGCAAAATCTCGGGGGAGAAGAGGTAGTCGATACGGGAGAGCATCAGTCCGGAATTACCAATGACGAGCTTGCCACAAAACTGATGACGGGGATCGATCAGAATGTGCAGGCAGGAAAGGATCAGGTTTTTATAGCCATTACGGAGGAGGGTATCCGGATTCAGATCGTGGACTCTCAGAAAAACCCGATCTTTCCCGCTGGAAGCGCTGAACTTACGAACCCGGCCAAACAGATAGTTCGCTCGATTGCATCCATCCTCAAAAATTTCCCTAACGAAATTGCGGTGGAAGGACATACTGATTCGTCACCGACGCGGAGCGAACAAGTTTCAAACTGGGAACTCTCTGTCGCAAGGGCCTCAACGGCGAGGCGCGAACTGGAAGATGGAGGCATCGAACCCAGCCGGATCTCCAGAGTTGTAGGTTTTGCAGACAGAGTGCCTCTTTTCACCACCTCGCCGGACGACCCCAGGAATCGCAGGATCAGCATTCTTTTTGCCAAAAACAAAAAACTGAACCCTCCAGATCGGCTTCAATGGCTTATGAAGCCTCCCGAATAGATTTAAATGGGGGATTGCCGGCAAAGGTCCCGACGCAGGCTGCTGCCGCTTCCGGTTAACAGTCGGCATCCCCTCTTTTTTGAAGTCTAAAATGCAATGCCGCAACACTCGCTTATTGTTGGCTCCGCCCTTCTTTCATCCCGCCATTTCACTGAAAAGAGCGGCTGCCGAGCGAATTCCTCGATAAAAATCTTCGATGCGGAATCGTTCGTTTGGAGAATGCGCACCGTCGTCCGGACTTCCCCAGCCTAACAGGAGAATGTTCTCCTGCCCGAGATGTTTCTTTATCAGGTTGACCACGGGAATGGACCCGCCTTCCCTTATAAATACCGGTTTCTTGCCGAACCCTGTCTCTATGGCTTTTTGGGCCGCCAGCATTGCAGGGGTGTTTCTTGGGACGAGTACGGGGTCGGCCCCGTGGAGATTGGTCACTTTGACGCTGACGCCGGCAGGGCAGTTGGCGGTTACGAACTCACTAAACAGACGGTCTATTTTCTCGGGAGCCTGATTTGGTACGAGCCGCATGCTCACCTTTGCCCCTGCCCTTGCAGGAATGATCGTTTTTGCGCCTTCGCCGGAGAAGCCGCCCCAGAGTCCGTTGATATCGAGCGTGGGCCTTGCGGTCTTGCGCTCGAGCAAAGAGTACCCCGGCTCTCCCGAAAAGCCTGAAACTCCCAGATAATCCTTCATGGCACGCAGGTCGATGGGAAGAGAGGCCATTTCCTCCCTTTCCCAATCTTGCACTGGAAGGACATCGGCATAGAAACCCGGAATGGCCACCGTTCCATCGGGATTCTTGAGTTTTTGGAGAATATCCGCCAGTGCCTGGGCGGGATTTTCGAGTATGCCGCCGTATGAACCCGAGTGAAGATCGAAACGCGGGCCCTGCACATCCACCTGCATATAGCTGAGACCTCGCAAGCCGTATGTGATCGCAGGAATCCCATGGGCAAACTGCGAGCTGTCTGAAATGGCGACCGCGTCCGCGCGCAGTTCATCCTTTCGCTGCATCAGGAATTTTTCCAGGTTCGGGCTTCCGATCTCTTCCTCACCTTCCGCAAGGATGATCAGATTGAGCGGCAAGGCTTGCCCCGCGCCGAGTATGGCCTCGATAGCCTTGATATAGGTGAGTAACTGGCCTTTATCATCTGTTGCGCCGCGTGCGTATATATAGCCGTCCCTGATATTGGGTGAAAAGGGAGGAGTATGCCATTCATCGAGCGGATCGGGCGGCTGGACGTCATAATGGCCGTAGACTAGCAGAACGGGCGCCCCGGAGACTTCAGGCGAACGAGCAAGAAGTATCGGATGGCGCTCGGTAGGATAAATTTTTCCGTTGAACCCGCATTTCTTTAGCTGGTCGAGCACCCAATCGGCGGCGTCCAGGACATCTTTCTCGTGCTCGCTCAGAGTGCTTACACTGGGAATCGTAAGAAATTGCGCCAGTTCGCGCACAAAGCGCTCCCGGTGATTTTCAATAAATGAAAAGACTGGCTCGAGTAGCATATCCGTCTCCTTCGGTCATTTTTATTGGCAGCCTGGAAAATTCCGCGTGCAAACACATTGTTTGAGAGTTGTGGTACAATGCGACGCGGTAATTATCATTAACTGAAAAGCATTAATCGGAATTCTTTGCGCTTGAAAACAATGTCAAGCTGCCCGTTTCCGATTAGGACCAAAGCAGATCCAAGCTTTGGTCGTGAATTTGTAAAATAGTACAGGAGAGTGCATCTCGCCAGATGGAAAACCGGATAAAGATATTTTCACGCATTGAGGAGATTCCGGCTCAGGACTGGAATTCCCTTGCCCTCCTTGCAGCTCCGATGATGGAGTATGAATACCTGCACGCTCTGGAGAAGTCCGGTTCGGTCTCGGCGGAAAGAGGCTACAGTCCTGTCCACCTGGCGCTCTATGATGGACCTGCGATCGTGGCGGTCGCTCCTTTTTATCTGAGAGACCGCGCCTGGGTGGAATTCGGCGACGGTGGACTGCTGGAGTTTCTGACGGAGCTTACAGGCTTGCCGTTCAGCTCCGGCCTGGTGGGGAGCATTCCCTACACGCCGGTACCAGGCTACGATTTTCTGGTTGGCCCAAACCAGGATGCTTCCCTGATTTTCGGCACTCTGCTCGACAAAATTGATGAAATTTCAAACGAACGTGGTCTGTCCACGACCCGCTTATACTTTGTCGATCACGAATCCAGGCTTCACTCCCTGCTTACCGAACGGGGATATGTGCGGCTGCGCACCGGTCATCTGTTCTGGCTCAATCGGGGATACCGGAGTTTCGATGACTTCCTTCTGACCTTCAAGTCCACCCGCAGGACAAAGATTAAACACGAGTGGCGCACCATCCGGGAGTATCCGATAGACATCGGCATGGTTCAAGGTCCGAACGCCCCGGACTCATTTTACCAGGACCTCCACATGCTCTACAGGCTCACCTGGACCAAACATATGGGGACCGGAATAAAGCCGTTTCTCAATGAATCCTTTTTCAGGCTTCTTGCCGAGAACTTCCGCCACAGGTGCAGTTTCTCGGTATCCCAGCTGTCGGGAAAGCGCGTCGCGATGGCCCTTTTCTATAATAAAGCCTCAAAGATTTACGGCAGATACTGGGGGACCTTCCGTGAAATACCCTTCCTGCATTTTGCGACCTGCTACTATTACCCCATAGCCTATGCTATCGAGAATGGAGTCGCAATGATCGACCCGGGTTTCGGAGGGGAGCATAAATCCATGCGCGGCTTCGAGGACTCGCACGCTTACCATTACATCAAGTTCTACGATGAACAGCAGCGCCGTATCGCATACTCGGTACTCGACCAGATGCGCGGCCAGCTCCTTTCGAAGTAAAACAAAAACCCAGTGTGGCGAGGAGCTTCTGAGCGGTGAGATGTTCTCTGCCGTTTGTCCTGTTGTCCAGTTTTTTCACGGCCAACAAATATTTGTTTAACTATTCCCTTTAAACTGCCGATAGTAGTTGAGGTAAGTTAGGCCACGAGGATAGCAATTAAAGTTTGTCACGGAGGACAGGCTATGAACATTTCATCAATCCGTTCAGTAAAGACCACTCCAGCGTCGGCCAAACCCGCTCCGGATGGGCGTAGTCCTGCAGTTGAAGCTTCGGAGTCCAAGGCAACAAAAGCTGCGAAACAGGCGAACGGGAGCTTCGCACCAAAAGCGGCTCAGGCATCAGCAGGAAAGTCGTCTTCAAGCACTAATGATCTGGCTAAACTTATGATGCTTGCGGGTCAGCATATGTCGGCCCTTCAAATCGCGCATCGATTAGGAATACCTGTCGCCGCCGTAATGGAGGAAGCCGCAGCCGCTGGGATAAATCTCAACGCCGGTTCAACCGGCAATTCATCTGCCTCAACAGATGCCGCAACAAAAAGCGCCAATCCTGCAACAGGCAAAGGGACAAACATCGACACAACGGCCTGAAACTGAATTGAGAGGCAGCGCTTACCGTGGGGTTCTGCCTCTTTTGCTTCCGCATTAGACAGAATTGGTCAGCCCGTAGCGCCGGGGATTGCCTGTAGGCTGAAGCGCATGAGTGAAATAGGTTTGGGCATTTTGGGATAAAGGCTGAAGCTTAATACCTGCAACCGGCCAGTCTTGGTAACTCCGCAGTCTCCGTCCAGTATTTTGAGAACGCTTTGACCTTATCCACCAGACCCTCGATGGAAGAGCACTTGGTCATGAATGAGTTTGCACCTGCCCGGTAACATCGCTGGATGTCCATCGGCTCACGGCTGGTCGTATATATCACAACAGGAATAGCCCGATGGAGGGGGTGAGTCTTGATCCACTCCAGCGCCTGCAATCCGTCCATGCGGGGCATATTGAGGTCGAGCAGAATAATGTCGGGGTAAGGGGACTTTCCATCCTTATCAGACGTCTGAAGATATTCGGTCAGCTCCACTCCGTCGCTGGTGAATCGAAACTTGGCTTCTATACAAGCCTCTGCGAAGGCATGCTCGATTAAGAGCTGGTCATCGCGGTCATCGTCGCAGACAAGAATTACCGGGACAGTATACATAGGCACACTCCAGGACGCCCTGAATTTAGGTTTAATGTAATCACTTCGGATGTCAATTCCTGCTTAGTAAAGACATTCCAGGAAACCTGAGGCACACCCAGGGCCAGACTTTTGCCACAAAAATGTGAACGGGTACCGTCCTTACTGAATGCCGAGGGTGTCCCCCGTGGCCCTGCCTGGCCATTACATTGAGGCAGATATTATTATCCATTCAGTTGCCGAGTGGATTACCACTAAAAAAAAGAGAAGACCAAGCAGAAGGAGGGGGAGCCGGGAACATCTTCTGGGGAGGAGCTTGGAGGGTTGCTGGGTAACACTCTGTGGACAGGTGGCCAGATTGCAGCCTCAATATGCTAACACCATGCTAACAAGGGTGGGTGCCCAGGTGCTACCCTGAGAGCAACCAATCCTTGGCATAGGGAGGCACTCAGGTTTGTCCTGTGGGAGTTGCCCAGGGGTGGTTTCGATCCAGGATGTGGCCCAGGGTGGTGGCAATGGTAAGACGTTCTCAGAGGTTCGTCATGCTGTCTGCATCCCCCTCCCTTGAGGTACAGGCGGGGAGGGGAATGAGGACCAAAAGTCATACTACTGGGAAAGAGTACCAGCGACACTCTCGCCGTAACCCGGAAATCCCCATTGGATTGGAACTTGAAAGCCCTTAAAGCCCTTATGCTTCACGTACGTAATAGTGAACGTGCCAGTTACAGTGTAGGTACCGCTCAGTAAACCGTTTAGGTTGTAGACCCCAGAACTATCCTTGGCAGCCGAGAATACAATCGGATTTCCACCCCAGTTGATGGTCCCAAAGAAAAGACCATTGCTCGCCTCGTTAACAGTGATGTCCGTG
>JBKQLC010000185.1:0-54304 GCA_052147195.1 Syntrophobacteraceae bacterium
TTGAAACTTTCCGATGAGTCGTCCGGGTTCTGGCGGCCAAGGGCCAGCAGATCGTGAAGTGTTATACCGAGCTTCTTCTCGGCATAACCGCCGAGGTATTGCTCGATGAGGGCCGGAGAGAAACGGTCAAAGCCTGCGGCCACCGCCGTGTGGGTGGTGAAGAGGTTCCCCGCTCGAGTGGCGGCCAACGCCACTTCGAAGGGCTGCGAGGTCTCCTGCATGAAACTGCGGGCGCGTTCCAACACGGCAAAGGCCGCATGCCCTTCATTGAGATGACAGACTTCCGGATGGATGCCAAGCGCAACAAGCAGTCGCCATCCACCGATGCCGAGGAGCAGTTCCTGCTCGAGGCGCAGCTCCGGCCCGCCGCCGTACAGTTCGCTGGTAATCCCTCGATGTGCGGGGAAGTTCGCCGCGTCGTTGCTGTCAAGCAGGTAAAGCTTCACTCTGCCGACCTGGACCTGCCAGGCCCGCAGCCAGAGTGAGTAACCGGGTAAAGCGATCTCCAGCCGCAGCCACTCGCCGTCCGCTTCGCGCACAGGCGTAATCGGCAACTGTCCGGGGTCGTTATACGGGAAGAGGGCCTGTTGCGCTCCGTCCTTGTCGATCACCTGGCGAAAATAGCCTTGCTGGTACAGCAGTCCCACGCCGACTACCGGCACGCCCAGGTCGCTGGCGGCCTTGAGCTGATCTCCGGCTACGTTGCCAAGCCCGCCCGAGTAGATGGGCAGAGCTTCGCTCAACATAAATTCCATGCTGAAATAAGCGGCACAGGTCAGGGGACCCTGCGAATGATTCTGTTGAAACCACGCGGGCGCCTCCAGGGCTTTCCGCCTGGCCTGCACCAGGCCGTCAACGTTTTTGCGAAAAACGGGGTCGGCCAACACCCGCTCGATCCGGTCGCGCGAGACAGTCTGCAGGACAACCCATGGGTTATGCGTGATTTCCCACAGCTCTGGATCGAGCTGCCGCCACATTTCGTCGGTAGCATGATTCCACGACCAGCGCAAATTCAGGGCAAGCTCGGCCAGGGAATCGAACCCCTCGATGTCCGTGGGTAGAAGATTGTATATGGGGTGGCTGACACGGGATTTTTCGCTCATGATCTCTCCCTCGCATTTGTCCTGGACTCGATCCCCGAATGCATCAATCCGGGTGCCCCTCATTGCATCAGGATTCCACAGATTCGTTTCCCGGTTTCCGAGGAAGGTTCGGCGTCGCCGCCAGAGTGTCGCTGACAATCGTCTGGGCTTCCTCCAAAATGCGGCGCAGATGATCGGCCCCACGGAAGCTCTCCCCATAAATTTTGTAGATGTCCTCTGTCCCGGATGGACGCGCCGCGAACCATCCGCTTTCGGCCGTTACCTTCAACCCGCCGATGGGCGCGCCATTCCCGGGCGCGCGGGTGAGGATGGTCTCTATTTTTTCGCCGGCCAGGTCCGTGAGCCGAACCTGCTCCGGGGAGAGTCTTTCCAGCAATTGCTTTTGCTCCGGGGTCGCAGGCGCCTCAACGCGGTCGTAAAGCGGCTCACCGAACTCGCGCGTGAGTTCGCGGTAAATCTCGGCGGGATCTTTGCCCATCCGCGCTGTGATTTCAGCGGCGAGCAGAGCAGGAACGATTGCGTCTTTGTCCGTCGTCCAGACGCTGCCATCAAGACGGATAAAAGACGCGCCCGCGCTCTCTTCGCCCCCGAAGCCAAGTGAGCCGTCGAGCAGGCCGTCGACGAACCATTTGAATCCGACCGGAGTTTCGTAGAGTTTGCGGCCAAGCTTCGCGGTGACAAGATCGATCATCCGGCTGCTCACCACCGTTTTCCCGACGCCGGCGTCCTTGCGCCATTTCGGCCGGTGTTGGAAAAGGTAGAAAATGGCGACCGAAAGGTAGTGATTTGGAGGAAGCAAACCCCCGCTCCTGGTGACGATCCCGTGCCGGTCGTGGTCGGTGTCGCAGGCAAAAGCGATATCGAAACAGTCCTTGAGGCCGATCAGCCTTTGCATCGCATAGGGTGAGGATGGGTCCATGCGGATCTTGCCGTCCCAATCCACAGTCATAAAACGGAAGGTCGGATCGACGGTATCGTTTACGACTGTCAGGTCCAAGCCATAGCGTTCGGCAATCGGCCCCCAGTAGTGGACCCCGGCGCCGCCAAGCGGATCGACTCCCATGCTGATCTTAACGGAGCGTAACGCATCCATGTCTATCACATTGGCAAGATCGGTAATGTAGGCGTCGAGATAGTCGTGCCGGTGGGTCGAGGGGGCGCGAAGAGCTTTTTCGAAGGGGACCCTTTTCAAGCCATGAAGGCCATTTTCGAGAAACCCGTTTGCCTTCGCCTCGATCCAGGCGGTGACGGCGGATTCGGCCGGCCCGCCGTTCGGCGGATCGTATTTGAACCCGCCGTCAGACGGCGGATTGTGCGAAGGCGTGATGACAATGCCGTCGGCAAGTCCTGTCTTGCGCCCGCGGTTGTACGTGAGAATCGCGTGGGAAACGGCAGGGGTTGGGGTATATTCGTCCCCCTGCGAGATCAAGACTTCCACCCCGTTTGCCGCCAGCACCTCGAGGGCACTGGCAAAAGCCGGCACGGACAGGGCATGGGTATCCATGCCCATGAACAGTGGGCCGTTAATTTTGTGCTGCTGACGGTAGAGGCAGATAGCCTGGGTGATTGCCAGAATATGAGGCTCGTTGAAGGCGTGATCCAGCGAAGAGCCTCGGTGCCCGGAGGTTCCGAAGGCCACGCGTTGCGCCGGCACGGAGGGATCCGGGCGATCGACATAGTAGGCGGTGACAAGGCGTGGGATGTCAGTCAACATCCCGGGTTCGGGGGATTTACCGGCATAAGGACTTATTTTCATGACATTGCCTCAAGTGGTTGAAATTGCTGTCAGTGTATCATCGTTTGGATCAGGCCGAAGATCGGCGCCGGCATTACCCCCAGCCAGATAAGCAAAAACGTCAGGGCTGCCAGGGTTAGTGCGCCGGACAGGGAAAAAGCCGGTTCAGGTCTCGCGGGACCCGCCGGCTCAGGCTCCTGAACGTAGAAGGTAAACAGGATGCGCAGGTAGTAGTACAATCCGATGGTGCTGCTAAACACCAGTACGATCACCAGGGTCCAGAGCGTAGTGCCCACCCCTGCCATGACCAGGTAAAATTTGCCGATAAATCCAGCAGTTAGCGGTAATCCGGCCAAAGAGAGCACCATTGCCGAGAAAACTCCCGCCAGCCATGGGCGGCGCCAGAAAAGCCCCCGGTAGTCATTGAGGGTTTCCATCTCGTTTCCAGGTCCGGAGAGCACGGTAATCACGCCGAAAGCGCCCAGAGTAGATATGAAGTAGGTCATCAGGTAAAATGTGACCGCGCTGACCCCCTGGGACCTCCCGGCCAAAAAAGCGACCAGCATGTAGCCCATATGGGCAATCGACGAATAAGCCAGAATGCGTTTGACGTTGTTTTGCAGCAGCGCCAGCAGATTGCCGGCAAGCATGGACGCGATGGCGATGGCGCTGAAAACAAAAAAGAGTGAACTTCCGGTATGAATGTCGCCGGGAGGAAAAAGGCGCAGCAGGGCCGCGAGCACTCCACCTTTGGAAACGGTTGCAACGAAGGCCGTTACCGGCACAGGGGCTCCCTGGTAGACATCCGGCGTCCACAGATGGAAAGGTACTACCGCCAGCTTGAAGCCGATGCCGACCACCATCATTGCCAACCCTGCAAGTAGCCATGGATCGCCGCCTCGAAGCGGCATCCCGCGCAGCGCCGGGCCGATGCGGTCGATCGCCATACTGCCGGAGTCAGCATAGATCAATGCCATGCCGAACAATATGAAAGACGATGACACTGCGGCCAGGATCAGGTATTTGACTCCAGCTTCGGTGTGAGCGTCCGTCTTGTGAGGATAGGCAACCAGGGCATAGAGCGAGACACTCAAAAGCTCTATCCCCAGGAAAAAAGATGCGAAGTGATTTCCGGCGGCCAGCACTACCGCCCCCAGAGTGGCCAGGAGCATCAGGATGAAGAATTCTTCCCGGTTGCTCTCATACTTTCGCAGGTAGCCGAAAGCGAGCAGCACCGATCCGGCAGCGGCCAAAACGAGAAGGCCCGTATAAAGAGCCGCATAACCGTCGAGCCTCAGCAGGGGGGACAAAGGATGAGGCGAGGAGCGGGCCATCCACGGCAACGTTGCAACAGCCGCCGCCAGACCGATCAGGGTCAGGAGAAACGCCGTAACGTAGCTGCGGTGCACAGCAATCATCAACATGACCGCAATCGCTGCCGCCCCCACACACATCAGGGGTAATATGCCTGAAAGATCGGCAGGAGTCATGGACGTTCTCCTCGTTGGGAAACAGCCGCTTCGAAGGCCTTTGAAGGGAGGGCGGCTGTTACCGGCCCGTCGATTTGCATCGCGTGCCCGCTGCCGGCTGCGATTCGCTCCAGCCGCGCCAGTGAGGGATTTACGAAGGTAAAGACCGGCTGCGGGAACAGCCCCAGCCATACGATCAGGATAGTCATAACAGTCATGACCGAGGTTTCCCGGATGGAAAGATCGGGTACCTTCCATTCTTCCCTCTTGGGACCGTGAAAGGTTCGTTGTACGATCCAAAGCGAGTAGACGCAGGATGTAATGAACCCCAGGGAGGCCACCACGGTCAATGGAGCGCTGGCTCTGAATGCGCCCAGAAGCACCAGGAATTCTCCTATGAAGTTGCCAAGGCCGGGCAAGCCCAGTGAAGCCAGGGAGAAAAGCATCATAGCCGCACCCATGCGCGGCATGATCGACGAGAGCCCCCCCATGCGATTGAGGTCCCGTGTGTGAATCCGTTCCTGTAAAGCGCCCACCAGGATGAACAACGCCCCCGTACTGATACCGTGGCAGATGATTTGCATCACTGCCCCTTGCAGGGCGAGCCGGTTCCAGGCAAAGATCCCCAGCAGAACGAACCCCATATGACTTACGCTCGTATAGGCTATAAGCTTCTTCAGGTCCGTCTGCCCCAACGCCTGAAGAGCGCCGTAGAGGATGGACACTGCCGCCAGTATCATGGCTACGGGTGAAAACTCGGCGGCAGCGGCCGGAAAGAGTGGCACTACAAAGCGCAGCAAACCGTAGGCGCCCGTTTTGAGAAGCAGCGCGGCCAGAATGACGCTTCCCGCCGTCGGCGCTTCCGTGTGGGCATCCGGCAGCCAGGAGTGGAACGGTACAGCCGGAAGCTTTACGGCAAAGGCGACGAAAAATCCCAGCATCAGCCACATGGCCGTTGCCGGTGACAGGCTTGTACCCAGCAGTTGCATGTAGTTGAATGTGTAAATGCCCGTGCTGCGGCCGTGAGCGAAATAGAGGCCCAGGATCGCCAGCAGCATGAGAAGGCCGCTCGCCTGAGTGAAAAGAAAGAACTTGGAAGCGGCGTAAACCCGGTTTTCGTGGCCCCAGATGGCGATTATGAAATACATGGGCACAAGCATCATTTCCCAGAAGAAGTAGAACAGGAAAAGATCCAGGGCCAGGAAGACGCCCGTTATGCCGGCCAGCACCCACAGCAGGTTGAAGTAGAAAAAGCCGGTTCGCTCGTTGATTTCCGTCCAGGCGGAGGCCACGGCCATGATTCCCATCAAGGCCGTTAAAAGAACCAGCACGAGGCTCAATGAGTCGGCAGCCAGAAAGAAGCCGATGCCAAGCTGAGGGATCCATGGGAGCTGGATTTCTGCCAGCCACGGGCCGGTCGAATCAACACGCTCAAAGGCAAAGAGAACACCCAGGATCAGGTCTATCACCATGGCTGAAAGGGCCACCCACTTTGGCCAGGTGGAGTTCAGGCGTCCCAGGAGCCAGGCCAGCAGCCCCCCTGCCGCCGGTACGATGATAAACCACGCAAGAATCATAGGAACACCGCCAATCCGATAACGATGGCCGCACCCAGAGCGATTCCCAGGGCGTAGGAGCGGACCCGGCCGTTCTCTGTGACGATCAGGCCGCGCCAGGCCAGCTCGGTAAGAAGGCCTATCCCACGGTAGATGAGGTCGATTGCGTCGTTGCGGTTGACTCGGGCCAACCAGACATAGGGGTTCACCAGCAGCAGGTCATAGACCCGGTCGAAGCCCCAGCCGACAAACCAAAGGCGGTGCAGTGCCTGCCCAGTGTCCGATCCGGCAAGCTTTTCGGTAAAGCGGGACCAATCCCCCCGTATGAGCAGGATGATCAATATGATGCCGCCCAAAGACACGACACCTGAAAAGATTTCGAACAGGCCTTCCCGGCGCATCTGGTTCGACGCAAGAACGGCAGCGGGAAGGGCCCTTTCCAGAAAAGCCGACAAAACCGGCACACCCCCCAAACTACGGGGAACATCCACAAAACCGGCTATTATCGACAGCACAGCCAGAACTACAAGCGGAAGACTCATTCGCCATCCAGGCACTCGGCTCACCCTTTTACCCAAGGGTCCGAAAAAGGTCAGAGTCACCATTCGGAAAGTATACATCGAGGTCAGCAGTGCCCCCGCAATGGCAGCCGCCCACAACCATACGCCGCCACGGGCGGAGGCGTAGACCTGCCAGATGATCATGTCCTTGCTGTAAAAGCCTGCGGTCACCAGGGGTACAGCCGAAAGTGCACCGCTGCCTATAAGAAAAGTCCAGAATACGACCGGCAGTTCCCTGCGCAGGCCTCCCATCTTGAACATGTCATGCTCTTCTCCCTGGGCCTGAATGACGATGCCGGCCCCGAGAAACAGCAGGGCTTTGAAGAATGCGTGGGTCATAAAGTGGAAGATGGCCGCTGGCCAGGCTCCGACGCCCAGGGCCAGGAACATGTAGCCGATCTGGCTGATAGTGGAGTAGGCAAGGACACGTTTGATGTCCCACTGGACCAGAGCGCTAAAGCCGGCCAGGAGCAGGGTGACGGCGCCGACAATCGCCACCAGGGCCAGTACGGCCGGCGCCAGGGCGAAGAGCACGTGAGTTCGGGCGATCAGGTAAACACCGGCGGTCACCATGGTCGCAGCGTGGATGAGCGCACTAACCGGTGTGGGACCGGCCATGGCATCGGGCAACCATGTCTGCAAGGGCAGTTGGGCGGACTTCCCCACTGCTCCGCCAAGCAGCAGCAACGCGGTGATGATTGCTAACATCGAGCCCGGAGGCCAAGCTTCCCGCGCCCGCAGCATTACTTCCTGAATCTGCAAGGTCCCAAGATGAGTGAAGAGCAGGAAAAGTCCGGCGGCAAGGGCAGTGTCACCCACCCGGGTAACCACGAAAGCCTTGCGGGCCGCATAGCCGTTTTCGGGCACTTTGTACCAGAAACCGATCAAGAGGTAGCTGCAAAGCCCTACCCCCTCCCAGCCCAGATAGAGCAGCAAAAAATTGTCCGCCAGCACCAGTGTCAGCATGGAGCCGACAAAAAGGTTCAAATAAGCGAAAAAGCGGCTGTAGCCTTCATCCTCCTCGATCATGAATTCCGTGGAGTACAAATGAATGAGAAACGCGACAAAGGTGATGACCACGATCATCACCAAAGAGAGTGCGTCGATGTAGAATGCAATGCCCGGGTGGAATCCGGCTACATCGAGCCATACCCAAACGGTCTGCGTGTAACTGTTTGCCGCAGGTTGAGCGCTTAAAAACGAGATGGCTGTCAGCCCTGCCGCGACGGCCGACAAACCCACTGCACCGGTAGCGATGAAGGCGACCACCCGGCGCGAAAGCCGGGCGCCAGCCAGGGCAAGCAGCACGAAACCTGCAAAGGGCATTGCGGGGATCGTCCAAAGCCAATTTAACATGTCGACCTCAAGAGGGCAGGGCAGGAATCATCCAGGGCCATCTCAGCATATCAACCTCGCATGGTTCGAGCTTCATCCGTGTTAAGGGTTTGAAGGCGGTGGTGCATCTGAAGCACAAGGGCCAACCCCACCGATACTTCCGCCGCAGCCATTGAAATGATGAAGATGAACATGACCTGACCGTCCGGTTGCCCCCAGCGCGAGCCGGCAGCCACGAAAGCGAGACCGGCCGCGTTGAGCATGATTTCAATGGAGAGAAGCATAAAGATGATGCTGCGGCGCGCGAGAACACCAGCCAACCCCAGCACGAAAAGCACCGCTGCCAGTACCAGCACGTTGGCAAGAGGCGTCGTCATGTCGATTCCTCCCTCCGTACCTGGCCGGTCAGGGCACTCCTGCCCAAATGATAGGCCCCTATCAGGCCGCTCAAAAGAAGCAGTGAAGCCAGCTCAACCCCCAGCAGGTAAGGGCCGTATAACGCCACTCCCACCTCTTTGGGCCCGACCTCCCGCATGCCCACCGGCTGTCCGCCCCCGGCCAGGACATAAACCAGTTCGGCAAGCAGCGCCGCAGAGAGCAGCAACGGTCCCAGCCACACGCGGGCAGGCGCCCATCTGCGTTCCTCTTCCCTGCTCCGAGGCCCGAGATTTAGCATCATGACCACGAATACAAACAGCACCATGATCGCGCCGGCGTAGACGATAACCTCGAGGGCCGCAGCAAAATGCGCCCCCAGCAGCAGGAAAATCAGCGCAATCGACAGCAGCGAAACGACCAGGTAAAGAAGGGCGTGAACCGGGTTGAGCTGTGTGATCACCATGAGCGTGGAAATCACCGCAATGCAGGCCGCTATGTAGAACAGCACATTCATGCTCTTTCTCCGTCACGAAAAGATCCGTAGGGTGGGTGAAGCGGGAGCGCAACCCACCATGTCTTTTGAATCAGCCCCTACCGGGCAAGCTCAGGGCAGAAGACTGTGAATATCCACCGGAGGGTCTTCATTTTCCGATTCTCCCTTGTCCTTGACTCCGACGGCCACTCCAGCCAACCGGTAGAAGTTGTAGTCCGGATGCTTCCCCGGACCGCTGATCAACAGGTCTTCCTTTTCGTAAACCATATTCTGCCGGTCGTACTCACCATATTCGAAATCATTTGTCAGTTGGATGGCGTAGGTCGGGCAGGCCTCTTCACAAAACCCGCACAGGATGCAGCGAGAGAAGTTGATGCGGAAAAATGCGGGATAACGCCTGCCGTGTTCGTCCTGCGCGGCCTGGAGCGCAATGCAGTCCACCGGACAGGCTGCCGCGCACAAATAACAGGCTACGCATCGCTCCTGTCCCTCAGGGTCTCGCGAGAGGATGATTCGACCCCTGAAGCGCGGAGGATGGACTATTTTTTCATCGGGATACTGTATGGTTACCCGCCGCTGGAACATGTGCAGCAAAACGTCCCAAAGGGTCCTTAAGATGCTAAGCACTAACGCGCTCCTTTATTTACCAAGGGCCAGCAGAATCCCCGCCGTTACCAGCAGGTTCAGCAAGGAAAGCGGTAGAAGAACCTTCCAGGCATAGGACATGAGCTGGTCGTAGCGAGGCCGCGGCAGGGCCGCCCGCACCAAAATGAAAAGACAAATGAATACAAAGGTTTTCCCCAGAAGCCAGACAATGGGGGGCAAAAATGGACCCAGCCATCCGCCAAAAAAGAGGACGGCGATAACGAGCGAAATCAACGTGATGCCCAGGTATTCTCCCACGAAAAAGAAGCCGAACTTCAGGCCGGAGTACTCCGTATGGTACCCTTCGACCAGTTCGCTCTCCGCCTCCGGAAGGTCGAAAGGAAGCCGGTGTGTTTCACCAAGGCCGGCGATAAAAAAAATTACCAACCCGAGCAGTTGTGGAATACAAAACCACAGCCCTCGTTGGGCCTCGACGATGATGCGCAGATTGAAGGAGCCTGCCATCATGACCACTCCCATAAGCGAAAGCCCCATGAAAACCTCATAGCTCAGCAACTGGGCAGTGGCCCGCAGACTCCCCAAAAGAGTGTATTTGCTCTGAGACGACCAGCCGCCTAAAACGATTCCGTAAACACCGAGTGAGGTCATCGCCAGAAAGAAGAGCAGGCCAATATTGAGGTCCGATATACCAATGCCCGGAGCAAAGGGAATAACGGCAAAGGAAAACAGGGTTGCAACGACGACCATTGCAGGCGCCAGGACAAACACTGGCCTGTCTGCAAAGGGCGGAATCCAGTCTTCCTTGAAAAATATTTTGATCATGTCCGCCACTACCTGGAGAAGGCCGAAGGTTCCCACCCGGTTCGGCCCGTACCGGTCTTGCCACAGACTGAGCAGGCGCCTCTCCACGTAGATCAATCCGGCGGCCATAGCCATGGCCCCTGCGAGAACACCGAATACGATCACCAGGGGGCGCAGAATCTCACCCATCGAGTTCTCCATTCAAAACCATTCCCGAAGCCGGCAGGTCCAGGACAGGCGCTCCGGGAAGTCCAACCGGGAGGCCGGCGACTTTGCGAGGCAGAGAAGGCGCTATCTTGACGCAGACTTCTAATACGGAATCTCCCAGGGTTGCTCTTGCCGTATCGCCTTCAGCCATTCCGAGGGCTGAGGCATCTTCCGGATGCAGGGCCACATAGGGCTTCGGACATAGCTCGGCGATACCAGGCGACAGAACGCTCAATTCTTCGGAGCCAAAGATGTGGTGAAGGGGAACGAACAGCCACTGCGTATCGTCTGTCTGCCGGCGTGCCGGGATGTCTTTGAACCAGGCCGCCTTTATCTGCGGGTGAGGCTCGATGAGGCGTATGCCGGGATCGCCGCCGCGCAACTGCCCGCCGACCTCTTCCTGGAATTTGTTGAGAGACTGCACCGAATCCCAACCCGGCGCCCAGAATCGGGGGATAAGCGCCGGCGGGGGCTGGCTCTGATCGCCCTCCATCGACAAGGCCAGCGGCGTATCCGGGTCATCGGGCGTTTTATGCTCGTGCACATCGATGTTGGCTCGTATCGCCGTTCGGCCGCTGTAGCGGTGGCTCTGCCTTGGGACCTTGCCGCCTGTGAGCCGGAAACCCGCGCCCGGGGCAATCGCTGGAAAAGCGCCCAGAGCAGGCACTGCCACGGCTATCGCTGCCACCACGTCATCGAGGATTTGCCACTTTTCGGCCTCGGGACGTCCCAGCGCCTTCATCATATCGCTGATCCAACGCCAGCTTTCCCGCACTTGGCCTTTGGGCAGAAAGACACGGTAAAAACGCTGCGCTCGCCCCTCATTGTTTACCAGGCTGCCGGAGGACTCAGCAAAGGCCGCGGCGGGCAAGACAATATCTGCTTTCAAAGTCGTGGCGTGGACGAGGTGATCGATTGCAATCACATGCTTTGCGGAGTTGAGAAGTTCTGTCACCAAGCTTGATTGGGCTCGCCGGTAGAGATCGTTTTCCAGAATAATGAGGGTGTCTGCGCTTCCGCTTCGCACAAGGCCGGCGGCGGCATCGAGGCCGCCCGCAGGATCCAGCATTGCCAGGCCAAGGCTGTTAACCTCCGGAACTGTCAGAAAGATCTCCGCCCTTCGCTCAGCTTTGCTCAGCGCACGGCAGACGTTTGCGGCGGCTTCGATAACGGCCCGGCTGTGGCAGCCCGCACCCGACACGACCAGCGGCCGGGCGGCCGCCTTCAACGCCAGGGCGATTTCATTAGCGAGCGCCCGTTCCTCTTCCGACAGGTCCGCTACCGCCGGGGCTGCGGGATCGAGCATGGATGCCACTGCGAAACCAAGGCGGGCCAAATCGTCGGGAGGAGCGTGGAAGGTTTTCAAGGCCACGTCGTCCAACCTGGTTCCGCAAGGTGTGGCGATGTAAAGCATCGCTTTTTCGTACTCCGCCAACTGCCGGATGGGCGCATCGTTCCAGTGGTGAATCTTCACCCGATCCATAATGCGGGCTGCCTTGCGAGACACCATTTGACGCAGGTTCAGGGCCAGCACGGGGGCCGTGTTGGTCACATCCTCGCCCAGCACGAAGGCAGCGTCGGCCTCCATGGTCTCACTCAGCGAAGGCGTCCGAACCGCTCCATCCTGCAATACGGCCAACTCCAGTCCGAGCAGATCGAAGTCCTTATCGGAAACTCCCGCGTAGAAATTGTCAGGCCCCACCATGGTTAACAGGGCGAAATTGGCTTCCAGTGAGGCCCGTGGCGAACCGATACCGATCACCTTATGGCTGCCTGCCACAAACGTGCCCACATCCCTGAGCGCTTCGTCCACGGAGACGGCAGTCGGCTCCAAACTCCTCGAAGCCCGGCCCAGCGCCCCCCGAATACGCTGGTCGCTGTTTGCGAACTCATACCCGTAGCGCCCACGGTCACATAGGAAATAGCCGTTGATCCGCTGGTTGTAACGGTTTCGGATCCGTCGCAGTTCCCCGTAACGCGATCCGGGGATGGTGTTGCATCCAAGGCCGCAGTGTACACAAACAGAGGGCGCCGTCTGTAAATCCCACTTGCGGGTGTAATGTTTCTTGAAAGTCTTGTCGGTAAAGACTCCCGTTGGGCAAATCTCCACAAGGTTGCCGCTGAATTCGCCTTCCAGCAACCCGTCCCGGCTGCGCCCGAAATAGACGTGGTCGTGGGAGGCAAAGACGTTGAAATCGCGGCCGCCTGCATAATCCCGATAGTAGCGCACGCAACGGTAACACTGGATACAGCGGTTCATCTCGTGGGCGACGAACGGCCCGAGGTCCTGGTTGCGGTGGGTTCGCTTCTTAAATCGGTATTCGCGGTAGTTATGCCCGGTCATGACAGTCATGTCCTGGAGGTGGCACTCCCCGCCCTCATCGCAGACAGGACAATCATGGGGATGGTTGACCATGAGCCACTCTATCACGCTCGCCCGAAACTCTACCGCCTCCGGGTTGTTGATTGAAATCCGGGTGCCCTCATCAGCGGGCGTCATGCATGCCATGACGATCTCGCCCCGAGTATCTTTTTCGTCCCTGAACTGCTTGACTGCGCACTGACGACATGACCCAACGGACCCAAGCGCCGGATGCCAGCAAAAATAGGGCAGATCGAATCCAAGGGTCAGACACGCCTGGAGCAGATTCTGTCCGTCTTTGACCTCGCAGGGCTTTCCGTCGATGTAGATCGTGGCCATTGGGCTATCTCCACGGGCAGCGTTTTTCACGAATGTGGCGAAGAAAATCATCTTCAAAGAATTTGAGAGCGCTCTGAAGCGGTTCCATAGCCCCGGGGGCCAGGGCGCAGAAGGTATGGCCCGGACCCAGGAGCCCTGTGTGGCGCTCCAGGATCTCCATATCCTTCAATTCTCCTCGGCCGTTTTCTATGGCTTCAAGAATCCGTACTAACCAGGGCAGTCCCTCGCGGCAGGGAGTACACCAACCGCAGGACTCCTGGGCAAAGAATCGCATCACATTGAGCACCATTCCAACCGGGCAAGTGAGATCGTCTAGAACGATCATCGTCCCGGTGCCAAGCCGGCTTCCAGCCGCAGCCATCGAGTCGAAGTCCATCTTTACGTCCAGTTTATCTTCAAGCATAAACTCGGTCGAGACGCCGCCCGGGATCAGTGCGCGGAGTTTAAAACCATCGCACATGCCGCCCGCATGCTCTTCCAAAACTTCGCGAATCGTGGCGCCCATCGGCAACTCCCAGGTCCCCGGCTTCCTGACCCGGCCGCTAACCCCGTAGATCTTGGTGCCGCCATCTACGGAGCGGCTCAATTGCCGGAACCAGTCGGCCCCATGCTCTATGATATGGGGAACGTTTGAGATGGTCTCCACGTTATTGACAATAGTGGGTTTGCCAAAGAGACCTACGACCGGCGGGAAGGGTGGTTTTGCCCGCGGTGTTGCCCTGCGCCCTTCCAGGGCATTGAGCATGGCGGTTTCCTCCCCGCAGATGTAGCGTCCGGCGCTGGTGTGAAGGTATAATTCCAGGCTGAAAGAGGTACCCAGTATGTTGCGGCCCAGATACCTGCGGGCGTAGGCCTCGGCGATGGCTTGTGAGCAGCGCTGCGCTGCCGTCGTATACTCCTGCCTCAGGAAAATGTAAGCGATGTCGGCCTGAATGGCATACGCGCCGATGATTATACCCTCGATCAGTTGATGAGGGTTGCCTTCGAGCAGCACCCTGTCTTTGAAAGTGCCTGGCTCCATCTCGTCGGCGTTGATCACCAGGTACGTAGGATGAATTGCCTGCTCGCCCTGCGGGACAAAAGTCCACTTACGGCCGGTGGGGAATCCGGCGCCGCCCCGTCCACGCAGGTGCGAATCGAGGACTGCCTGAATGACATCGCCCGGGGCCTTGTTTTGCACGGCCTTGCGCAGGGCGCCGTAGCCGCCTCCCTTTTCATAGGCCTCGATATCAGGGGGGCCTTCCCCGGGCCGGATATTCTTTGTGAGCGGGCAGTCCATTATGATGGCTTTCTATTCGTATTTTGCCAGGATCTCGTCGATCTTGTGAGTATCCAGATGACCGTGCAGATCTTCGTCGATCATGACAGCAGGGGCTAGATCGCAGGCCCCCAGGCAGACGTTTGGCAGCAGTGTGAAGCGCCCGTCGGCGGTCGTTTCGCCCAAACCGATCCCAAGCCGTTCTCCGATATGATCTAGGACCTGTTCGTAGCCCATGACCCAACAGCTAACACTGGTGCAGACCAGGATTACGTGCCGGCCCACGGGTTTTCGAAAAATGAGGTTATAAAACGTTGCAATGCTATCGAGTTCGTCTGTCGTCATTTCCATAAAATCGGCAAGATCTGAGAGACTCTCGTCGGACACCCAGCCACGGCGGCGCTGAACCGCTTTAAGGGCTTCCACACAGGCTGCCCGTTTTTGCCGGTAATGCGTAAATTCCGCTTCGATCTCGGCCAATTCTTCCGGGGTGAGCATTTCTCATCCTGTTGCGTAAAATAAAACTCAGCGGTCCACATCCGCCATGACGTAATCGATACTGCCCAAAATCGGCGGCATATCGGCAACCATGAACCCGCGACTGATCAATGGAATCATCTGCACATGCGCAAATGAGGGGGTGCGGATCCTGGCCCGGTAGGGATGAATGCCGCCGTCACTGATCAGGTAGTAGCCGTTGTTTCCCTTGGTGGCCTCAATGGCAACAAAAGCTTCTCCGGGAGGAATGACCGGTCCCCAACTGACACCCAGGAAATGGGTTATGAGCGTCTCGATATCGTGCATCGTGCGCTCTTTGCGGGGAGGAATGGCCAAATGATGGTCTGCCTTGTAGGGGCCGGCCGGCATGTTTTTCAAACACTGCTCGATAATGCGCAGGCTCTGGCGCATCTCCTCGACCCGCACCAAAGTCCGGGCGTAGCAGTCTCCGCCCTGAGCGGTCGGGACATCGAACTCCAACTGATCGTAGCCTGAATAGGGGCGTTTCTTGCGAAAATCCCACTCGAACCCGCAAGCACGCAGGCCTGCCCCGGTCACTCCCCACTCGATGGCTTCATCCAGCGTGTAGCTGCCGACCCCTTGCGTACGGGCTTTAAATATCCTGTTGCCCATGACCATCCCGTCATATTCTTTGAGACGGCGAGGCATGTAGTCCAGGAATCCCTGAATCATCTTCTCCCAGCCCTCGGGAAGGTCCTGGGCCACCCCGCCTATACGAAACCACATGGGGTGCATGCGGCCACCCATAACGGCCTCTACAATATCAAGTATTCTCTCGCGGTCGTTGAACGTAAAGAAAACCGGCGAGAGCATACCGACATCCTGCGCAAATGTTCCGTAGTAGACCAGGTGGCTGGAGAGGCGGAAAAATTCCACCATCATGACGCGAATGAGCTTGACCCGGTCGGGCACCTCGATTCCGGCCAGCTTTTCCACCGCCAGCACATAGGGCAGGTTGTTCATCACGCCGCCCAGGTAATCGATTCGATCGGTGTAGGGAATGAAAGTATGCCAGGTCTGCCGCTCCGCCATCTTCTCCGCGCCCCGATGATGAAAGCCGATTTCTGGTACGGCGTCGACTATCTCCTCACCGTCCAGTTGGAGCAGAATGCGAAAGGCCCCGTGCGCGGAGGGATGCTGAGGACCCATATTGAGAAACATGAATTCCGTATCCTCTCCATGGCTTACCAGACCCCATTCTTCAGGATGAAATCTCAGTGCTTCCTCTTCCTTTTCCCGGCGGTCCGGCGGAAGGCTGAACGGCTCCATTTCCGTTGCACGAGCAGGGTATTCCTTGCGCAGGGGATGACCATCCCATCCGGGGGGCAGCAGAATCCGCCTGAGTCCCGGGTGCCCTTCGAATCCAATGCCGAACATGTCCCACACTTCACGCTCGTACCAGTTAGACGAAGGCCATAGATCGGTAATGCTCGCCAGTGAGGGGTGCTCTCCTGTAAGGGGCACCTTGATCCGAATGTCTCTATTACGCTCGAAAGAAAGCAGGTGGTAGACTACCGTGAAGTCGTTTTCGGGCTGATTTAAGCGGTGCGACCGGAGACGCTCGTCGATGGCCGTGAGATCGTAGAGCATTTTGTATGGACCGGCCGCTTCAGCCTTGAGATACCGCAATACGTCGCGCACTCCCTCGCTCTTAACCCATACGGTGGGGACGTTGTCCTGGGTGGGCTGGTCCGCAAGGACGGCTGAACCGAAATGCTCCTTCAGCTCCGAAATGATACCGGCAGGATTATCCATTATCGCTTCACCGGTTCAGGCCAAACTGTGTTCGGATTGGGCAGAACTGTCATCTTGCGCCGTTCTTCGCGCTTTATGTCTCGCATGGAGGGCCGCGGCGCCTTCACGACGCACTGAGGTCCGGCCACCCAACTCAGCGGCCTCCTTTCCCCGGCAATCGCCTTCTGAAGCAGATTCAATCCTTCCATGAAGGCGCCGGGGCTCGGCGGGCAGCCGGGAATGTAGACGTCTACCGGCAAAATCTTGTCAACACCCTGCACAACGCTGTATATGTCGTACATACCGCCCGAATTGGCGCAAGACCCCATGGATATGACCCAGCGCGGTTCCATCATCTGCTCGTAGAGCCGCACAATCGTCGGCGCACACTTTATAAACGGGGTCCCTGCAACGACCATGAGGTCCGACTCGCGAGGCGTTCCCCGAATGACCTCGGCCCCAAAGCGCGCGATGTCGTAACGGCTCGTGAGGCTGGTGGCCATCTCGACGTAGCAGCACGACAGGCCGAAATTGAAAGGCCAGACAGAATTTTTGCGCCCCCATGCAACCAGGTCTTCCAGTTTGCTCAAAAGCACATGACGGCCCACAGCCTGCTCCAGCGAACAGCTTTCAGATTTGCGTGAAGACGAACCCTCCGGGCGGCTCAACCACCAGCGCATAGCTCCACCGCCTCCTTTCTCAGCTTAAGTTTTTTGTTTGACGGGATATCCTTTGATATAGCTTTCCAACTGCCCAATGACGAATTCCTTGTGGTCGATGATGCCTTTGACGACATCTCCGATCGAAATAATGCCGATCACCCGGTCGTTTTCGACTACCGGCAGATGCCTCACGCGCTTATCGGTGATCAGCTCCATGCACTCATCGAGGTCCGTATCCGGAGTGACGGTGAGGAGCTCGGTGGTCATGATCTCTTTGACCTTCGTTTCCCTTGACAACTTGTCCTTCAGGGCAATCTTGCGGGCATAATCGCGCTCCGAGATCATTCCGGCCATTCGATCCCCTTCAAAGACCGCCAGAGAACCGACGTCTTTTTCCGCCATGAGTCTGAGCGCATCGTAGACGCTGGCATCCGGGGAGATCGAATAGACCGCCGTGCCTTTATCCCTCAAAATATCGCGTACGTTCCTCACCAGCCACTCCCCCATCTCGGAGTCTATCTGTTTAACTTCCCGCCTCTCTGCGTTGTCTGGGAGTTCTCCAATCGAGTGCTCCCAAACGCCAGAGGTAAAAGAGTGCTGCGGCAAGAATGCCGACGAAAACCAGCATTTCTGTGTAGCCCATCCAGCCCAGCTCTCGAAATGCCACCGCATAGGCATAGATAAAAGCAGCTTCCAGATCGAAGATAACGAAAAACATGGCCATGAGATAAAAGCCGGCATGAAAGCGCAAACGTGCGGAGCCGGTGGACACTACACCGCATTCATACGGGTCGTCCGTGGCCCTTTCCCTGTGCCGCTCTCCCAAAAGTGCAGAGAGAATCAACATTAAGGCGACCATGACGACCACGGCAACGATGTAGACGCCCAAGGGCCATAAGACCGCAGATGAATCGGAAAGGGTGTTCATGGAGGGTTCCGTCTCCCATTAAAAAAGAGAACGAAAATGACGAAGGGCGGATAATTATCTTTCTGCTTCGGTCAAAGGCAGTACTGGCCTTTCTGCACCCGAAGCTAAGAAGCACGAGCATATATTGCAAGATGGTAAAATCCTGTATAGTGACCGAGTAGTGTTCTCAGCTATCGGGTTTGCCCCTAATCAGAATCTCAGGGATGGATTTATGGTGCAAGACCCTCTGCGGATAGCACGATTGTCTCAGCTTTGATTACATCACAGAAGCTCAGGCCCGTCACAGTTCGGGGCCGCCGGAGGCGCGTTCAAACCACGGGAGATCAGAAATGCTCCTGACTCCGTTGGCGATTCGCAACAAGCCCTATCGGGCCGGGTTCCGGGGTCGTTACGCTCGTCTGTTGCTAGTTGTCGGCTATGGCAGATTCAGGCACCCAGGGCGGCAAAGCCATGCGAAAATGCGTTGCGAGGGCAAAAATAAAAGGCTCATACAAGCCGCGCAATTCCATTAACTTTCGATCTACTTCATCGCCCGTCCGGGGTCGCAAACCAGCCGCCATTAATCTGGATCTCAAGTTCGCCAGTTGAACGGGTGAAAGGCGGCCGGGATCAGGCCATCGTGGCGTTAGTCCGAAAATCAACGAAAGGTCCACGACAGCGTGCCTGGCCATGGCAAAAGTCAATTGCGCCTGGCGCACGCAGGCGCCTTCCAGACCGACCATTACGAAGGCGCTTGTATCCAGAATCGACGCCAGCGCAGCGATCCATGACTGGTTATCGTGTTGAGATCTCCAGTAGGCGAGTACCGGATATGACAGGTTGCTTTCGAGCAATTCCGCAGACCATCTCTCCCACTCGTGCAAAAATTCCCTTGCCGACTCCATGCCATACTCGTCGTTGTGCCTGGAAAGCATTTCGGCTGCCGTAGGCGGCGAACCTGCTCGGGCATCCAAAAGCGATATATTTACCTCACGCTTTGAAAAGGACTGATTAAGACCCGGCAGGTAGCCGATGACAAGTGCCAGAAAACCAAGCCCCGTTCCCCCGTCTGCTACTGTCAGAAATCGTCCAAAAGACGAGACCGGCCGCACATCGCCCAATCCAAGGGTGAAGAAAGTCGTTCCGCTGTAATAAAGATTTGTTGCGAAACTTTTTGGGCCTTCCGATATGGTCGCGGCCCCCCAATGCAGGAGCCCAAAACCCAGTATCAGCATGTAAGCCCATAAACTCAGGAGCACTATTAAAGAGAGCGGCCCGTAGACGCTTAATAAATTCTCTCTCAATCGCCCGGCCGACAGCGGCTGTACGACCGTTCTCCATGCAGGCCATGTCAACCGGTAAAAAATGCGGGCCATCCGTAACCGCCGGGTAACCCGGCGCGGAAAGATGACAGTTTCGAACGCCTCCCAAAGTACGATAATTATCAGAAAAGCGCCGGTAAGCGAAGTTGCTATGGACATATTCATCTCCTTGGGATGGTTAAGTAACTCCTCAGCTACGCCTTGATCCTTTGTTGCGGCATCAGGCATCGAAGCCCTCTCGCCACCCCGCCGGGGCAGTCCCTATTCACCGATCACCTGTGCCTTTAAAAATAATGACCTGTTGCTCATTAAGCATCACCGGGTAATGAGTGGCTAAGGTGGACCGATTTCCCGGCATTTTCAATCCAGAGGCATTCAACCCAATAAGGATGTCGACAGGTAGGCAAATATTTACCGTGATACATAGAGAAATTGGGTAACCTCGCAGGAAGCAAATCCCCACTTGTGCTGTTCAAAAATAGCGATTTCGTAATTGCTTGCGGATGGGACTGCAGTGATTACGGTTTATTTAGTTCCAAGATCCGGACTCGGCTCTCAGATGGAGGCCGCCAGATAAAGCCTGAATCACCTGCAGCCGGCTTGATCGACAGTGTGTCGAACTTCGCAGCGCGGACTCAACCAGTAGAGGAGGGAGATAACCATGGCACGTCACCTCGATATCGATCAGTTGGCGATCAACACCATACGTACCCTGGCCATCGACGCTATCCAGAAGGCGAATTCCGGCCACCCTGGAACACCCATAGACGCGGCGCCTACCGCCTACACCCTGTGGCAACGGTTCCTGCTCTACGACCCTGACGACCCTCAATGGATCAACCGCGACCGCTTTGTGTTGAGCGGCGGGCATGCTTCCATGCTGCTCTACAGCCTGATCTACCTGGCGGGGATAAAGGCCGCCAATCCATCTTACGAGAAAGTTGGCCGGGAAGCCGTCACCCTGGACGACATAAAAAATTTTCGGCAGGGGGGCAGCCGTTGCCCGGGCCACCCGGAGTACGGCTGGACGTCGGGAGTGGAGACCACCACCGGCCCCCTGGGACAGGGAGTGGCCACGAGCGTGGGCATGGCAATGGCCGGCCGCTGGCTGGCCGTGACCTACAACCGGCCGGGCTACGATCTCTTCGACTTCAATGTCTATGCGCTCTGCGGCGATGGTGATTTGATGGAAGGTGTCGCCTGTGAGGCAGCTTCCCTTGCGGGCCACCTGCGACTATCCAATCTTTGCTGGATTTACGACCGTAACCGCATCACCCTCGCAGACCCCATAGAGGTCACCTTCACAGAGGATGTTGCTGCCCGTTTCCTGAGTTATGGCTGGAACGTAACGCAGGTCACCGACCCCAATGACCCGGAGCTGCTGGAGCGGGCCTACCAGAATTTCCTGAACACTACCGGCATTCCCACGCTTATCATCGTCCACAGCCACATCGGTTACGGCGCGCCGCACAAGCAGGACACTAAAGCCGCCCATGGCGAACCCCTGGGTGAGGAGGAAGCGCGGCTGACCAAGGAGTTCTTCGGGTTCTCTCCCGATGAGTTCTTTGTGGTTCCTGACGGAGTGCGGGAGCATATCGCGGCGAACCTGGGCAAGCGGGGCGCTCGACTGCGCAAGGAGTGGTTCAAGCTTTTCGAGGGTTACCGGGCTCAGTATCCTGACCTGGCAGACCAGATCGAGCGGATTCAGCGCCGAGATTTACCGGAAGGTTGGGACAAAGGATTGCCCGCCTTTCCACCGAGCCCCAAAGGGGTGTCCACCCGCGAAGTATCGGGCAAGGTGCTCAATGCCGTGGCCGAGCGGGTGCCATGGCTCGTCGGCGGTGATGCCGACATATATCCGAGCACCAAAACCCGGCTCACCTTCGAGTTTGCCGGCGAGTTCGAGCCGCCGGAGAAAGGCGGAGATTATCGGGGCCGCAATTTTCACTTCGGTCTCCGCGAGCACGCAATGACCGCTGCGACTAATGGCATAGCACTGACCGGTCTGCGTGCCTTCGCCTCCAGTTTTCTCATTTTCAGCGACTACGCCCGTCCCTCCATCCGCCTTGCATCGCTGATGGACCTGCCGGTCATTCTTGTCTATACGCACGATTCCATCAGCGTTGGTGAAGACGGGCCCACGCACCAGCCCATCGAACAGATTGCTTCACTGCGGGCCATGCCGGGGATGATCGTCATCCGCCCGGCCGATGCCAACGAAATGGTGGAGGCTTACCGGGTCATTATGTCACTGAAAGACCGGCCCGCCGCGCTGATCTGCACCCGGCAGGACCTTCCCGTTATCGACCGCAGCAAGTTCGCCGCGGCCGGCGGTTTGGCGAAGGGAGCCTATGTGCTGGCCGATCCTCCAGATGGTAAGCCGGAGCTGATTCTTATCGGCACCGGCAGTGAAGTCTCCCTTTGTTTAACGGCCTGGGAGCAGCTCACTGCGGCAGGCATTAAAGTGCGGGTGGTCAGTATGCCATCCTGGGAACTTTTTGACGAGCAGAGCCTGGACTACCAGGACCAAGTGCTGCCGCCCGCCGTCACTGCCCGGGTATCCGTGGAGGAAGCGTCCCCCATCGGCTGGCACCGCTACGTTGGCAGCCGGGGCGTCGTGCTGGGCATGCGAAGCTTTGGCATGTCAGCGCCCATCAAGACGGTCACCGAGCATTTCGGCTTCGTGCCGGAGCACGTAGTGGCCGCGGCCAAAGAGGTATTGGGCCGCGCAGGCTGATCGGATTGCCGAGGAAATAAAACTGTGAACATAAGGCGATTTGACAAAGAGACCTCCCGCCTTAATAACTTCATTTAGAGGAGGAAAGTTATGCAGTTGGGAATGATTGGTGTGGGGCGCATGGGTGGGAACATGGTGCTCCGCTTGATGAAGGCCGGTCACGAGTGTGTCGTGTATGACCGCCAGGAACAATCCTTAAAGGATTTAGTGGACAAAGGCGCCAAAGGCACGACCGACCTGAAGGAGTTCGTCAGAGTACTTGCCAGGCCGCGTGCCGTATGGCTGATGGTGCCGGCGGCCGCGGTGGACAAAGTGCTGGACGACCTGACTTCGTTGCTGGAACCGGGTGACATCGTGGTGGATGGCGGCAACTCTTACTACCACGACGACATTCGCCGGGCTGCCGCTTTGAAGGAAAAACGCATCCAATACGTGGACGTAGGAGTCAGCGGCGGTGTTTGGGGGCTGGAACGCGGCTACTGCATGATGATCGGAGGCGAAGCTGAAGCGGTCCAGCGCCTGGACCCCATTTTCAAAACGCTGGCCCCCGGCGTGGTAGAGGCCCAGCGCACCCCTGGCCGCACGGGCGAGCCTACCCCCGCTGAGAACGGCTATCTGCACTGCGGCCCCAACGGCGGCGGGCATTTTGTCAAAATGGTCCACAACGGCATCGAATACGGGATCATGGCAGCTTTCGCCGAGGGGCTGAACATTCTCAAGAATGCTGACGCGGGCACCCGCCAGCAAGAGGTGGATGCGGAGACAACACCGTTGCGTCATCCCGAGTTGTATCAATACGAATTCCATTTACAGGATGTGGCCGAAGTGTGGCGGCGCGGCAGCGTTATCGGCTCGTGGCTGCTGGATTTGACGGCCATCGCCCTCTATAAAAATCCGGACCTGGCCAAGTTTGCAGGCCGGGTATCCGATTCGGGCGAAGGGCGCTGGACCTTGCAAGCCGCTATTGACGAAGGTGTTCCCGCCCCCGTCATCAGCTCGGCGCTCTTCAGCCGCTTCAGTTCCCGGGGTATGGATGATTTTGCCGACAAACTCCTCTCGGCATTGCGCTACGAATTCGGCGGCCACCTGGAGAAGACCCGGGAAAAGACGGGAGGCGGCTGATGGCGGTTCCAAGTTCGGATACGCTGGTCTTTTTCGGCGCCACCGGAGATCTGGCCTACAAGCAGATATTTCCGTCACTTCAAGGGCTGATCCGGGACGAAGGCTTCAATCTGCCTATTATCGGGGTGGCCCTGGACGGGTCTCTTGACAAGCTAAAGGAGCACGCCAAGGATAGCCTGGAGCACCATGGCACCCTGGATCAGGACGCATTCCAGAAGCTGATGGGACTGTTGCGTGCCGTTCAGGGCGACTATAGTGACCCGGCCACGTATCAAAAACTGCGCCAGGAATTGGGAAAGGCAGAGCAGCCGTTGCATTACCTGGCCATCCACCCAAGTATGTTCGTCAAGGTGGCCGAGGGACTGGCCGAATCAGGCTGCAGCGCCAACGCCAGGGTGGTGCTTGAAAAACCCTTCGGTCGGGATCTGGCCTCCGCGCAGGAGTTGAACAAAATCCTCCACCAGTACTTCCCTGAAGAGGCCATCTACCGTATCGACCACTATCTGGGCAAAGAGCCGGTCCAGAATATCCTTTACACTCGCTTTGCAAATCCCATTTTTGAGCCCATCTGGAATCGCCACTACGTGCGCAGTATTCAGATCACGATGGCGGAAGACTTCGGCGTGGAGGACCGAGGCAAGTTCTACGACGAGGCCGGCGCTATTCGTGACGTCCTGCAAAACCACATGCTGCAGATCCTCGCCAGCCTGACCGTGGCTCCGCACACCGGTGATGACCTGGAATCAATCCGGGATGAAAAGGGGCGGTTGTTCAAAGCCATTACCCCCCTGAAGCCAGGGGACGTGGTGCGCGGCCAGTTTAACGGTTACCTTTCTGTGCCCGGGGTTAGCCCCGGTTCCACGGTGGAAACCTTCGTGGCTGTGAGGGTGGCCATCGACAACTGGCGTTGGGCCGGAGTTCCCATCTTCATACGCTGCGGTAAGAAATTGCCATTGACCTCCACGGAGGTGATAATTGAGTTCAAGCGTCCGCCCCGGGAGACCTTTGGGGAAATCGTGCCGGTCCTCTCCAGCCACATGCGGATTCGTATTAGTCCGGACATCACCATCTCCATGGGGCTACGGGTGAAAAAACCGGGAGACCGAATGGCGGGTCAAGACGTCGAGTTAACCTTCGTTCGCCAGGCTGCCGAAGACGTGCCGCCGTATCAGCGTCTGCTGGGCGATGCTATGCGCGGCTCTTCCGAGCTTTTTGCGCGGCAGGACAGCGTCGAGCTCCAATGGCGGGTGGTGGACGGGATACTGGGCAACGTGACGCCATTGTATACCTACGAGCCGAAAACCTGGGGACCGGGAGAAGCTTATCAGCTCATCGGCAAACACGGGCCGTGGATCAACCCGCGGCCTCCTGAAAGTAACTCATGACTGAAAAACATGAACATGTATTCCTGTTCGACGTGGATAATACGCTGCTGAACAATGACCACGTGGAGCGGGACCTGCGCCGGCATCTCAGTACTTACTTGAGCCCCCAGGCCTGTGACAGGTATTTCCAGATTTTCGAAGAACTGCGCCAGGAGATCGGCTATGCCGACTACCTGGGAGCCCTCGAACGTTACCGGCTCGAGGCTCTGCATGATCCAAGGGTGCTCAAGATGTCCTGCTGGCTGGTGGACTATCCTTTTGCCCAGCGCCTTTACCCCAATGCGCTGGACGCTGTCGAACACGTGCGTAGCTGGGGGGTGCCGGTAATCCTGTCGGACGGCGACGCGGTCTTCCAGCCCCGCAAGATCGAGCGTTCCGGGCTGTGGGAAGCGTTTAAGGGCCATGTGCTCATCTATGTCCACAAGGAGAACATGTTGGGGGACGTCGAGAAACACTATCCTGCACAACGTTACGTGATGGTGGACGACAAGCTGCGTCTCCTGGCGGCCATCAAAAAGATCTGGGGAAAACGCGTGACCACCGTGTTTGTCAAGCAGGGCCACTACGCCGAAGACCCCGGGGTTCTGGACCGCTATCCCTCCGCCGACATCGTCCTGGACAGTATCGGCAATCTGCTTGACTACAATCAGGCGGGGTTCTTGAAGAGATAAATTGGGAGAGAAAGCATGAAAGCGACCAAACAATTACACGATCTGGGACAAAGTCTCTGGCTTGACAACATCACCCGGGAACTGCTCACAAGCGGCACATTGAAGCGCTATATCGATGAACTCTCGGTCACCGGCTTGACTTCAAACCCCACGATCTTCGAACATGCCATTACCCGCAGCTCGGCTTATGATGAAGAGATTCGCCGTCTCGTGAAGCTCGGCCATTCGGGTGAGGCCCTGTTTTTCGAGTTGGCCATAGAGGATCTGACGCAGGCTGCGGATATGTTTGCACATGTTCATGAGCGCACCGCCGGCGTTGACGGGTGGGTGTCGCTGGAAGTATCGCCACTGTTGGCCCACGATGCCAAAAGCACTGTAGGCGAGGCCAAGGCGCTTCACAGGAAGGCTAGGCGAACCAACCTGTTCATCAAGATTCCCGGCACCAAAGAAGGCGCGGCGGCCATCGAGGAAGCCACTTTCTCCGGTGTACCGGTCAACGTGACGCTGCTCTTTTCCCGTGAACACTACCTGAGTGCCGCGGACGCGTATATGCGAGGCCTGGAACGCCGCTTGGCGGCCGGTCTGAGCCCGGATGTGCGCTCGGTGGCGTCACTGTTTATCAGCCGTTGGGACAAAGCAACCATGGAAAAGGCGCCTGCCGGCTTGCGCAATAAGTTGGGCGTCGCTATAGGCATGCAGGCTTACCAGGCCTACCGGGACCTGATGGATTCCGATCGTTGGCAGCGACTCGAGAATCAGGGCGCCCGCCCCCAACGTCTCCTCTTTGCCAGCACCGGCACCAAAGATCCTGCTGCCTCCGACGTGCTCTATATCAGCGCCCTGGCCGCTCCCCATACGGTGAACACCATGCCCGAGGAGACGCTTTTGGCCTTTGGCGATCATGGACGGGTGAGCGGAGCCCTGGCGCGCGATGGCGGCGACGCCGGGCAGGTGCTGGCGGAGTTTTCCAAAGCGGGGGTCGATATGGGCAAGATGGCCGCCGATCTGCAAGAGGACGGGGCCAAGTCTTTCAATGCGTCGTGGCAGGATCTTCTGAACTCGATCGGATTGAAGAGCAAGAGCTTGAAAGCAGCATAAGGAAGGGAATAACCATGACCGATACTCCAAGACCCACAGAAACAATGGCCTGGAAGGCACTTGAGGCAGATTACGAGGAGACCGGGAGGCTCCACCTGCGGCAGCTCTTTGCCGACGACCCAGCCCGAGGTGAAAGTTATTGTGCGGAAGGCGCCGGCCTTTTCCTTGATTACTCCAAGAATCGAATTACGGCCAAGACCCTCTCCCTGCTAATCCAGTTAGCCCGGGAATGCGGCCTGGAAGCCAGGCGGGACGCCATGTTCCAAGGTGAAAAGATCAACCTCACCGAAAAGAGAGCTGTGTTGCACGTGGCCTTGCGCGCCCCCAGGGGGGTGTCCATCCAGGTGGACGGCCATGACGTGGTGCCGGAGGTCCACGCGGTGCTGGACAAGATGTCAGATTTTGCCAACCGGGTTCGTAGCAGTCAATGGCAAGGCTACACCGGCAAGCGGATCAAGAACGTAATCAACATCGGCATCGGCGGTTCCTATCTGGGGCCGGAGATGGCGTATCTGGCTCTACGCCCTTTCAGCGACCGTTCCATGAACTTCCGCTTCGTGTCCAATGTGGATGGGGCCAACTTCACGGAAGCCACCCACGATCTGGACCCCGCCGAGACCCTCTTTGTTATCTCATCCAAGACCTTCACTACGCTGGAGACCATGACCAACGCCCAGACTGCCCGACAATGGGTAGTCAAGGGGCTGGGTCGCGAGGAGGCCGTGGCCAGGCACTTCGTGGCGGTGTCCACCAATGCCGGGGAGGTTCAGAAATTCGGCATCGATACCGCCAACATGTTCGGCTTCTGGGACTGGGTCGGCGGTCGCTACTCTATGGACTCGGCCATCGGGCTTTCTACCATGCTGGCGGTAGGGCCGGAGAACTTTCGGGAGATGCTGGCCGGCTTTCATGCCATGGATGAGCACTTCCGCACAGCTCCCCTCGAAAAGAACCTCCCCGCGCTCCTGGGCCTCTTGACGGTCTGGTACAACAATTTCTTCGGCGCCCAAACCATAGGCATCATGCCGTATACCGCCTATCTGGAGCGCTTTCCCGCCTATCTGCAGCAGTTGCAGATGGAAAGCAACGGGAAGCACGTGGATCTGGGGGGCCAATCCGTGAGCTATGAGACCGGTCCCATTATCTGGGGCGAGCCCGGCACCGACGGTCAGCACTCCTTTTACCAGCTCATCCACCAGGGCACCAAGTTGATCCCCTGCGATCTTATTGGTTTTTGCGAGTCGGTGAGTCCTCTGACAGGCCACCACGACCTGCTTATGGCCAACCTGTTTGCCCAGGCCGAGGCGCTGGCCTTCGGCAAGACGGCCGAGGAGCTGACGGATGAAGGTTCCCCTGCGTTCCAGACGCCTTTCCGGGTTTGCGAAGGCAACCGGCCCACCAATGTCATTCTCGCCGAGCGCCTGACGCCCAGGACGTTGGGCAGCCTGGTGGCCCTCTACGAACACAACGTTTTCACGCAGGGCGCCGTTTGGAATATTGACTCCTTTGACCAGTGGGGCGTGGAGTTAGGCAAGGTGCTGGCCAAGCGAATCATACCCGAACTCGCCAGCGGGACCGAGCCCGAGCTGAAGCACGACAGTTCGACCAACGCCCTCATCCGGCGCTATCGCCGCCTGAAAGGTGGGCGCCAATAGGGTTATTTGCTGTCACTATTCGGGAAAGAAACATGTCCAAGATTACCGTTTACCCAGACAATGAGAGCCTGATCAGCGGTGCAGCGGATTTCATTATCGAGTTGGCTGCCCAAGCCATCGCCGGGCGCGGCCGCTTTACGCTGGCCCTCTCCGGCGGCAACACCCCACGACCGGTCTACGCCCGCCTGGCGACCGCGGGCTACCGGGACCGGATCGACTGGTCCAAAGTACGGGTCTTCTTTGGGGATGAGCGCTGTGTGCCGCCCGACGACCCCGGGAGCAATTACCTTATGGTCCGGACCGCCTTGCTCGACCAGGTGCCGCTTCCGCCCGGCAACATATACCGCATCAAGGGTGATGAGGCCCCGGAGAAGGCCGCAGCAGACTACGCAGACGCGCTCCGGCACACCTTCGGAGGTGATACTGTCACCGGGGGACCGCCTCCTGAGGGGTTCGATCTGATCCTTCTCGGTATGGGGGACAACGGCCACACGGCTTCGCTGTTCCCTGGCCTGTGCGCACTGACGGAACAGGTGCGCTGGGTCATGGCTCAGTACGTCGAAGTCGTGGACATGTGGCGGGTTACGATGACGCCAGTGATTATCAATGCCGCCAGACAGGTGGCCTTCCTCGTGTCGGGGGCCAAAAAGGCCGAGATGCTGCAGCGGGTTCTTGAAGGACCCTACCAGCCGGTGGTGCTGCCGTCCCAGATCATCAAGCCCGTGTCCGGGGAACTCAACTGGCTGTTGGACCAGCCGGCCGCCGCCAAGCTGAGGAGGAAGTCATGACCGACGTGGTCCCAGGTTCTGAGGCCCAGGCCCGGTACAAGCAGGAAGCGGCGGAGTATGCGGTCAAATTCATCCAATCCGGAATGATCGTGGGGTTGGGCACCGGCTCCACGGCCATTTATGCCACCCGGCGTATCGCGGAGTTGTATAGGAACGGCCAACTGCGCGATATTGTCGCGTTCGCCACTTCCACGGTCGTGTGGCAGGAGGTGGTCAAGCTGGGCATTCCTATGCTGACCGAAGGCCTACCTCAGGAGATTGACGTGACCATTGATGGCGCCGACGAGGTGGACCCGAGGTTGAATCTCATCAAGGGAGGGGGCGGGGCCCTGTTGCGGGAGAAGATCGTGGCCCAGGCCAGCCGCCGCGAGATCATCATCGTAGATGAGAGCAAACTGTCGCCGCAACTGGGCGCCCGTTGGCCGGTACCGGTGGAGGTGCTTCCCTACGGCTGGCAGTCTCAGGCCCGCTACCTGTCATCCTTGGGCGCCGAGCCGGCCATCCGGCGAGTCCCTGACGGCAGCGAGTTTCGCACCGACCAGGGCAACATGATCCTGGATAGTCGCTTCGGACCCATCGCCGACCTGGAGGGCCTGGCCCAGAAACTGGCCTCACGAGCCGGCATCATGGAGCACGGCCTCTTTTTAAATCTTGCCCAGGATGTCATCGTCGCCGGCCCCGGGGGCATCCGACATCTGAAACGGGAATCACAGCGGTAGTTGGGAAAATACCTGCACAGTACCCCGCTCTCACTACTTATGGCTCGTACCCCTTAGCCAACTCTTAACCTCTTGAGAGTCTCTGTCCGTTCGGTTTTAACGGATGGGTGCCCGTCACAATGGAGAGGCGGGAGGTGAACTCGCTCCGCTTGCTTCCCCTGTGCTTCCCCACTAAAAAAGGGCTACAGCATGAATCACTGTAACCCCTTGATTTAATAGATGGGCCGCCAGGGTCTCGAACCCCGAACCTCCTGATTAAGAGTCAGCTGCTCTACCGTTGAGCTAGCGGCCCGAACGCAATTCTCACTGGTACGCCCGGCAGGATTCGAACCTGCGGCCTGCGGATTCGAAGTCCGACGCTCTATCCACCTGAGCTACGGGCGCCTCCAGGGAACGGCCATGATACCAAAGGGGCTTGCCTGAGTCAACCGGGAAAAGAAAGTCTACACGGTGAATCTGTCCCGGCGAAGTCCCAAGAATAAACCATCTCCCTGTGGTAGGGCCGCCTTCCACGGCGGCGTTCTTCGTATCACGCGAAAGGGTCTTTATCGACGAACCACCATTTGGTATGGTTCCTTTTCATCGTTTACGAATAGATGCGCCACCGTGGAAGGCGGCGCATCTATCAAATATGTGCATTATTCTCTCATTTCCCCAAAAATGATGAAAGATTCATATGTCTCTGCCTATCCTTGAAGGAGAACAAGTTTACCGTGCGACAGTCTCATATCGGACTTGAGGGAACCCGGAGTGTGATGCAGAAACGACCTCGTCAGGGCATTGCGACCGTCGAAATCCCAGGTGGCGTCCTACCGCCCTGACCTTGGACTAAACGCAATATCCACACGCAATGAAAGGCGAAATCTGTTAACATAGATATTCGGAGTCTCATGTTTTTATATCGGCTGAGCAAACCTCGCGGGGCGTGGAAAAATTCGGAAGGGGGAAGCAGGCGATAGTTATGGCCTTTGTGGATCAGGAAGTTCGGAGGCTTCTGGGAAAGGGCATTCACCATTACGGACTTATAGAAAACGGGGACAGAATCGCCGTAGGGGTCTCGGGAGGAAAAGACAGCATGCTCCTTCTTTGGCTGCTGCGCGAGAGGCTTCGGCGCATTCCGATCAGCTACGAAATCATCGCCGTCCACGTGGACCCGGGGTTCGATGAGGAATCGGCGGACCGGCTGGAGGCATTTTTCACGCAAGAGGGGTTCGGGTACGAAATCATCCGAACTGATCACGGTCCCAGGGCGCACGGGCCGGAGAATCGCGAAAATCCATGCTTTCTTTGCGCCCGGCTGAGGCGGTCCGTGCTTTTCACGAAAGCGCGCGAGCTGGGATGCCCGAAAATAGCACTGGGCCATAACCAGGACGACATGATTGAAACCTTTTTCATAAATATCTGCTACGGAGCACAGGTTGCGGGCATGGTCCCGAAACAGGAGTTTTTTGGCGGCGAAATAACCCTCATACGCCCTCTTGCGCTGGTGCCCGCGCAGAGCATACTAAAGGTTTGCAAGAACCTTGGTTTGCCTATCCTGCCGTCAAAGTGTCCTTCGGCCCTAAAGAACCAAAGGATGGAAATCCGCAATATGCTGGACGGCCTTTTCAGGAAGAATTCCAAAGTCCGGGGCAATATTTACCACGCAATGAGCAACGTCAATCTTGAATATCTGCCGCCTGGACTTCCGTCAAGGGGTAAGCGCGGTCCGGCCCGGGGGCACGATGAGTGAGACGCCCTTCTCAAATGGAAAGAGACGAATGAACCAGCAGATAAGAGGCGAAGGGAAAACGTTTTTCATAATCGATGGAAGCTCCTACATCTACAGGGCTTTCTATGCGATCCGGCGGCTTACCAACTCTAAAGGAATGGCGACCCAGGCCGTTTACGGGTTTATCACGATGCTGCTGAAAGTGCTCCGCGAACGCAAGCCTGATTATATCTGCGTGGTTTTCGATGCGCCGGGGCGAAATTTTCGGCATGACTTGTCCGATGCCTATAAGGCTACTCGCCAGGCCACTCCGGAGGAACTGGGGCCGCAAATCCCGTACATCAAGAAAGCTGTGCAATATTTCGGGGTACCTCAAATGGAGCTTGAAGGCTATGAAGCCGACGATCTGATTGCCACGCTCACCCACTGGGCTTCGGCACGCGACCTGGAGATCGTGGTGGTTTCGGCGGACAAGGACCTTCACCAACTCATTCAGGACCCGGTGGTAAGGCAGTGGGACCCCCAAAACGACCGGCTTTTTACGGAGAAAGTCGTTCGGGAGCGGTTCGGAGTGACCCCCGGGCAAATGGTTGATTACCTTTCGCTGGTTGGCGATACAACGGATAATATTCCAGGCGTCAAAGGGGTAGGGGAGAAGACTGCAAGCCAACTGCTCCAGCGTTGGGTTTCGCTCGACGAAATTTACACACACATCGACGAGATATCTCCCGACTCGGTGCGAAAGAAGCTTACGGCAGGCAGGCAGAGCGCCTATCTCTCGCGCGAGTTGGTCTCCCTCAGGCTGGATGTCGTGATACACAAGGACCTGGAGGAGTTTGAGCCTGCGCCTCCCATGCGGTTCGAAATGTTCAGCCTCTGTGAAGAACTCGAATTCAGAACAATTCTCGATATGCTTAAGCGGGAATGGACGGAGCCGGACGAAGTTAAGCCTCCCAGCCCGAAGCAGCGGACAAGGGTCGATCGGGTAATCCGGACCCGCGAAGAGTTGGCCGATCTGGCCGGAATCGCGCAGACAAAATCGCTGATATCAATAGAGACCGAGACCACCTCTCAAGACGCCATGAACGCCGATCTCGTTTCAATCGCGCTCTGCTGGGACGATAACCTCGCCTGGTACATTCCCGTCGGTCACGCCCCCGAATGCGGCATCCAGCTAACTGCGGCCGAAGCGCTCCAGGGGCTTGAGCCGGTACTGAGCGCCAAAACACCCGCCAAGGCCGGGCACAACCTCAAGTTTCAATGGACAGTGCTCAAGAGGTACGGAATCGAGCTCGATGCAATGATTTTCGATACCATGATAGCAAGCTATCTGCTCGATCCCGGAGGACAGACACATGGGCTCGAGCGTATTAGCGCCGAGCACCTGGACGAGGCGATAAGCTCGTACGAGGAGATCACAGGCAGAGGCAAAAGCCAGGTAGGTTTTGCCGAAATCGACTTCGATACGGCTATCGGTTACGCGTGCGGTAACGTCGAGACCTGCTGGCGCCTGGTCCCGGTTTTACGCCGCAAACTTGAAGAAAACAAGCTGATGGAGCTTTATGAAACAATCGAGCTCCCACTTACCGAAGTGCTTGCGCGCATGGAGTACAGGGGAATACTGGTCGATTCGGAAAAGCTGGAGGAGCTTTCCACCGAGTTCGAGAAAGCGCTGGATCAGAAAGCCGCGCTCATCTACCAGTTGGCAGGCGAGGAGTTCAATGTCCAGTCCCCCAAACAGCTAGGATACATCCTTTTCGACAAACTCGGGCTCCGAGTGGTCAAAAAGACAAAAAGCGGTCCATCGACCGACACCAGCGTTCTCGAAGAGCTTTCTCTGGAACATCCGGTCGCCGAGCAAGTCCTCAGCTACCGCACGATCTCAAAGCTGAAAGGTACCTATGCAGACGCCCTGCCAAAGCTGATTCGTCCGGATACCGGCCGCATCCATACCTCTTTTAATCAGGCCGTGACGGCAACGGGACGTCTAAGCAGCTCGAACCCCAACCTTCAGAACATTCCGATCCGCAGTGACGAGGGCAGACGCATTCGTCAAGCCTTCATATCTGCGCCCGGGTATATGCTCATGTCAGCGGACTATTCGCAGATCGAACTTCGCGTGCTTGCCCATTACAGCGGTGACGAAAGCCTCATGGAGGCCTTTAGAGTTGATGAGGATGTGCACCGAAGGACCGCCGCCGAAATATTCGGCGTCGCAGTGACGCAGGTTAGCGCCGAGATGCGCAGGCAGGCCAAAATGATAAACTTCGGTATTGCCTACGGTATGAGCCCTTTCGGCCTGGCTCAGAGGCTTAGAATCAGCACGAAAACGGCGAAGGCGGCTATCGACCGGTATTTTGAACGCTACAGCGGTGTTCGGCGCTTCATCGATGAAGTTATCCGCAAGGCGCGCGACCTCGGGTATGCTGAAACTCTTCTTGGGCGCAGGCGTGCCATACCCGAGCTTCAGAGCCGTAACTTCAGCATACGCCAGTTGGGTGAACGCCTCGCTATCAACACGCCGATTCAGGGTACCTCGGCTGACCTGATAAAGAAGGCGATGATAGATATCAATCTGGAGATCAAAAAGGAGAAGCTCGGAGCAAACATGCTGCTTCAGGTGCATGACGAACTGCTTTTCGAGGTCCCACGCCAGGAAAGGGAGCCGGTCGATGATCTCGTCCGGCGGAAAATGGAGGCGGTCCGGGTCCTGGATGTGCCGCTGAAGGTGGAGATCGGCTGGGGGGCCAACTGGACCGAAGCTCACGCTTGAATTCAAATCCTGCCGGATGCCAAAAACAAAAGGCCGCCCTCATTGGATGGGGTGGCCTTTGTTATCCGGAAAAGGGAAGCTTTTAGCTGGTCTTGGTCTTGTCCAGTTCGCCTTTGAGTCTTTCGACTTCCTGCTTGTACCTTTCGGCTTCCTCTTTGAGTCTCATATCGCTTGTGGGTTCCGTGGTTTCCCTGGTTTTCGAGAACGGGAGTTTATCTTTTACCTCATCGTAGCCAAGGTATGCGGCCATCAGCCCACCTAACAGCAGGATGAGGGGAATCGCGCCTCCGATGACCGCGAAAACTTCCTTATACCAGACCAGGATGCCCAAAAAGCCGAGAAACGCCGCGGCAACACCACCCGCAAAAACCTTCATGTTCTACCTCCTCCTTCAATTGGTTCGCGATTAGGTATGAAAATTCTTCTGCAACTTTCGAAAATTGAGTCTCAGACAGCATTTTCTGTCAAGGTAAACGGAAGACAGAAGATAGCACCGGCATCTGAATAATGCAAGGGGAAATTGCCCGTATAAAGCGGCGATTTGTGGGCTCAAGCCGGTGAAGCTGAGTTGCGAAATAACCCGCCCGCTTTTCTGTTGACTCTTTATCCCTCGGATAAGTATAAGTAAAGATTCTAAAATGATTGTCGAGATTATGTTCAGCACGATATGACATCTACAAGATGTCCAGCCAGTCCATCCGGTCACGGCGGATTAAACTCCGGCAGTTTTCGGTGCGGAAAAGGATTTTTTGACGTCCAACAAATCTTGACGTCAGAGAATGCGGACGGAAACCAGTTAAACTTCACTCTGCGAGGTATGTGGGCCTCGGCCTGACCTGTCCGCGCGTGAAAAGGATATAGCACAGATAATGTTCGATTCGCATCTAAATGGTGTAGAAAAACCCGGCCGCTATATAGGGCTCGAAGTAAACGCTTACCGCAAGAGCTTCGAGAGAGCTTCGGTCCGCTTCGCTCTTGCATTTCCTGATGTCTATGAGATTGGTTTGAGCCATCTTGGGCTCCAGTTGCTTTATCATCAGTTGAACCGGGCCCAGGGAGTGATGGCGGACAGGGTCTATGCGCCGTGGCCCGATTACGAAGAAAAACTGAGGAACTCCGGTGAGCCGCTGAGAGCGATAGAGAGCGAGCGCGCTATTGCGGAGTTCGACTTTCTGGGTGTAAGCCTTCAGTACGAACTCAGCTACTCAAACATACTCACTATACTCGATCTTGCCAACATTCCTCTTTACGCCAGCCAAAGGACCACTGCGCATCCTTTTGTCATAGGTGGCGGTCCGTGTGCATTCAATCCCGAGCCTCTGGCTGATTTTTTCGACTTTTTCGTTCTGGGCGAAGCCGAAGAGGTTCTTCCCGAAATCATCGATGTCTACAGGGATTGGAAACGGAGCGTCAGCAGGTCCAGGGAGGATTTTCTCAGCGAGATCAGAAAGATTGCCGGAGTATATATCCCCTCATTTTTCGATGTCTCCTACGGCGCAAACGGTATCATATCAGCCGTGGTTCCGAGGTTCTCAGACTACACTCATGTCAGAAAAAGAGTGGTCTCCGACCTCGACCAAAGCTGCCCGATTCCGGAAGAACCGCTCGTGCCCCTCATCGATATCGTTCACAACCGGCTGAGGATCGAAATTGCGCGGGGCTGCACACGAGGCTGCCGTTTTTGCCAGGCGAGCTACATCTACCGGCCCGTCAGGGAACGTCATCCCTTGTATGTGCTCGATGCGGCGAAAAAGGCGCTTGCTTCGAGCGGCTTTGAAGACGTCGCGCTGCTGTCCTTCAGTACCGGGGATTATTGTCAGATACAGGACTTGCTGGGTGCGCTGGTAAAGGAACTCGAACCCCGCAAAGTCGCTGTCTCTTTTCCATCGATGCGCGTTGGGACGCTTACCCCCGAACTGATGGAGCATATCAAGAAGGTTCGCAAAACCGGGTTTACCCTGGCCCCGGAAGCCGGGAGCGAGCGTCTCCGGCGTATTATAAACAAGGGAATACGCGACGAGGACCTGCTCAGTGCGGCCGAAGGCGCTTTCGATCTAGGCTGGAGGCTCATAAAACTCTACTTCATGATGGGTCTTCCCGGCGAATCCGAGGCCGACCGGGACGCACTTGTGGATCTGTGCCTCAGGGTGTGGGAAAAAGGAAAGAGGACGAGAGCTTCCGTAAATATCTCAATATCCACTTTCGTTCCCAAACCCATGACGCCGTTTCAGTGGTCGTCTCAAATATCGGAGGCACAGATGGAAGACTGCCTCCGAATGTTTAAGGAGCGGCTGAGGAAGCCCGGTCTGAGGCTGAAGTGGAATATGCCGGGCAATAGCCTTTTTGAGGGGGTATTTGCGAGGGGCAGCAGGCGGCTTGGGGATGCCCTCAAACGTGCATGGGAGTTGGGAGCAAGGTTTGACGGCTGGAGCGACCATTTCAGGGAAGACCTGTGGCACCGCGCTCTTGCTGAAACCGGACTTAATGCCGCTTTCTATGCCGAACGCTGCAGGGATCGTGACGAAATCCTTCCTTGGGATCATCTTTCGGCCGGTGTTTCGCGTGAATATCTGTGGGATGAATTCAAAAAGGCAATGGCCGAAGAGTTCACCCCTGACTGCCGGCAGGGCGGATGCGGGGTGTGCGGCGTTTGCGATCACAAGACAATATCTCCTGTTATCCATGAAGAACCTGTCAGGGAATTGAAATCGGACGAGTTGCCGGACGCCCGGGGGCAGTCTTTGCCTGATAGAGAATTTCTCTACAGGGTGATTTATTCAAAGCTTGGAAAAACTCGATTTTTCGGGCAACTGGAGATGGCTCTGGCCTTCGAGAGGGCTATAAGGCGGGCAGGGCTTCCTGCCGCCTTCAGCAAGGGCTATCATCCGCACCCCAGGATTTCATTCGGCGAGGCCCTGCCGCTCGGAATGGAGACCATAATTGCCGAGGCTTACATCGCATTGAGCGAAGATATTGATACTGTGCTCATTCGCGAGCGTCTGAACAAACATTTCAATGGTGTGATCAAAATCAGCGTGGTGAGCCGGATCGATAAAAAACCCGACTTCGGCTATCCGTGCAGGGTTGTTTACTATGTCTCCGGGTTGAATCCATTCGTTTTGCGAAATCTTATGGAGGCGTGGCCAAAGTGCAGCGACAATGTGCTCACCAAGAAGACTAAAAGGGGCCAGGTGACATCACGCCTCGGGCAGATTCTTCTGGATATGCGAAAAGCCGGAGAAAACGCCCTTGAAGTGGATATCTACGAAACACCGGGTTCGTGCTTCAGGCCTATGGCGATTCTTCAGAATCTGGCAGGTGCTCAAGCCCAGAGCCTGGAAAACTGCCTGATCTGCAAGATCGCCTCATACCGCCTGGAAGTTCGGGAGGGGAACGACAATGTCCGCCGAACTCATAATTAACAGCAATGCTTTTGAAACGCGTGTGGCGCTGGTTGAAAACGGGCAGGTGGCGGAGCTCTATGTTGAGCGGAGCTCGGACCGTGGGATTGCCGGAAACGTTTACAGGGGGCGAGTCGTGAGGGTCTTGCCGGGCATGCAGGCGGCCTTCGTGGACATCAATCTCGATAAGGCGGCGTTTCTATACGTGAGCGATATTTATCGGCCCATGGGCGATGTCGAGCAGGCTCTCCTGTCGTCATGCGAAGACGAATCCGGGGATGAAAAACAAGATGAGGATATGGAAAACGGCGGTCGGGAATATGGTGGACTGGATTTTCGCCCGAGTTATAACGGCATCCCCATCGAGGACCGGCTTCAGGAGGGACAGGACATCCTCGTGCAAGTGGCCAAGGAGCCTATCGGGAGCAAGGGGGCCAGAATAACGACTCATATAACGCTGCCCGGCAGAAACCTTGTTTTCATGCCGACGATGGACCATGTGGGCGTTTCGCGCAGAATTGAGGATGAAACCGAGCGAAAGCGCCTCCGCGAGATAATGTGTGAAATTAAACCGCCTTACTGCGGTTTTATCGTACGCACCGCCGCTGAGGGAGCCGAAAGAGAGAAACTCCAGTCGGAGTCCGATTTCGTAGCCAAACTTTGGCAGAGCATTCAGCGGAGGTCCGAAAACGCCCCCGTGCCTTCGTTGATATATCAGGAGCTGGATATAACCCTTCGAGCGGTTCGCGACCTTTTCACCAAGGAAGTCGACCGGCTCGTAATCGACTCGGAGTCCGAGTACCGAAAAATTTTGAATTTTACCGAGACCTTCATGCCATCACTGCAAAATGAGGTGGAACTGTATGAAGGCGATGAGCCGATTTTCGACTCATATGGGATCGAAATGGAAATCCAGAGGGCTTTGAGCAAGAAAATCTGGCTCAAGTCCGGTGGATATATCGTAATCGAATCTACCGAGGCGCTTACAGCCATAGACGTCAACACGGGCAGATATGTCGGCAAGCGCAATCTGGAAGAGACAATCCTTAAGACGAACCTGGAAGCCGTAAAAGAGATTGCTTTCCAGTTGAGGCTTCGAAACCTGGGTGGGATCATAATAATCGATTTTATCGATATGGAGAAAGAGGCCAACCGTGAGAAGGTCTGGAATGCTCTGCGTGACGCCACATACAAGGACAAGAGTAAGTCCAACATCCTGCATATGTCTGAGCTGGGTCTGATCGAGATGACGAGGAAGCGGACCAAGGAGAGCATTGGACAAGTGCTGTGCGAGCCCTGCTCTTATTGCGATGGAGAAGGATACCTCAAATCCAAGCAGACAGTCTGTTATGAGGTTTTGAGAGAGCTGGAGCGGCAGAGGAAAGATTTTTACGGCAGGAGTGTCCTTGTTATGGCGCATCCGGAGGTTGCCGCCATGTTCTGCGACGAAGAACGGGCGGCGCTGGAACGGGTCGAAGAGAGAATGCACGCGATTGTCTCGGTAAAAGCGGACCAGAACCTTCATCTCGAAAATTACGACATTGCACTGATGGAGAGCGAGTAATTCTGCAAATCCGGAGCCATAAGCCAATGAAGTGGGATGCATCACATGAGCTGTACAGGGAAGCCTGCGAATTAATGCCGGGTGGCGTGAACAGCCCGGTTCGGTCGGGCAGGGCGGTCGGCTTCGACCCTATTTTTATAAAGAAGGCTGACGGGTGCCGGATTACCGACGAAGATGGCAATGTCTACATCGACTATGTTGGCTCATGGGGACCGCTCATTCTAGGCCATTCGCATCCTGAAGTAGTGGCGGCCCTGAAGAATGTCGCCGATAGGGGTACTTCGTATGGGATTCCCACACGAATCGAAATAGACATGGCCAGGAAAGTGGTCGAGATGGTCCCGTCCATAGAAATGGTCAGGATGGTAAATTCGGGGACCGAGGCGGCAATGAGCGCCATCAGGCTTGCCCGGGGATATACGGGGCGCAAAAAGATAATAAAATTCAACGGCTGCTATCACGGACATGCCGACTCGCTTCTCGTAAAGTCCGGCTCTGGCCTCATCACCTTCGGTATTCCTGGAACTCCGGGGGTCCCTGAGGAAATCGTCCAGCACACCTTATCGCTGCCTTACAATGACCTCGATATGGTGCGGGAAGTCATGGAGCGCGCGGGTAAAGAGGTTGCAGCGATCATTGTGGAGCCGGTCGCAGCGAATATGGGAGTCGTGCTGCCCAGAGCAGGATACCTTGAGGGGTTGAGGCGGATTTGCACTGAACATGGATCGCTGCTTATCTTTGATGAAGTGATTACCGGCTTCAGGTTAGCTCCCGGAGGGGCACAGCAGCTTTTCCGGATAATGCCCGATCTTACCTGCCTCGGGAAGATAATAGGCGGTGGTCTTCCGGTGGGCGCTTACGGAGGTAGGAAAGAGATAATGGAGCGCATTGCCCCCAGCGGCGACGTTTACCAGGCGGGAACTCTTTCCGGAAATCCTCTGGCTATGAGCGCCGGGATGGCGGTGCTCAACGTGCTAAGCCGCGGTGGGATTTACGAACAAATTGAAAAACAAAATATATATCTGTGCTCCGGGCTGGAGGAAGCTGCCTGCTCAGCCGGTGTTTCCGTGAGGCTCAATAGAATAGCCTCACTTGGGTGCGGGTTTTTTACGAAAGAACCTGTTTTCGATCTGGAAAGCGCGGCGAAATCCGATACAGAAGCTTACGGTCTGTTTTTCCGTGAAATGCTCAAAAGAGGCGTATACCTTGCTCCCTCCCAGTTCGAAGCCTTTTTTGTCAGCCCGGCTCATGGAAAGGATGATCTGGACCGTACTATCCAGGCTGCGTTCGAAGCGCTGAAGGTCGTTGGGCAAAATTGTAGACTGAAATAGAAAATGGTTTGACTGAAATTGCCTTGTGTGGTAGGTACGCTCGTGAACATTTACACGAAAGCACAATGAAAAAAGAAGACAAAAAATCGCTCATGCAGGCCGTAATGGCCAGCACCATCGGGTATCAGGTGGCCTTTGCGCCCTTTATCGGTATTGGGCTTGGGGTTTTCCTTGATTCGAAGTTAGGGACCTTTCCATATCTGACAATAATATTTCTCATCTTTGGAATAGTCGCGGGGGGCCTTAATTATTATCGTTTTGCAAAGCAGCAACAGAAAGAGGACAAGGATCGGAAGAAATTGTGAGGGAATGTGTCGAGAGCGAAACGCTCCTCCTGCGAATTGAAGTGGTTTCCGCCATTTTGCTGATCGTTTTTACGTTGGCCGCCTTGGTTTGGTTTTCAGGGAAAATCGCGCTGGATATTTTTCTGGGCGGCAGTATTGTGATTCTAAGCTTCCAGATTCTCAAGCGGCAACTCAGGCGGGTCTTGCAGAACCCGGGTAAGCTCCCGCGCAGGGCGGGCATGTTTACCGGCTATTACATTCGATATGTGGCAACCCTTCTTATGATCTTCTTGGTGTTGTATCTGCGATTGGCCACTCCAATTCCGTTTCTGGTAGGCCTTTCAATTATGGTTCTAAGCATCGTTATGGTTGGGGTATTTGAATTTATTATGATGAAAAAGGGAGAGAGTTAAGCTTATGGAACATCCTATCCTTTTCATAAACCTTCTTCTCGAAAAGCTGGGTATACATGTACATGAACTACCTCACGGCTTTTTTACCGGAAGCTTTACAGACAATTTGCTGCAACCACATGTAACATATACGTGGGTAGTCATGGTTGTGGTGGTGATTTTGAGCGCTCTTGCCGTCCGTAACCTCAAGATGATTCCCGAGGGCGGACAGAATTTTTTCGAAATGGTGATAACGGGCATCGAAGATTTTATGATCGGCGTCACAGGCGAGGAAGCCCGCTTCATGTTTCCGCTCATCGCGAGCCTCGGTTTTTTCATTCTCTGCAGCAACTACCTGGGAGTGATTCCGGGGTTTTACTCCCCTACGGCCAATCTGAATACAACCGCAGCCTGTGCCGTGATTGTCGTCGTGATGACCCACGTACTTGGAGTTAAGTTCCACGGGATCAAGTACATAAAACATTTTACCGGTCCCGTATGGTGGCTCATTCCGCTTATGTTCCCAATTGAAATAGTCGGACACATCGCGAGACTCTTTAGTCTCTCAATCCGTCTTTTCGGAAACGTGTTTGGGGAGGAACTGGTCCTTGGTATCCTCTTTTTCCTGGCGGGACTCTATCTTGCGCCTCTGCCGATGATGCTTCTCGGGCTTTTCACAGGCTTTATCCAGGCTTTCATTTTCTGCCTGCTTGCTATGATGTACTTTGCCGGCTCAATTGAGCACGCCCACTAAACAGGCGATAACGAGGAAGGAAGGCCACGTTCGCATATTTTTTATTCATTCAACTAAAACTAGGAGGATTTGTTTCATGAAGAAAATTGGGTTTTTCACTACGCTGTTTGTCCTGGGTCTTTCCTGTGCAGCTTTCGCCGCTGATGGCGACGCGAAATCATCGGCGGTTCAGTTTTTCCTCTATTCCGCCATTGCAGCCGGCTTGGCAATAGCCATTGCGGCCCATGGATGCGGCATCGGCCAGGGTATGGCGGTCAGAGGCGCTGTCGAGGGTATCGCGCGCAATCCAGAGTCATCCGGTAAAGTAACCGTTACCATGCTGATCGGTCTGGCCATGATCGAGTCCCTGTCGATTTACGCGCTCGTTGTCGCGTTGATCCTGATCTACGCCAACCCGATATCTTCGTCGATTGCTGCTTTTGTAGGTCTGCCCAAGTAGAGCCTTAAGAAAATCGGATTTGGCAGAGGGCGAGTGACTCGAGCGGTTGCCCTCTGCCAAATTCCCTGCGGCAGGCCCTTTTTTTGGAATGAAATGTGAATAATATCACATAATTATGGCCACCGCACCTTATTTTTGTATCTGAGGTTATAAAATGAAATTTGCCAAAATCCCCATGGCAACAATCGTCAGGCTCTCAATTTACATGCGCAACCTCATGGATCTGCTCGATAGTGACGTGGACGTTATATCCTCTGAGCGCCTGGCAAAGCAGTGTGGTGTAAATCCGGCTCAAATTCGAAAAGATCTGGCCTACTTTGGAGAATTTGGAGTCAGGGGAGTCGGATACCGGGTAAACGACCTTGCAAATCAGATCAAGGACATTCTCGGCTTAAACCGCCCGTGGAACCTCGCAATGGTGGGACTTGGCAATCTTGGATCGGCTCTTATGCGTCATGGGAACTTCATAAAACACGGCTACGTCTTTACTGCTGCTTTCGATAGCGATCCACAGAAGATAGGGAAAAGACTTCCCAATGGACTTGTCATTAATCATGTCAGCGAACTGGAAGATGTCGTAAAAGAGAGGGAAGTTCATGTTGGCATTATTGCCACTCCCGCCAACGAGGCCCAAAGCGTTGCCAATCAACTGGTGCTGGCCGGAATAAACGGAATCCTCAACTTTGCTCCCGTACAGATTCAAGTTCCCGATTGCTGTCATGTCGAAAATGTAGATTTTACGATAAAGCTCGATTCTATCGCATATCACCTTTCATTCGGAGATTGACTATATTACCGGCCTTGTTTTCAAATGGGGCGGGATAAACCCGCCCCTACCCCGGGCGGCTGCCTGTTTGCCTACCTCACCGCTAAAAGAGATTGCCTCTTACCTCAATTGCCACTTGGAAAAAAATATAGCTTTGCCCGGACAGGCAGGCCCAGGAGTATGAGTCCGAGCCATATGGCCCATCCTTATTGCTTGACCTGGAAATCCCGGCACTTGGCCCAGGGCGCCAGGAAAAGTTCGTGACGACTGCAAATCCCTGCGTCGGCCCGCACGGAGGCGTAGGCCGAACTCAAGGCCGTAAGGCCGGGAAAGGTCTGTTCCACCAGCTCCGGCTCATTGTTGAAAAACTTGCAGTTGAGACAATGATGCTTCAGTTTGCTTGCCGCCATATCACCATACTGAAGTGTAGAGGGGGCCGGTGACGCCGGCGCCCGTTAAATTACTTACCCAACGCAGACCAGTATCCGCCGAACACAAAGACTGACAGGAGAAACCCGAGGACGACATTGACCGCCACCCCGATGCTGAAGGCGAAGAAGGGTTTCCAGCCGGCGGCCTTGAGTTCCCGGAAGCGGGTGCTCAGACCGATGCTCAGGAAGCAAAAGATAAAGATCCAGGACCGGATAGAGACCAGCGGAGTAATCAGGTTGGGTTTGACCGAGCTATTGAAAACCTCGGTGGAGTAACCGGCGGTGACTGTGGTCATGAGGAAAGTAGCCAGGAAAAACCCGATAACGAATTTGGGGAAGCGCCACCAGATCTCCATAGCGCTGGGCCGGACTCCGCATTCTTCTTTTTCCCATTTTAAGCAAGCGATCATGGCAAAGACGAAGGACCAGATACCGATCCACATATCCCGGCCGATGACCTTCATGAGGGTAAATCCCTGCATTGCGGCGCTTTCATTGCCGGCCATCTTGCCGTAGGCGCTGGCCGCCGCGAAACCGGCGGCGTCGGCAAATTCAGAGGTGCCGATCCATGCCCCGGCGACGCCGGGGGCCAGATTCAGGAGCTTGGAGACGAACGGCAAAACGATGATCATCACCAGGGCCCAGACCACAACCAGGGTTACCGATGTGTAGAGGTGGTCCTTTTGGGCCTTTACCGAACTGGCGATGGCCATAGAGGCGGAGACCCCGCAGACAGAGCCGCCCACGCCGATGACAGCGGCCAATCTCCTATCCAGCCCGAACAACTTTGTGGCGGCGAAATAGATGACCAGACAGGTCGACACGGAGATGATGGTGGCTTGCAGCAGAGCGATGGGCCCGGCGGTGGCAATCAGCGTGAGCGGGAAAGTGGCGCCGAGCAGAACGATGCCGGTTTTAATATAGTACTCAACCCGGAAACCTGAGTCCAGCCATTTGGGCAGGGGAACGATATTCGCCAGGATGAGGCCTAGAATGAGAGCCACCAGGGGAGGCTCGAGATTATATTTTGCTGCATTGGCCCAGCCGCTGATAGAGAACATGATGACCGACAGAATGTACAAGACTATGAAACTCGGGAGGAATTGGGACAGTTTAATCCCCATGATTTTGGTGCTGACCCCGAAAATCACCAGCCAGACAAGAAGCTGCAATAAATAAAGATGAATATTTTGCTGAAAATGTCCCAGCAATTGGTCGAATGATGTCCATTTGACGCCGCCGGGGTTAATGACCAGTACCTTGACGACGTTACTGCCCAGTAAAAATGCGATCAGGGCCACCAGCATGAGACCAATGCCGAGATAAATGGCCCACCAATCCTCTTTTAAGTACAGCTCCTTCCACCCCATAGGGGTGGGCGCTGCGGGGGCTTCTTCAACGCAGGGCTTGGTCTCGCAATAATCCGTGCCAGATTTTTGGTCCTTGGAATCCATCTCCTTCTCCTTCTCCTTTCCTAATGAGTCAAAAAATGCTGGTTTGTAATCAAGGTGAAACTGGCTCGCGAGAATAATTTAATGTAATCAATTGACAGGTTGAAACATTATCGAAATAGTCAAAAAACATAACAGTTGTAATAAAGAGCTGGAGAAGCATGTACTCCCGATTCGTCTCGATACCGCTTAACTTCTGTTTCAATGGTTATTGCTTGTGTTCGAGAATGCCGAAAAGCAATTCCCTTGAACAGCTTCCCCGCGAAACCAAGTCGACCTCTGGATTTTCTCTCCTTTGGACATTCCGGCGATCCGTTCCTGGATCATAGCTTATGAAAGCTCCAGGGTGGCCGCTGTTGCCCGGCGCTGGTCATCACCTTCTTATTCCATTGGTATAAGCACACACAATACAGGATTGTAAATCATACATCTTTAAGGTTTGGACCGAAAGGAGTTTATCTTGTGTCAGTTGTTTTTTGCTTAACCGGAACTTAATTTACAGCCCATTTGGATGCAAAATGAGAAGGGCGGTCGAAGCTCAAAATTGTGCCGGACATTGTGGATTGCAGATAACCGGTTTTTGGGAGGTCGAAAAATTGTTGCGCATTGACCTGCCAGTCTAATAAGTGTTATCAAGTTGAGCCTGTCTCACGGTGATAACGGGGCGGGCGGGTGGACTTTCCCTGGACGTTGCCTACTGAAAGTGTTTTTTTGACCTCCTTACTCGGATTGAGTGTTTTTGAGGTGCTTCGCATACGAAATGAACCAATCAACCTGGGAGTTATAAATTGTGAGCATATTCGACAATATTAAGGCCGAACTCGCAAAAGAGCCTAAAAGGTGGCTCGTCACCGGGGTTGCCGGATTTATCGGGTCCAACCTTCTCGAAGCGCTGCTCGAGGTTGATCAGCAGGTGGTTGGAATTGACAATCTCCTTACGGGATACTCTCATAACCTCGAAGACGTTAAGAGAACCGTCGGTACTCAGAAGTGGGCCAAATTCGAATTCATCCGGGGAGATATCCGCGATCCCGAAGACTGCCGCAGGGCATGCTCGGGGATCGACTACATTTTACATCAGGCGGCCCTTGGCAGCGTTCCGAGGTCCATAGACGATCCGATCACTACCAATGAATGCAATGTGGACGGCTTTCTGCAGATGCTAGTGGCCGGGATGCAAGCGCGAGTAAAAAGGTTCGTATTTGCCAGCTCATCATCCGTTTACGGGGACAGCGAGCAACTGCCAAAAGTGGAAGAGGAAATTGGAGCAGTTCTGTCGCCCTATGCGGCTTCAAAGCTGGTAAACGAGATTTATGCGGGAGTTTTTTCAAAAGTATACGATTTTGACTGGATTGGGCTGAGATACTTCAATGTATTCGGGAAACGACAGGACCCAAAGGGTGCCTACGCGGCTGTAATTCCGTGCTGGATCAATGCGCTGATCAATCTGGAAATCCCCGTTATCAACGGCGATGGCCAGACCAGCCGGGATTTCTGCTACATTCAGGACGTAGTCCAGGCAAATATTCTGGCTGCAGTATCCAACCGTCCCGCAGCTCTAAATAAGGTATACAATATCGCCTGCGGAGATCGTACGACTCTGAGCCAGTTGTTCGGGTTAATAAAGAGATCCCTTTGCTCCCACATGCCGGAGATAGAGGGCATAGAGCCGAAATATGGGCCTTTTCGGAAGGGCGACGTTATGCACTCTCTTGCGGATATTTCACGGGCGGGGGAGTTGCTCGGTTATGCTCCGCAGTACAATGTGGCCAAGGGTATGGAAGAAACCATGCGCTGGTACGTTGAAACAAGGAAGAGGACTTAACAAAGCGGGGCTAGCGTTCAACTTTGACGTCAGTCCCATCCCGAAGTTCATGACGCGGAAGAGAAAATACATAAGCCCCAAGAATAGCACGGTTGCAAAGCCGTTTCTATCTATTGCGTCATCGTACTTCTTGCATCATCATCCACTCTTTGCTCTCCGCATTTCGATTGGCCGGTTGAAAAACAATGTATGAAACCGGCTCCTCACTGCTTATCTTGTCCATGAACGCGTGCAGGTATTCCAAATATAATAAACAAGATGAGCGATTATCGTAGATATCGAGGAGAAAAGCCATGAGCGGTAGGTCTAAAAAGTTAGCGGATCGCCTGAATTCACTTAATGATGAAGTAATCTCATTTGTTGAGAACTGCACGGAAGATGACTGGAATAGAATTGGCGCCGAGGGGTGGCCGCTCGGCGTTACGGCGCGGCATATTGGAGCAAACCATTATCCTGCCATATCAGCAGCAAAGATGATACTCAGCGGCGAAAAGCTCCCTGAGATGACGATGGAACAGATCACGGCATTCGCCAACCGCCATGCCAAAGAACACGCTCCATGCACGAAATCCGAAGTTTTGGACGTTCTTCGGACGCAGGGCCGCAAGCTGGTAGAGTTCGCAGGAGGCCTGGAAGATTCGGAACTTGATAAGACCGGCTACCTTCCTGCTCTGGGGATCAACATGACAGTCGAGCAATATATCGAGACTGTTGTCCTCCGGTCGGGAAGGGAGCATTTCGAAAACATCAAGGCTGCCGCAGGAAAATGATCTGCGGCCTTAGAGAAGGTAAGCTCACCGCAGAGCACCCGGCTAAATGCCCCGTGGAGCGTAGAGAAAGGACCGGATCATGCAAAGGGCCCGGAGAAAAGCTTGAAGGTAGCCGCCATAGTAAATCCCGTTTGCGGATGGAAAACGACCCGTAGGGATTGGCCGGCTCTCCTTAGTTCCCTCGGTCCGGGAGCAGCAGAAGTGGAGACCTTCTGGAGCGAGTACCAGGGGCACGCTGAACTCCTTGCTGCCTCAGCGAGGCTCTCCGGATACGACCGGGTTATTGCGGTGGGCGGAGACGGCACTCTATTTGAGGTTTTGAACGGATTGTGGTGGGAGATGAGGGGGGAGTTGCCCAGTGTTGGTATGGTGCCATTTGGCACTGGATGTGACTACATCAGAAACTTCGAGGGGGGCGCAAGCCGGATCGAGCGACTGCGCGCCGCCGTCAGCCCTTCCACTGTCAAGGTCAGCCTCGGCCTTTGCCGCACTCAGACCGCTGAGGGACAGCGGGAAAGGGTTTTTTCAATGGTTCTGGGATTGGGTTTTGATGCTGAAGTCATTCGCAGGTTCCAGACCAGGCGATTTTGGCGTGCCGGTTGGCCGGCGTATGCCATGAGCACCTTAAGAGCTCTTCGCGGCTTCAAATCTTATACTATGAGTGGAAGCCTCAACGGGTTCTCTTTTCAAACAAATGCGATCTTCCTTGGGGCGGCACTCGGATGCTGCTTTGGCAAACGGATTGTAATTGCGCCGGCCGCGTCTCCAGCCGGAAATCAATTCGAGCTGGTTTGGGTCGAGCCGGTCGGGTTTCGCGGATTGCTGCCTTTGGTCTTACTCGCATATTTTGGGGCGCTTCACAGGAGCCCGCACGTCAAAAGGACCCGAGCAACCAGGGTCAGCGTCGAATCGGCGCCCCCTGCATGGATCGAAGCCGATGGAGAACTGATCGGGAAGACCCCGGTCGAAATAGAGGTCATACCGGGCGCATTTTCCTTCGCCGCTGAAGCTACAAGAAAACTTCCAATGTCAGTGTAGAAGCTTAAACGTTTTGCATCCGCAACGCCTGTACATCTCCCCGGAGAGGGGCTGGCGCCTGAAGTCCCCCTTTAGAGATGGGTGAGCATCGTTAAAGGTCCCCAATTTAAGTCAAAAAGAGGGGAGAAAAAAGGGGATTCAGCCTTGGCCCGAAGCGCAGCGGGTTTCAAAAAGACATTGGCAGTGCGAATCTCAGGGCATTCCTTCTGAGCCGCAGATAATCTTTTCCCGCTGGACCTCTATCTCTTCCGGGCATTCCTGAACCGAAACTCCGGTAAAATGGACGACAAGGCAAGGTCAACTTAATATCCCAAGTAAAAGGATAAATGGAGTTGCATTAATAATTAATTATGTTGTAATAACAAATTATTAGTTCGGATACTCATGGGATGCTGATTCGGAAAACTTCTGCGTATTAATTCCCAATAGCTCGAATGCCGCATCAAGAACGGCTCGACCACACTGCAATTGCCATTAACGGCGCAACTCGGAGGATGCAGTGAATAATCTCATGAGTTCACTCTCATTCGCCGAAGCAGCAGTGGGATTCCTCTTTTCTCGCCTCAGCCCTGTTTCTCTCTCAAACGCGTGGCCCCAAAGAACAGACCGGTCCTCCTTAGAGGCTCACAATTTCGATCTCGACAGATCTGAACCTTGTGCTGGTGAAAATCGCCGGAGCGAAGGGTTTTTCCAGGGAGGAGGGCCTCGACCGGACATCTTCCAGTGCTATTGACAGAGAAAATCCTGGCTGCCGACTGCGATGGCTATGTCTGGAAACCGATCAATCCGTAGACCTGTGTGGTTGGAGTCAGCATTCGCTTGAAGTCGTCGAAGAAGGGAAACGCTTTATGATCCGGCTTTTGGTAGTGGACGACAACGAAGAGAACCTTTATCTGCTGCAGGCTCTACTGGCAGGCAGCGGCTATGAGGTGGCCACGGCACGGCATGGTGCCGAAGCTCTCCTCAAAGCTCGCCAGGCGCCACCGGATCTGGTCATTTCAGACCTGCTCATGCCCGTTATGGACGGCTTCACACTCCTGCGGTTGTGGAAGACAGACGAACGCTTGAACTTCATTCCGTTTGTGGTCTATACCGCCACCTACACCGAACCCAAAGATGAACGCCTTGCTCTGGACCTGGGTGCTGACGCCTTCATAATTAAACCCGCCGAGCCGGAGGTGTTCATCGCCCGGATCAAAGGCGTCCTGGAGCAGGCAGAGGCTGACAAACTGAAGCCCCCGAGCGAACCCGAAGGTCCTGAAGAGGTGCTGTTCCAAAAATACGCCGAAGTCCTTGTACGCAAGCTCGAAAAAAAACTGCTGGAAGCGGAGCAGGCGACGCTGCGCGCTCAACGAAGTGAAGAGAGTTTGCTGCTGGCCCTTGACGCCGGTGAAATGGGTACGTGGGACTGGGACCTGACAAGCGGCGAGATTGCGTGGTCCGAAGGCCACGCGCGACTGTTTGGGCTGAAGCCTGAGGAATTTGACGGCCGCTATGAGACCTTTCGGAGATCGATCCACCCTGATGACCTGGCCCAACTGGAAATGAAGGTGGCTCAGGCCCGAGCGCAACGCGACCTGTATGGGCACGAGTTTCGCGTCAACTGGCCCGACGGTTCGGAACACTGGATAGCGGGTCAGGGACGGTTCTTTTACAATGCAGCGAATCAACCTGTTCGAATGTCAGGCGTTGTCATCGATATCACAGAGCGCAAGGGGGCGGAGGAAAAACTGCGCGACAATGTTGCCTTCCTGCAAAATCTCATGGATGCCATGCCCCACCCCGTCTTCTACAAGGACGCCGAAGGCCGCTACATGGGATGCAACCGGGCCTACGAGCAGTTTTTCGGTATTCCGAGGAAGGACGTTGTCGGGAAAACCGTCTATGACATCTCTCCCAATGACCTGGCCGAGCGGTATGCATCCGCGGACAGGGAGCTTTTTAGCAATCCAGGAACTCAGAGCCATGAGGTTGGAATTCAGGCCGCCGATGGTCTGCGGCACGACGTCATCTTTCACAAAGCCACCTTCTTCAGCCCGGACGGCAGACTCGCCGGTATCATCGGTTCTGTGCTCGACATTACCAAACTCAGACGGGCGGAAAAAGAACGGCGAGGCGCCGAAACTCTATTGCGGCAGGCCCAGAAGATGGAAGCTCTTGGGACTCTGGCGGGAGGCATCGCCCACGACTTCAATAACATCCTCGGGATTATTTTCGGATACACTGAATTGGCCCGCGAGTCGATTCCTGACAGTCGGGCTCAAGAGCAGCTAGACGAGGTGCTCAAGGCCGCCAATCGGGCGAAGGATCTTGTCCAGCAGATCCTGGCCTTCAGCCGTCAAGGTGAGAAAGAGAAGAGGCCGGTGCAGGTTAGTCTCATCTTCAAGGAAGCCTTGAAGATGCTGAGGGCGTCCATTCCCAGCACCATAGCCATCAAGCCGGACATCAACAGCCGCTCGACCGTCCTCGGGGACCCCACACAGATTCACCAGATCCTGATGAATCTGTGCACCAACGCCGTTCATGCCATGGATAACCAGGGAGGAACTCTAGAGATCACGTTGGCCGATGTCTTTCTGGAACCGAAGGTTGGTGATCGTTATTCTAATCTCCACGGTGGCCTTCACGTACAGCTAGTTGTGAAAGACACCGGGCATGGAATCGATCCGGCCATCATGGATCGCATTTTCGACCCCTTCTTCACAACCAAGGAAGCGGGGGTAGGGACGGGATTGGGGCTCGCAGTCGTTCACGGCATCGTGAAGGGTCACGGAGGGGTAATTGAAGTCGAGAGCGAACGGGGTAAAGGGACGACCTTTAAAGTGCTGCTTCCCGCAGCAGAAAGCCAGGGCTCCTCGGACGCTGTCGAGCCTTCCCTTGCCCGTGGGCATGAACGTATCCTGGTAGTAGACGATGAGGCGGGTCTGGCTGCCGCCATGGGGCATATGCTTGAAAGCCTTGGATATGAAACATTATGCAGGACGAGCAGTACGGAAGCCCTGGAGACCTTTCTTAATCAACCCGGCAATCAACCCTTCGATCTCGTGATCACCGACATGACCATGCCTAGTATGACGGGACTGGGGTTTGCAAGAGAACTTCTCCGGTTGAAGCCTGAACTGCCCATAATCATCTGCACGGGTTTCAGCGAACATATCGGCCCCGAGAGGATCGAAAAACTTGGGATCAAAGGGTTTCTCATGAAACCCGTCACCCTGAGACATCTTGCAGTGCTGGTTAGAAAAGTCTTGGATGATACTGCGATGATGAGCTGAGCCGCTCCAAAACGAATTACAAGATTTCGCTGCGTTCTGGAGGATTCGGATGCATGAGGAGGACAGGTCCAGGAAGCAACCTGACAAGGAAATAGATTCAAAAATCCGCAAGGCGGAAGAGGATCTCAGTGCAGCGCTGCAGATGTGGCATACCACCTTCGAGGCCATTGATGATGGCATTTTTATTCTAGACAGGGAACACCGGATTCTACGGTGCAATGAGGCAACGGGAAGGATCATCGGCTTACCGGTTGAAGAGATCATCGGCCGGAATTGTTATGAGCTAATGCATCATGCCGATGCTCCCATTCCGGGATGCCCCGTCAGTAGGATGCATGAAAGCCATAGACGTGAAAACGAAGTGGTAAAGCTGGGTGAGAAATGGTTCAGTGTAAGGGCTGAGCCTCTGACCGATACTTTGGGCAATCTTACCGGCGCGGTCCATATCGTCAGTGATCTCACCTGGCAAAAGGCGAGAGAGGAAACCCTGCGCCAGACAAAGCGAGCGTTACGGCTATTGTCGGACTGCAATACGGCAGTGGTCCAGGCCACAGAGGAACAGACTCTGTTGGAGGAAGTGTGTAACATCGCCGTGGGTCCGGCCGGCTATTACGTTGCCTGGGTGGGATATGCCGAGCAAGATTATGCGCGCACCGTGCGCGTGGTTGTATATGCCGGTCCTGGCCGGGGCCTTTTGGAACAATTACACATCAGTTGGGCGGACAACGAGTATGGGCACGGCAGTGTCGGCCCTTCCATCCGCACGGGTAAGCCCTGCATAGCCCGTGATATCCTCAACGATCCGAATTTTGCACCGTGGTATGAGTTTTTCCGCAAGCTCAACTTCGGCTCGGTCATTTCCGTGCCCCTCCAGGCTGAGGGCGCCAGCTTTGGCGCCCTGGCTATTTATGCCGCCGAAAAGAACGCTTTCGATGAAGCGGAGGTAGGGCTTCTGGAAGAGCTGGGTAAGAATCTCGCCCACGGCATCATGGCGCTGCGTGCCCGAAAAGAAAGGGCTGAAGCCATCGCCGGCTTGGAGCGCGCGCGCGCGGAATTGGAGGACAGGGTAGTCGAACGAACTGCACGGTTGAGGCAAGAAATCCTGGACCGCAAGCTCGCCGAGGAGTCATTGCGCCGAAGTGAACGGAAATATCGGGAATTGGTGGAAAACGCCAACAGTATCATTCTCAGAATGGATGTACTGGGCAAAGTGACGTTCTTAAACGAGTTCGCTCAGAAGTTTTTAGGCTATGAAGAACGAGAGTTGCTTGGCCGCAGCGTTATCGGAACCATCGTTCCCGAAACTGAGACCGGAGGGCGGGACTTGGTTCAAATGATGCGGGAATTGGCCGCTCATCCTGAAAGATACGAGAGGAACGAAAACGAGAATGTACGCCGGAACGGCGAGCGCGTCTGGATCGCATGGACCAATAAGCCGGTCTATGATCAAGCGGGCCGGCTTACCGAAGTCTTATGCATCGGGAACGATATCACTGAACTCAAACGCGCTGAATTGCAATTGCAGATTTTTCGAAAGTTCGCTGATAATGCCGGCGAAGGTTTGGCCATGGCTGATCTCGAGGGACGAATCTTCTATATGAACGCCGCGCTTCTAGACATGCTGGGCGAGACCGAATGGACTCCCGGCCAGGGCAGAAACTTTATGGATTGGTTTGGGATGGAGCAGCGTCAAAGGCTGCAGGCGGAAATCCTCCCTATCCTCTTCAATCGCGGCGATTGGAATGGTGAAATGGCTTTGCTCGCCGGGGATGGCCATCAAATTCCCACGCTGGTCGATCTTTTCCTGATCCGCGATGATACGGGTCATCCGATATACATCGCCGAGCTCATCACGGATATGACCCATCAAAAGGAGGTAGAGCGGGAAATATTGCGAGCCAAAGAGCTGGCCGAATCCGCTGATCGGATCAAATCGGCCTTCCTCGCCTCCATGTCTCATGAGCTCCGTACCCCTCTCAACTCTATTATTGGCTTTACCGGGATACTGCTCCAGGGGTTGGCAGGGCCGCTCAATGAAGAGCAGAAAAAGCAGATGGGCATGATACAAAAAAGTGCCCGCCATCTATTGCAGCTCATAAATGATGTTCTGGACATATCCAAAATTGAAGCTGGACAGTTGAGTCTTTCCATCGAGCAATACGATCTGTTTGAGTCTTTGAATAGTGTTCTCCAGATCATCCGGCCCATGGCAGAAAAGAAGGGGCTGAAGCTTGTTGTAGATATCGACTCCGGAGTGCATGATATAGTAAGTGACCGTCGTCGAGTGGAACAGATTCTTATTAATCTTGTCAATAATGCGATCAAATTCACGGACCATGGGGAAGTTCGAATCAAGAGCACGGTGGATGAAATGAGGCTCATTACCTCGATCACCGATACAGGTATCGGGATAAGCGCCCAAAATATAACTACTCTGTTTGAGATGTTTAGACAAATCGACACAGGCATGGCCCGTAGCTATGAGGGAACCGGCTTGGGACTTTCCATCTGCAGGCGATTAGTTGAGATGCTTGGCGGGGAGATCTGGGCAACAAGCGAAGGAGAACAAAAAGGAAGC
>JBKQLC010000186.1:0-13590 GCA_052147195.1 Syntrophobacteraceae bacterium
GTTCTTCTTCGTATCTCGCAAACCAGTGGATCGCGTAATCAACCCCGAGACCGCAGAGCATCGGCGCGAAAACGATCGAAAGGATATTCAAATGACCGATGAATAAAGCCGTCCAGCCAAAAGTCCAACACAGGCCCACAGCAAGAGACAGGAGGATTATCAGCGGATGGCGAAAGCCTCGAAGAAACAGGACCATTATCAGCAGGACACCCAGCATTGATACCCAGGTCGCTTTGGTCATGTCTGCCATTGCCGTGAGCATTTCATCGTTGTTGAGCGCTTCCTGCCCGGTGACTCCAGCCTTAACGTCGCTGAATGCAGATGCCCTGAGTTCATGAATATATTGCCGCAGCCTGGACAGGGGTCCTTGAGTCCTGGACACCTCTCCGCTAACTTTGCTGGGCATGACCGCTGCTATCAGCAACTTCTTCTTGCCTTCCCAAAGATAGCCCTCTTTTTCGAGGTCCCAAGCACCGCTTTTGAAAAATGAGGACCAGGGAGAAACATACTTCGGTGTTCCGGCAAGATACTGCGAGAACCCATCCAGAACCTTTATCAGGAATTCGAGGTCCAGCGGCTCGGGCTTACTACCAGACTTCTCCGGGGTTATTTTCTCGTCGAGAAAACCGGTAAAAAGCTCGCCGACCATCCTGGACGCCATGTCATGGTTTACAAGTTTGAAGAAATTGAGCAGGTCCGGGTCCTCGGCCATCTTTTGAACCAGCATCAAGTTCTGTTCGAGTGTGTTTTTGATACGAACGAGTTCGTTTTCATCAAGGTAATAGAGCAGCCATTTCTTGAACTCATCCGGATTGATTCTGTAAAATACTCCCTGAAAGTATTCGGGGTCGGCTTGGATTTTTGCCACTATCGCATTCATGAACGCGATGGCGCGGTCTTGGGTGGGACCTCGAACCACGAGGGCGAATGTGGTCTTGCCGTGAAAATCAAATTCGTCCAACGCCTTCGCTTTGGCTATGAGGGGCAGTCTCGTGGAAATGAGCTCGAGTTGATCGGTTCGCACTTCGAGGCGAACCGCCGCGAGCCATATCGAAGCTATTACTCCCAGGAGCGCAAGCGCCAGAACAAGACGTGGCCTGGGAAGGACCCAGGCCACGAGATTTTTCAAAAATCCGTTAAGAAGCTCCATTCTTTCCCTGGCTGGTGGCTTTTAACAATCGGATTTACGCCCCCTGATTTGTTTTTCAAGGTGTACCGGTGGTCTGACCTGTTGCGTAATCCAGACGCGCAAGCCCCACACGGTAATTATACAATGCCCGGAGATACTCTCCCTGGTTTTTACCGTAACGGTCTATTGCGTCGAACATATCACGGGCCGTTCCGATTCCAAGATCGAAATTGGAAAAAGCGGTAACAACCCATCTGCGTGAACCGATGGCCGCCTGCTCATAAGCAGCGTAGGATTTCTCGGCCTCAACCGTGTCCTGATAATATTTTACTACTTCAAGCGGAATGTTTCTCTCGGCCAGTTCCTGTGTATTGCGCATCTTCTGATACTCTGCCCTGGCTTTGTCGAGTTTCCCCTTCCCGATACCGAAATCGAAATGCCATTGAGCCCCGGCAATTAATCCAGCCCAGGTATGATTGAATTCATCGATAATATAGGTGTTGTCAAATGTTTGGCGACCGGGTGCGCCGGCAACCGACGCTAATCCGGAGGCAAAAAAGGTGGGGTACAGGTCGGCTTCTGCAGCGCAGACCAGTTTCCCCCTCGCTTCGGCTCCTTTTTTCACCTGCATGATCTCGGGTCTGTTTGCAAGTGCCCGTTGTACATATTCCTCTTGAGATCCGAGGTTCTCCGGATTTTTGGGCATTTCAGTAACGGCAAGCCTGAAGTCTGCATTTTCCGGCAAGCCAATTGCTGATTTCAGTGCAGCGTAGGAGGTGTTAGCCCCTGAATCGGCCTTGGCGGCAAAAGCTCTCACCTCGGCGGAAAACGCATCCAGCCGGTAAAGATCGCTGGGATCGACATTTTTTGCTTTCAGTTCCAGTAACCGTCTAATGCGCTTGCCGGCGTCATTTATATAGTTATCGGCTTCTCTGGCCGCGCTCTTGCCCTGGGCCGCTATCAGATATGCGTAATAAAGCTCCTTTACGTAAAGAACGACCTCATTTCGCTTCTTCTCCCTGGCAGCGCTCTGTACTTCAACCCCTAACGCGGCGGCATCTTTACGGTTGGATATCTTGCCGAAAGTATAGAGCGGTTGCGTGATAGTTAAATCGAGGCTTCCGAAAACCCCGATCCCCGGAAAATCATGCCCAACGAGATAGCCCGTGTTACGCACCACTTCAACCGTTGGGACGTCGGCAGCATTTACCGGGCCGCCTATCGCCACAAAATCGAGCTGTGGCAGCATACCTCCTTTAGCCTGTTTGTAGTCGCCTTTTGCTGCAAGGATGTCCTGTTCGGCCATTTTTAGCTCAGGGCTGGTCTCCAGGGCCATTTGGATAAGTTGCTCAAGGCTCAAGACCCTTTGCTCAGCGGCTTGCGAAGCCAGGCAGTTCAACGTGATGAAAAAAACACAAAGGAACATCAGCGTAACGCGGTTTTGGAGGCCATTTTTTTTTGTCATCGCGCAACCCTTCGTGAAGTGTATCGAATTCGGATATTGGGAGCTTATACAGCACTCGCCGGTGAATTTAAAGAATTAATCTTTTCGCACCTTCAGTTCCGCATCGGACATAGATCAATAATACTTTAGAAAAATAAGGCACTTGCCTCCAAACAGGTAAGCTGTCCGGATTCGAATACGTTTGCCTGGCCCGCATCCCCACGGGGGACAGGCAGGACTAACGAAGATCAGACTCTGTAAAAATACACGTCTTGCCGCGAGGCTGATAGCCGGCCACTTGCGGCCGATGCTATTTTTCAAAAGGCTTCAAATGAACATGTTTTATCTCTTCATTGAGAAAAAACCTGCTTTCCTTTACTTTCTTCTCAAGCATACCCGTTGTGAAGATAACTTTGTTCACTGCAGCGAAGCTGTTGAGGCTTTTTACTGCAGCCAGAGCAACGAGAGTGTCCAGGCATAATGCGTAGATTATTTCGTTTTCGTCGTTCAGGGCGATTATGTCAACAGGTTTGTCTGCTATTCGAGGAGGCATGTAGTCGGCTACCGTCCTAAAGCCGAGTTCCTGGAGTATCCTGAATAGATGGCATTGAAGCGTTCTATGAATGGTGCGTTCGCTTCGGAAGGGTTTGGGAATTCTGAGCCAGGCCTTTTCCAGTTCGTTTTTCCATAAATCCAGATTACGATCCAATTCTTCACTCATATCACCCTCCCCGCTTAGATGATCACCAGTTCTTCGGTGGCTGTATTCAACGATTCGATGCCATCACTTGTGACGAGGTACGTATTTTCGAGGCCGGCAATTCCTTGGTCCGGAATTATCACTTTCGGCTCGAAGGCGAAGACCATGCCTTGTTGAAGCGGCAATTTCTGTCCTTCGGAAATGAAGGGATATTCGTCCACCTCAATGCCCAAACCGTGTCCGACGAAGGTAATCCTGGGATCGGAGTGACCCATGAACCAAGTGCCCCACCCGGCTTCTTCAGCCCACCGGCATACGGTCTCATAGAGTTCGCCGGTTATGGCGCCCGGACGCGCGAGGTTCTTGAAGCGGGCATGCACCGATTGAACGAATTCATAAGCTCCGGCTAGTTTGGCTGGAGGAGGGCCGATGCAGAAATTCCTGGTCTGGTCGTTTGCATACCCGCTCCATATAATCATCGTGTCGACGCTCACGATTTCACCGGCCATGATTTTCTTGTCCCCGGCCCCCTGACCGAATGCCGGAGACAGACCAGGCCCCCCCGTGGGCGCATCGGTATAGGATGGGATTGCGGCGTTGGGTCCGGAGAGTATATGTCCGAATACCATCTCAAGGTTGAAAGTCCTCAAACGGATCATTCCGGAACTGCCGGCTTTACGCGCGACAGCCTCCAACTCAGCGCAAAGTTCGAGTTCGGAGATCCCGGGAGTGAGAAAATGTGGGACTGATTCGGCTACCTGTTTCGATATCGCAGCCCCATGTCTGAGCATCTGAATTTCCCAATCCGACTTTACCATACGCACTTGGCGAACTGGACCGCTTATGTCAACGATTTGTTGTTTCGGGAAGATTTTCTCATCGTAGAATAAGAATGCTTTGGCTGGAAGAACGTCCAGCTCAAAACCGATTATTTTAGGTTCGCGGGTCCCGCATGCCTCAAAGGCAACTTCGCGCAGCTCGGCAAGGCTCTTCATCTGGACAATGGGCCGGATAGGGGACTCAGCCTCCGCTCGCGCCATGCTGCGCCGTACGAGCAGGACCGGGTTGCCCGATGAGGGCACGACGAGGTGCGAATCCTGAACCGTCCCGGTGAAATAGAAAAGATCGGCATTTTGCCGAATTATTGCCGCATCGACTCCGTTTTTCTTGAGCAACGCCTGGAAAGCGACAATCCGGCACGCTATCTCGCTTGCGGGTACTGTTTGCAAGTGGTTTCCCCCAATCTGTTCAGTGTATTCCCGTTCCCGGGGAAGCAGCGTCAGCGCGCCCTTTCCTCAGAAAAAAAGTAAGCGGTATGAGAATGCCCGTCCCGATGGCAAGAATATAAAAGGTATCATTGAACGAGAGCATGTTGGCCTGACGCAGGACCTCCTGGTAGAGGAAAGCAAGTCCTGCCGTCGAAGTGGCCGGTGAATGATTCATCTGAAGAAAATCGTGCGTCCGCTGATACGCCGCCTGGAATGCGGGATTGTAGGGTGTAATGTTTTCTGAGAGAAAGGTCTGGTGAAATTGGGCGCGCTGAGAAAGGACCGTGGCGCTGAATGCGACTCCGAAACTGCCTCCAAGGTTTCTCACAAGGTTGAAAATTCCGGACGCGTTGCCCATCTTTTCCACCGGGATATTGACATAAGCGGCGGTCGCAAGGGGGACAAAAAACAGCCCGAGCCCAAGACCCTGTATCAGTCGAGGCAAGGCTATCGAGTAAAAATCAGCCTGGAGGTTGAAATTCGACATCATCCATAAAGCATAAGACGTTATGCCGAGACCTGCTATCAGGAGGAACCTGGGTTTGATTCCCTTTCTCATCAAAATGCCTGCAAGAGGCATTACGAAGAAGCTCGACACGCCTCCCGGACCCAGGATAAGTCCGGCCCAAAGGGCTGTATACCCCATTAGCTGTTGAGTGTAGAGGGGCAGCAGTACGAAGCTCCCAAACAGGCAGAAAAAGCCCAGAAACATAATCGTGGTTCCGGCGGTGAATGCCTTGTCCTTTAGAATTCGCAGGTCGACGACAGGATGTTCGCTGCGCAGCTCCACTATAATGAAAAGTGTCAACGCCATAACTGCCGTAATGGTGAGGATGACAATGAAGTTAGATTGCAGCCAGTCCTCACGCTCGCCTTTATCGAGGACGATCTGAAGGGCGCCGAGGCCGACAGTAAGCAGGAAAAGGCCCCATCTGTCGATCCGGAACACTTTCCGTTTTATGTAGGCTGGATCGTCAAGGAAAAGTGCGGCCATAATGACGGCAAGTATACCCACCGGTAAGTTGATGTAGAAAACCCAGCGCCAGGACCATTCGTCGGTAATCCACCCGCCGACGACAGGCCCTACGATTGGAGCCATGACGACGCCCATTCCGAAAACGGCCATAGCTATACCGTGTTCGCGCCGTGGAAAGGTTTCCAGCAAGATGGCCTGCGAGAGCGGCTGTAGTCCGCCTCCACCAAGACCTTGCAGTATCCTCGCCAGAATAAGAACATGAAGAGATGGCGCAGCGCCGCATAGGATCGAACTGGCCGTGAAGAGCAGGAGAGAAAATATTAGATAGCGCTTCCTTCCGAAAACGCCGGCCAGCCATCCGGTAATGGGGATTATGATGGCGTTGGAGACAAGATAGGATGTAAGCACCCATGTGGCTTCGTCCACCCCTGCATTCATGCTGCCTTGAATGTGAGGAAGCGATACGTTGACGACGCTCGTATCCATAACCTCGATGAAGGTGGGAAGCATAACCGAGAGGGCCACAATCCATTTATTGACCCTGGGGCGTTCTTCGGACGGAGGGGTCATGGTTTTTGCGATGAGTGCATCTGAGCCTGGGCCGGAGCAGGTTGCAGCAGATACGAGCCGCTCCTGTCAGCGATATCTATGGACACATCCAGAGACGCTCCCACCCTCAAGGGGTGGTCCGGCGGAGGCGGATGGTCCAGTTCGATCCTGACCGGAATGCGCTGAACGACTTTGATCCAGTTCCCGGTGGCATTTTCAGGTGGAATGAGGGAAAAAGCGGCGCCGGTCCCCGCCCGGATTCCCGTCACTTTTCCCTTGTAATCGTATCCGGGGTAGATATCAGCCGATATTGCGACAGGCTGCCCGATACGCACGTTATTGAGCTGTGATTCCTTGAAATTGGCCTCAACGTAAATTTTGCTGAGAGGGACAACAGCCATCAGCGCCTGCCCCGGCTGCACCCGGTCTCCAACCTGAATATTCTTTTGGGCGATGAAGCCTTCGAGTGGCGCGGCGATGACACAGTAGGAGAGATTCAGCCTGGCCGCCTCAAGCTCGGCCATCGATTTGTCGCGTTTCGCTTTTAGGGACTCGACTTTATGCAACTGGACGTCAACATTGGACCGTTCGCTAATTGCCGACTGGAGTTGAGCCTTGGCGCGGCTCACCTGTTGAACGGAGGCCGAAACAGCCGACTCGAGGGCAGCTATCTGAGCATCTACGCCTCTGAGTTGGGCCTTGGCCTTATCATTGGCGGTTTGCGCCTCTTCGCTCCGGCGCTGGGTCCCGGCGCCGGAAGCAGAAAGAGTTTCGAAGCGTTTGTAATCGCGCCCGGCCTGGACGAAATCGGCGGCGGCGGCTGCGCGGGTGTCCTTTAATTGTTCGAGATTGTGCCTGGTTTGACTTTCCGTATCCTGGGAAGCCTTGAGTGCGGCCTCTGCGGCCTCAACCTTGGAAGATGTCTGGATATTTACCGGGGGCACCTGGATTTCGACTGCCTTGAGTTCTGCCTCATCCACATCGAGCGTAGCCTTTGCTCTGTCCACGGCAACTTTGTAATCGGCCGGGTCCAGTTCGAGGAGCGGCTGTCCGGTCTGGACCGCGAAATCGTTATCCACGAGCACCCTGAGGATAGTTCCGGGAACTCGCGCGCTTATCATCGCGCTGTCAGCTTTGGCATAAGCGTCGTCTGTAGTTACGTAATTTCTCACGAAAACCCACCAGTAGATAGTCGCCAAAACCGCCAAGACCAGAACGATACATGCTCCGATTTTGATTCGCCGCGCCTTGGTGCTGTTGTTGGGCAGCTCCGGTTCGATTGTTTCTTTGTTTGCCATATTGGATGCCTTGAGAGCCTGTCAAAAGCTAAAGGTTTTAATCTATATAGGACCGCCGATAGCCCGCTCGAGTTCCGCTTTGGCGATTTCGTAGCCGAAGAGGGCCTGATAGAGATCGGCGCGGGACTGGGCAAGAAACACCTGGGCGTTCAGGACTTCAAGGAATATCACGACCTGCTCCTTGTACTGAAGAGTGGTTATCCGGTCGTTTTCTTCGGCCTGTTTGGCGGCAACCCTGCTGGTCTCAATGTTTGCTTTTGCCACCTTTAATTGTTCGAAAGCGTTTTCCACCTGGAGCCGGATTTTCTGGAGAAGATCGTCGCGCCTCTGCTCAATCCCTCTCAGGCGGTACTCCCATTCGAGTTCTGAAGCCCTTGTTTTGCCCCCTTCGAAAAAATTCCAGTCAACTCTTACCCCTACAGATGCGTTCTCATAGTTTGAATATGGATTATTGTCGGCCTGGAAATTTTCACCTTCCCGGTAGTACTGAGCAAATGCGGAGACTCGTGGATAATAGCGGCTCCGGGCCGCTGTTTTGTAGTATTCGGCTTGCCGGATAGACTCTTTGACGGCAAGGTATTCAGGCCTTTTCTCCTCGGCGGCCGAATACAACTGATGCAGATCGGGGATCTGGTAAGTTTTTTCCTCTATCCCCGCCAGTTGGACATTTTCCTGCAAATCGATGCCCATAAGCTGATTCAGGGTGGAACGGAGAACAATCAACTGCTTAACGGTGTCTCTTTCGCGCTGCACCGCCTGGGACAGTGCAACATCGGCTTTGAGTATGTCGTTCTGGGCGGCGACCCCTTGTTGGTAGTTGGCCTCGGCGTTCTTCTTCTGCACTTCCAGGCTTGCCACATTGTCATGAGCGACCTCGACGAGTTTCGCCCCGAGCAGCGTCTGGAGGTATGAAATCCGGACGTCGCGTACAAGATTCAGACGGGCTTCTTCGAGCTGGTGCTGAGATATCTTCAGGCCAACCTGGGATGCCTTGTACTGGGACTCCAGTCCGAACCCGGTAAACAGCGGCTGGACCATATCGACTTCCCACCTGTTGCTTGTCTGGATCGAAAACGGAACCCCCCTTTGAAACGGCGTATTAGGTATCGAGACGAATGGCTGCTCTCCGAGCCGCGTATATGCATACGATCCGTCAACCTTCGGGAAAAAGTCTGCTCTAGCCTGGTTGAGCTTTTCACAGGACACGGAGACGTCTTCGAAGGCTGCCCTGTAAGCGCTGTTGTGCGCCAGCGCATAATCGACGGCGGCTTGTATAGTAAGAGGTTGGGACAGGTCGTCCCTGGCAGCCTCCCCCCATGTCGTGGAGGCGGCGATTAACCCCATAAGTATGAAAAAGGTGTTTAATCGTTTCATGGTAGCTGTAGGCGCCGCAGTTTGAGAAGTTTTACCATTTCCGGGAAGCTCAGGTCGGTAAGAGACCCGACAACCCTGTCCGCCTCGGTAAGTTCATTTTCTGGAAACGAGTTTGTAACGGCGATGACCCTTAGTCCGGCAGATTTGGCCGAGCAGATGCCCGCGGGGGTATCTTCTATCGCAATGCAGTTCACAGGATCCAGGGGGGGCGATCCATGGAGTCGCTTGAGCCGCTCGATTGCGAGAAGATAGGTCTCAGGGTCGGGCTTGCTCTTTTTTACTTCGTCTGCGGCAACAATTGCGCAAAACGCTCCGTTAAGACCCAGAGACGCAATGAAAGCGTCCACTTCATGCCTGAGGGCTCCTGAGGCCACTGCCATTGGGATTCCCTTGTCACTCAGTTCCTTTATCAGCTCTACTACTCCCGGGAAACCTGGAACCCCCTGTTTGATGAGCTCCCGAAGGGCGCTTGCCTTAGCTTCCATAAGTCCCTTGAGAGCAGACGTGGTGAGTTGCAGCCCCCCTTCTTTGAAAGCGTGGATAAAGGCGTCCCGGTCGTCGAAACCGACAAAATGCTCCAGATAGCCCTCGAAATCATGTCCCAGGCCAAGCGGAACGAGCACCTTCTGGAAAGCCCTGTAATGCAGCGGCTCGGTATCCACGAGAATCCCGTCGCAGTCGAATATTACTGCCTGGAGTTCCGGATCGGAGTTGATATTTAAACTGCTCAAGTTAACAAAGCTCCATGGGATATTTGAAGATTGAGTGGCCTGTTTAGCATTTTTTTACGCTTCTGAAAATTCTTTTCATTTCAAACGATGGCGGCTTCCTGATAAGAATAGCGATAGCGGATGGATTTGGCGCAACGTATGTAAATATTTCTCGCTTGCAGTTAAAATAGAGGAGCTGTTTCAGTGAACACTTTCCGTTATTTGGTCCAGACTGGTTTACGCCTTCAGGAGTTGTTTTATTGCTGACCGTAAATGAGGTCACGAAGTATCTTGGAAAGAGGGACCTTTTTCGTGGGGTGTCCCTTCATGTGCATCCGGGCGACAGGATCGGTTTTATCGGTCCAAACGGGTCCGGAAAATCGACATTTTTCGGGATACTGCTTGGCCAAATCGATTTCGATTCAGGCAGTATCGCCAAAACCAGGGGGCTTCGGATCGGGCACCTGCCCCAGGAAATGAGCCCGGCGCAAAACAAATCGATTCTCGCTCGCGCCATGGACGTCCACGAGGAAGCACAAGAGCTTCGGGCAGCTTTGGAGTCCATTCAACAGGACCTCGATCGCGAAAAGGACCCTCAAGTTCTGAGCGACCTTGCAACGAAGCACGCCAGGGTGCTCGAACGGGTGGAACACCTGGTTGGATATGACTTTGAATCCAGGGCGGCAAAGATTCTGGAGGGCCTCGGATTTCGGACAAGCCAGTTTGGCACTCCGGTGTCCCAGCTTAGCGGTGGTTGGGTGATGCGCCTTGAGCTTGCGAGGCTCCTTTTGTCGGAACCCGATTTGCTCCTGCTCGACGAGCCGACAAACCACCTGGATCTGGAATCCCTTCTGTGGCTCGAAGAGTATCTTCTCAACTGCTCATCGGCCTTTATCCTGGTCTCACACGACCGTGCATTTCTCAATAGAACTATTCAGCGTACAATCGAGATCGATAGGGGGGCTTTGCACGAATACGCGGGGAATTATGATTTTTTCCTCGAAGAGAAGGCGAAGCGCATGGAAGTGCGGCTTGCGACTTACGAGAACCAGCAGGACCGGATCAGGCAGCTTGAAAGCTTCATAAACAGGAACCGTTGCAATAAAAAGACGGCCGGGCAGGCACAAAGCCGCATAAAGACGCTGGAAAAGATAGAGAAGATTGAAGCTCCCGTTGTGGAGTCTCAAATCAATTTTTCATTTCCCGCTCCCCTTCGTTCCGGCAAGAGGGTTATCGAACTGCGGGACGTGAGCAAATCCTACGGCGAAAACCTTGTTTATTCCGGCATAGACCTCGTTATAGAGCGCGGAGATAAAATCGCCTTCCTCGGCCCCAACGGGGCTGGAAAAAGCACGCTTTTAAAGATCCTGGCCGGGGTTGTCCAGCCGAGTTCGGGAGAGTTGATCGCGGGCTTTCATACGGCGGTCGGCTACTACGCACAGCATCAATGGGAGCAGCTCAATCCCGGCGCAACAGTCTACGAGGAAGCACTTTGCGTATCCGGAGATATGCTCCAGACACAGTTACGGGGACTTTTGGGAGCCTTTCTATTTCATGGAGATGACGTTCTGAAGAAAATCTCCGTGCTGAGTGGTGGCGAGAAGGCGCGCCTTGTCCTTTGCAAACTTCTTCTCCAACGACCGAATTTTTTGCTTCTTGATGAGCCGACAAACCATCTGGACATTTCATCGCGGGTAGTTCTGGAAAAAGCACTCGGTGATTTCCCTGGATCAATCTGCTTTATCAGTCATGACCGGCAGTTCATAAACGGTGTCGCAAACAAGATTCTGGTAGTGACATCGGGTCAAATCCACATTTTTCCCGGCAACTACGACGACTATCAGCGCATTTGGAAAACTCGCCTCGATAGCCCGCCCCAGAACTCGGCAAACGGAAAACCTGAGGGCAACGGTTCAGGCGCAAAGACGCGTACTTCTCAAAAAAGGGCCGAGGCCGAGCTGAGAAACGAACTCTTCCGAATCAGAAAACCCCTTCAAGATCAGATTGAAAGAATCGAGCTGGAGCTCGATTCCTGCCACACCGAACTGGATCGCCTCAAAGAGCGGCTTGCCGACACTGAGACTTACCGGCAGGGAAAACTGGCCGTGGAGATTCAATCTCAATACCGGGAGGCGCAGGACAGGAGCCGCGAGCTGACCCGCCAATGGGAAGAAAAAGTTCTGGAGCTGGAAGAGATAGAGGAAAACTTTCGGAAGCAAAAGGAGCGGCAGGATTTGGCCGTCTAGGCGCGATGAGCCTGAAGGAGGGGGAATGGATATCCACCGGCTTGTGGTTTTCTGCAAGGTAATTGACTTGCAAAGTTTCACCAGGGCGGCTGAGGCTGTCAGCCTTTCGCAGCCCACTGTAAGCGAGCATATACGTGCGCTTGAGGAATCGCTCGGAGAAAAACTCGTTGACCGGCTCGGCCGTGAGACACTGCCCACTCCTGCAGGGAAGGTCCTTTACCGCTACGCGCGAGAGATAATCCAGCTCAGGGACAAAGCGGTCCAGGCCATCGGGAAATTCAAGGGCAACCTCTCCGGCACCCTGCTTGTGGGAGCGAGCACCATTCCTGGAACCTATATACTGCCAAGGCTAGTGGGGAATTTCAAGACAAGCTATCCGTCGATCCAGATTACGCTGAAAATTGGAAGCAGCGGCGAAATAGTCCAAAAGCTTCTCAATGGCCATGTCGAGTTTGGAATGATCGGTGCGAGATGGGACGAGAAGCGGGTCTCACTTGAAGAAGTTTATTCAGATGAACTGGTGCTGGCCGTTTATAAGGGCCACCCCTGGGAAGGGCGTGAAAACGTCGAACTCAATGAACTGGCAGGAATGCCCTTCGTCATGCGTGAAAGGTCGTCAGGGACTCGCATGGTTATGGCCCAGGCGCTCGAAGCGGCCGGGTTTGACGCGTCGCTTTTGAATGTGGTTGCGGAAATGGGTAGCACCGAGGCGATAAGGGAGGCGGTAAAAGCCCGGATCGGGATATCCATAATCTCTTCGTTTGCAGTGAAGGAGGATGTCGAAAGAAACAGCCTTTATGTGGTTCCTCTAAAAAGAATATGTATTCGCAGGCCTTTCTTTCTGGCCCAGAGAAAGAATCGAGAGCTCTCACCGCTCTGTTCGGCGTTTTTGGAACATCTTCGCACTGACGCCCTGTAAGCTGCCGCCCGGGGAGGTGTTCAAGGTTGTTCGTCTTCTTGCCCGATTATTGGGGTTTCGAGCAAGACGCAAACCAGCGCCAGCCCTGAGGGGTGGTTGCCGGAAATTGGGCAATTTACGCTCAATTGTCCAGTTTTGTTATTTTAAAGTCTTCCGGGTATTGGTGAAGTCTACTGCCCACGCTGATTGGAGCGTCAATACGTTACCTCTTTAGAAACTACAACTTCATCCAGACTATTGCCTTGAAAAGCCCCTTTGATGAAAATAACGGTATCCCGAAAATCTGCGCCTGGGATTTCCCTGCGCTCATCCTCTGTTAGGGCTTCATGTCTCTCAAAAGCCTTCCGGAAAGATCCTCCTCTTGATACAACATTACCACCCAGTGCATTTTTATATTCATCGAGCGACATTCCAAGTCGGATTTTATTTGAAATACTTAATGTTGAGCAGTCGGTACGAGTCATCTCAGAGCACATAGGTGGTGAATGTTGACTTCGAGTGAGTGTGAATCCTATCAAGCCATGCTCAGGGCCTCCCAGGTCCTCAGACCAAAACTCCACTTTTAACCGGCATTTCGGCACGTAATAGCAGATATATGCGTTCTTTTCTCCGGCAGTATCTATCTCAATCAGATGTGTTTTGCCGAGTTTGTTTTGCACGTCAGCTAATGTCGTATCCCTCTCAAGATGGATACCAAGAAGTTCAGTGAACTCTTCGCCATTCTCAGCATGAATCGTGGTCGGAATCAGCATAACGGAAATGATTATGAATATGATTGTTTTCATAATTTTATTCCTGGAAACTCGCTATTTGATGCTACCTGTTCTTATTTCGTAGAGTTTCTGCTAATTCCCTGAATCCGTGAACTCAAATTGAGCGAGGTTACTTATCGAACCCTTCGGATTCATTTTTTCACTAAAACACGGCGCCGGAGCCCAAAAAATTACAGAACTGGCAGCTTAATGGGCGATAATGTC
>JBKQLC010000187.1:0-5953 GCA_052147195.1 Syntrophobacteraceae bacterium
GATGTACACTTACCATCGGCGCCACCTTTGTCAACCTCACTCCGACAATTGCAGAAACGCCCTGCAAACCCTGCATGCAGACTCTCCTCCCAGATGATATTACCTGAAACGGCTCAGTTCCGGATTAAAAAGCGGGAATGTGAAATTCAGGTGGCAGCCCCCGACGCTTGTTTCCTGGCTGGGCAAGACTCCGTGAGTTCAGAGAGTCAAAATTTATATATAACTTGCATGTTCGAATGTGAAGTCATAAGGTTTCACCGGTTTTGTGGCTGTTGCAAGAGTCCTTCAGGGCGGAACCCGACCCGAGAATGCGGTTAGGCGACTGTTGGCAACCGATGCCTCAACCGGGTGCGTGGGACCATATACCGATGATTTACAAGGATTCCTGGCCGCACACCGCTTAGAACGGCGTTAGGATAATACGTTATGATGGAGCCTGTATATGAAGTCTGCTATGATGATTGTGACAATCGGTTTCTTTCAAAAACGTACCTTTTTACTAGGCAGACGAGTCGTCTTTCGCCGGATGAATATCTTATTAAGAAATGGACTGTTCAACGGCATATAAACGATTAGAGGTTATTGCTATGTCTCGTTATAAAATGTTTTATATCTTCTATTTTATAGGGATAACTATTCTACTATTCTGTTATTACTTGTCTACAAATATTGCATTTTTGATATTTGTGCTAGGAGGTGCAGATGTACCATCGTATACATATAGTTTAACAATAAAGCGTGTTTATGAGAACTGCCAATATCCATATGTAAGGAAAACTACAGTAGATGACTTAATATCAGGACATCATTCGCATCTTGCAGATACCTACATTCATATTCTTGGAGTTATTGGTGATAGTGATGCTAGTGAACCAATAAACGAGAAACTTATGTTAGCAGTTAATAAAATGGAAATAAGTACTATTTACCGTACAATAGATAGTTTAGGTATAATAGGTGATGGTGAAGGTACCGATTCAGAGATATTGCTAAAACAATTGTGTGATCAATATGAGAGCTTCCACGTCGACTTTGCCCTATACTCATTGTCGCGGGCTATATATCTCATGACAGGGAATGTGTACAATTGCACACGCTCAAATGAAAATAGGGATACTTCTCTATTTATAGTTAGTGATGAACTGAAATATGCGAGGCAAATCATCGTATCTTCAAGAAGCCGATACAGAACTTTGGATGAAATGATGTTTTTGGAGAGACTCTTGAGGCCGCCAGTTGAGATGCCAAAGAATTTACGATAATGACGCTTTAAGTCTCGTGGCGAGACCTAGTGTCATTAACTGTGTGATCCTGGGAGAACAAAGGGTCAGCGGGGTTAGCCAATTAGGAGCACCCCTCCAGATCACCCCCTCGACATTTCAAAATGAAATGTTTTTTGATAAATTCCCACTTTGACCTCTAAACAGAGGGCATATTCCCGGCTTAAAGGCAAAAGACGTCATCGCAACTTTTGTTAAAAAATAAGGTTTTCGGCTTCGGGCGGATCATACGCGAGTTTTGCGCCGGAGGCGCCTTGGGACAGGGCTTGGGAACCCAAACGCCGCCCTTCATTGCTGGAATTAAATAATTGGCGAGCAGATCCTGCCATTCAGAACAGGACCCACGAGGCCAGTTTGCCTCCCTGGAAATTAAATGCGATGCCAGGTAAGTCATAGACCAGCGTGAATCCCAGGGAAGTATCCAGAGTTCTGGTCGGGCCTCCATATTTGGAAACGACATCTGCTTTTGAACAGCCGATCCCAACGTCTTTGCCGGTTTTTCCAGTAAAGCCGTTTGATGCGACAATCATTTGAATCTCTTTGTTCTGTGAAACGGTCGTCAAGTTGTTGGGGAAAGTGCTGATTTTATAGGGATAGCGCTCCACGGGCACAATCTGGGTCCTGGGCTCCCCCCAATCCTTCGGGACCTCTTCGTCATAGGCGCCGATTTTCAACTCCCGGACGTTCTCCTTCTCCTGCCCGGCGGCCTGTGCCGAAGGGGGCTCGGGGCTTTCCATACCGAGGAATTCTTTAGCCACCAGCGCCCACGAGCTTTTTGTGTCCAATTCGAGATATTCCGACCAGTATTTTCTGCACTCACTCTCATCGCCCAGTTCCAATGCCAGCCGCCCGAGATTGAACAGGGGCAGATCATAGGCGGGATCGAGCTTTAAGGCTTCAAGAAAGCATTCCTTAGCTTTGGCGGGATTCTTGGTGTAGTAGAACGCCACACCCAGACTGTTCAAGCAATCCTTTCTTGCCGGTTCGATCTTGAGGGAATCTATCAGCTTGGCTACCGCTTCATAGGCATCCCCTTCCCCGCCTCTCAAAATGAGTGCGCAGGCCAAATTATTATACGAATAAACATAAGCGGGGTCCTGCGAAATGGCTTGCTTATATAGATCGATAGCCGCTTGAAGATGTTCCGCAAAGGGGTCTGAGCCCCTTAAAACGATCCCGCCCGCCCGGGTCCGGGGGTCGACCACAACTGACATCTTAAAAAGAGGACTCGTTGCTCTCCCCTTCCGGCGGTAGTATTTTAGGGCAAGCTGATGATGGCTTGCGGCAAGATCGTGATAGACCTCGCGGCTCGGGAAATAGGTAAGAAATGTCTGGAAGGCAGGAATTGCCTTGGCAAACTGTCCCGTCTGGTAAAAAGCCAATCCCAGCTCGAAAATCTCCACATTCTTGAGTACCTGCCGGAGGCGGGCCTTCACGGTCTCGGCCCGCTGCTCGGGGGTGGGGTGGTCGGGGTCCTTTGGTGCAGCCTCCGAATAGGATGGGTCAACAGCTTTGAGCCATTCAGCAAAAAAGTTGACCTTTTCATCATCTACAATGGCCGGGGCATTGTAGCCTGCCATTGCGGCATAGATTATCCCGAACTCATCGGCCTGAAGCTCCTTTGCCAATACCTGATCAGTGGAACCTGCTATCTTCCTGAGCTCGGAGAGGGTTTTTGTGTCGGGCCACTTCTCGGTCTCGGCGATCTTAATGGCATTGAAAAACTTCATATGCCAGAAATCATCTTTGAGCAGATGAGCCAATTCATGCCCGAGTACGAAGGCCAGCCGGTCATCACCGGCCTCCGCATCTCTGAAGCAGATATCAATGGCCTTGCCTGAAATGATAACGGACCCGTCGGGTATGGAGATCGGGAGGGAAATATTCTTTGGTTCGGTCTTGGCGATAAAAAGCCTGGGTACAACGCCGGGACGTGTGCCGGCGGTTTTGACCAGGCGGTTGAAAATTTCGTGCGCTCTTTTTGCCCGCAGGTCGTTTTCCGGCTTTAACTCTTCGTACTGGCGCTGCCAGAAATCGATCGTCTCCATCTGGTTTTCAAAAGACCTGGAGGAGGAAGGAAAGATCAAAATCGCCAGCACCAAAAAAAGGATGAGCCGGAAAACTCGCATAGTGATTGCCTTATAAATCCAGTCTAACTGCCACGATCCAAAAAGGAGGCAGTCAGACCTGGAATGACCTGCGCAGGTATCGATGCACCACTTGCCGGAAAGAGGATCCCCCCACCCGGGGCCCTCTAAACCAAACTTAATTCAAAATACAATCAGCTTAGCAACTGTTCAATTTGCGTCACAAGCTGAAGTACCTTTTCCGTATCTTTGTCGCTGATCTCCGTCTTCTGTGATACTTTGTCAATCTCTGCGAGAGCTTCGATCACGCCCTTAGGAGCATCCATCCTCTTGAACTCGAGGGTAAAGTAGTTCATAGTGGCCGGCTGCCTAAGCAGTCCCCTGTCCCCTGCGGCTGCGGTCAGGCTCATATTCACCAGCCATGCCCCCGCTCTGAAAAGAGTCAGCTTATCTTCGGACTTGGTTTTCGCATACTCTTCGAAAAAGGGCTCGAATAACGAGAGGACCGTAATGAGGTACTCGGGAGGATACTTCTCACTTTCGACGAGATTGCGCGTCTTTGTTATCAGATTGTACATAGGCGAGGGGGCCCCCATATTGATGAACTCCCTTTCGAGATATTCCAGCCGCTGTGAAGCAAGGTCCCATTTTTCACTGCGGATATATGCAAGAGCTTCCGTATAGAGCGCGCCAATCATGAAGAACCGGGCTTCGTCGGATTTAGCCGCAAATCCGAAGGCGTCCGTCTTTTCGCGCAGAGGAGAATATCGCTTGGCAAGATCGCCCAGGTTCCCTGCTGACGTTATCCCGGACTGGAATGCCTGCGAGTTGAAATAGGGAGTGGAGGTATCCAACTTGATGCTGTTGGGGTCGAAATTTTCCTGCGAATAGACAATGGCAGGAACCAGGAGCAGGGCCGACAACATTGCTATGAATTTCAGACGTTTCATCTTTTCCTCCTACCAGACAATTTGGTAAGTCTTTAAGCCGAAGTTTACGGGCACATTATTGAAGTTCAAAACCAATACTGTGTATTGTGCCGCATAGTCGGAGCTGAGGAGCAAGGGAAGACCTACATTTTGCTTTTTATTTGCGTAACCCTTGAGTTTATCCTGACTGTCCATCACCACTATGGTTATGTTGTTTGAAGGGGACTCAACCAGGAATCCATAGTCAGCCAGGTTAAGGCCCTGAAAACCGGCTTTCCACACGCCGGGCTCAAATTTAGCTCCCTGCGCCTTCGCGGCCGGGATCTGGCCGCTTACCCCATCCAACTGCTTGGCCTTTTTTGCTATTTCTGCAAAACTTGGCGGAAAAACCTGCGTCAGGGGCACAAGCCTGTTGTATTTAGGTTCTTCGAGCAACTTCTTTGCCTTGTTTATGGGAATGGCATAGTTGAACCCCGTGCCCCCGCCCACAACCGGATTCGTTGCCATGGCTGCATTGACTCCTATCACCTCATTGCCCCGGTACAAGGCGCCTCCGCTGTTACCGCTGGTCATGGTTGCCGTGTGCCTTATCCCTTCGGTTTCTTTCAGGTCATTTCTAATAATCTGGCTGATAGCTCCTTCGGTAATATTGAGCCCCATCCCCAGCGGGTTCCCTACAGCCAGAACTTTATCCCTGAGGTCCACTTTGTTGGAATCACCGAGGGTGCAAGCAGGGAAACTTTTCTCAGTGCTTATTTTCAGTATGGCGAGATCATTTATCGGGTCGTAGATCTTGAGGTTCCGGATTTCGAAACGCGAACCTTCCTGAAACAGCGCTTCCCCCTTCATGGCTTTACGGGCTACGTGGTAATTTGTAACAATCGTTCCATCCTCACCGACAATGAAGCCGCTGCCCCCCCAACTTGTCTGATATAATTCCACACCATCCCCGTTTGGCTTTCCGTTTGCGTCCTGTTTCAGGCCGGAGGTAAAATTGAACCCTGTTATGCTCAGCGCCACATTCCTTTCAGCGAGTTCCTGGTTTGATGGAAAGTCTGCAGCCCTTCCACTATCTAAAAAACCCAAGTGGAGAATCAGCACCGAAATAGCTAATACAATTCCGAACCCGTACCTGTTCATTGATTTCCTCCTCATCATCTCTGCATACAGCCGGCTGCACTATTGCGTCTCTATCCACTCTGACAGCATCGGGAAAGAAAAGTTCCCGTCTTTGGCAAAAAAAAATTAACTCCACATCTTGTTCTTCATATCCGATCGCCCTACGTCCAGTACATACTCCCACCTCATTGCTCTCGCAGTTGTACGTCAAAACCTAACCATCGATAAAGACGCTTGCACCGGTAACAGGCCTGCGAAGCGTTCCGTCCGTAAATTCAACAAGCCATCCACCTTTGAGCCCGATAACAAATAGGGCCCGATGGCCGATACATGAGGTAGATTTTACGATTATGGGCTCAGTTTTGCTGCGCCATCTGCTCCCAAAACCGGCCACCCTCTTTTTGCGAAAGAGATACCCATGTGCCGGTTTCCACAATCCGGCCTTGTTCCAAAACCACAATACTATCTGCTCTTCGAATCGTGGAAAGCCGGTGGGCGATGACAACCATCGTCAGCTCTCCGTGAAGCCCTTCGATAG